>CAVRNK010000097.1:0-41783 GCA_963721995.1 uncultured Acidobacteriaceae bacterium | reverse complement strand
TTCCCGGTCGCGCCCTATCACCGGATTAAGTTGACTATCCATCGCTGCTTGCGTCAGATCACGCGAAAACTCCTCTAGCAAGCTCGACTCGCGATTCCTTTGCTGTTGCGGAGCTTTCTCCTGAGTCGTTCTTGCAGCTCCTCGCGAATCGCTGCCAGCTTCAGCCCGCACTCGTGCAGAATCTCCGCCGCGAAGCACTTTTCCTCGCGCAGCAGCCCGAGCAGCAGGTGTTCCGCTCCAATATGCTTGTGCGAGAGCCGCTCGGCCTCGTCAGCCGCATAAGCCAGCACGCGCTTGCATTCATTTGAGAGAGGCAGATCGACCGAGGTCGAAACCTTCTCGCGGATCGCGGTACGTCCCTCAATCTGTTTCCGTATTGTTTCAATCGACGCATGAGACCGAAGGAGGCGATTAGTCAACGCCTTATCTTGCCGCAGCAGGCCCAGCAGCAGATGCTCCGGTTCAATGTACGGTGACCCGAACTGGCTGGCCTCGTAGCGTGCAAAGAAAACGACACGACGTGCGTTTTCCGTGTATTTTTCGAACATTCTGCTAAGTGCTCCACTTCTGCTGCCGGGACTGACCGTGTCAATCATTCAATCAATATGACGATACCAGCGTTTTCGTGATCAATTAGGCCACGAGACACATCAGAAAGAATGGAAGCTTGACTCCCGAATTACCGGCTCTTCGGACGTAACTCTAGTATTCCCACGGTAGCTAATCAACTTGAACTCGAATTATCGGCTCACCCAGCACTAGTTTTATCCCGGGGACCCACCACTTGCAACGAAAGGCATGACGCACAAATAGGGTCGTCCAAAGCGGCCGGTGAGGTGCGTGATATAGTTCCGCGTGGCCAGGAGAAAGATGAATGGCGACGCAAGATAAGTAAAAGTCCAATCCCAAGGAAGCGTGCATTGAAAAGGGTGTCTGGACTGCGCTCCCTAATCCTGTTCCGGCGACGACGAACTTTGTGTTCACTCCGCCGTCTGCGGGCACGATGACCTTTCACATGGTGGGGTGTTCGGGCGATCCGGACCTGACGGGGCCGGGGCTGGCGGTGGCGGGCGGGATGGCTTCGCAGATCAGCGGGCCGGCGAGTCCGGCGGTGGCTCCGTCGTTTCTGTATCACCTGGGAGATCTTGCGTACACGGAGAGCGGGTCGGCGATGACCGGGCCGCTGTGGAACACGCAGTTCTACGCGCAGTACGCGGCCTACAAGGACTGCAACGGGCCGCTGCCGGTTTTTGCCATCGCCGGAAATCATGACGGGAATACGGGGACGGCTCCGGATACGGAGATTGCGCATTTTCTCGAGAACATGTGCGGGACGGCGGGCACGGTGTCTCCGGACAACACGGCGGACCCGGCGCGGACGGAGTCGACGCTGCCGTATCCGTACTGGCGGCTGGATACGCCGCTGGCGTGGGTTATCGGGCTCTACGCGAATGTGTCGAATGGCGGAGTGCTGGACGATCCGACGGCGTACAGCGATCCGACGAAGGGGCCGCAGTATGCGTGGCTGGTGGAGCAGCTGAGCTGGTGCAAGGCGCAGAATGCGGGCGGGGCGGCGAAGGCGATTCTGCTGGCGCTGCATTATCCGCCGTACAACGGGACGATTGATTTTAAGGAGCGGGGCAATCCTACGTACGGCAATGACAACAGCTATCCCAACGCGGTGCCGATCGGGATGGTGCTGCAGGAGGCGTTTGCGCAGGCCGGGCAGATTCCGGACGCGATATTTTCGGCGCACGCGCACCTGTATCAGCGGATCACGGTGGCGTACGGGGACGGCTCGGGTAATGTGACGCAGCAAGTGCCGTGCTTCATTGTGGGGTGCGGCGGGCACACGCAGCTCGAGCTGATGGCGACGAAGTGCGCGGGCGGGACGAGCAAGAAATTTCCCAAGGCGCCGTTCGATCTGTTCAAGCAGGGGACGCCGCCGAAGGGGTTGTCGGCTCCGACGAACGGGACGGTGACGATCGAGTTCTACGCCGATGGGACGGACGACGAGAATCAGCCTTACGGGTTTCTCACGGTGACGCTGACGCCCGGCACGAGCACAACGCATCCGACGCTGGTGTGCCGGTTCTACACGACGCCGTGTGACAAGTCAGGCAATCCTGTCGGTCCGGGGTCGGTGGTGCTGACGGATGCGTGCACGCTGGATCTGACGACGCATCTGCTGACGTCGTGATGTGAAGCGGAAAAAGATTTCTGACAGTTACAAATGTTTTCTGTTATAGTTCGGGCGGCTCGAAGCAGCTGTCTCCAGTTAATAAGTTGTCATTGCCTGGGCTAACTTTTGTTTCCTCGATCCGGCGTTTGCAATTCGCATTCTGGAGGAGCAAATGGCCACTGTTTCTTTTTCTGCCGACATTCTTCCGTTGTTCAGCAAGACGACGGACATCCCGCACATGGCTGGCTTTGGCGTAATGCTCGCGGAGTACAGCTACATGTCTGTCCCTGCAAATGCTCAGAACGTGCTGGGCCACCTGGATGGGACGACGCCTCCGCTGATGCCGCCTCCGCCGGAAGGGCCGTGGAGCGCGGACAATATCACTCTCTTCAAGAACTGGATTGCGGGCGGATATCAGCCTTAGCCGGCGGGCGCGCGCGAGCTAACTAGAGATTGGCTTCGGCTTGCTCAGAGTTATGGGTGAGCGCGATCCAGTCTGCCAAATGCCGGTCTTCCAGAAAGAGAGGAAGTTATATGAAGATATCAGGCGTTCCTGCCCTGGTCGTTGTTCTTTCTGTAGTCGCGATCACTGCCTGCAACAAGCAGGCAGGCCAGCCCTCCGAAACGGCTTCCCGTCCGCAAGCGCTTGCCAGCAAGGCGAACACCGCGCTTGGTTCGACACCATGGGTAGTGCCGGTGGATGTGCAACAGCAGAATCCCACGCAGACGGACTGGCTGAATTTCGGCTGGCAGACTTTCGTCGCGCTGGACTGGCCGGCACTGACTCCAAACTCAGGCGGGGTGTTGGGGCAACCTGACACGAGCGCCTCGATCGGCGCGACCGCCAACGGGGCGTTTGTCCCCGCGGTCTGGAACACGTTCCGCGATGTGAGCACGATCATGGTGGCCAATGGCGCTGATCCGGGATCGTCGTATAACAAGCCGGTCACCATTGCAGGGAGTTGCCAGGCGCTGGGCGGTGGCAATCCGGTCGCGCCCGGTTTTCAGCCACTGTACGTGGACAATTCCAGTTTTCCTCAGGCAACGCTGCCGAAGAACTATACCAACGAGGCATTCACCGGTCCGCTGGTCGATCAGGAGGGCTGGTACACGCTGGAGCAGATCTTTGTGGCCCCGTCGGAGTACTCGTACATCCAGGGCAACGGTTACTACCTGGGGCAGAACCAGGTGAATGCGTACAAAGCTAACGGCCAGCTTGTGGGGTTTCCGAAGAACGGGCAAGGGATGAATCTGCCGGCGTGGGCGCAGTATGGGGCGCTTGAAGTGAAGGCGACCTGGCGCGTGCTCGATCCGGTGGCGGATAAAGCTGTCATTCCGCGCTACTACACGCAGTGGGGCTACTTTATGCAGGCTGACGGGACAACTTGCCAGGGTCCGGTGCTGTTCGGATTGATTGGATTGCATATTCTGCGCCTTACGCCATCGACGGGCGCGACATGGTTCTGGGCGAGCTTTGAGCAGGTGGACAACACGATGCCTCCGTCGGGCACTCCTGCGACTCTGGCGGCGGCGAACACGCCCAACGGCGCGTGCACAAATCAATACAATGTGGCGCCAAATGCGGCATCCGGCAATATTCCATGGAATGGGTCAAACGCGCCGAATAATATCTGCCAGGTCACGCTGATCCCGTCCTATGTCCAGGCCGTGAATCAAACATGGATGAAGCAGCTTCAGGGCACGGTGTGGCAGTACTACCAGATGGTGAATACGCTCAATCCCTGCTCGCCGGGCGACAGCTCGTGTTACATCTTTCCGCCGATCAACGATGCGAGCAGCACGATCAATCTGAATGTTTATGCCAACTCAGCGGTTGAGTCGTATTTCCAGACGACTACGTGTATGTCGTGCCACGGGAGCGCGGCTGGAAACGGAGTTCCACAACCGTTTACGGGCACCAACCAGATCTTCACGTTTGTGTTGCAGAATGCCTACTGGCCAGATGCGTCGGCAGTGGAAGTCAGGAAGAAACTGCTGCGACTGTTCCGCAATCCGCCTCCGGCCAGGCTGGCAGCTCCGGCGACGATAAAAGCGGCAACGAAATACAAGAATTGAGTTCGCGGCAGCGAACGGCTTCAGGGCGTCGGCGTAGATCTGCGATGGAAGTCTCAGCTACGCCGCCGCCTGTTGCCGGATGCGGAAGTGCTGTTTCTCGACTCTGTTTCTACCCCAGCTTCGGCTCGGGGGTTCATTCAAGAAATCTCACGTGGCCGGTGGCGATCTCATAGACGGCACCCGCCAGCTTCGCGCGTTCTTCCTGGACTGCGCGCTTCCCTTCCGGTGTTTCCAGCAACTGGTGCATCGACCATCTCACGTTGGCTTCGACGGCTTGTGCAAGGCGATCCTGTGGCGGGGCCTGGGAATCGAATTCGGGCAGGCCGGGAAGAATATTGTTCACGAGTATCTGAATGCGTGACTGGTGCTCGACGGCATTGAGTTTGCTTTCCAGCGCGGCTTTCACCGCGCCGCATCCCTCATGGCCCAGAACCACGAAAAGCGGAGTGTGCAGGTGGGCGCCCGCATATTGCATGCTGCCCATGACCTCAGGCGAAATGACGTTTCCGGCGACTCGAATGATGAACAGCTCGCCGAAATCGGCATCGAAAATCAATTCGGGGGGAACGCGCGAGTCGCTGCACCCGAGAATGGTGGCGAACGGTTGTTGCCCTCTCGCCAGATCGGCGAGAGTCTCCTTGCAGACGGTGGGGAAACGGGCGCTGCCCTCGAGAAATCTGTTGTTGCCCTCGATGAGGCGTTGCATGGCTTCGTCGGCGGAGATGATGGTCTGATGATGATCGGCGGCCACAGTTTCGTTACCTTCTTTCCGGGATTGGCAACCGGTTGATGATAGCGGAGCAGCCCTGTTTTCGACAGGAAGGGCTGGCTGGCAGAAATAACAGATGACTTGATCCGCGAGAATTGTTAGAACACCTGTTGAGTGAAAGGAGCTCCTATGCGCCGCGCTCTCGGACTGATCGCAATACTGAGCCTGGCTTGCTTGTCGGGCTGCCGCTCTTCAAATCCAAATTCGCAAACTGCGCAACAGCCTGCGGGGCCGGCAGCAGCGCCCTCAAGCAGCAGCCCGAACGCTGCTTCGCCTGCTGCTTCATCTGCTGCGGGGGCACCAGCAACAGATGCCAGCGGGTCGGCGCAACCGGGCGCAGCGGCAGCACCTCCGGCAGCGCCACCGCCGCCCATTGTGGTTCCGGCGGGCACGACCATCACGGTGCGGACGGGGCAGGCGCTGGGCTCGAAGACCAGCCAGACCGGCCAGAGCTTCTCCGCAACTCTAGTCAATCCCGTCAGCGTAGGTGGAATTGTCGCCATTCCCGCGTCTTCTCCGGTCGCGGGGTCAGTGGTGAGTGCCAAAGCCAAGGGGAAGGTGAAAGGGGAAGGCGAACTCGACCTTGCTCTGACAGGAATATCGATCCAGGGTAAGTCATACGCGATCTCGACCAACACCCTCGAGCAAACCATAAAAGGCAAGGGCAAGCGCACGGCGAAGGCTACCGGAGGCGGAGCTGCAGTTGGAGCGATCATCGGCGGAATTGCCGGCGGCGGCAAGGGCGCCGCGATCGGGGCGGGAGTGGGAGCGGGAGCCGGCTTCGTGGCAGGGACCGCTACCGGCAATCAGCAGATCGAGCTGCCGGCCGAGACTGTGCTGAGCTTCAAATTGAGTCAGCCCCTCACCGTGAGCCCCCAGTAAGGGAAGATCTGAAATCGAAGCGGACTGAAGAGGCCCGAGGGCGATCCTGCGTCCGGATAACTCGGGCAGCACCGGCTGGCTTAGTCAGCAGGTGAGGGAGCGCCGGTCCGTTTGAGGGCTCCGAAGCGGAAGTGCCCTTTTCATTGCGCCAGCTTCCGGGGAGGGCGCATACTTCCGTCTTGTTATCGGTAGGCGCTTATGACGGGCGGGCATGCGGGAGTTTTGCGAGATCCCGATGGCAGCGTGCATTGGGGGACGACGATCGCGTCGCTGGTGGTTGGGGCGGCGTTTCTTGCGCTGTGGTTCTGGCTGCTGCCGGCGTGGCTCGGCTTTGAGGTAGACACAGCCGGTGCGGCGCGATGGCGGTGGCTGGCGGCGCTGCCTTCGGTGCTGGGTTTCGCGGTGGCACTGAGATGTATCTGGGACTTTGGAAGGACGGGGCATGGGACGCCGGCGCCGATGGCTCCGCCGCAGAGGCTGGTGGTGGTGGGGCCGTACAGGTATGTGCGAAATCCGATGTACCTGGGGTTCTTTGTGGGATGGGCGGGTCTGTGGGTGATTTTCGGGCGGGCGAGTGGGACGGCGATTGCGTGGGCGTGCGCGGCGGTGGCGGGCGTAGCTCTGTTTGTGCTGCTGTATGAGCAGCCGACGCTGCGAGAGAAGTTCGGCACGGACTATGAGGAGTATTGCAGGAATGTACGGGCGTGGATTCCACGGCTGCACGCGTGGAACAGGTGAGAGACCGCGAAGGCAAGGAGCTGCGAGATGACGAGATCCTTAGGGATAGTGCTGGTGCTGGGCGGAGCGATGGCAGCGGGGCATGTCTCAGCAGTTGCACAAGCCGGGAGTGCGCAGGCGGGCGCAAGCCAAAGCTCCCAGGGGTCGCAGGATGAAGCTAACCAGGATATCGTGCTGCTGCGAAAGGATATTCGTTTTCAGAAACGGAACATCATCGCGACTAAGGTGCCGCTTACGGACGCGGAAGCGCAGAAGTTCTGGCCGGTATACGACCAATACACGGCCGAGCTGGTGAAGATCAACAACGACAAATATGCGCTGATCAAGGAATACACGCAGAGCTACGACACGATGACCGACGCCCAGGCCGACGACTGGGCGCAGCGGGTGCTGAAGCTGGATGCAGATGTGGCGGCGCTCAGGCAGAAGTACTGGCCGAACTTTCGCAAGGTACTACCGGCGAGGAAGACGGCCCTGTTCGAGCAGGTGGAGCGCAGGACGCAGATGGTGATCGATGTCCAGCTGGCGTCGCAGTTCCCGCTTGTGCAGCCGAAGTAGGGCGTTCGATGCTTTTTAACCGAGATGAAAGCGTCGAGGGCGAAGCTTTCATCCTTGCTGCATTACGTCCAGCGAGATGAGGCAAGGGTTGCGAGCGCCGTATAGGCGGCGCCCGCAACCGCGATCGCGGCGGCCGTTCGTCTGCCAGCGGCCTGTAGGTGGGTTTTCATCGCGATCTCCAGGACATCGTCGCTCAGCAGCGGGATGAATGGCTGTGACGCAAGTCACGTCCTCGCAAAGAATCGTGCTGTCGGCAACCGGGCGTGCGGCTGACAGCTTACGCGGCGGCGCGAGCAACGCCGTCAAAAGGCAGGAAGAGGGTGAATACTGTTCCGTGCCGGCCTGGGATTTGAGAACTGCGGACACGCAGGACACCCCGGTGACGCTGCACGATTTCGTGACTTACCCACAGGCCGAGGCCGGTGCCGCTGAGGCCCTTGGTGGAGAAGAAGGGCTCGAAGATCTTCTTCAGGTTTTCGCGGCGGATGCCGCTGCCGGTGTCGGCGACGGTCACGATCAGGCCTCTACGGCGGGAGGGCCAGTGCGTTCCTTCACGGCTGCGGATGAGGAGACTACCACCCTCGTGCATGGCGTCGATGGCGTTGCCGATCAGGTTGTTGAGCACCTGCCGGATCTCGCCCTCGAAGCAGTTGAGCGGCTCCGTGGCGCGGAGGCGTGAGTGCACCTGGACACGCGAGCTGAGAATGCGCCGGTGGTGGATAGCGAGCACACTGTCAATCAGATCATCGCAGGGCACAGTCCTGGGGTTGGTGGACTGGCGGTAGAAGCGCAGGGTCTGGTTGGTGATGGCGGAGACACGGGTCAATTCGCGTTCGGCAATGTGGAGATACTTGTTCAGTTCTTCCTTGTTTTCAGTGTTGATCGACAGGTACAGGAGGTTGGTTACCGATTCGAGGGGATTGTTGATCTCATGGGCGATGGAGGAAGCGAGGCGGCCGACGTCGGCGAGTTTCTCGCTCTCCCTGAGCGCGGCCTCGGTTCGCTTGACCGACGTGATGTCGCGGCCCTCGGGAACAAGGAATACAACTTCACCGCGGGCGTTGCGCACGGGAGAAAGCGAGAAATCAAAAGTGATAGGCTCGCCGACGGGCCGCATCAGGGTTACTTCGTAGCGGACGTGCTCTCCGGAGGCCGCGCGGGCGATGGCGTGGCGCAGCATCTCAGGCGCGCCGGGGGTGTAGATGAACCACGGGGTCTCCCAGAAATTCAGACCGACGATTTGTTCGCGGGTATTGCCGGCGAATTCGAGGGATGCGCGGTTGCAATCGAGCACCCTGCCCTCGGTGGAGAGCAGTCCGATGTATTCGAGTGAGGTGTTGTAGATGGCATCGAGACGGGCTGCGCTTTCAACGGCCTCGGTTTCGGTCTGCTTTTGGACTGTAATGTCGCGGAAGAAGACCACGATGCCGTCCTTTGTGGGTCGAACGTGCACATCCACCCAAATGTTCAAGGGCTCCGGGTAATAGGCCTCGAATTCGCCGGCAACGCCTTCGTTCATGGCACGGCGGTAGTAGCTCTCATAGGGAGAGTTCTCGTAGACCAGGTGGGGGAAGGTTTCCCACATGTCGAGGCCGACGACGTCTCCGCGGGGCGCGACGATCTTCATGGCGCTGGGATTCAGGTAGGTCATCCGCCAATCACGATCGAGGCTGACGATGGCGTCGGTGGTGGCTTCGAGGACCTGATGAAGTCGCTCGGAGAGGAGGTCTCGCTCACGCTTCGCAACAACCTCCTCGGTGACGTCGTGGCACACGTTCAGGATGCCGCAGACGTTTCCATCGGGCCCGTAGACGGGGCTCGAGCTGTAGGTCCAGTAGGCGTCCTGCAGCGTGCCGCGGCGGTTGACGGGAATGAGCACGTTCTCCCTGGAGGCTGACTCGCCGCGATAGAGGGCAGCCTCGAGTTGGGGACTGACGACGGGCCACGCCTCTTTCCAGCACTCGGATGCAGCCTGTCCGAGGGACTGTGGGTGCTTCTCGGCAAGGATGGTCAGGTACGCGTCGTTGTAGATCTGAATCATCTGCGAGCCCCAGAAGAGGGCAGTGGGAAACCGGCTGCCCAGGACCAGATTGACGGCGCAGAGCAGAGTCTCAGACCAGGTATCGATGGGACCAAGCGGGGTTTCCGCCCATTTGTGCGCGCGCACAAGCGTCGCCATCTCGCCGACGCCGTGGATTGTTTTGCCGCCGGGAAGCCGATGAACGTCGCCGCTACGCGCTGTGCCAAAGCCTTTCGAGGTCGTTGCTCCGATGAAGATTAGATGAGGCCTTGGCCTCCGATCGCACAATCGGGACGAGTGTGAGATGGCGCCGGCCTGAACCGGACGACCGCACAGGGGTCGCGATACAGAGAAGACACTGCTGATGAGATTGCGTTGAGACGGCAAAAAGGTTGTGTGCAGCGGGCACTGCTTTTTGTCCCGTTGAAGCTGTGTAGCCGTCCTTGCGAAATGGCGAGCGGCCAGAAGGGGGCTGGGCGCGGTTCACAGGCGGCAGGAAACACGGCGTTTTGTGGTACCTTGAAAAAGGTGAGAGCTCGTAGCTCAGTTGGTAGAGCATCGCCCTTTTAAGGCGTGGGTCCTGGGTTCGAGCCCCAGCGAGCTCACCATTCAATCAACAACTTACGGCGCTTTCATGGGGACGTGGGTCCGGTTCGGGTCCAATAGCGACGCCGGCATGGACCCGAGTTGTCTGGCGTCGAAGTTGCGCCCTGACGAGACCAGCCATCATGAGGCATTGATTGCGGCGTTGATTGCCACAGGCGTCGGCGTTGATTGCGAACTCATTGGATCTCCAAAGAGTCTTCGAGGCAGAACATCACAGATTTTTCTCCTCCACGCACCGCCTCAACGACATGACTTCGAACGCGCGCTGACAGCGGCGGTTCGAAGGAGTCGAGTGCTGCCTCCAAAGTCTCATAGGATGCATGTCTGACATGAGTTCCCAAAGCAACAGCGATCGCATACCGCGTAACCGTGGCTTCAGTGATTGGTTTGATCGTGACTTCGTGACTGGGCATGCCGCTCCTTCCAGGGCTGAGCGATGTCCTGCTGGCCGGGGGTCTGCGCCCCGCAATTAGGACCTAAGCGGCTTTTCGTCTGCAATGGCCGAGCACTGTCTCCCGGACTCCAGCGAGGATTTTGTCAGCCACGAGCAGGTAGCGTTGAGAATCGCTGGTGTCAGGACCGCTGCGGAGAGCCAAATACACCACATTGGTTAGCTCTTCAATCGGGATTGACAAGTCCTCACAAAACTGCGTGAGGCCATCTTCTGAAGACCGCCCGTCTATCGAATAGCCGCTCATAGATATTGTGATGCCTCTTTGCGTCATCGCAATCAGAGGATTTTGAGCTTCTGACAGCCAGCACCCGACAACCCGCGATCTCATCCAATGAAGTCAGCCACATAAGACGTGAGCAGCGGCTGATCTGCGAAGACGTAAGAACCCGAGGAGACTATGACGACTGGCCGCGGACGCTCCCCGTGCCTGCTCCGAAGTCGTCACTGCTCAAAACGGGTTGTCCGGAAGATCACAATCGGGAAGGGTCTGGATGATCATTACCCGGACAAAGCGGGAGGCTAAATTGTGACCGATCAGCCAGAGGTCTTCTGGTGACGAGAGATACGCAAAGGGTTTTCGCAAGCGTGTCGAGCCTCGTAGAACAACAGGTCGGACTCGTCCTGCGACGTGGCGACTGTATGAAAACAGCGGAGGCAAATCGAATCTATCGTTCCGTTCAGATGGATACGACGCGCAAATTCCGCCGTGCCTGAAGGTGTGCTGTTGCGGGGCATGGCCGGTTTCTCTTCTTCATCTATAACGCCAAGCCAGAATGGGAGAAATCCACCGAAAGTGTAATTGCGACTGCTACCTATTGTTGCGTGACGTCCGAACTGCTGCGCGCCTTAAATCGAGCGCATAGCTATGCGCAGAAAAGAAAACCACCTCAGCCGTGATCAGGCCAAGAGGTCGGTGAACCGGGGTCGGTTTTGAGCCCGGATCTCGTTAACCTCAAGTACTCAAGCCCACGCGATGACCGTGGGGACTATAGGCTTACGAGAAGTCAGGCTGCCCGACAGATACCTAGTCTGTAAGCGTCAAGCAGGTCGCAGGACATCACGATTTTTTCCAGGGAATACGATTTCTCGCGCATAAGTTCCGGCTTAGTGCGAGAAATTTTGTGAGACAGTGGGATGAGATATAGATATCGGGCATAATATGGCGTATATCTCGATGTAACTCGTGAGTTATTTTCATTCGATATGGCTACTCCCCGCGTCGCCGTTATAGGTCAAAGGATCCTGGTAGTGTCCAGGGACGAGAAGCAGCGACGACTCTGGGCTCACCGTAACTCCTTTGAACGGGCTGGTTATCGAGTATCGCAGTCTTACAGCCTGGGAGACGCGGTGTGTGCGGCGGTAAACAGCCGCCCCAATCTCATTGTTCTGGAGCAATCTTTTTCGGAACGCGAACAGGCAGCCTTTGTCGACTGTCTGCATGAAAGTCATTCAGGTATTCATGTGCTGTGTCTTGGGTCAGGAGATATCTCGCCAGAGGATTTACTTTCAGAATGCAGGTCCATTCTGACGGGACAGCCGGGCGGCGAGAAGGTTCACATGCTCAGGCCCGCTAAGGCGTAAGTTTCGACCGGACACCAAGAAGGGTATCTTCCCCGTTCCTATCTGAAACTAAACAACCTTGCTTCGTAGATAGAATCCCCGAGGTCAACTCGTACCGCAAGACGGAGCGCGGGATCCCCACCATTGCGCCGACCGAGCGGGAAGTCTGGGCGGGCAGATTCATTCGCGCGGCGCGATTTGGCGCTAACGGCGCTCAGTCGGGAAGGCGGAGAATAACCGTTCTCCCCCAGAAAGTTGTGACTTCGATGACGTCTCCCCCCAGTGCCGAGTTTTCAATCCGTCGAAACCCAGACGGTAGTCTCGATGCGATATGCCTCAAGTGCTTCTTAACCGCTGGAACCGCTCTTCGCGAGTCCGAGCTGTCGGCGATTGAAGAAGGTCACAGGTGCGATCCATCGCTGGTGATTGACGCGATGAACTCCGCTGGTCCTGGTGAGGCTTATCCGCGTGGCCGGCTGCCGGTCAGCCGGTCTTCTCGATCGCCGCTTCGCGCCGTTGCGCGTATTCTGCCCACGATCCGTCATACAGACTGATGGACTTTGCTCCGGCGACTTCCAGGCCCAGGGCAATGACTGCCGCGGTGACACCGGAGCCGCAGGTGGTGGTGATGGGTTGCTCCAGGTTTACGCCTTTGCCGGCAAAGTATTCGCGAAGCTTCTCGGCGGATTTTAACCTGCCCTCTTCCGCCAGTTCCGTAAACGGAGTATTGATCGCGCCGGGCATGTGGCCCGAGCTTATGCCGGGACGTGGCTCGAGTGCGGCACCGGTGAAGCGTCCGGAAGAGCGTGCATCCAGTAGCTGGCCATGGTCGGCGATCATGCGCTGGATCTGAGCGAAGTCCTTCACGGCATCGGGCTTGAAGGTGGCGCGGAACGTCGCTGATTCTCTGCTCACCGGGCCGGACTCGGTGGAAAGGCCGGCGGCGGTCCAGGCGGCGAGGCCTCCGTCGAGGATGCGGACGTCGTGAGCGCCGAAGGTGCGCAGCATCCACCAGGCTCGTGGGGCGGAGAAGACTCCTTCCTGCTCGTAGACGACGATGGTCATCTGATCGCTCACGCCGAGAGAGGACATGGCCTGCGAAAAGGCTTCAGGCGAAGGCAACATGTGAGGCAGCGGGGTGGAGTGATCCGAGAGCTCATCGATATCGAAGAAAACGGCGCCGGGGATGTGGCGGGCGAGATAGCGAGCGCGGGTGTCTACGGGCGGCGTGACGCCGACGGGCGGGAGTGTGGCGTCGAGGATGACGATGTTCGAGCCGCTGAGGCGCTCGGCGAGCCAGGCGGGAGTAACGAGAGGATTCATAGCATTGTGTGTTCTAGCGCCGGGTAAAGTGGAGCGCGGGTAGCGAGCGCAGGCGCTCGGCGGCGGACTCGGCGGTGATGTCGCGTTGCGGCATGCCGAGCATCTCGAATCCAACCATGAATTTGCGAACGGTGGCGGAGCGCAGCAACGGTGGATAGAAGTGCGCGTGGAAGTGCCACTCCTTGTGCGGCTCGCCGTCGCACGGGGTCTGATGGAAGCCCATGGTGTAGGGGAAGCTGGTCTCGAAGAGGTTGTCGTAGCGCGTGGTTGTCTGCTGAAGGATGTCGGCCAGCAAGGTCTTCTCGCGGTCTGTGAATTCAGGCAGAGAGCCTATGTGGCGTTTCGCGAGAACGAGCGTCTCAAAGGGCCAGACGGCCCACCAGGGGACGAGGACGAGGAAGTCATCGTTCTCGCAGACGACGCGGATCTTTTCCTTTGATTCAACCTTGAGGTAGTCGCAGAGCAGGCAGGAGTTTTTCTCGGCGAGATATGCCTTGAGTGATTCAGTCTCCTGCGCGGGCTCGTCGGGGATGTGCTCGGTGGCCCAGATCTGGCCGTGCGGATGCGGGTTGCTGGCGCCCATCATGGCTCCGCGGTTCTCGAAGATCTGGACGTAGTTGAGTTCGGGCTGGCTGCAGAGCTCGGTGTATTGCTGGGTCCAGGCATCGACGACGAGGCGGACAGCGGCGAGTTCCATGCGCGGGATGGTGAGGCTGTGGTCGGGATGGAAGCAGAGGACGCGGCAGCGTCCGCGCTCCTGCTCGGCGTGGAGAAGAGGCGAGGAGTCGGCGGGCGGTGCGGGCGAGTCGGGCAGGAGGGCGGCGTAGTCGTTGTCGAAAATGAATACGCTTTCATAACGAGGCGTAAGATGCCCGCCGGCGCGCTTGTTTCCCGGGCAGAGGTAGCATTCAGGGTCGTAGTGGACGTTGGAGAATCCCGAGGATGGATTGACTTCTCCCTGCCAGGGGCGCTGGGTGCGGTGGGGTGAGATGAGCACCCACTGGCGGCGCAGCGGGTTGTAGCGGCGATGCGGAAATTGCGATGCGGGTTCCAACGTGTTTCCTTTCAGGCGGTGGGCTTCAGCGGCGGCGGCGCTACAGCAAGGTATTGCTGGGCGAAGCGCTCGGCGTAGTCTTCGAGGAGCAGGCGCACACGCTCGTGATCAGTGGAGCGGACGATGAGGCCGGCGTGATGATGTTTCTTCATGCGGAAGACGATTTCGGGGGCGTCGAACATGAAGGTGTCGGGATCGCTGGTTTTGGCCAGACAGAGAACGCTGCCGGCGTGTTCCTCGCGCGTGGGCGGGAGAGCATAGGACGTGCTGCGCATGGCGCTGATCTCGACGCGTGCCCATTCGGCCCAGAGATTGAGTCCGGTGGCGTGCTCGACGACATCGGCGATGAAGGCTCCGCCAACGCGAGCGGCCACCTCGAGGAAATAGTAGCGGCTGTCGGCAGACCGGATGTATTCAGCGTGGGTGACGCCGCGCACCAGGCCCATGGCGGGGATGAGCTGCGCGTTGATGGCCGTCAACTCGCGGGCGTCAGTCGAAGCACGGTCGATGACGTGAGTGGTGAAGACTCCCCCCTCGTGCATGACCTGCATCGGGGGCTTGCCGTACTTGCTGACGGCGGTGAAGATGACCTCGCGGTCGGTGGTGATGGAGTCGACGTGGAAGATGTCGCCGGGAACGAATCGCTCGAGGAGGTAATAGCTTTGGCGGTCGCCGAGTTCGTCTAGAGAGCGCCACAGCTGCTCCGGGTCGTGGATCTTGCGAATGCCGATGGCGGAGGCTTCGGCGCGGGGCTTAAGCACCCAGGGGGCGGGCACGCTGGCCATCCAGGCGCGAAGGTCGTCGTAGTTGAGGACGGGCGTGAATTCAGGGACAAGTGCCCCGGCGCGCTGCGCCTCGAAGCGCATGGCCAGCTTGTCGCGGAAGTGCGAGGTGGTGGTGAGGCCCATTCCGGGGATGTGCATGTGCTCGCGGAGGTGGGCGATGGTCTCCATGTCGAACTCGTCAAGGGCGACAAGGCGTTCGAATTTGCGGCTGCGGGCAAGATATGTAACGGTGTTGGTTACCTGCTCGAGGTTCAGGCCTTCGGGCATGTAGACGACTTCGGCGAGGATGTCGTGAGGCCAGTCGGCGTGACGATGCTTTTCAAGTGTCAGCAGCAGGACCCGGCAGCCCATGGCGGCACACTGCCGCATGAAAGACTGTCCCTTTTCATAGGTCGTGAGGCATAGAATCCATTCACCGTGTTCTTCGCTCATGGCTGTGGTCCGGACGGGGACGTTCTTAGAGGCCCGCTTCTTAGAGGCCGCCCGCTTCTTTGAGGTTAGTTCTACCATAAGCTTGAGCTGGTGCTCAGCAACAGGATGACCGATACCGCCCATTCGTCGCTCGCCCGCTTGCTCTCGGCCGATGCAGTCGTGGATATGCACGATCGCCTGACGGGGCTTTGGCACCAGCAGGAGATCAAACTGGATCCTCAGGAGGATTCGGAGGATGCAGTTATCGACTC
Organism: uncultured Acidobacteriaceae bacterium; assembly: GCA_963721995.1. Classification (GTDB taxonomy): domain Bacteria; phylum Acidobacteriota; class Terriglobia; order Terriglobales; family Acidobacteriaceae; genus Silvibacterium. Next base: position 26,093 of record CAVRNK010000097.1, on the reverse strand, counting down.
CGTCTTCATGGATTCGGTCAGGGATCAGCACATGGCGAACTTCGAGCTGTGGCATATCGAAGATCAGGCGCGGGTCCCCCGGGCTTCGGACCGGCAGATCGCTGACCTGAAGCGAGCGATCGATCGCACGAACCAGCGGCGGAACGACCTGATGGAGCGGTGCGACTCGGTGCTGCTCGCTGCGCTGGAAGGTGCCGGACTTCCCTCACCCGATGCGGAACTGCATTCTGAGTCTCCGGGGCTGATGCTGGACCGGTTGTCGATCCTGGCGCTGAAGATCTTCCATACGCGCGAGGAGATCCACCGGCCTAACGCGCCGGAGGGTCACGCGCAGCGCAACCAGGAGCGCCTTGCGCTGTTAGAGACGCAACGGCAGGATCTGGCCGGCTGTCTGGAGCGGGTGTGGCGGCAGGTGATCGGCGGGGAGCGGCGGTTCAAGGTTTACCGGCAACTCAAGATGTACAACGATGCGTCTCTCAATCCAGCGGTGTACTCGGATTCCGGCAAAAAGTAGCACTCGTTTTTGCGCGGCTCGGAGGCCGCGGCGGCGCGGTTCGCTGTGGTGCTGTTGACGGCGGACAGCGATGTGCGTATAACTTCGTCGGTAAAAGGACTTCCAATCTAGCGACTCGCGGAAGAACCCACACACGGGCCTTATTTCCGGCCTTTTTAGGAATTGCCTGAATGCCAGATGCACGCCAGGAAAGCGCCAAGACGAAGCAGCCACGGCTCATTGCCGGTAAGACGCGGCCCGCTTCGAATCCAGCTCACCAACAGTCGCTCACGCAGTTCCAAAGCGCCGTGCAGTTCATGCAGGAAGGCAAGTTCGACAAGGCAAGAGCGCTTTTCGAAAAGCTTAGTCAGGACGGCGCCCCGGAGGTGCTGGAGCGGGCGCGCGTATACCTCGCGGTGTGCAGCCGCCATGCCCGGAAGGCAGGCCTGGAGTTCACGACTCCCGAGGAGCAGTACGACTATGCCATCTCGCTGCTGAACACGGGCAACTACGAGGACGCACGCGACCAGTTCGACGGACTGCTCGCGAAGAATCCCGAGGCAGATTACGCGCATTACGGCCTGGCGGTGCTTAACAGCATCACCGGGCAGGCGGAAGAGTGCCTGGATCATCTGTCGCGAGCGATCAGCCTGAATGCGCAGAATCGCATCCAGGCGCGCAGCGACACGGATTTCGCAGATATGGCGGACGATCCGCGCTTTACCGAGCTGCTTTATCCCGAAAACTAGCCGCTCTGTAATCCTCAGTTCAGGCATTCACAGATGTGGGCGCGGTACACTCTGGGGTGAGCCTGACTATGAATTCGGCTGCGGACGCGGCTGGCAATCTGATACCCGCGGGTACGTCTATACCCAATTTTCGCGTAGTGGCGATGGGCGGGGGCACCGGGCTCTCCACCCTGCTGCGGGGGCTCAAGCGGTATGTTCCCTCGGTGACCGGCGCCACGGCGGGCACCTGCGACGATGTTCCCTGCATCATCAGCCATCTGGCAGCGGTAGTTACGGTTACCGACGACGGCGGATCGAGCGGGCGGCTGCGCAAGGACTTCAACATGCTGCCTCCGGGAGACCTGCGGAACTGCATGGTCGCCCTTTCGGAAGATGAGTATCTGATCGCCCAGCTTTTCCGGCACCGGTTCCGGACGGGCGGAGAGCTAGTCGGGCACAACTTCGGCAATCTGTTTGTGGCCGCGCTGGCGGAGATGACGGGGGACTTCGGGCATGCCATCAAGCTGGCGGCCGAGGTGCTGGCCACACGCGGGCATATTTATCCCGCGACCTTCTCCGATGTGACGCTGCTGGCGCGGATGACGGACGGCTCGGTGGTGCGGGGCGAGACAAACATCACGGCGAGCCGGGTGCCGATTGCGGAGCTGGGACTCGATCCGCCGGTGGCGGAGCCTCTGCCGGAGACGCTGGAGGCGATTGCACAGGCGGACCTGATCACGATCGGGCCGGGCTCGCTTTATACGAGCCTGATTACGAACCTTCTTGTGCAGGGTATTCCCGAGGCGCTGGCCGCGGCCAAGGGGACGAAGGTATATATCGCCAACCTGATGACGCAGGCCAACGAGAGCCTGCACCTGACGGCTTCGCAGCATATCGAGCGGATAAATGAGCATGTAAGGCACAAAATCGGGGAACACCGCGGGCAGCCGATTTTCGACTACGCGCTGGTGAATACGGCTCCGGTGTCGGAGGCGTTGCGGGAACGGTACGCCGCTGAGGGCGCGGAACTGATTGAAGCTGACGTGGAGCGGATCGAGGCGATGGGGATCCGGTGCATCACGGGGGATTTTGCGGCGGAGGGTGACGTGCTGCGGCATGCCTCGGACCGGGTGGCGGCGACGCTGCTGGAAGTGGCGATGGTCGCTGGGAGGGGTACCCCCCTCCCCCCGTTTCTTCGTCGGTTCGTGCGTAAATCATTCATTCGATTCAGTTTTCACGTTTTTGTTCGTTGCGAAATCATTGATTCCATTGGGATTGCGGCTATATCATTGAGCTTATTTGGTTAATGGTTGGTCGTTGATTCTGCAGGGGTTGCGGGCGAGTCATTGATTTCATTTGAGTTAGGGCAGAAATGAAAGGAACCGCCGTTGGGGGTCTTTCTGGTTTCTGGTCGCTCTATTTCTATTTCATTATTATTCACTTGACGAAGGGTGACGATCTTGAGATAATTTACTCATGTTGATCGTTACTCCTTTCCTTTCTTAGACTTTGAAGCCTCTTGCGGAGGGAGCATACGACGCAAATCTCGCTTTATGCTTGCAACCAGCTTACGGGTGGGTACGCGTTGCAATGGCGACTTTTTTGTGGGGGTTTTAGCCATGACACTCCTTGACCTTAATCAGATGTTTTCGACCGATGAGCGTTGCCGTGAGTTGATGGAACGGCTTCGCTGGCCAGAAGGCGTGATGTGCCCCCGCTGCAAAGACACGCGGGTATCGCGGATGAAGGAATGGGCGCGGTTTGAGTGTGTCGGTTGCCAATACCAGTTCACCGTGACGAGTGGCACGATTTTTCACGATTCGCATCTTCCGCTGCCTGTTTGGTTCCTTGCCATTCTTCTGATCTGCGAAGCCAAAAAGGGCATGAGCGCCAGCCAGCTTAAGCGGACCATCTGGGGCGAGCACAAAGGCTCCTACAAAACGGCGTGGTATCTCTGCCACAGGATCCGCGCTGCTATGGCGACAGCCGAAAAAAAAATGCTTTACGGCACCGTCGAAATGGACGAAACCTACATTGGTGGACGCAAGCGCGGTCCCGGTACTCGCGGACGTTCTCTTCTGTACAAGCAGGTGGTTGTAGGCATCAAGCAGCGCGGTGGCGAACTTCGCTTCTTCAAGGCTGAAGATATCAAGACGGGCACGCTGGCAAAGTACATCAAAGAGAACGTAAGCGAAGATGTTGACGTGATTATGACGGACGAGTTCCCGCAATATCCGTTCGCTATCGACCGCGCCGGGCACTCCCGTGAGAAGCACAAGACTATCAAGCACAAGGATGGCGTTTATGTTGAAGGTGACATCACCACGAACGGCATCGAATCCGCGTTTTCGCTCTTGAAGCGCGGCATTATTGGTTCGTGGCATAAAGTCTCTGCAAAACATCTTCCTGCCTACCTTGAGGAAATGACCTTCCGCTTCAATCGCCGTGGCCGTGCCGATCTGTTTGTAGATACGTTGCGCCATATGGTTACGACTGATCCCCTAACGTTTGCTGAATTGACAGCCTAAAGTTTTGTATCTCTACGCTTCGGCTTCGTTTTCTCGTCCTCATCAAGCGGCTCCAGATACGAGTCTTTGAATTCCCCGAAATAATCTTTTGCTTTCTTTTCAGAGAGCCTCAGTTTAGGACCAAGCCGATCAAACAGCCATTTGCATCTGTCGGCCAACTCGTCTGACCACTCCCATGTTGTTCCATCTGGATAAAGGACATCTATCGAGGTGGCTAACCCAACTCCGGGAACTATCTGAGAAAGACGCTTCGCCTCGTAGACGTTATAAATCGTCTCTAGGAACTTGTTGAAAAAGGGTTAGACGGCCCTAAATTGTAGTGGAAGTCGAAATCTACTTCGCACTGAAATGGGCCTACAAGGCGTCGATCGAGTGTTGGCATACATTTCCTATCACTCATTCGCACCTTGAAATAGCCTCCGAAAATCGTTTTTCAACAAGTTCCTAGGAGGGAGTTGGAATCTTCCTGCTCTCTTTGATGAAGGGCGGGAATAGCTACGTAGGACCCTGAACCAATAGACGCAAAATTGTCTTCTGGCCTAACCACGTCTTCGTGGTCTTGAGAATCCTGAACAACGAAAAAGTAGGGCAGATTTTGTCTTTCCTCTTCGTCCGCCTGACGCGTTTCCATAAACCCGGCAAGTATCAGAGACGCACGTAACTATATGTTGGCTACTTCCTCTAGTCGCTTGTTCACAATGCTCTCTGGAAAGTTCTTCTCGGGCGAGACCAAATCAAATAACGATACTCCAAGCGTTTGGCGAAGATAGTCATTCGCCAAAGCCTCTTTATGCTTATGCGCTGGCTTCTTCATTTCGTTGAATAATTCCAGGTCATCGTTCACACCTGACAGATCCCTAAGGTGGACTTCGTAGTAAGCGATGAGTTCTTCGCATCGGTTATGCTGATCTGCCATTAACGCAACCCCTCCCTTGGGCAGATAGCGAAACTTATCTGCGGTTTCGGAACCACCCCAATCGGTCTCCGACTTCCAGTCCGAACACACGACAATGCGCTGCTCATCGTTTTCCATGTCTTGCTGGCAAATAGCCCCCAATACAAACGGTCATGCGCTGTCTCCACGGATTCCGCCAAACAGAGCGCGGCTTAGGCGTCATTCGACACCTCCGCCGTACCCTTCGTCAAGTGAATAATCCTGTTCTATTTTAGTGAAGCAGCGGAAATTGCACGCCAAGAAAAGCAGGGTTCAGCGTTCAGGGTGTCGAAAGTAACTTAGCTGTGGCTTTCGAGGGCGGCTTCATCACACTTTGCTTCGTTTCAGCTGCTGCGGGATTTGAAGGCGGATAGCCAGGCTGGACGCTTCCAACCTATCGGTCCAATCGAGGGACCGGAAGGATGGGGCACTGGGCCGGGGCCTTCAGATTCGAGAATCTGGCGCTGAAGGAATCTAGTCGTCCGCGGTGGTTTCTGTCGTTTCGATCCAAAAGCGGGACTAAAAATTGGGTCCGACGACCGCTCATCGCCTTGTGCCGTCGGCGCTACGGATCGATTCATCGAGGACGGTAGCGCTCTCCCTTATTATCGGGCTCGCATGCACTCGAAGGCGGGCGAGAATCTCTGGATCCACAGCTTGTGCCGCCTCCCGATGACGGGCTAAGGTGTGGACCGCTGCAGAAACGACTTCCTGATTCTCATCAAGAAGCAGAGGCTCGAGCAGCGCAGCGTTTTCCGGACGCCAGGGCAGCGCTGTCAGCAGTGACGCCAACCCCGCACGGAGAGCCGGATGGGGCTCGCCCGCGAGGGACGACACTACCTCAGTTAGTTCATTCCAACCCAGGCCGCCGCCAAATGTGATTCTCTCCAGGCCCTCCAGCAACCAGCGACGGACCTGACCGTCTTCATCCTTATCCAAAACCTGTTCGATGGCTTCCCGGCTTTGTTCAGACGCCAAGACAGTTTTCAGCAACCATGCCGCCTGTTCTTTCTGGCCAGGGGTCGATGCACCACGCAGCTCATCGAGCATGGCCCGGCTCATTTCCGGACGGGACCAGGCGCGCGCCAGGTTAAGCAAGGACTGATCTGTCGCCGGGCCGCATTCAATCAATGCAGAGATGAGTTGCCGGGGAGGCGGCCCATCGAGGCTGGCGGCTGAGTTCAGGAGGGATTCAGCCGCGGCGGCAATATGCGCACAATCCGTTTCTATTGTAAGGATCTCTACGAATGTAGCGATCTCATGATTCACGCCGCAGATTGTGCCCCCTGTTTTCGACATCCAAACGGACGTCGTCGCTAGCGCAGTTGCTTGGGTTCCCGGTTCCAGGATCGAAACATCTGCGCAAGGCATTTATGTCTCCCCCCAGCGTAACCCCACCTGCAGCCACGATTCCCGGGATGGCTTGACTCTGCGAGATGATAGCGGCTCGAATCGGCTTTTCCCAGCTGACCGGACCCTTCTTCCAGCCTAGAGGAACGTCCCTCTCGCCCTTGGCGATGGCCATATATTGGCCGAAATTTGTAGCCATCGTATCGCGAAGCTGACGGCCGGTGACGCCGTTTTCGTCAAGAGCGGCGACGCCAAGACTCGCGTAGTGATTATTGCGGCCTTGCTGGATCTGGTGCCGCATGGTTCCGCGCTTCTTCTTCTCTTCATCCTCATCACCTTCGACGGGTGCTGGAACAGGATGCGGTAAGGGTTCGGGATCCTCTTTGGTTTGCTCTCCCTTTTTTGAGCCGCTTTTCTCAAGAGATTTTTTGAGAGTGTAATATTCCCTGACATTGTCAATTGCCTGCTGGCCACCCGCTTTGAACGCTTCGTCCAGAAACTGATTTTCGTAATCAACGCCGCGCTGGAGATTTATCTGGAGCCTCTTGGCCTCGTTGGTCAGTTCCTCGATATTCTTGCGGGCGCCGGGAATCGACGCGGAGGTAACCGTGATCTGCTGAGAGGCTTGCGGCACGCTAAGTTGAACGTCTGTCTTGACGAGACTCAGTTCCTGTGCCGAGTTTGCGGGCGCACCGTCGATGGCCTTTTTCAACTGACGCGCGATGCGATCAGCTTCTGCACGCCCCTTGAAGTTCCGGAAGTAATGAAGCCCGAAACCTACATCGCTGTCGTGATCAAAGGCATTGACGAGGCCATCTATTCCCGATCGAAGGGAGAGCAGGTTGGCGTAGGAAATGACGTGCCAGGCGATGTATTCGTACATGACGGTATCACTCGCCAGAACCTGTTTGTATGCTTCGACCAGTACGTGATTATTGCCGTTAATCGCAGCGAGCGCGGCGGTAGCGTGGTTCTGGATCAGCGCGATGACGGCGTTGCCCTGAACGATCCACTGCTTGAGTTCGGGAAATTGGCTTCCAGCAGCAGCCACGCCTGTCCAATTGTTTTGAATATCTTTTACAGCCGCATCGACATCTGCACCGGGTGCTTTTTCTGGGGGGACCGGCTGCTGCTTGTCGTCGCGCTGCAGGACCCGCTGCTGCATGACGAACCCCTGCTGCATGACATGCGTGAGTTCGTGGGCGATGAGGCGGTTGCCGTCAGGGGTTCCGGGGGCGTATTGGCCGGAGGCGAAGACGATGTTTTGTCCGGTTGTGTAGGCGTTGGCGTTCAGCTCATTCGCAGATTGTGCGGCGGCGGCATCGGTGTGGACGCGCACGCCGGAAAAGTCGCGGCCGAAGCGGGGCTCCATGAAGGCACGCGTCGGAGGGTCGAGCGGTTGGCCGAGCGAGCGCAAAACTTCATGCACTGCGGTCGGTGCTTCGGGTTGTGTGGGGCCGGCTGTGCTGACGGACTTCATCTGCAGCTTGTGCTGGGATTCTTCCTTTTGACAGTCCGCACACGCCCCGCCACAGGCGCACTTGCGCTGGAGCTGCGGTTCCGGCATGCGCATGACCTGTTCGGCGACGTGATCGGCTTCCTGCTCGTATTCGTCTCCGGGCTGGTTAATCGCCAGTTTTGTCTGGATAACGGCAGGGGCAGGGGGATGTATCGGAATCCGGCTGAAATCGTAGCCCAAACGAGGCGATTCTGTGGCGGTCAACCCGGCTTTGGGCTCTGCGCCAAGAGCCTGCAGCATTCGCAGAACTGCCTGATTGCCAAGTGTGCGCTGCAGGTGAAGGATGGGATGCTCGCGATGGGCCGGTCCAGTGGTTGCCACGCTCGCTCGTGCAACGGCAGAGGGCACTCTCTCTTTTGTTTGACTCGGGCCTTTCGCGAAGGTTTGCATGCTCATGACCTATCGAGCTTCGACAGCGCTGTCTAATGGCTGTGCCGATGAACATTGAGGCCAAGGACGCGCCCCGGACTATGCAGGGAAATCTATCACAGTTTGTGACCGGTTAGTAAAAGCGGCCATTCGCAAGAGCGGGAGATTCGGGAGTTCTTCATCCCCGACTTCAGCGACTGGAAGAATCACGATTCGTATCAGAAGGCGTTCCAGCGGCTGCTGATGGATTTGAAGGCGAGTTAAAGATTCGAAAAGCAGGTCCTTCGACTACGCGCTTCGCGCTCCGCTCAGGATGACATCGGAAGTGAAAGCATGAGAAGGCAAGTGCCGTCGACTGCGCTGAAAAACAGGTCCTTCGACTGCGGTCGCCGCGGCGGCCGCCGTTCAGGATGACATCGTATTTTGGGGGGAGAGCGGGGGCCCTGGTGGAGAGCGGGGGCCCGGGGGTAAAGCGGGGTCCGGAACCTGCGGGTTCGTGCAGGTCCCGGGTGCAGGGTCGGGGCTAGTCCTGGCCTACAGCTTCAGAAGCAGCCTTGAGCTGCTGGTGGAGCTGGGCGAGGTGCTGCGTCTGGGCGAGGATGGAGTCGGCCAGCGCCTCGAAGAACATGCCTTCGGCGATGGTTGTCCAGCCGGGACGGTGGATGACCTGGATGAGCTGGGTGTGGAAGTCGTCTCCGGGAAGGCTGGCGACCGCCTGTCTTACGGCGTGGAGCTTCTTAGCGAATCTCTCAACGTGAGTGGCAGAGACGGGTTTTGCAAGTGTGGCCATGGAATTTCTCTCCTGGTGCAGGAGGGTCTGCACGCATACATCTAGTGAGAGCGCCGGCGGGTTCGTATCAGAATGAAGATTGTCCGCGCCAGTTTCGGTCCGGGCAGGGGCTGGGGAACCGGAGTGAGGCCCCATTCGTTGCGGCTGTGTCTGTGTCAAATGGGGAGAGCGTACCGGAGAGCGGGACTGGTACTAGCCGACGGAAAGTGCGATGAGCGAGGATTTTCCCGACGCGAAATCCGGAGGCGGAATGAGTCGGAAGATAGTGTTGGCTGTCTTTTTGCTGGCGTGCGGCTGGGGTGTGGCCGGCGCGCAGGAGAACTACTTCGGCGACTGGCCTCCGGGAGTGGCTCCCGAGGTGGTGGGGAAAGCGCTCGCGGAGCACTTTGTGACGAGTCCTCACCAGGGATCGAAGACGATTGTCTATCCGGAGGTGTGCGCATGGTACGGGGCGCTGACGTTTGCGAACGTGACCCACGATGATGCACTGCGCCAGGAACTGATCAAGCGGTTTGAGCCTCTGATGCCGGGCGGCGCGGAGGCGGAACGGAGACCGCTGCGCCGGCATGTGGACGATTCCGTCTTCGGCGTAGTTGCGCTGGAGATTGCGCGGCAGACGAAGGACCCAGCCTATCTGAAGGAAGGGCTGTGGTGGGCGGACAGGCAGTGGGAGAATCCTCTGCCGGATGGGCTGTCGGCGGAGACCCGGTATTGGATCGACGACATGTACATGCTGACGATATTGCAGCTAGAGGCGTATCGGGCGACGGGCGACAGGAAGTATCTGGACCGCGATGCGAAGGAGATGGTGGCCTATCTCGACAAGCTGCAGCAGCCGAACGGGCTTTTCTATCATGCTCCGGATGTGAAGTATTTCTGGGGCCGCGGCGATGGGTGGGTTGCGGCCGGGATGGCGGAGATGCTGACGGATTTGCCGGAGTCGCATCCGGACAGGGCGCGGATCATGGCGGGGTACAAGCTGATGATGAGCGCGCTCGTGAAGCATCAAGGCAAGGACGGGATGTGGCGGCAACTGATCGACCGGGATGACGCGTGGCCGGAGAGCTCAAGCTCGGCGATGTTTACGTTCGCGCTGATTACGGGCGTGAGGCACGGCTGGCTCGATGCGGCGACGTATGGGCCGGCGGCGCGGAAGGCGTGGATTGCCGTGGTGGGGTATGTCGACCAGAACAACGACGTAACCCAAGTATGCGAGGGAACAAATAAGAAGGACGACCTGGCGTACTACTACCAGCGCAAGCGGCGGACGGGAGATTTTCACGGGCAGGCTCCGGTGATGTGGGCGGCGGGTGCGCTGCTGCGGGATGGTGCGAAGGGGAAGTAAGGCGGTGTGGGTTAGGTAAGCCTGGGGTCGCGGTCCCGGGGTTCGAGAATGAGGGCTCGCAGTTCCCTGCGGCCGATCACGCGGGCGATCTCGCGGAAGCCGAAAAACGGCAGCAGCAGCACAAAGCACATGACGCCCACGGCAAGGAGGCCTCTGGGACTCCACCCGAGAAATGGCGGAAGGCTTTCGGCGATGGTGTGTCCATGCCATAGCCCCACGGTGACGGACTCGATGACATGGAAGCCGATGAGCACGACGCTAAAGACGAAACACTTGTACAGGACGGGGTAGATGAGGGGCTTCCGGTTGAAGCGAGTTCCCAGGTTGAAATGCTCGCCCACCAGAAGAACCTTTGCGAAGACGAAGGCATTGATGATCGCGAAAGCGTGCTCCTCGGTATCCAGATGATGCTGCGAGAGGACGAGGCTCTTGTGGATGGAGAGCAGTCCGAAGACAACCCAAAGGTAGAGGAAGATTACAAGCAGGCGCTTGAACTCATCGAAGGCCCTTTCTTTAAAAGCGCGCTGCCGCGGAACGGCAAGGATTTGATCCGCCATGGCGGGACTCCTTCGACTACGTCCAGAGTGTAGATCAAACTGTCTTATTTAGGCATGAAGGAAAGCACTCCAATTACCGCCCCGCCAAGCACCAGCAGTGCCGGGTTGATCTTGTACTGCAGCAGGATGAGCAGGACACCGACGGCGATCGCGGCGGTTTCCACGCCGGTAACGGCGCCCTTTGCCATGGTGAAGCAGCCGGCCAGCAGGAGACCAATGGAGACGGGCGCAAGTCCCTGTTGAATCGAAGCCCGCCACGGCCACTTTTCGAGCTTCTTCCACCCGCGGGCGACGAGGAACGCCAGCAAGGCGGTCGGTGCGAAGAAAGCAATCAATACGACGAGAGCGCCGAGAAATCCACCCGCCCACTGTCCGATAGCGACGATCATCATCATGTTGGGGCCGGGAGCCATCTGTCCCACGCTGTAGAGATGGATCAACTGCGGGAAGGTGAGCCACTTGTGGACCTCGACGGTCAGGGTCTTCAATTCTGGAAACGCCGCCATTCCGCCGCCGACGGTGAGGATCGAAAGGTACGCAAAAACGCGAACGAGAGCCGGGATCTGGTTCATTGAGTTCCACTCTCTTTCTGCTGTTTTCGCGGCCGATGGAAGAGGACAGCCAGGAGGCCGACGGCTACCAGCGTGCGTGGAACCCCGAGGTGCAGGCGGTTGACGGCAATCACGGTCAGCGCGATGAAAACAAAGTCAAATTTGCCTGAGAGCGACTTCTTGCTCATGCTTACAACCGTAGACAGGATGAGGCCTACTGCCGCGGCGGCCACTCCTTTCAGCGCGGCCGTGATCCAGACGTGATCACCGTGGCTGCGGTAGAAAATGCCGACGGCGTACATGAGCGCACCACCGGGCAGGCAAATGCCGATGATCGCGGCGATGGAACCCACGGCGCCGCGCAACTTTTCACCTACCAGAATGGCCATGTTGGTGGCGTTCAACCCGGGAAGGCTCTGGCTGATAGAGAGCATCTCGACGAATTCCTTGTCATTGATCCATCCACGTTTGGTGACGAGGCTGCCGCGCAGGTAAGGCACCACGCCGCCGAAGCTGGTGGCTCCGATCATGAGGAACTCGAGAAATATCTGGGCGATTGAGGCTTGAGCCGCGACCGGCGCAGCGGCGGGCAGGGATTCGACAGAGGGATTGAGGGCCGCGTCACTCATGGCTCTGAGGCTCGTTCCCCTTGAGGCGGTAGACCATGCCGGTCTTGGTTACGCCGAGCGCGAGCCAATTCTCTAGATCCCGCTGCAGTGTGACGTAGAACTGGGCGACAAGCTTCTTCTGCTTTTCCGCTACGTCTTCTCTACGATCGAATTTGCCCTGAAAGGCGAACTCTCCGACAAGCGACTTGTGCTCACCGCGGGTACGCCACAATCCGATGTCGCATTTGGCAACAATGCCTTTGCCGAAGTCGAGCTGACCCAGCGGCAGAAGTACCTCCTCCACGATGCCCTCGTTGACCAGGGTGATTTGTTCCTCATCAGACTTTTTGAGGGCGGCGAGCGCCGGGAATACTTTGATCAGGGTGGCCATAGATCGATTCGCTTCGTGCACCTGGCTCACTCCGAACTGGCAATTGTGCGAGTAGAGGATGCGATATCCACCGACCTGATCTTTCAGAGGAAGGACCTCGGCTTTGAACTTGATTCGATACTTGCCAGCAATCTTTGGCCGCACGTCCATAGCCGTAGCCTGCTTCTCGTCCGGGTGACGGAACTTGAAGACGACCTCAGGATCGCCCACCGGGAAGCCATCGACATAGGAGACGCGCCTGCGCAGAATGAATGCGTTGTTGTAGAGGCGGAAGTCGGGAGTGTCGCCAAAAATGATCTCCCGGATCTGGGGCCGCAGGCTGGCCTCGCGGTCCTCGATGAAACCAACGCCCACCTTCTTCGCAGACCGTGCCACCAGCTTGCCAAAGTCGCGGAAGGCTTGCACAGAGGTGAAGTTGTCGGGCTTCAGGATTAGCTTGGCTTCAACATATTGCACGCGGTCGAGTGGCGTCCCGTCGGCATATTTGGCCATGTCGTCTGCGGCGGGTGCAGCCACTGCGACGGCGGTGGTGGTTTTACCGGCTTTAGCCTTCTTATCCTTCTTCTTTTGTGGCTTCTCTTTTTGCTTCTCTTTGCCTTTCGTCATAATTTTCTTCCAGATCTCTCTTCCGCCTGCACGCGCAGTTCGGCAATTGTGCCTGTGGTGGCGACACTACGCCCACATCGTCGGCTGGACCACTGTCACAAATGCCAGTGCGCACTCTTAGGTTTGAGGGATCCGCATCTTTGCGGGGTAATGACCATCGCAGTGCTAGCGATCCAGCGAGATCGGCCTAAATTTTTATGGTCTGCTTGAGCTGGCCACAGGCGGCGTAGATATCGCGACCGCGGGGGCGGCGAATGAAGGCGGGGATTCCGTGGAATTTGAGGCGGGCCTGGAATTCGGCGACGTGGTGTGGCTGGGGCATCTGGTACTGCATGAGCGGGCCGGGGTTCCAGACGATGAGGTTGACCTTGAGCGGGCGGCCGACGCGGCGAAGGAGGCGTGAGACTTCATCGGCGTGCTCAGGCTGGTCGTTGACGCCGCCGAGCAGGACGTATTCGAAGGTGAGCTTCTCCTTGGGGCGGAGCGGGACTTGGCGGACGGCGTTGACGAGGTGCTGGATGTCCCATTTGCGGGTGATGGGCATGATCTGCTCGCGCACCTTGTCGTTGGAGGCGTTGAGGGAGATGGCCAGTTTGGGGCGGACGGGCTCCTGGGCGAAGCGCAGGATGCCGGGCATGATGCCGGAGGTGGAGACGGTCATGCGCGATTCGGCGATTCCGATTTCGTGGACGAGGAGGCGGACGGCGTCCATGAAGGGGTCGTAGTTGAGGAAGGGCTCGCCCATGCCCATGAAGACGAGGTTGATGCGGTCGCGTCCGATCTGGACGTTGTGGCGCTTGAGGACGGCGACGACCTGTCCGGCGATTTCTCCGGCGGTGAGGTTGCGGATGATGCCGAGCTTTGCGGTTAGGCAGAACTGGCAATTGACAGCGCAGCCGATCTGGCTCGATATACAGATGGTCGAATCGTGGTAGCCGGTTTCGGAGCCGTCTCCGCGCTCGCCGTCGTCGCCCTCGGGCATCCAGACGGTTTCGACGGTTTGGCCGTCGCCCGTGGCGATGAGGTAGCGTTCGGTGCCGTCTACGGACTGGTAGGTCTCGACGATAGAGGGCAGACCGACGTGGTATCCGGCGGCGGTCAGCTGATCGCGCAGGCCGCGGGGCAGAGTGGAGATGGCGTCGAGCGAGTCGGTCCAGTTAGCGTAGAGGGCCTGGGAAAGCTGGCGGGCGCGGTAGGCGGGCGCTTCAAACTGTTGAAGTGATTCTTTAAGTTGTTGAAGGCAAAGGCCAAAAAGAGGACGAATCGCCGGAGCTTGGGGAGCGTCTAAAATGGGTAGTAGATTTTCCCTGCCTGGCGTCATCGCAGCATCGATTCTGTTGACAGAATAGCTCATCGGCAACGCAGATCGCAGGCGCGTCTCCCTCGATGGTGATGGACGCGGCAGGTCAACAAGTAACAAGCCTTGGCAACAGGCCCAGACAATTTGGAAAGGGCTCCGACTCATGGACAACGAGAGAAATATCCGACGCACCATCCTGCCTAACGGACTGACGATTTTGACTGAAAAGATGGACCACATCCGGTCTGTCGCGATGGGAGTGTGGGTGAGAGCAGGGTCGCGCCATGAGATGGCGGAGATGAACGGGATCTCGCACTTTGTGGAGCACATGGTCTTCAAGGGCACCAAGAGCCGGTCGGCGCAGATTATTGCCCGCGAGGTCGATGCGATCGGCGGCAACCTCGACGCGTTCACAGGCAAGGAGACGGTCTGCTTCAACATGAAGGTGCTGGACGAGCACGTACCGACGGCGCTTGAGGTGCTGTCGGACCTGGTGCTGAATCCGGTATTCGCCAGCGAGGAGATTCATCGCGAGCGCGGGGTGATTCTGGAAGAGATCAAGATGGACGAGGACAATCCCGATTACCTGGTGCATGAGATCTTCACGCAGAATTTCTGGAAAGATCATCCGCTGGGCAAGCCGATTCTGGGGACCAAAGAGACAGTGAGGCGCTTTGAGCGCGATACGCTGATGGATTTTTATGGCGGGCGGTTCCTGGGCGGGAACATGATCTTTTCCGCAGCCGGAAATATCGACCACGACAGCTTTGTAGATCAGGTATCGCGGCGGTTCGAGTCGCTGCCGGCGGGACAGAGTTCGTTGGCGGAGTGTAAGCCAAAGACGGCGGCGAGGATCAACCTGCGGAATAAGAAGGCGCTGGAACAGGTGCAGCTCTGCCTGGGGGTGCCGGCTCCGCCGGTGGCGCACGATTCGCGCTACACCACGCTGGTACTGAATACGCTGCTGGGCGGCGGGATGAGCTCGCGGCTCTTCCAGACGGTCCGCGAAGAGCGCGGGCTGGCGTATTCGATTTACAGCGACTTGAATCCTTATAGCGATACCGGGTCGCTGTGCGTGTATGCGGGTACGTCGGCAGACCGAGCCGTGCAGGTGATCGACCTGGTGATGGCGGAGTTCAGCCGGCTGAAGACTGAACCGCTGCCGGCGGATGAGCTTCGTAGAGCCAAAGACCAGCTGAAGGGCAACCTGCTGTTGTCGCTGGAGAGCTCGATGTCGCGGATGTCGAACCTGGCGCGGCAGCAGATGTACTTCAACTACTTCTTCGGCCAGCAGGAGATCCTGGACAAGGTGGAAGGGGTGACGGCCGAACAGGTGATGGATATGGCGAAGTCGCTCTTCCAGCCGGACCTGGTGGCGGTAACTCTGCTGGGCAGGCTGGACGGGCTGAAGCTGACGCGGAACCGGCTGGTGTGTTAAAGGCAGCCATTAGCCATTAGGGATTAGGGATTAGCCGGCGGGTAAAGGGCGTTGCTACACCCTACTCCCTACTTCCTACACCCTGCTTTTGCGAGCGCTGCGCTGGTGCGGCGCGTCTTCATCCTTTAGGATTGCGTTTGGCGGGGGTGTGCGCCCGCGGGCAGGATGGAAGTCAGGCTATGAAGCTTTCGATGGTGCAAAGACAGGTTCTGGAAGGGCGGGTTCGGAGACGGCTTGCCCGCAGACGGCGTGAGGCTGGATTCACTTTGATGGAGCTGCTGATCGTGATCTCGATCATGCTGATCCTCATGCTGATTGCGATTCCGAATTTCGCGGGCATGAAGATGCAGGCGAATGAGACGTCGGCGATCCAGTCGCTGCGCGCGATTTACCAGGCACAGATTCAGTATCAGACGACGTATCCGGCGAACGGCTTTGCGTGCGGACTAACGACACTGGGCGGCGATCCGAAATCGGGACAGCCGTCTCCACAGTCCGCGCAACTGCTGCAGGGCGACCTGGCGAGCGGACAGAAGAGCGGATACACATTTACCGTCGTGAACTGCACGAAGGTGACGGTGAACAATCAGGACATGTACACCGGCTATGAGGCAACGGCGGTTCCGCAGGCGGTGGGCAAGACCGGGCACCGCGGCTTCTGCATCGATCAGCAGGGCGAGGTGAAGGCTGATCCCACGGGCGGAACGAACTGCACGCAGCCGTTGCAGTGAGGTTCTGGTTGCGGGCCCGCGGTCTACGGGCGATTGTGTTGCGGGCCTTTGTTCTGGCAGCGCTGTTGACGCCGGTCGTGGTGGCGGTCCAGGTGCCGGCGCAGTCATCTTCGCTGACGGCGGTTGAGCTTGCGCAGCGGATCGATAAACATTACAACTCTCTGCACTCGCTCGAAGTGCAATTTTCCCAGAAATATGAAGGCATGGGCATGAACCGCAAGGAAGCGGGCGTGCTGCTGCTGAAGAAGCCGGGCAAGATGCGCTGGACGTATTCGCAGCCCCAGGGGAAGCTGTTCGTTCTTGACGGCAAGTACGGGTATTTTTACTCGCCGGGCGATACCGAGGCGCAGCGAGTTCCGGTGAAGAAGCTGGACGATATGCGGTCTCCGCTGCGGCTGCTGCTGGGGCACGCGAAGCTTGAGCAGGAGCTGACGAATCTGGCGATTGCTCCGCAGGCCGATGGGAAGTATGTGCTGACGGGGATTCCGAAGGGGCTGGAAAAGCGCGTGGCGGCCTTCAGCGTGACGGCGACGGCGGACGGCGTGATCCGGTCGATGAAGGTGGAGGAGACGGACGGGATTACGAATGCGTTTGTGTTCGCCGATGAGAAGCCGGATGCGGCTGCTCCGGATGCGGAGTTTGTGTTTGCGGCACCGCCGGGCGTGAAGGTGGTGGAGGGGCTGCCGCCGGTCTGAGGACTCGCCGTGGACTGGCCGTCCAGGCGATGGCGCCTTCGGCGCAACATCAGGGCAGTTGCAGATATTCGGCTGGTGTGACGATTTTCGTGCGCTTGTAGGACTTGAGGGCGAGAAGATCGTTGTCGCCGGTAATGATGAGGTCCGCATGGGCGCGCTCGGCGCATTCGAGGAACTTGTCGTCGGAGGGGTCGCGGCAGACGTGGACGGTGCCGTGAAGGGTGACGCGGATCGAGCGCTCGAGCATCCTTTGGAGCGCTTCTCGCACTGACTGGGGAGTCCAGTGGAATTTTTCGGTTAACACTCTAACCAGTTCGGCGTCGATCGCGTCACAGGTGGCGATGATGTCTTCATTGACGGCACTCTCCAGCACGCGCGTGGGAATGCCCCACTTTGATGAGAAATGCAAACCTGAAACACTGACGTTCGAATCGACTACTACGATCATCCAGCGGCCCGGAGCTTGCGCCTCTGTTCCGCCTGTATTTGAGCACGGACTTCCTTGATGAGGCGTGGCACGTCTTCCTCTGTGTAGCCTTCAGGATTGCGCGTGGCTGCGTATTCGCCGACTCCCTGAAGCCATTTGCGAGTGCGTTCCTGCTGAAAGGCCCGAAAGGCTTCGCGGAAGAGCTCGCTCATGGTGCGGCTATCTCTTTTGGCGATGGCTTCGGCCTGTTCGGCCATGTCGGGCGGCAGGCTGATGGTGTAGACCTTGGATTTGCGGCTGGCCGGTTTGCGCGGAGAGGACTTGCGGGCGGCGGGTTTGGGTTTTGCGGTGGCCATGGGGAAATATTACAGCGTAATGGATTCTATTACAGGGAAATTTGAATAGGATGATGGCATGGTGAGGGCTTTCGGATATCGGTTGAGGGCGAGGCTGGTCCCCTTCCCCGCTGTTGCCGCGTTCGTTCTGGTGGGAGGCATCCTGCTTTGCGCGCAGGACGTGACGTCGGGGCCGTGGGTGATGCAGTCGAGCGGGATGAAGGCGGGGCTGCGCGGGATCCATGCTGTCGGCGGCGGCGTGGCCTGGGCCAGCGGGACGAACGGGACGGTTCTCCGGACCGAAGACGGCGGCTATATGTGGCAGAGCTGCGCGATGCCTCCGGGGGCGGAGAAGCTGGATTTTCGTGGGATCTGGGCGTGGGATGCGGATACGGCGATCGTGATGTCGTCGGGGCTGGGGGATCTGTCGCGGTTGTATAAGACTACGGATGGGTGTTCGCACTGGAAGCTGCTGTATACGAATCCGGATAAGGATGGATTTTGGGATGCGATGGTGTTCAGCGACCGTAAGAATGGATTTGTGCTGGGTGATCCGGTCAACGGGCGATTTGTGCTGCTGCGCACCGGGGATGGCGGAACGACGTGGAAGACGATTCAGTCGGCGGATCTGAATGCGGGCGGCCAGAAGCGCGGGGCTTTTGCGGCGAGTAATTCGGCTATGGCGCTGATTGGGCCAGTGATGGGCCAGGTGTGGGCTCCCTGGTTTGGAACCGGCGGACCGGGCGGTGCGCTCGTATATCAAGGCGGCATCGACTGCACGATGGGGATAGCGCATAGCAATCCGGAGGAGTGCCTCAAGCACTGGACCTTCGAGCACGGCAAGGTTCCGGTTGTGGGAGACGGCGCTTCGGCGGGGGTGTTCTCATTGGCGCATCGGGATGACCAGCATTGGGTGGTTGTCGGCGGCGATTACGGCAAGCCGAACGAGACGCCAGGGACGGCAGCGTGGACGGCAGATACCGGGGCACACTGGACGGTGGCGGAGCGGCCTCCGCATGGGTACCGGTCGGCGGTGGCGTGGGATGCGGATGAGAAGGCCTGGATTGCGGTGGGGACGAATGGGTCAGACGTGAGCTATGACGACGGGAAGACGTGGGCTCCGCTGGATAACGGGAAGTGGAATGCGCTGAGTCTGCCGTGGGTGGTTGGTCCGGAGGGAAGGATTGCGAAGCTGGGGCCGTTGCCCAGCAGGAAATAGCTAAAAGTAACCAGCAAATCGCGAAAACATTCGCTGAATGGTAGCGGAGATTTAGATCACGGCTAAAATTGGTCCATGGCGATCCAGCTCAAACCTGAATTGGAAGAGATTGTTCGTGAGGACGTGCAGCGCGGACCTTACACGAGTGTGGATGAGTATCTTGAGCGAGCGGTCACAATGCTCCACGAGCAGGAGTCCTGGATGGCGGCTCATCGAGAGGAAATCGCGGCTCAAATCGAAGAGGGATGGGCTTCGGCACAACGCGGCGAACTCTTGAGTCCGGAGCAGGTCCGCGAGGAGATGCAAACGATGAAGCAGGCCTGGATTGAAAAACAGCGCACGGCATGAGCCGGTATGAGCTCACGACCCAAGCCAAGGACGATCTGCGAGCAATCTGGGGCTATATTGCTCAGGACAGTGTGCAGGCGGCAGATCGCGTCGAGACGGCTCTTTTCGCGGGCTTCAGTTTCATAGCCTCAAATCCGCTGGCAGGCCATTTGAGGGGTGATCTAACGGGATTGCCGGTGCGCTTCTGGACACTCCCCAGGTTTCCCAACTATTCGATTGTGTATAACCCTGCTTCGCAGCCGCTGGCAGTTATCAGAATTCTGCACGGAGCGCGGGACCTGTCTCGTCAGATCGGATTCTGAGAGCCCGGTTTCGAATCGGGACGGCGGATGAACGGTTTGGCCCGCTGGTGCGTCTATCCGCTGCGGGAAACTGGTACCCTGAAGTAACGTCCGATGGCGGAATTTGTTATCAAACTGGCCGATGAACGCGGCCGTGTGCAGCAACAGGTGCATTCGGCTGCAACCGCCGAGGAGCTGCGCCACCGCTTCTCGCAGGCGGGATATTACGTCTATTCGGTCAAGCCGCGGGGGCTGGGTGGGAGCCGCAAGAAGGCCAAGCTCGAGACGTTCATCATCTTTAATCAGCAATTCCTGACGCTGATCCGGGCGGGGCTGCCGATTCTGGGATCGCTCGAAATGCTGGCGAAGGGCCAGAAGAATCCGACGTTTGCGGGGCAGCTGCAGAATGTGGCGGCGCGAGTGCGGACGGGCGAGTCGATCTCGTCGGCGTTTGAGGCGCAGGGCGGCTTTCCGGTGATTTATACGACGACGCTGCTCGCGGGCGAGCGAAGCGGCAATCTTGAGGAGGTTCTGAAGCGGTTTCTGGATTTTCAACGGGTTTCGCTGACCTTTACCAAGAAGCTGAAAGCTTCGCTGATCTATCCGGGGCTGCTGATCACGCTGGTGTTCGGGCTGTTCATTTTCCTCATCACGTTTGTCGTGCCGCGCTTTGCAACTCTCTATGACCAATTGGGGACGAAGCTGCCCGGCCTGACGCTGGCGCTGCTGGCGCTGGGGCAGGGGGCACAGCATTATGTGCTGTATGTACTGCCGGTGCTGGCTCTGATCGCGTTCCTAATCTATCGCTGGAGCAAGACGGACAAGGGCGCGGACAGAATTGACGGCATCCGCATCAAGCTGCCGATTTTCGGGATGATCTGGCTGAAGTATCAGGTGGCGCTGTTTTCACGGACGCTTTCGACGCTGCTCTCGGGCGGGCTGCCGCTGGTGCCATCGCTGGAGACGGCGGCGCGGTCGATTGCGAGCAAGCGGATTGCGAAGGCGGTGTTTTCATCGGTGAGCAGCGTGCGCGAGGGCAAGGGGTTGTCGCAGAGCCTGGCGGGAACGAAGGTGTTTCCTCCCCTGTCGGTGGAGATGATCGAAGTCGGCGAATCGACGGGCGCGCTGCCGGGCATGCTGAACTCAGTCGCGGAGTTTTATGAGGAAGACGTACAGACGGCGCTGACGGCGGCGCTGGCATTGATTGAGCCGGCGATTCTGATTGTGATGGGCATCGTGGTGGTGATTATTTTGATCGCGCTGTATCTGCCCATCTTTTCGCTGGGGAATGCGAATAATTTTCAGCGTTAAAGATTTTCAAAGGAAAGCTTTATGGCACAGGCACCGATACTGGCACAGCCGATTGAGTTAAACGACGTTGAGCGAGCCCAGATGCTCGCGCAGCGCTATCGCTGCGAGTTCGTCGATCTGAAGCACTTCCGGATTCAGCATGAGCTGATGAAGCGGGTGCCGGTGGACATGATGTTCCGCTACAACTTTGTGCCGCTGGAGCAGATTGACGACCGGCTGGTGATCGCGGTGAGCGATCCGAGCCGGCTGATGGTGCTGGACGAGATATCGGGGCTACTGGGGCAGCGCATTACAACGCGGGTGGCCACGCTGACGCAGATTACCGATCTGCTGAAGAAGACGGAGCAGTCGCAGCGCGTGCTGGACGAAGCGTCGGAGGGCATGACCTTCGATGTGGTCTCGGCGCACGACGATGCCGATGAGACGATCTCGATCGAAAAGCTGACGTCGGAAGAGGACATCAGCCCGATTATCCGGCTGGTGGACACGACGATCTTTACGGCGCTCGAGCGGCGCGCGTCGGATATTCACATCGAGACGAATGACGATTCGCTGGTGGTGAAGTACCGCATTGACGGCGTGCTGCAACTGGCGATGGCGGCGATTGCGCGCGAGCACCACTCGACGATCCTGTCGCGCATCAAGGTCATGAGCGAGCTCGATATCGCCGAGCGGCGCGTGCCGCAGGACGGGCGCTTCCGGGTGCGGTACAAGGGCCGGCTGATCGATTTCCGCGTGTCGATTATGCCCACGGTTCACGGCGAGAATGCCGTGCTGCGCGTGCTCGACAAGGAGTCGATGAGCGAGAAGTTCCGCAAGCTGACGCTGGACGTGGTGGGGTTCCACGAGGACGACCTGCGGCGCTTCCGGCGCTATATTCGCGAGCCGTACGGCATGGTGCTGGTAACGGGCCCGACGGGGTCGGGCAAGACGACTACGCTGTATGCCGCGCTGAACGAGATCAAGAGCGACGAAGACAAGATCATCACGATTGAAGATCCGGTGGAGTACCAGATTCGCGGGATTACGCAGATTCCGGTCAATGAGAAGAAGGGGCTGACCTTTGCGCGCGGATTGAGGTCGATTCTGCGCCATGACCCGGACAAGATTCTCGTCGGTGAGATCCGTGACCAGGAGACGGCGCAGATCGCCATCAATGCCGCGCTGACCGGACACCTGGTGTTCACGACGGTGCACGCGAATAACGTGGTCGACGTGCTGGGGCGCTTCCTGAATATGGGCGTTGAGGCTTACAACTTTGTGTCGGCGCTGAACTGTATCCTTGCGCAACGGCTGGTGAGGACGATCTGCGAGTACTGTGCGCGCCCGGTCCAGCATGATGATGAGACGCTGACGCTGAGCGGGTTCGATCCGGCGGAGTGGCGGGACTTTGAGTTTCGCGAGGGCGTGGGTTGTATCGAGTGCGGCGGAACGGGATACCGGGGACGGACGGCGATCCATGAGCTGCTCGATCTGACCGACCCCATTCGCGAAATTATCCTTGAGAAGAAGCCCAGCTCGGAAGTGCGCAAGCTGGCACAGCAGGAAGGCATGCAGTTCCTGCGCGAGTCGGCGATTGACAGGGTGCGGCGCGGCTTGACCACGCTGAAAGAGATCAACAAGGTTACATTTATCGAGGCATCGCGCTAATTCAGAGGACAGGGCTCAGGGCACAGAATGCAGCGCCCAGAGGGATTGAAAATGGCACTTTTATTTATTAGAGGAGTGACTTCGGGATACAGCCTGAAGAGAAAATCGTAAACGTGGCTATTTCTTTTCGCATTCTTTCGCCCAACACGAACCAACGCCCAAAGCTGGCGTGCGAGATTACGCCTGAAGGCGTGATTGCGGCGCGGCAGCAAGGTGATGCGCAGGCGGTGATGAGCTTTGCGCCGCTGGCGGCGGGGGTGGTGAAGCCCGGGCTGAGTGAGGCGAACTTTACCGATCCGGCGATGGTTGCGCTGGCTTTGCAGAAGGCTCTTGACGAGGTTTCTTCGCGAGAGAAGCAGCTGACGCTGGTGGTTCCGGATGCAGCGGTGCGAGTGCTGATGCTGGAGTTCGATACGCTGCCGGCGAAGGCGCAGGAGACGCTTCCGATTGTGCGCTTCAGGCTGCGCAAGCTAATGCCGTTTGAAGTGGACGATGCGGCGGTGAGCTATCAGGTGATGGGGCGGGCACAGGAACATGGCCAGATGCATGTGCTGGTGACGGTGATGCCGGCGGCAGTGCGCTCTGAATACGAGGGCGCGGTGCGCGCGGCCGGATATGAACCGGGCGTAGTGATGCCATCGACGCTGGCCTCGCTGGCGGCGCTGACGACCAGCGACTCGGCGCTGGTGGTGAATCGCAACGGGTTTACCCTGACGACGGCGATTGCCGCGGGCGACGAGCTGCTGCTTCACCGGACACAGGAGCTGCCGGCGGACGACGGGCAGCGTCAGGAGGAGCTGGTGCAGAGCGTGTCGGTGGCGAGGGCTTATTTTGAGGACACGCTGAAGGCGTTGCCGGAAGTTGTCTACTACGTCGGGCCGGGCGGAGCGCAGGAGTTTGCGCAGATGCTGGAGAACGGGGCCCAGGACGAAGCGGAGGATGGAGTGAGAGTGCGCGACCTGGTGGCCGGTCCCGGAATGGGGGCAAGCGGGACAATGCCAAGAGGACTGGCGGCAGGAGTGACAGGAGCGCTGGCAAGCTGATGAAGATTACGATCAATCTCGCCAGCCAGCCGTATGTCGATGTTCGGCAGGTATTGAAGCAGCTAAGGATCCTGATGGGGATTCTTGTGCTGCTGGCGATACCGCTGTGGCTGCTGCTGCGCGGGGAGCAGCATAAAGCGCAGGACGCTACGGCGCGGGTGGATGCGGTCGAGAACCACGTTAGGAAGCTCGAACAGCAGCAGCAGAGCTACCAGGTGCTGATGCGGCAGCCGCAGAATGCAGCCGTGCTGACACAGTCGGATTTCCTCAATTCCCTCTTCCGGCGCAAGGCGTTCTCCTGGACGGCGACGATGACCGACCTCGAGACTGTCCTGCCGGCAGGAGTGCAGGTGTTGAGCCTCGATCCGGAGGTAGCGAAGGACGGTGAGGTGACGATCCGGCTGCGGGTGAGCGGCGCCCGCGACAAGGCGGTCGACCTGGTGCGGAACCTCGAGAAGTCGCGACACTTTGGTTCTCCGCGGCTGGCGGGCGAGGCGCTGGCTTCGGCGACCGCGAATGGGCCGAATGCGGCACTGCAGCCGATCAACGCATCGATTGATGTGAACTTCGAGATACTGGCCGACTACCGGCCGTTGAGCCCGTCGGAAGAACAGGCGAGCAAGGCAGAGTCCGCCGCCGAGAAGAACCCAGATGAGACGGCAGCCGGCGAAAAAAAGAGTGTAGGCCCGAAGGCACGTACCGCCGCGCCGAAGAAGCGAGGTGCACAGTGAACAATCTCCGCCGCTTCTTTACAGTTCTGAATCTGCATATCGCGGGCGCTGTCGCGCTGGCGGGACTGGTGCTTTTTCTCGGGGTGAAGGTGATGCTGGCGCTTCATGCCGTGGGACAGCTCAACTCGGAGGCTTACCAGCGGGCGCAAATCAGGTCGGCGCAGTTGCAGTCGCAGATGGCGCATCTCGAAGGACTGCCGCAGAAGGTGGAAGAGGCACGCGATGATGCGGACAAGTTTTTCGAGAAGCGCATCGCGCCGAATTATTCGACGATTGCCGAGGAGCTGGGTACGGACTACGTGAAGAACCAGGTGCGGCTGACGCGCGCGCAATACACGCCCAAGCCGGCGATCGACGGGTTGACAGAGCTTCGCATCGACGCCAACCTGAGCGGTGACTACACGGCGCTGATGCACTTTATCAACGATCTCGAGCGGGACAAGAATCACGTCTTTTTCATCATCGACGGCCTGACCTTCACCGGGCAGCAGGGCGGACTGGTGAATCTGCGGCTGCGGATGACGACGTATCTGCGCACCAATCCGGGCGAGCTGCCGCCTCCGAATGAGGGCACTGAGCCGGCCACGGCGCAGAACGTCAGCGAGGAGGGTGCGCCCTGATGGCGTTGAAGATTGGAACGGAAGACAAGAAGAAGGTTGCGATCGCCGCCGGATTGGGCGCGGCGGTGCTCGGGCTGGTGATCTACAACGTCAGCTCCATGTTCAGCGGCGGCTCGACGCCGGCTCCAGTGGCAGCGCCCACTGTGACGACGGCTCCGGTTACTGCTCCCACGTCTGCTGCGGGAAATCCTGAGGCGCGGCCCAGGCAGAGGGTGTTTCTGGCGAGCGGCGGCCACGAGGCGGCGAAGATTTCGGGATCTATGGCAAATCTTGATCCGACGCTGCACCCGGAGGTGATGGCGCAGGCGGAGTCGCTGGAGTATTCGGGCAAGGGGAGAAATATCTTCTCGATGTTCTCAGTGCCGGTGATCGAGGAAGCGAAGGCTCCGATCCGGCCACAGCCGGTTGTGCCGGCTTACAGCGGACCGCCGCCCCCGCCACCAATTGACCTGAAATTTTTCGGGTACGAGTCGCAGGATCAGAAGAAGAAGGTCTTTCTGCTGCATGGGGCCGATGTGTTTATCGCGTCGGAGGGGGATGTGGTCGATCACCACTACAGAGTGGTGAAGATTGCGCCGCTCTCGGTGCAGGTAGAAGATATTCCATATAACAACACGCAGACGCTGCCGCTGATTCAGAATTGAGACGGGCTTCGATGTTTTCTTCACCACAGGACGCAAGGCGCAGTAGCGCGGCCGGGGGCACGCGATCCGAAGATGGATTCGTCCTGCTTGCGGTGCTGTTTCTGGTGGCGCTTATCCTGATCACGCTGGCAGTGGCGGCGCCAAAGATTGCGCAGTCGATCCGGCGGGACAGGGAGCTGGAGCTGATGCACCGCGGCGAGCAGTACAAGCGCGCGGTCAAGCTCTACTACCGGAAGTTCGGGGCGTATCCTTCGTCGATCGACCAGCTGGTGAATACGAACCAGATACGGTTCCTGCGCAAGCGGTACACCGATCCCATGACGGGAAAGGATGACTGGAAGATCATCCACCAGGGCGAGCAGCATGTGAAGATTATGGGGCTGTTTGGGCAACCGATCGCCAGTAGTGGGGGCCCGGCGGCGGCGGGAACGAGTATCGCCGGGATCGGCCAGAGCGGATTCGGAAACGGCACGGCAGGGGCGGCATCGGGAACGAGCGCGCCGAGCAGCGGCGTGACGGGCACATCGGGCTCAGCCTTTGGATCGACGGGG
>CAVRNK010000096.1:0-34121 GCA_963721995.1 uncultured Acidobacteriaceae bacterium | reverse complement strand
GTGCCCGCAGACGACGGAGTGAACACAAAGTTCGCCGTCGCCGGAACAGGATTAGGAAGCGCAATCCAGACACCCTTTTCAATGCACTTTTCCTTGGGATCGGACTCTTTCTTATCTTGCGTCGCTATCATCTTTCTCCTGGCCACGCAGCAATATACCACGCACCTCACCGGCCGCTTTGGACGACCCTATTTGTGCGTCATGCCTTTCGTTGCAAGTGGTGGGTCCCCGGGATAAAACTAGTGCTGGGTGAGCCGATAATTCGAGTTCAAGTTGATTAGCTACCGTGGGAATACTAGAGTTACGTCCGAAGAGCCGGTAATTCGGGAGTCAAGCTTCCATTCTTTCTGATGTGTCTCGTGGCCTAATTGATCACGAAAACGCTGGTATCGTCATATTGATTGAATGATTGACACGGTCAGTCCCGGCAGCAGAAGTGGAGCACTTAGCAGAATGTTCGAAAAATACACGGAAAACGCACGTCGTGTCGTTTTCTTTGCACGCTACGAGGCCAGCCAGTTCGGGTCACCGTACATTGAACCGGAGCATCTGCTGCTGGGCCTGCTGCGGCAAGATAAGGCGTTGACTAATCGCCTCCTTCGGTCTCATGCGTCGATTGAAACAATACGGAAACAGATTGAGGGACGTACCGCGATCCGCGAGAAGGTTTCGACCTCGGTCGATCTGCCTCTCTCAAATGAATGCAAGCGCGTGCTGGCTTATGCGGCTGACGAGGCCGAGCGGCTCTCGCACAAGCATATTGGAGCGGAACACCTGCTGCTCGGGCTGCTGCGCGAGGAAAAGTGCTTCGCGGCGGAGATTCTGCACGAGTGCGGGCTGAAGCTGGCAGCGATTCGCGAGGAGCTGGCAAGAACGACTCAGGAGAAAGCTCCGCAACAGCAAAGGAATCGCGAGTCGAGCTTGCTAGAGGAGTTTTCGCGTGATCTGACGCAAGCAGCGATGGATAGTCAACTTAATCCGGTGATAGGGCGCGACCGGGAACTTGAAGGAGTCATCGAGGTTCTTTGCAGCCGCAACAACAGAAACCCCGTTCTCATCGGCGAACGCGGCGCTGGCAAGACAGCCGTAGTTGAGGGGCTGGCACAGCTCATCGCAGACGGGGATGTCCCGTCCTTCCTTTCGGACAAACGGATCCTGGCCTTTGACTCCCGACTCTTCATCGGGGTGACATCAGATCGTCAGAAGCTCAACGAACGGTTAAACATCATCGTTAAAGAGCTGAAAGAGGATCCCCAGACTATCTTTTTCATCGACGACTTACTCACTATCGTGGGGAACAGTTCAATATCAGGTTCGCTCGGTATCGCAGAGATACTCAGGCCCGCACTTTTGCGATGTGAAATCCAGTGCA
This sequence comes from uncultured Acidobacteriaceae bacterium, assembly GCA_963721995.1. Taxonomy (GTDB): domain Bacteria; phylum Acidobacteriota; class Terriglobia; order Terriglobales; family Acidobacteriaceae; genus Silvibacterium. Next base: position 32,749 of record CAVRNK010000096.1, on the reverse strand, counting down.
TCGGTGCCAGCACTCCAGACGACCACCAAAAGGCGATTCAACTGGCACCGTGGCTGGGACAGTGCTTCCGGGCTGTTAAGGTGCCTCCGCTGCACGAGGACGATATAATCCGTTTGCTATTCGGCTGCAAAGCGGATTACGAAAAATATCACGCCGTCAGCTACACGGATGAAGCCTTGCAGTATGCCGTGCACTACGCCATTCGGCATTTTCGAGACAGTACACCCCTTAGCAAATCAATCGAACTGCTCGATGCAGCTGGAGCGCGCGTCAAGCTGCGCCAGGCGTCGCTGCCAGAGGAGATCGCTGATGTACAAAAGCGAATCAAATTTATCGTGCATCGCATGGAAAAAGCCATTGCGATGCACGAGTTCGCGAAGGCAAAATTCTACTCGGATGAAGAGCGTAAGGAGCGCGAGAACCTGCGTGCCCTGCGCGACAAATATCATCTCGATGACTCGACGGCTGGCATTGTGAGTCGCGAGGACATCGAGGACGTTGTGAGCCGCTGGACCGGTGTACCGATCTCTTCCGTGAGGGAAGATTTTGCAGCCGAGGGGCTACGTCTCGATCAGAGTGCTATCGTTTCTGCTCCACAAACGGCTGAGAATAACCTTCGTGTTTTCATGTGCCACTCCTCCGGCGACAAACCTGCGGTACGCAATCTCTACGAGCAACTGAAAAAGAATCACATCGATCCATGGCTCGATGAGGAAAACTTGTTGCCGGGGCACGATTGGGACTACGAAATCACAAACGCCGTGCGCTCAACTCACGTAGTCGTTGTTTGTCTGTCTGCTCATTCAGTCAGTAAGACTGGCTACCTTCAGAAAGAAATAAGAAAAGTTCTGGACATTGCTGACGAACAGCCTGAAAACGCAATTTTCTTAATTCCCTTAAAGCTGGAGGAGTGTGAGGTTCCGAGCCGGCTCAAGCGCTGGCACTGGGTCAATTTATTCGAAGCAAAAGGTTTTGACAGATTGATGCGCGCATTGCTCGAACGTGCTCACACTTTAGGGATAAGCCCCAGCAAAGCGCGTTTTGAAACTTAGCTCATCACGATCACGATCCGTGCCGTCCGGCGATCTCGTTGCGTTTCCGCTCCGTACCCCTTTTGAGATAGTCCCCAATCTCCTTCTCCCACTCCGGACCCATCTTCGGATCGGTCTTGGCCATCTCCGCGATATCCGGATTCACCGACGGAGAGAGCGCCGTCCGCTCGTACATCACGCGAACGCTGGTCGTCGCCGCGTCCACCGGAGTCAGTTGCACATCGATCCTTGTCGCCAGCTTTCCATCGATTACGTAGGCATACGCCGCATGTCCCGCCTGCGCGTCGAAGGCCGTGTTCACCCAGGTCGCCGAATGATGCCCGTGATGAACGTGAAACACCGCGCCCTCCACATCCTTCGCCGGCACTGGATACACAAACTGCGGATCCCAGTGCGGACCCGCCCACGGACGCTCACCCTCCGGCCCGAACAGCGGAAACGCCTCCGCCATCGGAGCCTGCACCGTAAACGTGAACTCGCTCCGCGCGTGCGCCAGCGGACCCTGTGTCATTCCAAACCCTCCAAACCGGTGATGAAGCACGAATGCAATCGCCGCCAGAGCCACAAGAAATGCCATGACCCACGCCAGCCATCTCATGCCGGCTCTCCAGTCTTTTCCGTCAACCGATGGCTGGCCGTCGCATCCAGATCCAGCCCGTAAATCTTCTTCATCGTCGCCACCTGCGCCAGCGTCTCCGGCCCGAACGCGCACTTTCCCTCCAGCGCATGCAGCACGATCCCCTCCAGCAGATCCCCCAGCGTCATATCGCAGTACTCCGCCAGCGCCTTCAGCACCTTCAGCAGACGCTTCTCGATCCGCACCCCCGTCTGCACCCGCTCGACGATAAATTTCTCCGCATTCTCATCCATATGTACCAAGGTACATTGATATCTATGGCTAGACAATGGTGATTTTGCAAGATCGGACCTTTGTCAAGTCTTCCTTCGCTCAGGTTGCCCGTAACTGTTTCATCTCATTGGACAAAGACGGTCCGAAACCTGGCCGGAAATTCCGTCTGAATTGATAAAATAAGAAATAGGGAACAAGCGTCCGATCCGGCGTCAACCGGCGCCGGTAACTCGTGTCGAATCAATGATGTTAGTCTATGTCATTTGAAATGAAACGGTTACGGGTGAGCTCGTGACCACATCGTCGTAAACCTTTTGGAATGAATCAGTCTCGGTCGTCTCATTCAGAATGAATGAGTTACAAATTTCCCCTTTAAAATGAAACGGTTACAAGTCGGAGGGGGAGGGGGGTGGGTACTAACCCCGCTGCCCCGACCTGACAATCATCGCCGCCACATAAGCCGCGCCAAATCCGTTATCGATATTCACCACAGAGACGTTCGGCGAACACGAGTTGAGCATGCCCAGCAGCGCCGCGATCCCTCCAAACGCCGCTCCATAGCCCACACTCGTAGGCACGGCGATCACCGGAGCCGCAACCAGCCCGCCCACGACGCTCGGCAGCGCCCCTTCCATCCCGGCGCAGACGATCACCGCCCGCGCCCGTGCGAGTCTGTCACCCTGGGACAGTATCCGATGCAGCCCGGCCACGCCCACGTCGACGATCCGCTCTACCTCGAGCCCGAGGTACTCGGCCGTGACCGCCGCCTCCTCGGCCACCGGCAGGTCGCTGGTCCCGGCGCACACCACCGCCACCGGACCCAGCCCGGCTGGCTCGCCCGTCTGCCGCAGCCCCCCCTGCCTCAATCCAATGACGCGGGCCTCGGCATGGTACCGCGCCTCCGGTATCAGCTCCCGGACGGCGTGGAACGCCTCCACCCCGGCCCGGGTAGCGATCACATCCCCCCCGGCCGCCGCCATCCGCGAAAAAATCTCCGCGACTTGCGCTGCAGTCTTCCCCGCCGAATAGATGACTTCCGGCAATCCCAGCCGCAGGCTGCGATGATGATCGATCTTGGCGAAGCCCGCGTCCTCAAAGGGCAGCTTGGAGAGGCGCGCCATTGCCTCCGCAGGCGAGGTCTCGCCCCGCTGAATCCTCTCCAGTATCTCCAGTATGGTTTCGCGGGTCATGCCTTTACAGGATGCTCCGCGAAGGCCACCAGTGCAGCCTCTATCACCAGCTTCAGCGCAACCCCGTGCTCGCGCGCCGCTCTCCGGCAATCCTCATATTCCGGCATCGCATTCCGCCGCTCACCGCCCAGACTGCCCACCTTCACCCGGATCAGCCCGTAAGCCGTCTCTACGGTGACGAAGCTCCGGTCCAGGATCACGCGCTCGTCTGTCCTCCGCCGAATACCCAGCGTCGTCGTCTCCCGGAAGAGTAGCCCCTCGATCGCCGCCGCATCCTCAGGCTTGGCCAGCACCGTAAGCAGCGTCCCCAGACGCCCCTTCTTCATGGTCACTGCCGCGGCCATGGCATCCAGCGCCCCATTCTCCAGCGCCAGCTCCATGGCGTGCGCCACCACCTGCGGACTGGCATCGTCCACGGCGCACTCCAGGACCACGACACGATCCCGCTTCGGCGCATCAGCGCTCTCGCCCACCGTCAGACGCAGGACATTCGGGAAGCCCTCCGGATTCGCCGTCCCCGCTCCATAGCCGATCGCCTCCGCCGCCATCAGCGGAGCCTCTCCGAAGCTGCACCCCATCGCCCTCAGCAGAGCCGCCCCGGTCGGTGTCGTCAGCTCCCGCTTCGGCCCCGCCGAATAGGTCGGAATACCCTTGAGCAGCTCAGCGGTCGCCGGCGCTGGCACGGGAAACCGACCGTGCGCACAGTGGACATGGCCGCTCCCGACGTTCACCGGTGACACATACCACCTGTCCACGGCGAGGGAGCACAACCCGATGGCACCACAGACGATATCCACGATGGCATCCACCCCGCCGACCTCATGGAAGTGCACCTGCTCCACCGGCACCCCATGAATCCGCCCCTCCGCCTCCGCCAGCACCCCGAATGCCCGGAGGGCCAAAGCCCTGGCATCCTCACGCAGGGGGGCACCCTCGATCAACTCCCGAATCTCCCCCCAGCTTCGGTCGTGCCCATGTGTGTGCTCGTGATGATGTTCATGCGAATGTCCATGCTCGTGATCGTGTTCGTGATGATGCTCGTGAACTTGGGCAAAACGGCCGGGCTGGTGATGTTCTGTGGCTTCGGCCAGTTCGCTGCCGACCTGCACATCGATCTTTATTGACTGGATGCCGCTACGTTCCACCGACCGGACGACCAACTCGGCGTCCACGTTAAGCGATTCTGCAGTCTGCCGCAGAAGGTCCATTGAGACGCCGGCATCTACCAGCGCCCCCAGCAGCATATCCCCGCTAATGCCGGCGAAGCATTCCAGATATCCAATATGCATGGCTTATTATTTGGCAGCCCGTGTAAGAACATCGACGGGCAAAATCTCATTCATGGAACCCGAACGGTATCCGTCGCAGTCCAGCGCGACGTAATTGAAACCGGCAGCATGCACAGCGGTCGACATTTGTCGCAGTCGACCCTTATCGAGTGCAAATAGAAGCTCATCCTCCGCGATTTCAACGCGTGCCACGCTGCCGTGGTGTCGGACCCGGAAGTTCCTCAGGCCGAGCACGCGCAACGCATCTTCTGCCTCTTCCACCATCCGGAGTGCTTCGGGTGTGACGCGTCGCCCGTACTCGATGCGGGAGGAGAGACAAGCCGACGCAGGCTTGTCCCATACCTCAAGCCCCGCATGTAAGGCCAAGGCGCGAACGTCGGCCTTGGTCAGACCGGCCTCCGCCAGTGGCGAGGCAATGTGGTGCGCCGCGGCCGCGCGTTGGCCAGGACGAAAATCTTTCCGATCGTCCAGATTCAACCCGTAGGCGACTGCGGTGAATCCAAGCTCCAGGCGCTTCTGCTCAAGCACGGTAAATAATTCGTCTTTGCAGTGGAAGCAGCGATTTGCGTCATTCACCGCGTAGGCTTCGCTTTCCAATTCGGTGGTTTCGACCGTCCGTAGAGGAATGGCCTGCTGACGGGCGAATTCGAGGGCATCGCGAAAATGACTACGAGCGAGCGACGGTGAGTCGGCGATCACAGCGAGCGCTTGGTCGCCCAAAACACGATGTGCAGTGTACGCGAGAAAAGCCGAATCAACGCCGCCGGAATACGCCACTACGACGCTCCCCAGCCGCCGGAGAATATCTTCCAGCGTGTGCTGTTTCGTCTCGAGCTTTGCTGTTTCAGTTTGCGCCATCAAGGATTCACTCTTTGATGATCGTAACTCGCCCGGAGCCGCAGAGGCCAATCACGTCAGCATTCGCTCTGTTTTGCATAAGAAGCTAAGGTATTAAAGATGGCTGTATTTGAGCTGCGATCCCCACTCACCTCCGAAGAGCGGCAACACAAACGAAAGCTGATCCTGCGGGATATGTTAGCGCTTCTGGGTCTGTTCGCGATTACCGCGGCGCTGGCAGTTGCAACTTACTTCCTGTTTAATTCGTTCTCCCGACGCAGGCAAGCGCTGGCGCAGCGCTGGTTTGAGCGGGGCGAATCGGCGATATTGAGCGGGCATCCTGAGCAGGCGGTCGATGCCTACCGCTCCGCGCTTGAATATGATCCGGGACAGCGAGAAACCGAAATCAAACTGGCGATGGCTCTTTCAGCCGCTGGCCGCAGCGAGGAGGCGATTTCATACTTCAATACGCTTCTGGAATCTGAGCCGGGCAACGGACTGATCAATCTTGAGTTGGCGAGGCTCGCCACAAGGCAGCGCAACGAGTCCCGTGCCGTCGAATACTATCAACGGGCGCTGGACGGAAGATGGCAAGGAGATGGATACGAGCGCCGCCGCATGGTCCGACTGGAATTGGCTCGTTATCTGATCGGCCAGAAAGACTACGCAAGAGCGCGCACACAATTGCTTGTCGCCGCGGGCAATGCCCCTGACGACCCCGGGGTCAAGCTGGAGATTGCCCGCTTGATGGAGCAGGCGCAAGATCCAGCAAACGCGTTCGAGATCTATCGGAATCTCGCCGAGCGAAAGCCGTGCCCGATAGAAGCCCTGGAGGGCGCAGGACGAGTAGCATTCGCCCTGGGTCGTTTCCAACTGGCCCGCGTATATCTCGATCGAGTCTTAAGCCATCCCGATTTCGTGTCCCAGCCCGATGCCGTTCAGTCGAGCAACCGCGAATTGCTTGCTTCAACCACCCACGCTTTGGAGCTCATCCCTGGAACCGAGTTGCCAGCCAAAGAACGCGCCATCCGCGTATTGCATGCTGCAGAAGTCGCGAAAGCGCGTCTTGAATCTTGCTCCATGAATAAACCTACCTCTCCCTTACTGCTCGCCGATCTCGCCACGAAATGGCAGCAGGTTCCGGCAAAACTGAACCCCGTGGCGTTGGCACGAGACCCACAGACGGAGCAAACCATCATGAATCTCGTCTTCGATACCGAGAAACAAACTGCGACAGCATGCGGATTTCCCGGCGGTGAGGATGCATTGCTGCTTAAGATTGCTCAATCCCCGGTGGGGGTAGAAATGCAGTGAAAGCCGATTCTTTAGTCGAGTCCAGCGAACAGATCGACCCCGTACATGGCTTCGAGCTCCAGAAGATTGCGCCGACACGCGAAGAGCGCTTGTTTCTGGTGCTGTCGATTTTTATAGGCGTTTTGTCAGGATTGCTCGTAGTTTCATTCCGGGTTGCCATCGAATGGATCAGGATCCTGACTCTCGGTTCCGCGCCCCATCCGGGACAGTACCGGCTCCTTCTGGCGCCTGCTCTGGCAGGCCTCGGGGTTGCGCTGCTCGTTCAGTGGCTTTTTCCGGGAGCGATCGGGAGTGGGGTTAACCAGACCAAGGCGGCGCTTTACATCTACAACGGCTATATCTCCTTCAGAACAGTGATCGGCAAATTTGTTACCTCAGCGATTGCCATCGGATCAGGGCACTCGCTCGGCCCCGAAGACCCGTCCCTCCAAATCGGCGCTGGAGTTGCGTCAATGATTGCGCGCCGGTTGCGCCTGTCGCGGCAGAGTCTGCGACTATTCGCGCCCATTGGAGCAGCGGCCGGCCTGGCCGCGGCATTCAACGCTCCCATATCTGCAATTCTGTTTGTCATCGAGGAGGTTATCGGACGCTGGAGCGCGGCCGTGCTGGGCTCTGTGGTGCTGTCTGCGATCTCCAGCGTTGTAGTTGCACGATGGTTCTGGGGTTCTGAGCCCCTATTTCGAATTCCACAGGTGGTGTTGCGTGATCCCCGAGAGCTGAGCGCATACGCTGTGCTCGGAGTGGCTGGCGGCCTCGTCGCGCTCATATTTTCGAAGGCGCTTGGCTACCTGCGCCCGCGACTGCGGTCGCTGGCGCGCTGGACTCATTTCTTCCAGCCAGGATTAGCCGGTCTGATGGTCGGAGCCATAGGATTCTTCGGTTTTCCCCAGGTCATGGGTCCCGGCTACGGTGTCATCGACCAGGCGATGCATGGCCAATTCGCATGGAAATTGTTAATTGCGTTGGCGCTCCTGAAGCTTCTGGCGACGACCTTGTCGTTTTCAAGCGGTACTCCGGGCGGGATGTTCGCACCAACGCTCTTCATTGGCGCGATGCTGGGCGCGGCCGTCGGCTCATTCGAAAAGCATTACTTTCCCCACCTCACAGGCACCGTCGGAGCCTACGCTCTGACCGGTATGGGAGTGCTCTTCGCAGGCTTTCTCCGGGCACCTCTCACATCAGTTTTCATGGTGATGGAGGTAAGTGGCAACTACTCGATCGTTCTACCCGTGATTCTGGCAAATACGATCGCATATCTGCTTTCACGGAGCCTTCAGCCGGTGCCAATTTTCGAGATCTTTACGCATCAGGACGGTCTGGATCTGCCTTCGATGGAGGAGCAGCGAGAGGAAAGCGTGCTTCACATTGAAGACGCTCTGCGCTCCCTCGACGTGCCTGTCGTGAGTGGAAATGAACCGATCGAGGCGATATCAGCGACGATGTCCTTCGACAACACGCCCGCGTTGCTGGTTCAACTCTGGGATGGTTCCTGGTATGCCATGAGCATAGATGAGTTGACCGCCGCCGCGGCAACGTTGACCGGAAGCACTCCGATTGAACGGGCGCTTAAGCCCGACCGCACGCCATTGTTGTTTCCCGATCTTCCTCTGGACACCGCGCTGCGCTACTTCTCCAGGTGGCAATTGCTGCCTGTACTCAATCGAGCCAACAAGAACAAACTCGAAGGTGTAATAACCTTGGAAGACGTAATGAGGCGCTACCAGAATTCCTGACTTGGCGGCGGTTGCCACGGAAAGAGTTCCTCACGCCCCCCCCCCGCTTTCGGGACTAGTGCACCGCATTAGAGAGTTGTTCCGTTAAGATGATGCTGACTTTGTACCAAAGGCTCCTCCTGGGCTGTCTTCTCCTCATCGCGCTGGTGGCTGGCGTCAGCATGCTCGTCCGCACATCCTTTGTCCGGCTCGCGGCTCTGGATGCCTCGCAGCACACGGCCGATCAGGCGCTTGCCGCGTTGGCTGCGGTCCGCGCCTCTCTTGCAGGCGAAGAGTTGACGGCGGCGAACCTTCAGATCGCACCGACGCCGCGGCTTGCAGCACAGTTCGCGCAACAGGCAGCCCAGACGCAGCAGCTCTTGAGCATAGCCGATACCTCATTGGGGAATTTTGCGCCGGGCACTTCGCTCGAAGATCTCACCAATCAGCATTCGAAAATTGTTGAAGGTTCTCGCCAGGCTATCGGCCAACCGGCGCGTCAACTTGAACAGATAAGCAAAGAACTGACCCGGAGATTCACCGATCTGAAGGTTCAGCACGACTCAGTCGTAGCCAATCTTGAGCATCAGCAGGCGCAACTCAGGGCAAGACTGATCAGTGCATGTGGCGCTAGCATCGCAGCCGCGATCGCAATTGCCGGAGTGATGACGTTCTTTGTGGTGGCGCCAATCCGCAGCACCGCCCGCGCCGTTCGTCGCATCGGTCAGGGTGATCCGCAGCAGCGCATTGAATGGCGGCAAAAGGACGATCTGGGCGCAATCGCCACCGAGTTGAACAGGATGACCGTTCGTCTTCGCGATCTGCGCGAGACCGAGTCTGGACGCCTGCAGATGGAGCACCAACTGAGCGATGCAGTCGTGCAGTCAATCTTCGAGCCGGTGATCGTCACAGACGCGAAAGGGCATGTTCTGAAGCTCAATCAGGCGTCCATGGAATTGTTAGGCGAGAAGTCGACAGACCGGATGGTCCTGACCAATACTCCGGGGGGAGAAAAAATTCTCAATGCAGTGCGCATGGCTGTGTCGATGCAGCGTGCCTCCGCCAGTGAAGGAGAAGCCGCGCTTTTGCCCATGCGCATCGGTGAGGCGCAGCGCAGTTACCGTTTACGTACGACACCGATGCGCGATGGCGACGGTAAGTTGCTCGGAGCTGTGACCGTGCTTGAAGATGTGACCGAACTGCAGGAAGTCGATCGCTTTAAGACGCGATTCCTGTCCGTCGCTTCGCAAAAATTGCGCGATCCACTGCAGCGACTTCGCCTCTCTCTCTATGCGCTTTCGCGCGGTCACGCCGGCGAGCTGAGGTCTCTGCAAAGAGAACTGGTCGGCAGCGCGGAGGAGGAAGCAGAACGTCTTAACGATCTAATGGCGGATCTCATCGAAGTAGGCGAACTGGAAACGGGACGCCGCGAATTGAAGATTGAACGCCTTCGCCCCGCCGACATTTTGCGTGAAGCGATCTCGCGCCACGAAGAAGAAGCACGTACCAGGAATATCGAGCTTGAGCTCAATGCGTTCGCCGATCTGGCCCATGTCAATGCGGACCGAAGAGCGTTGCGCAGCATCCTCGATAACCTCGTCGTGAACGCGCTGCGCTACACGCCGGAAGGTGGAACCATTGTTCTTCGGGCCAGAGAGATCAAGGACGGAGTCCAGTTCTTCGTCCGGGATAACGGGCGCGGTATCGAAGCCGAGCGCCTGCCCACCATCTTCGGGCGATTTTCGGGCGGATCCGATCAGGGTACGGGGCTCGGTTTGGCTCTCGTGCGCCGACTCGTGGAATCCCTTGGTGGGCAGGTTTACGTCGAAAGCAAGCTCGGGAGTGGCACTACCTTCAGCTTCACGCTACCTTATGCCACTGCCACGACTACCCGGCACCCGGTGGAGGTTGGCTAAGGGATGAGCCCCATGATCGAGCTTGAGCGGCCTCCAGCCGAGCCCGCACGACTGCGCGTTTATATGGGCGCAGCACCTGGGGTGGGCAAGACCTATCGCATGCTCGAGCAGGCGCACCAGTTAAAGAAACAGGGCGTGGACGTCGTCATCGGGCTGGTGGAACCGCATGGTCGCGCGGAAACCGCTGCTCTGATTGGTGACCTCGAGATCATTCCTGAGAAGGAAATCGTCTATCGCTCAGTCACTCTGCGGGAGATGGATCTCGATGCAATTCTCGCCCGCAAACCCGACACCTGCGTCGTCGATGAGCTGGCGCACACAAACGTGCCAGGCTCGCGCAACCGCAAGCGTTATGAGGATGTCCTCGAACTGCTAGACGCCGGAATCAAGGTCATGACGGCGGTGAACATCCAGCACCTCGAGACGCTGAACGACGCGGTTTCTCGTTCCGCCAGCACACAAATCCGGGAGACGGTTCCCGACAGCTTTCTCAAGCGCGCTGACGAAGTCGTCAACGTCGACGTGACCGTAGACGAACTACGCGCGCGGCTTCGCGAGGGAAAAATCTATGCCCCGGAAAAAGTTGAGCAGGCGCTGGCCAACTTCTTTCGCAAAGGCAATCTGAATATGCTCCGCGAATTGGCGCTGCGAACGACAGCTGAGCAGGTGGGCACTGCAGCCGCTGAATATCGTCGCACGCAGGGCCTGGAGCAGGCTCCAATTCCCGAGAAAGTTATGGTCTGCCTTTCGTCGCGCACCGGCACGGAGAGATTGCTGCGCACCGGGGCGCGCATCGCCGGTAGACTGGCAACAAACTGGTACGCCGTATACGTCGAAACTCCCGATGACGATAAGAGGCACGGCGACCCCGAAGCGTTCGCCCGACTGGAAGAGTACGAGCGCATGGCTCGCGAACTGGGAGCAAGGGTTGTGACTCTCAAGGGAAAGAGCGTGGCCGAAACTCTCATCGATTTCGCCCAGCAGGAAAATATTTCCCACGTCGTCTTCGGTCAATCGGCCCGTTCACGCTTTGACATCCTGCTACGCGGCTCGATCATCAATCGCTTCCTCGCCGAGATGCGCGAGACCACGGTGCAGGTCGTTCCAATGAACCGGGGGAAGAAATAAGCTGGTCTATTGCTTCTTCAGAACCGCGTTACGGTTCTCATCCGATTCACAATTGCCTCGAACTTCTCCAATTCAGGATATTGATCTGGTCGGCTTCGGCCCAGTTGGCAAGAACTTCCTGTGTGAGTGCACTTGGACCGCGGCCCTTTGCCTTAAGCCCTGCCGTGAAACTGCGCGGAGGCGAAAACGCATCTAACTCTTTCGGCGGGAACTTCATCAGCTTGACCCTCTAAGTATTTATAGTTATGCATGTGTCCAATCACCGACGTCGTTCAGTGCTCTCAGACGAATCGGGAAACGACGTTGATCTTCCATGTTGATGCCTAGTTCGAAGACTGGCCGTGGTGCCGCTCGCCGCCGATTCTGGTTGGCGATGTCGGGATTTGTGATGGCGCTTGCCCTCCTTCCCTTTTCCTTCAGGGTCGAACGTCGTCTCGAGACGGCTGTTCACATCAAGGGCGGAGAATCCGAAAAAGTTGACCAGGAACTGACCCAGCGTTTCCAGTCCCCCTACGCCCGCCGGGTCGTTCTGGTGATCAGCGGTCTTCCCAATCCCGATTCGGCTGAGGCCGCAGATGCATTGAGCTTTCTAACCAAATCACTGCGTAGTGTGCCCGGAGTGGCCGGTGCTATCTCTAGTCTCGACTGGCCAGATCCCATGTTCACCGGGAACAACGGCGGGGCCTTGATCATCGTTGGTTTGGACCCGCACGATCAATCCGTCGAGTCGCTGGTTCCCGAACTGAGGGCAAAAGCAGACTCCATGGAGAGTCAGCTGAGGCCGCAATACCCAAATATCAAATTGCAGATCACCGGTGAAACGCCAATCAACTTCGATCTTCGCAAGGTCAGTGCAGACGACGTCAGGCATGCCGAGGAACGGGCGATGCCGGTGACTCTCTTGTTGTTGTTGCTGGCTTTCGGCAGTCTTGTGGCCGCGCTGTTGCCGCTGGGAGTTGGAGTGCTCTCAATCTCGATGGCGTTGGGTGCGTGTGCGCTACTCACGCACTACCTCCATCTGTCGATTCTGGTGCAGAATCTGGCAACGATGCTCGGCCTTGGGTTGGGCATCGACTATGCATTGCTCATGGTGAGCCGCTTTCGCGAAGCATTGGCCGAGGGATGTGATCCCGGCTGTGCTGCCGATATTTGTGCCGAGCAGGCTGGGAAGACGCTATTAGTCTCGGCCACAACAGTTGCAATCGGATTTTCAGCGCTGCTGACTGTGCCCATCAGCGAACTGCGCTCCATCGGAATAGCCGGCCTGCTGGTAACTGTTTTGAGTGTCATGCTGTGCACATTCATTCTGCCCTGGCTGCTCGGTCTGCTGGGACACCGCATCAATGCCGCCAGAGTGCCTCTTCCGTTCAAAAGATTTAAAACCGAGGACAGCCTCTGCGCGGCGAGTGAGCGGTGGGCGCGGTGGGCGGGCATCGTAACCCGCCGCCCCTGGATGGCTCTGCTCGTCGCCGGGATTCCGCTACTGGTCCTCGCATTTCAGGCGCGCAAAATCTCTGTCGGCCTTCCTGACCATGACTCGCTCCCCGCCTCCGCCGAGTCGGTGAAAGCCCTGCATACCCTCCAACACATGGGGCGGTCGGGTATTGTGCAGTCCCTCCGAGTAGTCCTGCAGTTGCCGCCGCAGTCTCCACCGCTCTCGCCGGCTGGCTGGCTTGCTGTCACTCGCTTGACCCAGCACTTCCAGAGCGATCCCAGAGCGGAAGAGGTCTTATCGCTTCCGACCCTTACTGGAATGTCTGACACTGCGGATGCTGTCAATGGGTCACCTGAGCCAATCCGGAAGGGTCTTCTGAGCAGCGATGGGCAGGCTACCTTGATTGAGTTGCTGCCGAAAGCCAGTCTTACTCCCAGCGAACTGATGCGATGGGTGCGAGAGGTGCGTTCCTCCGATGTCGCGGCGATAACAGGGGTCCCGGGCGCCGTGCTGCGCGTTGGCGGTATTCCCGCGCTCAATGCAGATTATGACTCTGTGGTGAAGGAACGCTTGCCGAAGGTGGTCGTTGGAGTCGTATTGGGAAGCTTGCTGGCGCTCCTCATCGGACTACGTTCTTTATTTGCGGCTGTCAAAGCAGTTCTGCTCAATCTGCTCTCGGTTGGCGCCTCATTCGGCGCGTTAGTTCTTGTTTTTCAGCAAGGCCACGGCAGCAGAATGTTTGGTCTCGACGGACCGACCGGCCGTGTATTCCCGATCGTACCGATTCTCGCGTTTGCCATCGTCTTCGGATTGAGCATGGACTATGAGGTCTTTTTGGTCGCCCGCGTCCTCGAAGAGCGGCGGCGCGGCCTATCCGAGAGATCAGCTGTCATCGAGGGCCTGGCGCGGACGGCCCGGCTCATCACCAGCGCCGCGGCAATTATGATTGCCGTCTTCATCGCCTTCACCATCGGGAGCTTTCTGGTCGTCCAGATGTTGGGCTTCACGCTCGCCGTAGCGGTTTTCATCGATGCCACAGTGGTGCGGATGATTGTCGGGCCGGCGCTATTGCAACTTGCCGGCGACTGGAATTGGTGGCCCTTTGGGTTATATGGAGCCCCGGTTACGTCTGAAAAGGAGCTTATCCCCTGACGCTGAACACCGACGGCGAACACCGTGGATGTCAGGTGACAGCACTGGGGTCTGCAATAGCTCATCAAAGCGATTTGGTCACTTCTTTCCCGGGCCTGCCGGGCCGATAACAAAGTCCTTGAGCGCAAGCTTCGCCCTTCCCGTGCCACCTTCGATTACCAGCATCGAGGACCCGGGCTTGCCCTGCAGCTTTGCCTCCACTTGCGATGCAGACCAGGCGCCATCGACCTGCCGCAGTCCATAGTAAACGAATTCCTTCTGCTGTCCCGTCCCGTGAAGCGTCTTTACCACATGCACAGGGAATAAAATGGTGCGGTCGATCCACGATGTCACCGAATCATAGTGACTCCGGTCCTGAGAGCCGGGGGTGCTCTTAAGGACAAAGCAATCCCGCGCCCCGTATTTCTCCGGCGGCAGGAGTTCCTGATCCTTCCAGAAGAATTGGCTCTCTACCATGTCTTCATAGGAGAAGTCTGTTCCCAGAAGCGGGTCATTCCAATGTTCGAATGGCAACGCGCTCGCGGCCTTCTCGGCGGGAAGTAGCGCCTCGATGGTCAAATGCCCACTCACGCTCATGTGCAGCAGAATGCTTGTTTTCTCTGAGCCTGGTCCCGAGAACACGGATAGCAGGCGCAAACCATCGGGAAACCAGTGAGCCTTGCCGACAAATTTGTAGCTGGTGCGCTTGCCATCACCTTCTACCCGCGTGATTCGCCCGGTCACGCGGTAGTCCAGGTTCTGAATACGCTGGCGCGAGCCAGTCAGCACAGTCTGGAGGTCGGGACTCGCCGCGAAGGCTCGCGATGGATGCGCCAACGACAACATCACCAGCAAAACGATGGACGCTTGTATCGTTCTAATGGCGCAATTCGCCCATCTGGCCTTTGGATACCGGCCAAACTTGCGGCTGCGAGAGAGCATTACCACACGGCGCAGAAAGGTCATAGCTATGTATACAGCCAAAATCTGTATGATGCCCATCCAGGGCCGCGGGTAATGATTCTCGAGCCGCGGAATGCAGACCATTTCAGATTCACGCTGCTGGGCAAATTGACTTCACCTCAAATTTTTCTTACCGTGGATGCAAGCGCGAAGGGCGCATCCAGTCCGCGGAAAGGGCCGTGCCCACCTTCATTGCGACAATCTGAACGAATCTTCTTTCAGCCTGATTCATGCGGACTCCCAGGCACGTAACGAGAGGAGCTTCGTATGTTTGACCGAGAATTACCCGCCCGTCCCAACCTCGAACAATACAAAAAACAAGCCAAAGACCTGACCCGACATTGTGTGCTTGGCAACCCGGACGCCCTCGCGCGCGCCCGAAACATCACCCTCGCTTGCACAACCTGGCGGAAAGCGATCCGGCCGCAAGGCAGATCAGCCTAACCGACTCCCAACTGATCCTCGCCCGCGAACACGGCTTTGAGAGCTGGCCGAAGTTCGCCAGACACATCGAGATGATCCTCATGATCGAGTCGGTGGAGTCGTTGACCGATCCCGTGGCGGCGTTCATCGAAGTGGCATGCGTGCCACGGCATTCAGGGCACGCCTCCGGCACGCTGGAGCACGCGGAGATGATTCTGGCGCGATATCCCGAGGTGGCAAGAAGCAACATCCACACCGCCGCAATCCTGGCTGACGAAGCGGCGGTGCGGGGTTTCCTGGATCGAGATTCCAGAAGCGTATCCGCGAAGGGCGGTCCGCACGGCTGGGATGCGTTAACCCATCTCTGTTTCTCGCGCTACTTGCGCATCGACAAAGTGCGCTCGGATGCATTCGTGCGCACCGCACGGGCGCTGTTGGATGCGGAGGCTAGCGCGAAGACCGGATGGACGGAGATGATCGACCACCCCACGCCCCGCCCCACATTTGAAAGCGCGATCTACGGCGCAGCCGGCATTGCTCAGGATGCGGAACTGACGCGGTTGCTGCTCGAGCGCGGAGCCGACCCGAACGACGAGGAGACTCCGTACCACGTACCCGAGGGCTACGACAACACCGTGATGCAGATCATGCTCGAAAGCGGCAGGCTATCTCCTGCATCGCTGGTGACGATGCTGGTCCGTAAGGCCGACTGGCACGATGAAAAGGGGTTGCAGATTATCCTCGAGCATGGTGCCAACCCCAACGCCATCCCCGTCTGGGGATACAGTCCACTGCAACACTCGATCAGGCGCGACAACGGAATGGATTTGGTCCGGCTGCTGGTGGACTTCGGGGCGGATCCGACGCTGAAGAACACGCGCAACGGCAGAACGGCCGCGCAAATCGCGGCGCATCGCGGGCGCAGCGATGCGTTGCGGCTCTTCAAAGATCGCGGCTTTGCACTGGGTCTCACAGGCATCGATGCGCTGATCGCAGCCTGCGCATCGGGTGACAGGGAGGCCGCGAAGGCGCTCGCATCACAGGAACCTCAGCTGCACGCAGAATTAATCGCCAACGGCGGCACTTTACTATCGGAGTTTGCCGGGAATGCCAACGTCGAGGGAATGCGGTGCTTGCTCGATCTAGGAGTCGCGGTCGATGCGCCGTATCGCGACGGCGATCCCTACTTTGACATTGCAAAGAACAGCACGGCGCTGCATGTGGCAGCATGGCGCGGCTGGCCCGCGGCGTTGAAGGAACTGATCGCACACCGCGCGGCTGTAGACGCTCTCGACGGCAAGGAACGGACCCCATTGCAGCTGGCCATCAAGGCGTGCGTGGATTCGTACTGGAGGCGGCGTCGTTCGCCGGAATGGGTCGAGCCATTGCTCGCGGCTGGAGCGTCTGTGCAGAGAATCGAGATTCCGACAGGCTACGGCGAGATCGATGAGCTGTTGCGCAAGTACGGAGGGTGAAGAGCAGGCGTGAGACGAGGTTATTTGGCGAAACGTGCAAGCATTGGACCCAGAATCGCCAGAAATAGCACGTAAGCTGCCGCAAGCGGTCCCAGTGCCGGCTCGATTCCGGCGCCGAGGCCGGCGATCACGATCGAGAACTCTCCTCGGGCGACGAGTGCCGCGCCGGCGCGAATGCTTCCGGAGCGGTCCACGCCGGCACGTTTCGCTCCCCAGTATCCGGTAAGCACCTTGGTAAGCGCGGTGATTAGGCCAAGTCCGATAGCTAGGGGCACGGCCGGCGGCAGCGTCTTGGGGTCGATCTGGAGCCCGAAGAAGAAGAAAAAGATTGCCGCGAACAGGTCCCGCAGCGGCGAGAGAAGCTTGTGAGACTGCTCGGCGGCAGGGCCGGAGAGCGCGATGCCAACGAGGAACGCGCCGATCTCAGCGGAGACCTGGAAGCGCGCGGCGATGCCGGCGACGAAGAGCACCAATCCGAATGTGGTCAGCAGGATGATCTCCTCCGATTGATGCGAAACGAACCCGCTTAGCTGACGCCCGAACTTAAGAGCCAGGAACAGTACGAGAATGACGACTGCTACGGCGATTGACACGGATGTAACGACCTTCAGCGGGCCGCCTCCGAGGAGCGACACGCCTACAAGCGGCAGATACACGGCCATGGCCAGGTCTTCGAGAATGAGAATGGAAAGAACGGTCGGTGTCTCGGGATTGTCCAGGCGCTTCAGTTCCGAGAGCACTTTGGCAATCACTCCGGAGGAGGAAATATAGGTGATTCCGCCGAGAAGGACCGCCGCTACAGGCTTCCACTTGAGTACCAGTCCGGTCACAAGCCCCGGCGTGAAGTTCAGCAGAAAGTCCGCTCCGCCCGCTGGCAGACCGTGGCGCAGGTTGGACATCAGCTCCTCTCCATTGCTTTCAAGGCCAAGCATGAAGAGCAGCAGCAGTACGCCGATCTCTGCGCCTGTCCCGATGAAGTGTTGGCTCAAGGGAAGCGGCCGCAGACCTCCGTTGCCAAAGGCGAGTCCTAGCAGCAGATAAAGGGGAATGGCGGAGAAGCCCCAGCGGCTGGCAACCCGGGCGAGCAGCGCGAGCACGATAATGGCGGCGCCGATCTCAGTGAACAGTCCGGCGTCGTGCGATTCAGCAAAGAGAAGTAAAAGAGTCATGCGGAATGGGGGAATTCTATCTCAACGACTTTTCAGCCCAATTTCGGTTGCCCGGCTGGGTCGCTGGGTGCCTCTCCTTTGGCAATAAATTGCTGAAAGCCCAGTCATTCGGGTAGCCATGATTTTGTTGCCGAGTCGCCTCACCACCATCGGAGATCCTGCATCCCAACAGAAGGCCCCGAAAACATGACCTATGATAGTTACAAATTTACGATTCCCCGTTTTGCTTTTTGGCGTTTGCACTTTGCTGGGCGGATGTAAAGGAAATTCTGCGCAGGCGGTGCAGCCTGTACAGGCAGATGCCAAACCAGCTCCAGCGATCAAGCCGGCGCCGCCCACACCGATTGCCGAAAAGAAGGAAGAACTGGGCGCACCGGGTTGGGATCCCCAATGGGACGTTATCGTCGAACAGTCGCTTCCACCGGAGATGCTTGGACCGAAGGCCGCTCGGGATGTCAGGGGTTATTGCCCGCGCTTTTCCACGATGAGCGAGGCCGACAAGCGTGCTTTCTGGGCGTACTTCTTTCAGGCGCTCGCCGGAGCCGAAGCAGGGCTCAAGCCGACAACTACGGTGCGCCACACCGAGCCGGAGGTCGCGAAGGTGGATCCCGTAACTAAGCACACGGTGCGTCAGCAGGGATTGCTGCAGCTCGCGTACATGGATGCCGATCGCTACGGCTGCGATTTCGATTGGGATAAAGACAAGGGATTGCCTCTGAAAGACCCGGCAAGGACAATTCTGCAGCCGAAGAACAATCTGACCTGCGGTGTGAAGATTCTCGACAATCAGCTCTTCACCCTAAACCGGCCTTTGCTTTCCGATTACAGTTACTGGTCCACCTTGCAGCCGGGAACGGTGAGCTTCCACGTCTTCGCAAAACAGATGACGAACGTGCCAGCGGCGTGCCGCCCAATTCCAAGAAGAAAAACAGAAACCCGCGTCGCCGAAGCTGCGACCCGCTAAGCCAGCGCCTTCGGGACCGCTTCTTCCCAGCGACCCTGTGACTTAAGAATAAGCTCGATGACTTCGCGGGCTGCGCCTTTTCCACCGGGGGCCTGAGTAATGTAGTGGCTGACTGCTTTCAGTTCGAAGGCCGCATTAGCAACGGCAACGGCCAGTCCTGAGCGCCGGGCAAGAGGCATGTCGGGCAGGTCGTCTCCCAGATAAGCGACCTCATCCTCGGTCACTCCCGCCTTCTCCATGCATTCCTCGTAAGCCTTCATCTTCTTCGCTTGACCCAGGTAGACGAACTCGACCCCAAGTTCCTGTGCGCGGCGGGCGACGGCCGGGGACTTGCGACCGGTGATGAACCCCGTTCTGATGCCCATAGTGTGCGCGAGGCTGAGGCCCTGACCGTCGTGCGCGTCGAAGACTTTCATTTCGGCGATGTCTCCATTAGGCAGCGACATCAGGCAGACCCCGCCGTCGGTGAGTGTCCCGTCGACATCCATTAAGAAAAGACGAATCTTGCGCGCGCGATCAGTTACGGTGAGCGAGGCGTTCTCTTGCATGGCTCGATTTTACCTGCGCTGGGGAAGCTTCAGAGATAATTGGCAACTTCAATCAGGTTGCGGTCAGGATCGCGGATATATACAGAGCGGATTTTGCCCATGGCTCCGTTGCGTTCGACCGGACCGGCCTCAATGTGGACGCGAAGTTCGGTGACATAGCGGATGACCTCATCGAGCGGAGTGCTGGTGATGAAACAGAGGTCGGCGGATCCAGGAGTTGGATGCGCCGCGTGGGGCTTGAACTCGTGGCCGCGCTGGTGAAGCTTGATGGTCTGCGTGCCGAAGGTCAGCGCTTTTCGCCCGTCCAGGGTGACCGGGTCCATGCCGAGCACTTCAGTGTAGAAGTCTATGGCGGCGTCAATATTGGCTACGGTGAGCACCAGGTGGTCAAGCTGATCGAGGGTAAAGGCCATGTGAGTGGATGATACTCGCTGGCCCGAGGGTGCGTGCGCCAACGGCGGAGGCACACTTTCTCCTCAACAACGGAGAAGAGAAGAAAGTGTCGCAATTTTTCTGGGCGATGGAAGGAAAAAGCGACGACATCGGGAACGATCGACCTTGGGAAAGGCTGCGCTACAGAAATTCTGCGCTAGGCGTAGATACTCTTCCTTGGCTATGCTTTAACGCCCGCTCGCCGCAGGCGCAGCAATCACAATCGGCATATCCAATGTCCCCAGGCGACTATTGTTCATGTCGCTCACCCCGAGTCGCATACGGAATCGGCCGGGCTTGAGCGCAAGCTTCTGCTGGAAGCGGATTCCGTCTTTGAGAATGGAGGCATAGGCTGCCGGATCAAGATCGAGCCGAATAACGCCCGAGGTCTGCGGCGGGTTGTCGGGCTGGGTCGCGACGCCCGTTGACGCATCGTTGAGTGCGACGAGCAGCACGAGCAACTTGCCATGGCGATGGCCGTTGGTGTCCATGGTGAAATCCACACCACCGGCATCGACGGTGGTCTCGACAAAAGTTTCCGGCTGTTGTGGGCTAGGCGGATCGACTTTGGCTTTGAGCAGCAGCAAAGTGGAGTCCGGCGCGCCGGGCTGAAGCGCCGCATTGAGTGCCTGCGCCGCATCCTCATTAGTGACCTGGTCGGGATTGGCGAAGTAGCCTCGGCGATAGCTGATGGAATAGCTGTGACCCGGCATCTCCACTTTGATCTTCCGAAACTTGCCATTCCAGTCGTGATCCTGTGGGCGGTAAGCAAGGGTGTAATAGTTGGAGCCGTCCTCGATGCTGCGTCGGAGCGCACCGGACAAATCGTTCGAGCCGAAGACCGCCTCGCCTCCGGTCTCGAAGGCGATATCGTTCATCGCTGTGCGCAATGCCGAGCGGTTGGTAAACTGCTGGGCCTGGGTGTCTCCCAGGGTGTGCTTGACGTTGCCCGAACCATATCCGTTGCTGGTGCCGGAGCTTCCGCTCAGCGCTGCCATCGAGCCGCCCTGCATCTCGACACCTACTCCGCCGACTTCCAGACCGACCGCGCTGATGGGATAGACAGCGATCTGTGCATCAGCAATCACCTTTGCCGTGTCAGAGACGGCGTTGGTATCAGCAGTGGGCATGTTCGGCAGGTTCAGCGTACTGTACTGCAGAGGCGCGGTGATGTTGTATTGCGCCTGCTGGGTGAGGCTGAAGGGGAAGCTTCCCGAAAGCCAAAAGAGGTTTTTGCGGCCGGGATAGCCGGCGGCCGCGTGCGAAATCTGGGCAAAAGCCATGAGGGTAATGCGCTGCCGCACCTCTGAGCTCTGCTCATTCTCAAAGGTCAATTCATTGGCGAGCGCCTGAATGGACTGCCCGGGATCACGCCCTCCAAGCGCATCCTGCATCCTGCCAAGGTTATCGATGTCGCGCTGCTGTTCAGCATCCGACTGATAGAGCCGCATATTCTTGGGGTTGATCATCTTTGCTGCAGCGACCAGCAAATCGGAGCTGCCCGTGAAGCTCTGAAACATATGCAGTTGATCGGAGAGCACGAAGAGCGCCACCTGCTGTCCGGGCGGAAGCGCCTTCAGAAAATCGAGCATCTGCTTTCGCGCATATTGTTGGTCCGCCTCGGCAGTATTCACTAGGTCAAAGAGGATGATATTGACCGATCCGATTGGCCCGCGGTCCGGCACGTTCGAGAAGACATTCTTCGCAACAGGCGCGACTGCCGGACGCGGCGCACCGATGTCATAACTATGGGCGACGAAGTAGTCGATCTGCTGCGGTCTGCCGTCTTCGAAAACCTTGAAGTCGTTTTGCGTGAGTCCCCGAACCAGATGGCCCGAAGTATCATGGACGACGACATCGACATACACGATGCGGCTGGTGATGCGAATGGTGTTGTCTGACGCGGGCGGCGTGGATTGCGCGATGGCCAGCGCGGGGCAAAGCAGAACGGCGAGCAGCGGACGGAGCGGGATGAGCATGAGCCTCTTTTGAACGCGGCAAGCGGCGGAGCGCGTCTCGCAGCATGCTACCTGAGACGGCAGACGGCAGGAAATGGCCTCCTCCGTCTTTGCTGACGCGGTGACGACTGCTGCGATCATCTCTTTGCGGCAGTAGTCGCGGCGACCTCGATCGGCATGTCGAGCGTGCCAACCCGGTGGGTGGTGAGATCGGTGACACCGAGGCGGAGGCGGTACGCGCCGGGGGGCAGCGTCAGTTCCTGATGCATCGGCATGCCTGAAGCGAAAAGTTTCCGGAATGCCTCAGGGTCGAGGTCAACGATGTAAGCGCCGGCGGTTTGAGGCAGCGGAGATGCAGCCTGCTTCTTGCCTTCGATGTAAGACCCTTCGGTAGGGATGGCGACCAGCGTGACCAGCAGGTGCGCGTGCCGGCGTCCTTTGGCATCCGTCGAGAACGTGACATTGCCGGGGTCTATCACCGAATCGACCCGCACCACGGCATGCTGCGCATCCGGGAGTTGCACCTTCGATCTGAGCAGCAGCATGGTGGATTCGGGCGTGTCCGGCTGGAGAGCTGCGTTCAGGACGCCGGCCGGGTTGATCTGGCTCGCGGGCTGGTCAGGAACGCCGTAGTATCCTCGGCGGTAGGAGAGGGAGTCGTGCTGATCCAGCTTAACCGCAATCTTGCGGAAGTGACCGTTCCAGTTATGATTTTCCGGGCTATACGCGAGCGTGTAGTAGCTTGATCCATCCTCGAAACCCCGAGCGAGTGCGCCGGCAAAATCGTTCGTGCCGTAATAAGCGCGGCCTCCGGTGGCGTCGGCCATATTGTTCAGCAACTCATGCATGGCGTTACGGTTGTTGAACTGCCGTTGCAGTTCCTGTCCGTTTGGAGCCAAGTTAGACTCGGGCCCTGAGCCGCCGACCTCCAGCCCCGCCAGGCTTATGGGATAGATGGCGATCTGGGCCGTAGCGACGGCGCGATTCGCGTCTGCCTCATCCGCTGTGCTCATTGTGTTGCTTAAGGCAGCCTGTGACAGTTCGTTGATCTCGAGGGTGGGGCCGCCGTAGAGCGGAAAGGTGTCAGCCAGCCAATAGAGGTTCTTCCGTCCCGGGTAACCGCTCACCGCGGCCGAGATTTGATCGAGTGCGGTTTTCGTGACGTCCGTCGCGCGCTGGACATTCTCGCCTGTCTGCCAGGTGTTTCCGAGGGTTACGGGATTTATGCCGGACGCGCTTCTGCCAATCGCGGCTGCAAACCTATCAGCCATATCTATGTTTTGCTGCTGCCCGCCCACGGTCTCAACCGTCGAAGTCTCCAGCTTCATCGCCTTTGCGGCGGCGAGCAGGCGATCGGTGCTGCCGGTAAAGCTCTGCAGCATTCTCAGGCGCGTGCCGAGCACGAATAGAGCAGTCTGTCGTCCCGGAGGCAGATTCTCCAGAAAGCGGATCATCTGCTGGCGCGCATAGAGCTGGTCCTGCGGCGCCGTGTTGAAAAAATCAAACAGGATAATGTTGATCGAAGTGCTCTGCTCCCCTCCGGGATCGACATTACTGAAACTTAGGGAGCCGTCTTTGTTGGTCGCTTGTCCTGGAGCGGGCAGCGCGTCATGCGTGTGATCCCGGAAGAAGTCGATCTTCTGCGGCTTGCCGTCTTCAAGAACGCGAAAGTCTTTTTCGGTGAGTCCGCGCACAATGCGGCCATAGCCGTCTCGAACGACGACATCCACGTAGACGATGCGCGAGGTGATCTGAATCGTCGCAGGGGGCGCAGAGTTGTCGGGAACGGACTGGGCGAGCGCGATAGCGGGAACGAGCAGAACCGCGAATACTCGTCCTGTTCCATGGATAGATCCAAGCATGTAGCAGACGCCCCCCGCCTAAAAGACGCAATAAACGCGGAATCAGCCCCATAGATACCTTGATTGCGGGAAGAAAGCCAGCATTTACGAGGCCTGATCATTGACAAACTAAACTAAACCGTTCAGTATTGCTCGTGGAGTAATACGAGGCGGAAATGATTCGCGTGCAGAACCTGGTGAAGACGTTTGGAGATTTCACCGCCGTCAAGGACATCTCCTTCGATGTGGCGCAGGGTGAAATCTTCGCATTTCTCGGCCCGAACGGGGCGGGTAAGACGACCACCATTAAGATGTTGACCACGCTCCTGCGGCCGTCGGGCGGAAAGATCGAACTTGATGGCCTGGATCCAACCGTGAAGCAGAAGGAAGCCCGGCAGAGATTCGGGATCGTCTTTCAAGACCCCAGTCTCGATCAGGAGCAGACCGCTTGGGAAAACATGGACCTGCATGGTGTGCTCTATCACGTGCCGCGCAAGTTGCGCGGCGAGCGCACGGAGCGGCTGCTGAAGCTCTTCGAGTTGTGGGACAGGAAGGACAGCTACGTGAAGACATTCTCCGGCGGCATGAAGCGCCGGCTGGAGATTGCGCGCGGGTTGCTGCACACGCCGCGGATCCTCTTTCTCGACGAGCCGACACTGGGGCTGGATCCGCAGAGCCGCAACCAGCTCTGGACGCACGTGAAGCACCTGAACGAGACAGAGAACACTACCGTCTTTCTCACTACGCACTACATGGACGAGGCCGACAAGGTCGCACATCGCATCGCGATCATGGACCACGGGAAGATTGTGGCGCAGGGAACGTCGGCAGAACTGAAAGACCAGACGAACACCGAATCGCTGGAGGGAGCTTTTCTCGCTCTCACGGGGTCATCGCTGCGAGACGAGGGCGCAGATTCGAAGGCTGCCTTACGGCAGGTAGCGCAGATGTGGAGGCGATAAGTGGGCGCGATATACATTTTGTGGTTGCGTGAACTGAAGCGGTATGTGCGATCGCGGGTGCAGATTGTAGTGTCACTGGGGCAGCCATGCCTGTATCTGCTGGTGCTGGGCTTCGGGCTCGGTCCGGTCTTTCAGAAGGCAGGGTTAGGGAGCTACCTGCAGTTCATGGCGCCCGGCGTTATCGGCATGACCGTGCTCTTCAGCTCTGTCTTTTCGGGCATCGCCATGCTGTGGGACCGCCAGTTCGGCTTCCTCAAAGAAACACTGGTCGCGCCAGTGTCGCGCATGCAGATCATGATCGGGCGCACGCTGGGCGGAGCGACCGTCGCGGTGCTGCAGGGTACGCTGATCCTCGTCATCTGCCTCATCGCAGGGTTCCGGCCGCACAGCTGGATGGCGGTTCCGGTTGCATTTCTCTTCGTAATCCTGATTGCGGTGGTCTTCGCCGCTCTGGGAACGGCGATTGGATCGACGATCAAGGACATGCAGGGTTTTCAACTGGTCATGAATTTTCTTGTCCTGCCGCTGTTCTTCCTATCGGGCGCGCTGTATCCGCTAGCCAATCTGGGAGTGGTGATGAAGGTGATCACCAGGCTCGATCCGCTGACGTACGGAGTGGATGGGCTGCGCGGCGCGCTGATCAACCAGTGGCACTTCAGTCCAGCGTTCAACGCGTCTCTGCTCGGACTGATCGCGCTGGCGTTCCTGAGCCTTGGCGCGTACCTGTTCTCGAAGATTGAGGTGTAGAAATTGAAGTCTAGCGAATTGAAGCTGAACGGATGGTAAGACCGAGAAGCGCAGAGGCGCACAGCAAGGTGCTGGAAGCTGCGGCGGAACTTTTCTCAGCCTCCGGCATTGACGCCACCAGCATGGACGCCATAGCCGACGCCTCTGGTGTGAGCAAGGCGACCATTTACAAGCATTGGCCAGACAAGGATAGTCTCGCTCTCGAAGTCATGGCCCATCTGTTTGGACTCGACGAGGAGCCAACGGTCTTCGATTCAGGAGATTTTCGTGCCGACCTGATTGCGCAGCTCCGCCACGAGCGGGCGCCCGAATGCAAGCCGCTGCGCGAGAGAATTATGCCGCACCTGATTGCGTATGCCTCGCGAAACCAGGTGTTTGGTGTAGCCTGGCGCAACCGTGCGATCGAGCCGGCGCGGACAGCATTAACCAACCTGATCAAGCGTGGAGAGAAGCGAGGCGTGCTGAAGTCGGGCATTGATCCGGAGGTCGGTCTTGCACTGCTGCTTGGGCCGATCATCTACGGGCGGTTCTTCCTCAATAAAAAGCTTGGCAGAAAGTCCCCTGAGAATCTTGAGGAATACACGGCGGATGCATTTCTGGCGGCGTACAGTAAGGCCCGAAGCAAGAAATAGCCTGTGGGCAGCAGCGCAAAATTAAAGGGCATCCATTGCGGATGCCCTTTGTATTTGTTTCTGCTGCTAACTACGGGAGATAGTAGCGGAATGAGGTCCACCACATGCTGTCGGCGCCGTAGGCACCGCCGCCCGGGTTGGCTGTACCGCCGGCCCCTGACCAGAGAGCACGCTGGAAATAGCTGTACTGGATGCCTTGGCGGAGACGTCCCTTCTCTCCGCGGTAGATATCGTACCAGTAGCCAACGGTAAATTCCTGGATGTCCTTGTTCTGGTTCCCGCAGTTGGCCGGGGTGGATGGCGAAAAACCGCTCCCGCCATTCGCGTTTGCCGCGCCACCCGGCAGCGGTTCGACACGGCAGCCGCTCATGTTGGTAAGCGGCGATCCGTAGCCGACCTTGCCGAAGTAGTTGCGGAAGACGTAATCGCCGCCGTAGTTGGTGTAGAGCATCAGGCGTCGAGTCGGGTTGAATTCCACAGTGCCGAGAGCGTCGAAGTTGTGCAGCGGTGCAATCTGGCCCGTCGGGCGCAGTGTGATATCGGCAATGGTTGAGGAGCCGTAGCGTCCGGTGCCGTCTCCGTACAATCCCTTCAAGCCGAGAGTGAGCTTTTTATCAAGGATGGCGATACGGCCGCTGGCACCAATGCCGCCGCCGACCGTGCTGTCGTTATAAGCGCCGGCCGAAGTGCCGGTAAGGGAAGTCGAACCAGTCGGCGGGGCAGCCGATGCGTTCGGGTAAACGCGGTCACGGAAGAAGCGGGCAATGCCAAAGACTTCATAGTGGCCATATTTTCCCTGGCCGGGTTCGAATGCCGCCTTGGCGATAATGTCTGGAGCCAGGTTGAATGAGTAATTGTTGTTGGGGTCGTAGAGACCGCCGGCGTTTCCAGCTGCGCCGATCACTTCATTCAGCGGCAGACTGCTGCCGGCCGGGTTCAGAGTTTCGGGATCTTCAGCCGAAGCGCCAAGGAAGACCTGATTATTGAAGAAGTTCTTGGTTACGCGGAAGGCATATTGCCGCGTCCACACGAAGCCGGCTTCGTACTGCGGGTCGATGGTAGCGGGGAGAATTTCGGTGCCGTTATCAAGACCGTGTGTGGTCTCAGTCGCGAGGGACCACATCTGGCCACCGGTGAACTTCCAGCCGCTGTTCAGAGCCGCCTGCGCCCAGATCTGACGCTGCCGCAGCACGTAACTGTTGGACTGATTGTTGTTCGAGGTAATGCCGGTGCCGAGCCAGTCAGCTTCGTAATAGCCGGTCAGTGTCATGTTGTCGAGCTTGCCGGTAGCTCTGAGGGCGATTCGTGACTGGCGGCCCGAGCCGTAAAACTCGGATAACTGGGCTGCATCGGAGTGATTAAGGGGAACCCCGGTGAATTGCGTGTTGATGCCCCCAGCTGTCGCGCCGCTACGCCACACTGTTTCAGCCGCCACGAAGCTCCCTGTCGGAGAGAGTGTGATGCCCTTGAAGTGAATCGCGTCGGGATTGTCAATCGCCTTCTTGACCTGCGCCTGGTTGTCCTGGATGGTGGTCACGATCGACTGATTGTTTGTCTTCAGATCGGTGACTGCGCCCTGCAGGCTGCTGACAGACTGCTGATTTTCAGTAAGGGCTGCCTGATTTGCCTGCGCCGCCTGCTGAGCCTGCTGCGCCGCAGCCTGGGCAGCCGAAGCCGCCTCCTGAGCCTGCCGGAGCTGGGCATCGCGATCGGCGAGCTGCTGCTGGAGGGTCGAAATCTGTCCGCGCTGCGAACTCATCTCGCTGCGGAGCTCTTCGATTTGGGACTCCACCGACGGCTTTGCCGGAGCCGTCTTGTGGGTCACGGTCCTCTTTTTGGTCGTGCTAGCGCTGCCGGTCGAGGTCTGCGCATAGCTCGCCACGACAGCCGATGCAAGTACAAGACTCGCCAGCGCCTTCAAGTTGGTATTCATTAGGCCTCTCATGTTATGAGTTACTGTTGCTTAACCGAAGACTGCAAACGCAGCCAGGTCAAGGAATTGCGGGACCCAATCACACATGCACGGAACTCCCGCCATGTATGTTTCTCACGCTTTGGGGATGCGACGAAAGTTCGGGAACCGCGACACACGTTACCCGAGCTTGATGGTCGCAGGGCTTTGTAAAAATCCCGCGAATTTTCGGTGAATAACCGGGAAAACTATACGCGATGCCCTGTGAAAAACGGCCCGCAATTATCGAAGAGTCAAATACCTAGCAAAGTTATTGCCGCAATCTGCGATGGTCGAATTGTTGGATGGTAGACTTTACGCGATCGCAAACGGACGCCTAGCATGTTGAACAAGACCTTTACCGCCAAGCTGCAAAAGAGCCCGAAGAAAGGCGGCTGGACCTATGTAATCTGGCCCGACTCCGTTGAATTCTTTGGGACCCGCGGGTTAGTCAAGGTCAGCGGAAAAATTGATGGCCATCCATTTCAAAGCTCATTTATGGCGTTGGGCGACGGCACGCATAAACTCCCCGTCAAGACCGAGATCCGGCAAGCGATCGGGAAGCAGCCTGGCGAGATGGTGACCGTGTTGCTGGAAAAGCGAATTGCTGGGAAGAAATAATGGTTGCCGCCAATAGAGACAGAGCTATCTGTTGCCCGAACCCTGAGCTGGCGCCTTCCCCGCGCTGATCAGATTGGCCAGAATCCTGTAAGCTCCCGGCACCGCCTCCGGAAACTGCCGGTAAAGGGCATAGGCTACATATATGTAGGTCCCCTTGCCGTAGGGAGCTACGATGAGGCCGCCGTGCTGAGGTTCCTGTCCCGGGTCGTGCGTCTCGGTTGGAGCGGAGTAATGGCTATCCCAGGATTCTAGGAAGGAGTGACCGCGCTCCTCCACCCAGCCGTCAAAATCGGCGGAAGTGATGCTGTTCGGCGACTGAAAGAGCGGATTATCGGTGAGCATCACTGGGGCGCTTTCATCTACAACTCTCTCCGCGTGCCCGAGTGAGTAGGGATACGGCCCGTACCCGCGAAAGCCTCCGCTCTGGTATTGCACGATCAGATCTCCGCCCGCCTTCACATAATCAAGCAGCCGCTGGCTGTTAGCAGCCAGCTCGGGCCGGTTCGAATACGCGCGAATGCCGACGAGAATAACGTTGTAATGGCTCAAGTCTGCTGAGGCAATCTCGCCCGCGCTGAGCAGGTGCGGACGGATGCCCAACTGCTCAGTGCCTGCGGCACTTCATCCCCTGTGCCCATTACGTATCCGACATTCAGGCCGGGAGCCACTTTCACATCGACTCCACGCGCCCGATAGGTCGCCGGCTGGTAGTAGTAATAGGGCCGCAGACCTGGATAACCCACCGTTTGAAAGCCTTCACTGAAGACTTTGTTCCCGCTCTGCGCGGTGGCTTTGAGCGTGTAATTCTCCGTGGCGAGAGACGTGGGATGAATCTTGAATGAAACGGGGACAGCCTCGTTGGCGCGCAGGTGGAACTGAAACGCCGGCGGGTCCGACATCCAGCCAGCAGGAAGATCAAGATGAAGAGTGCCGTCGCTGGCCTCCTGCTGGCTGTTCTTTACGGAAACCGTCAGCGGAAAGGCTGTGGAGCCGAGCGGCACAATGCCGGCGGCCGAGGGCAGGTTCACCGAGATCTGCGGCACAACCGCCAGCGGCTGGTAGAGATCGCCGTATCCATGTTCGCGATGCACTGTCTGCACCACCTGGCCGAGGCGGATGGGAACCCCGTTGTAGTTGAACTCCGCCCAGCCGGCCAGCGGATACGGCGCGAGCGGCCGATTCAGCAGCCTCGAGTCGGATATATCGTAATAAGGCTGCTCGGGAGTTGGCCGCGTGAAATAGGGTCGCGTGTAAGCCGCGTCATGAGGCACATCGACGCGATAGATGGCATCGCCCGCACTACTCGACGTGACATCCATCCCCGGTGTGCCCAGCCGCGTAATCTTCCACTGCTTTTCGCCCGAAGACTCGAGCCCCGATGATTCCAGCCACGTCCGCGTGAGGCGCACTGCCCGCCCGCCGTCCATGGTAATGCGCTGGTGACGTGGAGACGCACATCGAACTCGGCGCCCGGAGAAACGGTGGTCGCCGTCTCCGCCGCGAAGATAGGCAGCGGGGCCGGCTTGTCTTCTGTGTGAGGGATCACGAGCGCGCTGACATGAAGTCCCAGCGACTCGGCCAGCGCCGTGTTGAACTGGGCAAGCTTGATCTGCAGTTCATGGACGACGTTCGCCTTGTCGTCCGCGCTGAGGGCGCTGGCGTTGACTGCGTCAATCAGCTCTTTAGTCTTGCTGTATCCAATCGCCAGTTCCGGCGCGATCTTTTCCGGATTCGACGGTAGATATCCGAAGGTCGCCGTCATGACATGTTGATCGATGTCTTTGAGAGCCGTAGTCAGAAATGCAGTGTCTCCGTGCGCGAGCGTGGCGATGCCGGGCAGGGAGGTATCAATGCCGTCGAAGAAGCCCGTCTCCGGCTCCTTGATCGGAACGTGCGAGCCGTAGCGGTGGTACCCGACATTGAATGCCCGCGCAGAGGAATATTCCCGCCGCCGTTCTGCGACTTCTGCTGGCTCCAGCCTTCGCGGGACATCTGAATGTACGACCGGCCCAGGATAGGGTCGAACGTGCCCTCGGCGATCTCGATGTCGGTCGACGGAACTGTGTTGCTCCACTGCTCGGTCACGTAGTCATAGAACCGGACTGGAGACCACTTGTTTGTCGCGTAGTCATAGATGCCTTGACTGGTCGCCGCGAAGAAAGGAATGCGCGCGTAGACCTTGAATGGCGACCATGGCCGCAGGCCTTGCGCGATCTGGTCCGGGAAGACCGTCGGGTCGCCGGCCAGCTTGAAGACCTCCTGTGCCGCTTCGCCTGAGACCTGGTGGTGTCCATGCCCGTCGGTGATGTTGCCGGTGAAAACCGAAGTGATGACCATCGGGCGGTACATCCGCACGGCCCTGACAACGTCGTATAACACGCGATCGCGTCCCCATTGCTGGTGGGCTTCGTCGATGGTCTTCGAGAATCCGTAATCGGCAACGCGCGAGAAGAACTGCTCGGTGCCCGAATACTGGTCGGCGAGTAACAGTTCGTTGGTGCGGATAAGGCCAAGCGCGTCGTTCTCCTCGCTCGACATTGCGTTTTGCCCGCCCTCGCCGCGCGTCAACGTAAGAATTGCAGTGCGCGCCCCGAAGCCCCGCGACTCAAGCGTGAGCATGCCGCCGTCTTCATCGTCGGGATGCGCGACGATCATCATCAGGCTGGCCCAGGTGTGCAGCTTCTTGAGCGTCTGCGCGAGACCGTCAGCGCCGCGGTCTTCGGGTAGCGCGTGCGCGTCGGGCGAGGCAGTGACGGCGGTTTGCCACGGCGTCACCTGCGCGAATACAGGCGCGGCGAACAGGCAGGTTAGAGCAAGCAGGGCGGCAGGGCGCAGGCGAATCAGGGCGGCGTCATGCATGTATTGCCAGTTTACAGTCCGCCAGACGCGAGAGGGGGGCGGCAAAGTGCCAGTCCGCCACTGACCGCAGCGGACCGCCACTTGCTTCTAATGAGGGAGCATCGCGTTGAGTGTGTTGAAGACGTCGTCATAATTGCCGTTTTCGGCAGCATGGCGAAGAAAATCTACTCTCTTTACACAAATCTCCGGCGGCGTGGGCTGTGTCTTCAGGATCTCAATCGTCTCGGCAACGTAGTCTCGCAGCGGCATCGCACGAGGATCGGCCGCCTGAGCTTCACCCATAAGCTCCGTCTGGACGTAGGGCGGGATCAGTTCCAGTACCTCGACCTTCGTGTCCCTCAGCTGGTGACGCAGCGACTGCGTGTAGGAGTGGATCGCCGCCTTGGTCGCACAGTACGTAGGCGTCAAAACGAGTGGCACAAACGCCAGCCCGGAAGAGACGGTCATCACAGTCGCCTGTGGCTGTTTCTGGAGCAGCGGCAGCAGCGCCGAAGTCAACTGCATGGGCCCCAGCAGATTCGTAGTGATAATCGCTTCGGCGTCGGCCAGGTTTTGCGATTTCAGGTTTTCCGGCCGCATGATGCCCGCGTTCTGAATCACGACATTCACGACGGATAATCCTTCTCCATCTGTACAGCGAAGTCGCGGATGCTGGCCGCATCTTCAATGTTGAGTGTCGCGGATTTCATGCCCGGATTCGCTGCCGTCGTCTCGTCAAGCACCTGCCGCCGGCGGCCGGCGATAATGACTTGATTTCCGAGCACGTGCAGCGCTTCCGCAAGGCCGCGCCCGATGCCCGATCCGCCGCCAGTGATGAGGATAGTGTTACCCGATATGTTCATGTGGTGTCCTCTCTTTGATGAGCATATCCACATCACTCTCCAATGGGAAGTAGGCACTATTTTGTTCTATACTTACCTGACGGAGAGTGAGAGTTTGAAGAAGCTGCTCGCGAAGGAGAAGACCAGGGTCCGCGAAGTCCAGGCGAAGATCGCGAAGTCGGCGCCACCTCCCGAAAGCGATCCGAAGATTGAAGCGCTGGTGCGTGAGATCATCGAGCGGGTCGCCGACAAGTGGACCATGCTCGTGCTCGAGGTCTGTGCGGAACATGGGGTGGTGCGCTTCACGTGGCTCGGCGAACTGGTGGGAGGCATCAGCCAGAAGATGCTCACCAAGACTGTTCGGCAGATGGAGCGCGACGGCCTGGTCACACGGAAAGTCCATCCGGTAATTCCGCCGCGAGTTGAGTACGAACTCACCGAACTGGGCCACAGCCTCGGCGCGGCCTTCTGCGGAGTGTGGATCTGGGCAGAGGAGCATCACGACCAGATCATCCGCGCACGCAAAGCC
>CAVRNK010000095.1:0-10753 GCA_963721995.1 uncultured Acidobacteriaceae bacterium | reverse complement strand
TTGAGAACCTTTCAGAAAAGCTGCAGCGCGCCTTTAAGAATCTTCGCGGCCAGGGCACCGTCACCGAAGAGAACATGCAGGAGGCCCTGCGCGAAATCCGCGTCGCTCTGCTCGAAGCCGACGTCAACCTCAACGTTGTCAAGGACCTGATCGACCACATCCGCGCCAAGGCGCTCGGCCAGGAGGTCCTGACCGCGCTTTCGCCAACCGAGCAGGTCGTCAAGATCGTACACGACGAACTGATCGCGCTCCTCGGCAAGGACACCGCCCGTTTCCAGTTCGCCTCGCGTCCTCCAACGGTCATCCTCATGGCCGGCCTGCAGGGCTCCGGTAAAACCACCACTTCCGGCAAGCTCGCTGCTTGGCTGCAAAAGGGCGGACACCGCCCTATGCTCGTCTCCGTCGACGTCTACCGTCCCGCCGCCCGCGAACAGCTCAAGGTCGTCGCCAACTCCATCAAGGCAAAAATCTACGAGGGCGATATGAAAGGCGAGGCTGCCGGAACCCCGCTTGTCGAGCGCCTTGCGAAGGAAGCCCGCCGCGAAGCCGTCAACAGCGGCTGCGACACGCTGATCGTCGACACCGCCGGCCGTCTCCACATCGACGCCGACCTCATGGACGAGATGGCGAAGCTCAAATCGCTGCTCTCGCCCCAGGAAATCCTCTTCGTCGCCGACGCCATGACCGGCCAGGACGCCGTCAAATCCGCCGACGAGTTCCACAAGCGCCTCGCGCTTACCGGCGTCGTCCTCACCAAGATGGATGGTGACGCCCGCGGCGGCGCCGCGCTCTCCATCCGCCACGTCACCGGCCAGCCCATCAAGTTTATCGGCACCGGCGAGCGTCCCGACGCCTTCGAGCCTTTCCATCCGGACCGCATCGTCAGCCGCATCCTCGGCATGGGCGACATCATGACGCTCATCGAGCACGCCGAGGAAAAGCTCGATCGCAAAAAATCCGAAGAGTTCGCCCGCAAGGCTCTCAGCGGAGATGGCTTCTCGCTCGAAGACTTCCGCGATCAGCTCCGCCAGATCCGCAAACTCGGCTCACTGCAGAACATCATCAAGATGCTGCCCTCGGTCGGCCCTTTCCAGGGCATGTCGCAGATGGCCGATCAGGTCGACGAGAAGCAGTTCACCCGCGTCGAAGCCATCATCAACTCCATGACGCCGAAGGAGCGCAACCACCACGAGATCATCTCCGGCAGCCGCCGCAAGCGCATCGCCAACGGCTCGGGGACGACCGTGCAGGAAGTGAACCAGCTCCTCCGCCAATATGCGCAGATGCGAAAGATGTTCAAAGGTGTCGGCAAGGGCGGAATGCTGCAGCGTCGCGCCATGGGTATGCTCGGCGGCATGAAGGGCATGGGGCGATAACCGTGCCGCATCTCCAGGACCAGCTCGACGAGATCACCGCCAACACGCGCAACCTCGTCCAGCCCGAGCGCCTGGCCATCAATGAGCGCGCTGTCGAAGACCTCTTCGCCACCGGCATCGAGCAGCGCATCCTGCCCGTCGGCGCAAAAGCTCCGGAGTTCACGCTCCGCGACTCGACCGGGCGCCTCGTCAAGTCATCCGACCTGCTCGCGCTCGGCCCGCTCATCATCAGTTTCTTCCGCGGACGCTGGTGCCCTTACTGCACGACCGAGCTCGAGGCCTGGCGCGACCTCTATCCCATCGTGCGCGAACGGAAGGCGCTGCTCGTTGCCATTTCGCCGCAGACCATCCGGCAAAGTGACTTCATGCAGGGCCAGCATTCCATCCCTTTCCCGCTGCTCTTCGACGAGGGATGCAGAGTCGGCGAGCAGTTCGGGCTCGCCTACACGATCCCGCCTTTCCACCAGCAGCATTACCGCAGCGTTCTCGTGAACCTGCCCTTCGTCAACGGCGACCAGAGCTGGAAACTCATCCTGCCCGCAACCTACGTCATCGACCGCGACGCTATGGTCCTCTTCGCCGAGGCCCACGCCGACTTCCGCGTCCGCCCCGAGCCGGAAGAAGTCCTCCGCCATCTGCCCGCAGTCAGCCGATAAGATAATCCCGATGAAGCGCAGCCTCTGGATTGCCCTCCGTCTGCTGATAGCTGCCCTGATCGTCGTTTATCTCGTCGATTGGGCTGTCCTGCGCATTCGAATGACACGCGGAACGGCCTACGGGACCGTGCAGGTCGACCAATACCTATCGACGCCGCTCAAAGGCAACAAGGACGAGTACGATTACCTCGGCACTACATCCGTCTCCTGCGCCCGTTCCATCTTTCCTCACGGAGCAGCGCCCTGCTGGTGGCGCGAGCGTCACAAGAGCATCTGGGAATAGTGCCTTACTTCTCTTCGTGATACTCCTGCTCGGTATTGATCTGCCATAGCGACGACTTGTCCAGGCTACCGGCGACGATATTGTCCACCGCAGTCATCGCTGTCAGCATGGAGTGGTCCTGGTTGTTGTACTTGTGCATGCCATTGCGCCCGACCAGAAACAGATTCTCGAACCGGTCCATATACTTCACCAGCTCATCGAACCGGTCATAAGTCCCAAAGTAAGCCGGATACGTCTTCGGCACCCGCACCACATGCGAATCGAGCACATCCTTCGCGCGCAGCATTCCGATCTTCTCGATTTCGGCGATGGCAAACTTCGCGATCTCCGCGTCCGGCATCTTCCATAGCTCATCGCTCTCGTAGCAGAAGTACTCGAGCCCGATCCATACCTTTCCGGGATCGGCCACCATGTATGGGCTCCAGTTATTGAAGATCTGCAGCCGCCCCACCAGCACATCCGGCTCCTGAATATAGATCCACGTGTCTTTCAGCAGAGATCCGTCCGGCTCCGTTACCGCCAGCTTGTCCACCAGCAATCCAACCGTGATGAAGTCCCGATAGACCAGACCTTCAGCAATCTCCCGAATCTCCGCTGCCACCGGCACGTCCAGGCTGCGGATCAGATCGCGCACCGGCATCGTCGAAAAAACATAATCGGCCGAGATCGTCTCGCGGTCTCCCTTCGCATTCGTCGCCTCGACCGAGACGACCCTGTCTCCCCCGGCTTTTTCGCCCTCGATATGCAGTCTGTCCACGCGCCAGCCCTGCCGGACCTCGCCGCCTTTTTCTGTAACTAACTTAGCGACATATTCCCACAATTGCCCCGGCCCAAACTTCGGATACAGAAACTTCTCGATCAGCGACGTCTCCGTGCGCTTCTGCGAAATGTCGTCCCGCCCCGACCGCCCGAAGGTCTGCCGCAGAAAGTGCGCAACCGCGGTGCGCAGAGACAGCCCTTTGATCCGCTGGGCGCCCCACTCGGCACTTATATGATCGCAGGGAACGCCCCATACCTTCTCGGTATACGACTTGAAGAAGGTGAGATAAAGCTCCCGTCCGAAGCGGTTGATCAGAAAATCTTCGAGTGTCTTCTCCTCTTTGCGCGGAAAGAACTTCGTCTGGATATAACTCAAGCCCGATCTTCAAAGTCCGCCACGGCCCGAGCTGCCCGAGCGTCTTCCCATTCAGCGCCAGCGGATAGTCAAAGAAGCTGCGCAAAAAGTAAATGCGGCTCTTGCGCTGGCGGACCAGCATCACCAGGTCGGCATCACGTCGTCGCGCCTGCCGAGTTGGCCACATTGCGCTGCCGGTTCTGATATTGAATCGTCTGCTCGGACGAACTGCCATCTGTCGCGACCGGCATCAGCTCGGTCCACCAGTTCATCACCCGATCGGCCTTGGAGAAGAACCGGTGCCCGCCGATATCCATGCGGTTGCCCTTGTATTCAATCGTGCACGAGATGCCGCCAATGCGGTCGCTCGCTTCGAGAACAATCGGGCGAATATTGCTGCGGCGGAGAAACTCCAGCGCGGCCGTAAGTCCGGCTGGACCAGCGCCGATAATGACAGCGGTTTTGCCTGAAGTCACCCGGCAACCACCGCTGAAGCAATATCCCTGGTCAGGAAAACGCTCTTTCGAACGCACAAATTAGCCGGCGCCAGCCGCACGCCGGTCAGCACTTCAATAAATTGCATATAGGACTATCTTCCGGCATGGCGGCAGTTTCGGGCAAGGAGCTTGCAATCCCCCCGGCCGCGCTCTCGCCTACTGTTCCACTGTCTGCGGCACGTCTGTCTTCGGAAGACCGCCCGATAGGGTTTCCCATCCGCGGCTCTCGAGGTGCCTCCAGATCAGAAGATCCAGCGATCACTGCGGCCAATAGCAGCAGTGTGCCGGTCAGCCACTCTCCAAAAACAAGCTTGCCGATGCCGAATAACGCACCGTACACCAGGATGCAGCCCATCACCGTGTCGAAGCCATTCGCTGACATGTCGCGTACCTGCGGCATGTCCGGCGCGAGCCTTGCGATGCGGTGCCAGCCATGCACAGTGGGATGAACCCGGCGATAGAACGCGAGCAGCGTTGAATCAGGCTCCGGACGCGTCACAAATGTGGCCACGATCCATGCCAGCGTCGTGATGCCCGCGGTAATCAGCGTACTCTTCGCAAACACTACTGCATCGTTCCCCGTGAAGTGCACGCGCGACAGCACCACTGCGACGAACGCCGCCACCAGCATCGCCGTAATCTCGCTCCACGCGTTCACCCGCCACCAGAACCAGCGCAGAATATACACCGCTCCGGTGCCCGCGCCCAGATTCAGCACCAGCTCCCATCCCTGGCTGATTGAAGTCAGCTGGCTCGCGACGTAGCCGCTGGCGAGAACAAGAATTACGGTGATGATCTTGCTGATCAGCACGTAATGATGCTCCCGCGCCTCCCGCACGAGGAAGCGCCGGTAGAAATCATTAACCAGGTACGACGTCCCCCAGTTAAGCTGCGTGCCGACAGTCGACATGTATGCTGCCAGGAACGCCGCCACCATCAGGCCGCGCAGCGCAGGAGGCAGAAAGTCGCGCAACACCATCACGTATCCCTGCTGTGGATTAGCGGCAAACGCCGCATTCGGATGCAGGCCGCCATGCGGCGAGTAAATCGCCAGCGCCACCAGCCCGGTCACAATCCACGGCCACGGCCGCAGCGCATAGTGGGCGATGTTGAACCACAGCGTCGCGCCAAGCGAATGCTTCTCATTCTTTGCGCTGAACATGCGCTGCGCAATGTACCCGCCGCCGCCCGGTTCCGCGCCCGGATACCACGACGCCCACCACTGCACACCCAGGTACATGAAGAACGTCAGCAGCGGCAGGGTCCACAGATTCCCGGTGGTCACTCCAGTATGAAAATCCGGCAGGAACGAGAGCACATTCGAAGTTGGAAGCCCGGCCGCACGCGTGGCCGCATCGACCGCGGACAGCTGCACTTTGAGCGCGTGCATCCCGCCAAGATGAGCGACCGCCAGCCATGCCAGCACAACGATCATCGTCATCTTCAGCGCGAACTGGAAAAGGTCCGTCACCAGCACCCCCCACAATCCGCCAATGAACGTATACAGGCCGGTGAAGGGAACCAGGATGAAGATGCAGATCGCCAGCGCAGTGTGCCGCGGATCGCCCAGCCTGTAGTGGAAGAGCGCATGCGAGCCGATCGTCAGCGTCAGCACGCGCCCCGCAGCAATCATCGGTCCGAGCACCACCGAGATAATATCCACCATCGCGCGTGTTACCCATCCGAGGATGAAGCAGTTCATCAGCAGCCCAAGGTAGATTGCCTTGAATCCGCGCAGAAACGCCGCCGGCTTGCCGCCGTAGCGAATCTCAACCAGTTCCACGTCGGTCAGAATTTCTGCCCGCCGCCAGTACCGCGCGAAGAAGAACACCGTCGTCATGCCCGACAGGCAGAAACTCCACCAGATCCAGTTTCCCGAGATGCCCTGCGTCGCTACCAGTCCGCAGACCAGCAGCGGCGTGTCGGCAGCAAACGTGGTCGCCACCATCGAAGTTCCCGCCAGCCACCAGGAAACATCGCGTCCGGAAATGAAGAAATCTTCAGTGGAATTGCCGGCCTTGCTCCGGTAGTAGAAACCGATCAGCAGGTTGAAAAGCAGGTAGGCGGCGATGACGAGCCAGTCGGTAAGCGAAAAAGCCATGTATAAGCCTTGGATGATAATAGGGCCTCGGGATGAGGCTGTCCACCAGTATATACAGGTTGCTTGGCTGACAGCAGCGCAGGCTCAGACGGTTAGAACAGGCTCGGTATCCAGGGCCTCATGCGGCGCGACCATCACGCCGCCGGGAGCAAGCCGGTAAATCTGGTTGCGCCACACAATTTCATTGTTGCCGTAGCTCGCCGCCCAGTAGAAGAACCCGAACAGATCGCGTACAGGATAGAGCAAGGAGGTGCGCAGCACATGGCGGTCGCGCACGACGACTGCGCCTACCAGCGCGGCAAGCGCCGCGCGCGAGCCCACACTGAATGCCAGGAGGCTCAGAGCAAGGTTATGATCCCCCAGCGCCCAGGCAGCCGCAGCTGCCAGCAGTCCAAACGGCACGCTGAACGTCAGACAAGTGCCCAGATGTCCCTTGGGACGGGAGAAGCGTGTCGACTTCATCCAGCGGATCTGGTGTTTCTGCGAATCGACAAAGCTTGTGTTCAGTACTACGTGGTCGATGGCATGCGTCGAAAGCACCACCGTGTGGCCATTGCTCGCGATGGCATTACCCAGCACAAAGTCATCTGCGCAATACGCGCCCAGCGCTCCGAATCCGCCAATCTCGCGCACGCAGCTCCGCCGTACCGCCATCGTTGGCCCCAGCGTGAATTGCATGCCCTCCATCAGGTCGGCCACCAGCACGCCCGCGGTCATCTCGATCGACATTCCGGCAGCTTCAAGCTTCGACCACAGTCCCTGGTCGGCAACGCCGCGATAAAGGCAGGTCACAGCGCCAACCGATTTCTCGGCGAAGGGTGACACAACCTCCCGGATGTAATCCCGGCTCACGCGCACATCGCTGTCGCTCACGACAAAAATGTCGTGTGCCGCGGTCCTCTCCATCAGCTCGAGCGTGCTCACTTTGGCGTTCACGTGCCACGGTTCGCCCGTCAGCACGAACCTGACCGGAACCTTCGGGTAACGTGCCGCAACCCGTCGGGCAGCCTGCAATCCCGCATCGGACGAAACACGCGCGCCGAAAATGATTTCGAATTCCGGATAATCCTGCTGGAAAAATGTCTCCAAGTGAGCCTCAAGATTCGGCTCTGCGCCGTGCAGCGGCTTAAATAGCGACACAGGGGGCAGAAAGGCGGCCCTCGCGGCGCGCCGGCGCGCGAGGAAACGCCAAAGCCCCGCTATGACTAAACCGCTGAATGCGGAGGAGGTGAGCAGGCCAAGCAGCCCAACGCCTAGCAGAATCTTGATCATGAAGTTCGCGGAGTCCACCAGAGCATATCCTGAGAGGCAGATTCCTCAATTATTAGAGTAACGCAGCCGGAAAGAAATTGCGTTCCCCGAAAGGAAGACCGTGTCAAATAACGTCAATCAGCGCCTGTGCTTGTTAGCTGGCGGCACAACCACCGGGCGGCGCATCGGTACCATCGCCGAACCCTGCTGAAAGCCGTGCATCCGGCTGAACATCTCCGTGCGCACATAGTCGACAAAGCCCTGCATCTGCCGGTTCATCTCCTCCATCCGCTCTCGCATCTGCAGAATGATAGCGATCCCGGCGATGTTCACCCCCAGATCGCGCGTCAGGTTCAGAATGAACTCCAGCCGTTCCAGGTCCTCATCCGTGTAGAGGCGCGTATTGCCCTCTGTGCGCGACGGCTTCAGCAGCCCTTCCCGCTCGTAAAGTCGAAGCGTCTGCGGGTGAATCTCGTACATCTCGGCCACCGCCGAGATCATGTAAGCGCCCTTGGATTTGCGTTTCGTCGGCATGCGTCCTCGTCATCGCGCGAACAGCCGCGCTGTTCCTTCCTGCGTGCGAATCCCTCCGAATCGTACAACGCGGGGGAAAAACCCGAAGAACTGCCCGCCCGCAATTCTGTATGGCACGAATGCCTTCACACAGTAACCGCTCTGGTGCTCGATATCAATCATGATGGCATCGGCATATCCTTCGTCCGACGCCTTCTGCATCGTCACATTCGAAGCACTCGCCGCGACCCGCAAACTCCCTCGCCGCGCCCGCTCCGCCAGTTGTTGCTGCAGCAGGTCGAGAAGCATTGCCGGCTCGGCCGGCATCTCCTGCTGCGCGATCGACTCCATCTTCACATCACCATCCTGGTTCATCATGAAGCCGAACGGCCCGAACTCTCCATACCGCCGCAGCATCCGTTTCGCATACGACACACTGGCGTTCAGCACATCATTCGCGTCCTCGCGAACCTGCTCATTCTCGACTTGTTGCTCGCCCGTCATTTTGCCGCTTCACTTCTTCGCACGCTGGTAAATGCAGTGGTCGTAATCGCGCCACAAAACCACCCGTTCCACCCTCAGGCCATTCTTCTCCGCCACACGCCGCGACGCCGCATTCTCTGGCCGGATCATCGAAACTACGCGTCCTACATTCAACCGGCGGAAAGCATGATTCATCACCGCTCTTGCCGCCTCGCTCGCAAACCCGTGGTTCCAGCGCTCGCGGTTCACGTGGTAGCCAATCTCCAGCTCTGCGCGGCCTTCGATCTCCTGCCACACCGGTCCGCAGTCCCCAATCAGCTCGCCGGTCGCCTTCTCGACCATGCCCAGCAGGCCGCTGCCATCCGGATACCGGCCCATCTGCCGCTCAATCCACGTCCGCACTTCATTCCGTGTCAGAGGCCGTGGATACCACCGCATCGTCTCGGCATCGCTGAGGACACTCCTTAGCGCCAACTCGTCTTCAGGAGTCAGTGGGCGCAGCACCAGCCGCTCCGTTTCGATCAGCATCGGCAATTACACCTTCGCCCAGATCTCCTCGCGCGGGTCCTCGGGATTGAGCTTGGCAAATTCGCGCAGGATCTCCTTCGAGCGCTCATCCTGTACCTTCGGCACAACGATCTCCACCGTAACGATCTGGTTGCCCCGCTTGCCGTCCGTTGCCGCCGAAGGAACCCCGCGCTCCCGCATCCTGAGTTTCTGTCCACTCTGCGTCCCTGGCGGAATCTTCAGCTGCGTCCGGCCGTCAATCGTCGGCACGTCGATCTTCGCTCCCAGCGCTGCCTCGGCTACTGTCACCGGAACAGTTACATAAATGTCGTCACCCTGCCGTGTGAACACCGGATTCGTCCCCGAGCGGATGATCAGATACAGATCTCCCGCCGGACCGCCGTTGATTCCCGCATTGCCCTTGCCTGCCAGGCGAATCCGCTGCCCGTCGCGCGTCCCTGGCTTGATGCGAAACTCAATCTGCTCGGTGCGCGTGACTGTCGCCGCGCCATGGCACGTGGGACATACATTCTGAATCTTGCCGGCGCCACCGCAGCGTGGGCACTGGATATTGAACTTCATCCGCCCACCCATCTGAGTCACCTGCCCGGTACCGTTGCACTCCGGACAAGTTTGCGCGCCTCCCGTCGACGCCCTTCCCTTGCACGTCGGGCAAACCTCCTGCCGCTGGATCTGCAGCCGCGTTGTGCCGCCGCGAATCGCCGTCCAGAAGTCGACATTCACCTGGTATTCGAGATCCGTCCCCGGCTCCGGACCCTGCTGTGCCTTTCCTCCCCGGTTGAAAATGCCTGAGAAGAGATCGCCAAAGCCGCCCCAACTCGATCCTGTGGGTTGTCCGCCTGCCCCCGCGCCTTGCCCAGCTCCGAAGTTCGAGAAGTCGAAGCCCTCGAAATCGAACGGAACCTCCTGGCCGCCCGCCGGCTGCGGACCCGCATAACCATAACCGCCGCGTGCGGCCGCCTCGGCCGCCGCCGGATCAATCTGGTCGGAGTAAAAGCCGAACTGGTCGTAAATCTTGCGCTTCTTGTCGTCGCTCAGAATGTCGTTGGCTTCGGAGAGCTCTTTGAACTTCTCCTCGGCTTTCTTATCCCCGGGATTCACATCCGGGTGATATTTGCGCGCAAGCTTGCGAAAAGCCTTGCGGATCTCCTCCGGTGTGGCCTTCTTCTTCACGCCGAGAATGGCGTAATAATCTTTGCTCTGCGGTGGTGGTGGCATCTCAATCTCTGCCGCTCAGGCGGTTGCTTGATGTTTCAATTCTCCGGTTTTCGGATCGCGCGGAGCCGGCCGCACTTCGACGCGAATGACCTTGGCAAGCGTCTCCTTCGCTGTTTCGAGGTCATAGCGGGTCTGCACATTCATCCAGAACTCCGGTGTCATGTTGAAGTAACGCGCCAGTCGCAAGGCGGTATTTGCTGTGATTCCGCGGCGCTCATTCACAATCTCTGAAATGCGCGTCGCGGGTACGCGCAAGGCCATCGCCAGTGCGTTGGCAGAAAGTCCCAGCGGAACCATAAACTCTTCCCGCAACATCTCGCCGGGATGGAGCGCAGGCATCTTACGGGTGCCACGTCTAGTGGTAGTCAACGATCTCGACTTCGTATGCATTCCCATCTCTCCACGCGAAACATATGCGCCATTGGTCGTTGACGCGAATACTGTGTTGGCCCTCCCGGTTGCCTTTAAGAGCCTCCAACCGGTTTCCTGGCGGATTCATCAAGTCGCTGAACGTCGAAGCGGCCTCGATCATCCGTAACTTGCGAAAAATGGCCCGTTCGACAGCGGCTAACTTACGGCTGTGATGGCGGTTGAAGATCCGTTCGGCTTCCCTATCTCGAAACGACCCGATCACCTCGTAATCGTAACACGCTTCGCGTTAAACGCTTCCCGTTAAACCTTTTGGCAGACCGGGCACCAGTAAACAGTGCGCCCTCCCATGTCTGCTCTTTCG
>CAVRNK010000094.1:0-11720 GCA_963721995.1 uncultured Acidobacteriaceae bacterium | reverse complement strand
GCCGCCTCCGGCTACAGTGAAGCCGTAACCGAGTTCCACATCGTTGGCGGTCTGCACCCCGATCTTCCCCTCGAATATTTCCTCGATCTCGTCAGCGGTTTGAAGGAGCGCTTTCCCAAGGTCCATATCAAGGCATTCACCATGGTTGAAGTTGCCTTTCTGGCGCGGCGCGCAAAGCTCAGCATTCCTGAGACTCTCAAGCGATTCAAAGAGGCCGGGGTCGACTCCATGCCCGGCGGTGGAGCGGAAATCTTCGCCGACCGCGTGCGTCACATCATCTGCGACCACAAAATTGACGGCGACGAATGGCTGGAGACCGCCCGCATGGTGCATCAGGCGGGCCTCAAATCAAACGCGACCATGCTCTACGGACACATCGAGAATGACGAAGACCGCGTCGACCACCTGCTGAAGCTGCGCGCCCTGCAGGACGAAACGCACGGCTTTCAGACCTTCATTCCCCTCGCCTTCCATCCCGACAACACGCCGCTCGCACATCTGCCGCGCACCACCGGGCTCACCGACATAAAACAAATCGCCGTCAGCCGCCTGCTCCTCGACAACTTCCCCCACATCAAGGCCTACTGGCAGATGATGACCGCCAAAATCGCGCAGATCGCCCTCCGCTTCGGCGCGGACGACATCGACGGCACGGTCATTGAAGAGAAGATCTATCACGACGCAGGCGCCACTACTCCGCAGGGCATGCTCCGCCAGGAACTTATGCGGCTCATCACCGCTGCCGGTCGCGTCCCGGTCGAGCGTGACACTCTCTATCGCTCGGTGACTCGAAGCGAAGATACCTTTACAGTCGCGGTCTAGTGCCGCTGCGTTTCACGCTCTCTGCTCTGCTCAGGAGAGCGGCTGGCTGTTGGGCGACGGCGCCAGTCCTCCTCCGTCTGCACCCGGGGCGCTGGAATTTTTCTGCTTCTTTTGATCGGCATGCCGCTTGCGCACTTCATTCGCCGCCACCAGCACCAGCGCAACGAAGGTGACCACTACCAGGGCGATCGCTGTCACTCCATGCAGTTGCTCCACCTCTCCGTACAACAGCGCCAGGCCGACAAAGACGAAAAATACGTGCGCGCAAAACACCTCGAGCGACGCTTTGCCCAGCGTGAGGAAGGGCTCGCGCTTGACCACCTTGATCACGTACTTCCGGAGCCAATAGCCGACTACGGTGA
The DNA here is from genome assembly GCA_963721995.1 of uncultured Acidobacteriaceae bacterium. Classification (GTDB taxonomy): domain Bacteria; phylum Acidobacteriota; class Terriglobia; order Terriglobales; family Acidobacteriaceae; genus Silvibacterium. The sequence continues at coordinate 10,536 of CAVRNK010000094.1, read as the reverse complement.
AGGCGACGAGATTGATCACCCGCAGCGGTCCAATCTGCCATTTGTCGAGTTTCATTCCCAGCGCCTGCTGGGTAAGGTGAGGACCCAGCCAGCCATGCCGGATTCCTATGAAGAAGAGGCACACAGCGCATGAGACTCCAACCGCCCAGCCGGGAATCTTCTTCAGCGGCATCTCACCCGTCGCCGACTTGGCTCCAAGCCACAGCCCCGCAGTCCATACGCCCTGCCAGGCGAACAGATTGAAGGCGCCTGTCTCCTGCAGTGGAATCGGCAAATGCGTTGTGCGCACGATCACGCCGTGCACGAGGTTGCGCAGACCAAACTGGGCCAGCAGCCAGACCAGTCCACTGGCCGCGAGAATTTTCCGCCAGCCAAATCGTATCGACGCCGACAGGACGAGTGGCGTGAAAAACAGAAACGTCACGTACATCGGCAGAATATCGAGCAGGGGAGGGCAATAGAGCAGCAGGACCGAGCCGACGATTGCGACGAAAGGATGCGCGAGGTAAAAATTGAGAAGGTTGGTCAACGCCGCTCGATGCGTGTGTACCGCGAACTCCGCCGCAATGGTAAAGGCGAACGTCAGCATCAGCAGGTGATAGCCGTAAATCTTCAGCGAGCGCTTCCACAGCTTGAGATGAGCTCCCGCCTTGTCTTGAAGCAACTCGCGAACATAGATACGGCCCACCAGCAGCGCCGAGAGAAAGACAAAACCCTCTGCCGACGTCACAAAGCCTATGGGCTGATTCACAAAATCGCTGAAGCGCGTCGGCAGATGCGTGAGCGTCATCCAGACCAGAAAGAGTCCCCGCAGGGCATCAAGTTCCGGACGTCGTTCAAGCTTTGGCAGATGCATAGGCGCGCCGGACCGTTGTCACGGTCCCTTCCGAATTAGACGTCAGTCGGTGGCGTGGGTTGCGTGGCCGCCCTGTCTTCGAATCGCCTCAATACGCCGCGATACCCGTCACACTTTGGCCGATGATGAGCGTATGAATATCGTGCGTGCCCTCGTAGGTTTTTACCGACTCGAGATTCATCATATGCCGCATGATCGGATAGTCGTCCGTGATACCGTTACCGCCCAGAATATCCCTCGCCTGCCGTGCGCATTCAAGCGCCATCCACACGTTGTTGCGCTTGGCCAACGAGATGTGTTCGTGGTTTACCTTGCCTTCGTCTTTCAGACGCCCCACATGCAGTGACAGCAGTTGCGCCTTGCTGATCTCCGAAATCATCCACGTTAGCTTTTCCTGCACCAGTTGGTGGCTGGCAATCGGCTCATCCCGGAACTGCTTCCTCAGCAGCGAGTACTGCAGCGCCGTATCGTAGCAGGACATGGCCGCGCCGATCGCTCCCCAACTGATCCCATAACGTGCCTGGTTCAGGCACATTAGGGGCGATTTGATCCCGCCGCTGCCCGGCATCAGGTTCTTCGCCGGAACGCGAACGTCCTGCAGCGACAGCCCCGATGTCACCGAGGCCCGCAGCGACCATTTGCCGTGAACATCGTACGCCGTGAAGCCCGGCCGATCAGTCTCCACGAGGAACCCGCGTACTCGGCCGTCTTCGTCGTCCACCTTGGCCCAAATGACCGCGACATCCGCAATCGACCCCGACGTGATCCACATCTTCTCGCCGTTCAGGACATATTCGTCGCCGACCTTCTGCGCCCGCGTCCGCATCCCGCCTGGATTCGATCCGAAGTCCGGCTCCGTCAGCCCAAAGCAGCCCAGCTTTTCTCCCGTGGCCATCTGCGGAAGCCAGTAATCCTTCTGCTCATCCGAGCCAAACGTAAAGATCGGATACATAACCAGCGCTGACTGCACGCTCACAAAGCTGCGCACACCGGAGTCGCCGCGCTCGAACTCCTGCATCACCAGTCCATATTCCACATTGGACATGCCGGCGCAGCCGTAGCCGTGCAGATTTGCCCCGAAAAATCCAAGCTGCCCCATCTGCGGCACCAGCTCCCGTGGAAAGCGGCCCGCCCGGTTGCACTCCTCGATGATCGGAATAAGGTTGTCTTCGATGAACTGGCGTGCCGTATCCCGAGCCATGCGCTCGTCTTCGCTCAGCAGATTGTCAAAACCGAGGAAGTCCACGCCCTTGAACTTGAATGCCATAAGTAACTTGCTCCCGCGAAAAGCTCAAACCATTCAGCGTAGCAGAGCGAACCAGCGCCCGGCAAAGAGCGAACGACCCCGGCGCTTAATCAGTTTGAATCCTTAATTCGCAAGTAGTCCGGTGTGCTGCCTTACTCGCCGCGCAATGCCTCCATCGGCTCCACGCTCGCCGCTCGCCGCGCGGGCAGCGAAGCCGCGAGCAGGGCGACGGCTCCCAGAACGACGGTCGTGGTTCCGAGGACCAGCGGGTTCCATTCTTTGACGCCGAAAAGCTCGGCGGCCATAAGATGGCCGGCGGCAATGGCAGCGGGGATGCCGATGACCAGGCCGAGCCCGACCTGAAGAAAGGCGCCGCGCAGCACCATCTTCTGCACGTGGACGCGGTTGGCGCCGAGCGCCATCCGAATGCCGATCTCGCTGGTGCGCTGCGCCACCGCATAGGCGGTCACGCCGTAGAGTCCGATTGCGGCCAGGGCGAGCGCGACCAATCCGAACAGCGAGGTTAACTGGACGATCATCTGCTGCTGGCTGAATCCCAGGTTCACCTGCTCGCCGAGGCTCTGGAAGCGCGTGATCATGAGGTTCGGATTGATCTGCTGAAGCGCGCTGCGTACGTGTCCTTCGAGCTCCGGTACTCTGCCCCTGGTTTCAATTTCCAACGAGCTCATATAGTGATTGGCGGTGAGGAACTCCGCATACAACGATGCGTTCGCGGTGGAAGCTGGCAGCTGCGGCCACTGCCACGCGGGCAGGAAGTACATGGGGTGCCCCATCTCCTGCGGATCATTCGGAGGCCAGTACTGCGCACTTTCGACGACGCCAACGATGGTGTACATTCCCGCGTGCTCCTGATCCCAGTCGCCAAAGTGCGCCCCAATGGGGTTCTGGCCGTGAAAATATTTCCTGACAAAGTCCTCATCAACAATGGCGACATTGGGAGCGTTGCGATTGTCGCTGTCGGAAAAGACGCGACCTTCGAGCAGCTTGGTTCCGATGGTTGTGAAATAGTCCGGGCTTACACGAACCCACGAGGCCAGGTTCACATTCGAGCCCGGCGGCGGCGCAGGCCGGCCCTCGATGAAGACATCTTCGCTTTGGTTATTGCCGTCCATCGGGCTCCAGCGCGACCACGCCACATGTGAGACACCGGGAATGGAAGACAGTGATTCATCGAGATGCCGATAGAAGCTGTCGAGCTGATCGGGCTGCAGGCCCGCGTTCTGCACATTGATCTGGACGACGGTGCGGTGCGCAGTGTCGAAGCCGAAGTGCTGGTGTTCGAGCTTCTGCAGGCTGAGGATGAGCAAGCCCGCGGCGCAGAGGAGAACGACGGAGACGGCCGCCTGAGCGACAACTAATGCTTTTTGCGTCAGCGTGGCGTGGCGTCCCGTAGAGCGGTTGGCGCCGCGCAGGGCGTCGATGGGATCGGCATGCGCTGCCAGCCACGCTGGCGCAACCCCGAAGAGAAGGCCGGTGATCAGGGATGCGGCGAAGGCAAAGCCCATGACGACCAGGGACGGGCTCGCACTGATGCTGACCGGGTCGTGCTGGAAGGCGAGACGGAGAATCAGCCTTGCTCCGCCCCAGGCAATGAGGACGCCCGCGAGTCCGCCGAGCAGCGCGAGCAGGACGCATTCAACCAGCGCGCCCTGTACCAGGCGGCTGCGCGGAGCGCCAAGCGCGGTGCGGAGTGCCACCTGCTGGCGCTGCGTGACCGAGCGTGCCAGCATCAGGTTGGCGAGATTGGCGCAGGCGATGAGCAGCACAAAGCTGGCGATCCACATGAGCAGCCGCAGGTCCCCTTTGTACTGGTCCTGCATGCGTTGGACACCGCTGCCGCCGGGCGTGAGGCGGAGGTACTGCTTTGGAATAAGTGCACGCTCAGGCCCGAGAAGGTCGGAGAGCGGGCTTTCCAGAAATTGCCGGAGTTCAACCTGCATCTGCGCCTGAATGGCCGCAGCCGTTGCGCCCGGAGCAATGCGCCCGATGAGATTGAGCCACAACATGCCGCCGCGGTCCAGAAGGTCAGCATCGATCGGCGTAATGGCGGGCACCAAGTGGATGGGAAGCCAAAGGGCGGGCGGCGTGGGACTCAGACGCTCGCTGTAAAAACCGGGGGGGGCGATTCCCACGATGGTTACGGGCTGACCATTGACGATGAAGCTGGAGCCGATGACCGAGGGATCGCGACCGAGTTCCTGCTCCCACGCCTGGAAGCTGAGGACGGCAACCGGGGCTGCGCCCTTGATGTCGTCGGAGGGTTGCAGAAGGCGTCCGGCGTACGGGCGAAGGCCCAGCGTGCCGAAAGAGTTTCCGGAGACAAATTCGCCGTACCAGGGCTGCGCCGGATGATCGCTGCCGCTACGTCGAACCGCCATCTCGTGATCCGACGATTCAAACGCGGCCAGGCTGGCGAAGCCGGGAGTATGGTCGCGAAACTGCTCGTATTGCCGGTAGGAAAAGAGTGACCAGTCGTTCACCGGGGCCTGGTAGTCGGGCAGCCCGCCATTCACACAGCACTGTTCGTTGTCGCCAACGCGCCACAGCCCCCCAGGATCCTCAACCGGCAGCGACTTGAGCAGCACTGCATGCACCAGGGTGAAGATGGCTGTAGTAGCGCCGATGCCGAGCGCCGCGGTCAGAATGGCAGTAAGGGCAAATCCAGGCGATCGGCGTGACCGCCTCATCGCATTTCTCAGGTCAGCCAGCAACGGTGCTTCCTCCAGCAGCGGGTCGCGTTCACCCGCGGGTCCTCTCTATGTGGATGCACCCGGCCTGCCACTCCGGACAGGGGTAGCTGCCTGAAAAATAGGGCTTAAGCTCCGAATTAAGCGGGACCGCTGTCCACCGCCAGACGATATTGTTCGGATTCGGACAGCTTGCAAGCCCTCCGGCGGGCAAAACGACCCCTTCCCATAGCCATTCGAGTGGAGTACTATTCTGTCCCATAGTCATTCGAGTGGAGACTGATTGTGGCTATGAAACGACCTCCGGATGCCGGAGACGTTCTACAGGGAACGCTGGACATGCTTATCCTGCGCACGCTGGTGATGGGTCCAGCCCATGGGTACACGATCACGCAGGTTATCGAAAGCACTTCAGAGAACGCGTTAGAAGTTGAGCAGGGATCGCTTTATCCCGCACTCCATCGCCTTGAAGACCGCGGTCTGGTTTCGTCCGAGTGGGGTGTGAGCGAAAACAACCGCAGAGCAAAGTTCTATGAGCTGACCAGCAAAGGCCGGAAAGAGCTGAGCGCTGCAGCGGGTCGCTGGCAGAGGATGACTCGTGCCATCGGCCTCATTCTCGGTGGTGAATCGTTCGAATAACGCAGGAGGTATACGCAGATGAACTTGCGGCGCTTCACAGATCGCACAAGGAAAGATCAAGACCTCGCCGAAGAAATCGAATCACACCTCGCCCATGCACAGGATACGAACGCCGCCCGGGGCCTCTCTCCGGAAGAAGCCCGGCGACAGGCTCGCGTCCGTTTCGGTAATCCGCGCGCGACGCGTGAACGTGTGTGGCGCTACCGTTCGATTCCGTGGCTGGAAGATCTATGGCGCGATCTGCGCTTCGCACTGCGCGGGCTCGCCAAGACTCCCGGCTTCACCATCATCGCCATTCTGGTCATCGCCGTTGGAATCGGTGTCAACACGGCGGTCTTTTCAGTCATCAACACCGTGTTGCTCAAGCCGCTCACGTATCCCGATCCGCAGGCGCTGGTGGAACTGAGGAACACCAGCGCGCAGGGATCGTTTCCCGGCGCGAACATCCCGAAGTTCAACATCTGGCGCCAGCAGACGAGCGTCTTTCAGCAGGTCGCAGCCTATGACTTCGGCGGAGCGGGGCTTAATATCACCGGAGGCGATCATCCCGAACAGGTACAGGGCATTCACGTTTCTGCGGATTACTTTGCCCTCTTCGGCGCTCCGGTCGTTGCCGGACGCACCTTCACTACCGCAGAAGACAGCCCGCACGGTGGACATTTCGTGGTATTGAGCTACGGTCTGTGGAAGAGCCGCTACGGAGCCAATCCGAATGTTGTAGGGTCTACCATCCAGCTTGACGGGCAGCCGTATCTGATCGTCGGCGTCCTTGGCCGCGGATTTGTTACCGACGTGCCGGCTGATCTCTGGGTACCATTCCAGTTCGATCTGAATTCGCAGGACATGGCCCACTACTTCACGGTAGCAGCACGCCTGAAGCACGGTGTGACCCTGCCCCAGGCCAACGCACAGCTGCATCTGGCGGCAGACCAGTACCGCCGCATCTACGGGAAGAACTCGCTGCCACCGGGCGGCGGATTCGGCGTTGCCTCGCTTCAGGAGGCGATGATCGGCGATACGCGCTTTCCTCTTCTGGTCCTGCTGGTAGCTGTCGGCTTCGTTCTTCTCATTGCGTGCGCCAATGTGGCCAATCTGCTGCTGGCAAGAGCCTCGTCGAGGAAGCGCGAGTTTGCCACACGCGCCGCGCTTGGAGCCGGCCGGGGTCAAATCATCCTCCAATTGCTGACGGAGAGCCTCACCCTCTCACTCGCCGGCGGACTTTTCGGGCTCATTCTTGGATTTGCGGGCGTTCGCTTGTTGCTGAGCATCAATCCCGGCAATATTCCCCGAATCGGCGAAGATGGCGCGGCTGTAACCGTCGACAGCCACATCCTGCTTTTTACGCTGGGCATTTCACTCCTCACGGGAATTCTTTTTGGCCTTCTTCCGGCCATCAGCGCATCGCGACCGAACCTGGCCGCTACGCTCAATGAGAACGCAAGCCGCTCTGGACTCGGGTTTCGCAATGGCAAGCTCCGCTCCGGACTCGTCATCGGAGAGATGGCCCTGACTCTGGTGCTGATCATCGGGGCAGCCCTGCTCATCCGAACATTTCTCAAGCTGCAGGCGGTTGATACCGGCTTTGCCCTGCACAATGTGATCAGCATGGCCATGTCCATGAGCGGCGACCGCTTTCAGAAAACCGCGCCGGTCGCTCAGGTCGTGCGCGACGGCACGGATCGTGTGCTCGCTGTCCCCGGAGTCAAAGATGTTGGCGTAAGCAATTGCCTGCCGATGGCCGGCGGTTTCGGCATGATCTTTGATATTGTCGGCCGTCCCAAGGGAAATACTCCGTTCACCGGCGACGCAGGCTTCTATTCGGTTTCCTGGCGGTATTTCAACGCACTCAAAATTCCGCTGCTGCGTGGCCGCGGGTTTACTCAGCAGGATGACGGAGCCGCCCCGGGCGTGATCATCATCAATCAGGCCTTCGCGCGCCACTATTGGCCCAAAGGCGATCCGTTGAATGATCGAATCCAGATCGGGCCCGGCGCCGGTCCGGCCTTTGCCGAAGGGCCGCGTCAGGTTGTCGGTATCGTGGGCGACACCCACGATGGCGGTCCGAACCGCGAGCCTATCCCCATGATGTATGTCCCACTCGCGCAGATGCCGGACCTCGAAACAGCGCTGAACTCACGCGTTACCCCGCTCTGGTGGATCATCCGCAGCGATGTCGACCCGCGCACGCTGGTTGCGCCTGTCACCGCCGCTTTGCACGATGCCAGCGGTGGTCTGCCAGTAGCGCATGTCCGCACGATGGACGAAATCGAGGCGCGCAACACTGCGCGTCAGCGGTTCAACATGCTGCTTCTCACTGTGTTTGGCTCCGCCGGTCTGCTTATGGCCGCCATCGGGGTCTATGGGGTGATGGCCTACTCTGTGCAGCAGCGTACCCAGGAACTCGGCGTCCGCATGGCGCTGGGGGCCCAGGCTTCCAATCTTCGCAACATGGTTATCCGGCAGGGCATGGGGCTAACGCTCATCGGCGTGCTCCTCGGTGTTGGCGGAGCCTTCTGGCTCACGCGCTTTCTCGCCAGCTTTCTCTTTGGAGTGAAGACCCTGGATCCGATTGCTTTCGTGGCGACGCCTGTCCTCCTGTGTGTCGTTGCCCTGCTTTCGATCTGGATTCCCGCAAAACGGGCTACTCGGGTGGACCCAATGACTGCGCTTCGCCTCGAGTAATTGACGACCGTCAGCTTACTTTCTGTCGAACGATTTTAAGAATCTCGTCCGATAGCCGCGGGTCGCGCACAGCGCGAGCCAGCACGACTCCGCCGAGCAACGCGGCTGCTTGAAAAATTTCTTCTTTGCGGTCGCCCCCGCCTGCAGACAGAATTTCCTCGAATCCTCGCTCGAATGCAGTTTTTAATTCGGGCGTCGAACGAGCCACTTCAGGTGCCAGTGCGGCCATGGTGCAGCCGTCGCCCGGATTGTCCCGATGCCGTTGGCTGAGGTACCGCTCGGCGTAGGCTCGCCTGCCCTGCTTCGTTGCACCATTGCTCCGGGCGCGGCCTGCCGAAACGCCCTGCCCGTAAGCAACCGCAGCTTCCTGAAGCGCTTGCTTTGAGCCGAAGTGCGCATAGAACGCGCCATGCGTCAGGCCGGCAGCCTTCATTACTTCACCCACCGTTACGTTCTCGAATCCCCGTTCCCGGAAGAGGCGGGAAGCTTCTTTCACAATCCGTTCATGCTTGGCGGCGGTCTCTTCGGCAGGGTAGCGCATAATTTTCCTGCATCCTCCATATATGATGGTCATCATATCACATGTATGACGACCATCATAGTTATAATGCTCGTCAAGAGGAGGAAGTATGAAACTCGCAGGCAAAAAAGCTCTCATCACCGGAGGCAACAGCGGCATCGGTTTTGCCACGGCCCGACTTTTCGTCGCGGAAGGCGCCCAGGTTGCCATTACCGGCCGTGATCAGAAGACGCTGGATGAAGCGGTCGCCGAACTCGGAGCGAACGCACACGGCTACCGCGCAGACGTCACCATAGCCGAAGACCGCAGGCAGCTCTTCTCAGCACTTGCCCGGGACCTCGGCAACCTCGACATCGTCTTCGCCAATGCCGGCATCTCCGGCCGGACGCCTACGGGCACAACTGACGAAGCTGTCTTCGAGAACATCATCCACACCAACCTGAATGGTGCCTTCTTTACCGTGAATTCAGCCGCTCCCCTGCTGAACGACCACGGCAGCATCATCTTCAACGGATCGGTGCACGACTATCTCGGCCAAACCGGCCTGGCCGCCTATGCTGCCACGAAGGGCGGCCTCGTCTCCATGGCGCGTTCCATCGCCGCCGACCTTGCCCCGCGTAACATTCGCGTAAATGTCGTCGCACCCGGAGCCACGAAGACACCAATCTGGAAGCGTGGATCCCGCGCCAACGATTCTGCCGAGCAATCTGCAAAGCTGGCTGACTTCATCTCCTCCACTATCCCTCTGGGCCGTTGGGGCGAGCCGGAAGAACTTGCCAAAGCCGTGCTTTTCCTTGCCTCCGACGATGCTTCCTATATCAATGCCGTTGAGTTGATGGTTGACGGGGGAATGACGGGTGCTCCCTTCGGCTCTCCAATTCTTCGCGGCTAATCGAGTGGGCGGACGGTTTCGCCCGTTCGACAAATTTTCAACGCAAAGGAGAAACACATGCCAACGATCCACTTCCATCAGATAACCAGGCTGACACCGGAGCAGTACGTCGCCGGGCTCACCGACTTCGGACCCGACCGTTCGAAGCTCTTCAGCAACAGCGCTCAGGAGTACCTCAAGGTGCATCACCGGAGCAGCACGCAGGCCGACATCACCGAAGGCTCTGGAGGCATATGGGAACGTCTGCACTATGACTGGTCCGATCCTGACCACGTCGTCCTCACCACGACCGACTCGAACCTCTGGGGAGGCGCTTCGAGCCACACCTACAACTTCACGCGTCAGCCCGAGGGCACCACAGACATTGACGTGGTCGTCATACGCGAGGGCAAGAATCTCAAGGGACGCCTGCTGGGCCTCGTGCTCGGTACCATTGGCAGCAGAGTTTTAGAAAAGGCCTTTATTAACAGCGTCAAGGCCATCGAAGTCCGGAACAGCGTGACGGAGAAATACGCAGCGTAAGCCCGCAGCGACTGCAAATCGGCAGATCAGGGCGTAACAGTCGAACTGGTTGACACTGCATTCGCCTTGAAAAGGAGACACCATGAAAAAGGGCTATTGGGTTGTTGTCTATCGATCTATCTCGGATGAATCGGCGGTAAAGGCCTATGGTGGACTGGCAGTGCCGGCGGTTGAGGCATTCGGCGGGCGCTTTTTGACCGGTCCACGAGCCAGATTCAAACCCACGAAGCCGGACTGCCGCTGCGGACGATACTTGTCGAGTTCGACAGCTACGAGATTGCCCTCGCGGCTCATGAAAGCGATGCTTACCAGAAGGCTCTTCAGGCTCTCGGTTCCGGAGCAGAACGCGATTTTCGCATCGTCGCGGGTGCCTAAGCCCGTTTTGAAGTCGGACATTTATCGTGAACCAACGCGACGGGCCGCCTCAATCCTTCAGCGACACAAGCGCGGCCGGCGATCCCTCACAACACA
>CAVRNK010000093.1:0-31739 GCA_963721995.1 uncultured Acidobacteriaceae bacterium | reverse complement strand
ACGTCACCCATGATGTAGATGATTCCGGCCTTGTCAATCACCACCGTGTCACCGGGATAAATGACTGGATTTTCCTGTGCACCCAAAGCGTTGTTGTTTGCAACCAGATACACGTCGTGAGGATGCTGAGGATCATCCCGATGGATAATAGTTGCAACTCGGCCCGCTGCAGGGGTCACCCCACCGGCCAGGGCAATCATGTCGAGGAGTCTGCGGTTTCCGAGGGTCGGATACACACCCGTAGCGTGCACCTGGCCGGTTACTGTTGCTCCCTCAGAAGCGTACTCGGATATGGCTACGGTGACGTGAGGATCAATCAGAATGCCGTGAGACTTCAACTCAGCTTCGATCTTGCGAGCGGCCTGATTCGGTGTAAGACCGGCGACCTGCACGTTGCCTAGAACCGGAATGTTGATTTCGCCGGTCTGGCTTACGCGAGATGTGCCGGAGAGCTCAGGAGTATCGAATACCTCGACATCCAACTGGTCGCCGGCACCGACGGCGATGGTAGGTGGAGGGCTGGGCTGCTGATCCGCCTGAGCAGCACCTGCCTGAGCAGAATCGGATTGCGGTGGAGTAGACGTAACAGGATCGCTCTGGCCCCATCCCGCGACGGCAACACCGAAGCAGAGAGCGAAAACCAGAAGTCCAGGAAGACCGTTGCTCCGAGGGTTATTTCTCGTCATCGGTAACTCCATACCCGGCTCCGTAATTGCTCTTGTATCCGTAATCGTAGCGCTTCGAATAGGTGTAGTAATTTTCCATCCGTAGATCCACGTCGTTGATCACTGTGCCCAGCACGCGCCCGCTGGCGCGGCGGAGCTGTTCGCGGACTCGGACCAGCGCCCGTTTTCGGGTTACACCAGAACGCACAAGGATAAAGACAGCATCAACCTGCGGAGTCAGGCTCAACGTATCGGCAACAGCAAGGATCGGCGAGGAGTCCAGAATGATGTGCTCGTATTCCGAGCGCCACTGCGTGAGCAGCTCTTCCATGGCGCGGGAGGCCAGCATCTCGCCGGGGTTAGGCGCAATCGGGCCACGCGACAGTACGGTGAGATTGGGAAGCTCAGGCAGCGGATGTTCGTATGCTTCTGCGCCAGACTCACGAGACAGAAGCGTGGAGAGTCCGGCACGGTTCGAAAGCCGAAATTTCATGTGCAGCGTGCCCTTGCGCAGATCGGTATCAACCAGCAGGACACGGGCGGACCGCTGAGCAAAGGAAATCGCGAGGTTAGCGGCACAGGTCGACTTGCCCTCAGCGGCGAAGCTGCTGGTGATCAACAGCAGCTTGGGCTCGTGATCGACGGCGGAAAGCAGGATCGAAGACCGGAAGGTGCGAAAACCCTCAGCGGCGATCGATTGCGGATCGACGTAAGAAACCAGATCGGGCGACACTTTGAGAAGACGCTGCTGCTCCGCCTTGGCGCTCGGAGTTGTGGGAGCGCCCTTGCGTCCGGCTAAGACGAAGTGGGGAATGACGGCAAGCGTAGGGAGTTGAGAGATTGCTTCAGCGTCATCGGAAGTGCGAATGGTGTCATCGAGGCTTTCGAAAAAGAAAGCCAGGGCGACGCCGCCGATGAGACCCCCGAGGAACCCAAAGATAAGAGCAGAGCCCTTCTTGGGAAGGATCGGATAAGGAGGAATGCTCGCGCGGTCAATAATGTCGACGGTGTTGGAGTTGAGGCCGGCGGTGACACCCGCCTCCTTGAGCTTCATCTGCAGTCCGTCATATAGCTCGGAAGCAGACTCAGCGCCGTGCTTCAGGATCTCGAATTGCGCAGCTGAATCGTTCTCCTTGAAGGCTTCCTGCTTGGTCGTGTTCAGGCGATCCTGCAGCAGCGACTCGGTCTTGACGGCGGCGTTATATTCCTCCTGGAAGCGCTTGGTCAGATTGTTAATTTCCGCATCAATGTCGGCTTGCACACTGTTCAACTGCTTGTCGAGCTCCCGCACCTTTGGATAATCCGGACCAAACTTCGATTTCAATTGTGCGGCCTGCACCATGAGATCGGCCTGCTGTGCCCGAAGGCCGCCGAGCACGGTTCCGGGCGCGACCGAGATGAGCAGGTCGGGATTGCGGGTTTGCGCCATCTTGTAGCGCGCTTCCTTCACGATGCGGTCGGCTTCCGCTTCGGCGAGCTGCTGATTCACTGTGCGCAGGCTGTCGGTAAGCAGGTTTCCGCCCTCAGCGTCGAGAGTGAGGAGGTTGTTCTGGCGCTGATAGTCGGTCAAGGTCTTCTGCGCGTCCTCGACCTGCTTCTTGACTGTCGACAACTGCTGGGTAAGCCAGTTGGACACGCGCGTAGTGCCTTCGAATCTCGATCGGATATCTCGATCGAGGTACGCGTCGACGATAGAATTTGCGACGTTTGCAGCCACGGTGGGATCGGAATTCTGGAAGTGAACTTCCACGATTTCCGTATTGGGCAGGACCATCACCTTGGTCGCCTGCTGAAAGGTCTCTATGAGCCTGTACCGCTGTGCGGGAGAAAGCGTGCCGTTGTAAGGATGCTGTTTAAACAGCTCCGAGAAAGGCCGCTTGTGGTAGAGATCGAGTGAATTGATCACTTCCATGACCACCGATTCGCTCTGCATGATACGAATCTCGGTCTGGAGTTTTTCGGAGCTATTCTCGCCGCCGCCTAGCTTCTGCTCGATCAGGTCCTCGATGCCAATGTTGGTCGACCGGCTCAGATCTATGTGGAGACGGGAGATCGCTTCGTATTGAGGAACGGTGGTGACAATGTAGAAGATCGCATAAGCGATACCGATGACGAGCCCGGTGACGATGACCCACTTGCGCTTGATGAGAATCTTGCGAAAGTCGGCAGGCGTGATAACAGAATGATCTGCGACTGGTGCCGTGCCGCCGCCTACAGCTTGCTGTGGTCCCTGGGGGGGAACTGCCCAGCCTTGCATCCCTATGCGCTCCTTATGGTCGGCCTAAGCTCAGGCCATCTGCGTCCTCGCCAAGAGGAACGCAGGAAAACTTGCAAAACTCCGCAAAATCGAAGGGATCTCGGGGAGTCCATCTGTAACAGTGACTTTGCCTTATGCCGGAGCCCGATCCTTCAATCTTGCCATCGGGGCCGTCCGGGATACTTTTTAATTTGAACTACAACTTTCCACAGGCACTTCCCCAAACGTTCTTATTGCACGGGTAACGACCAGAAAAGCGACCTTACGAATGCGATAGAGAATCCAGGGCAAAGAGCAGTAGCAGATGCGTCCGTATCCACAACTTATCGGGGACAATTGGGCTTCTTGTGATCAGCTGAAAACTCGCTCTCATCTGGAAGTTATGCCGGATCGTACGGACTGCACAACTGCTGATGCGGTGGCGGGGACAAAACCAAGTACGCGTCTCCTACACACACTCACCCAGGTATGGATGGCACGACTCTGCGAACAGGGCTCTTCTCTGGAAAGTAACTGCGTAGCTAGAGTCTAACGAAGGCGGCAGATAAGGTCAAACCCAACCGGCCGCCCCCGAACGAAACTGGTCGACAGGGGCGGCGCGGACTACTCTCATTTTTGCCCGTGGGGCGAATAATCTACACGTACAGCTACGATTTCGTAGGGTCTAACGGGAACGCTGACCTTGTCTCCTGAAACCGCAAGCGGGGAGCCCTGAGGCTGCTCAAGCAGATTTGTTTCAGTTGCTCCGGTGGCCCCCGGGGGGACGGAGAGTTCGATGGTACCGGACTTCCCTGCCCATTCATACAGATGGAATACGAGGCTGTCGCTGTCCTCGGCCTTCTTCATGGCGGTGAGAACGACGTTGTCCGGCGACGCTGAAACGAAGGAGTGACGGGCGGGCATGGCGCCGGTGTGTGAGGCGACTTGCATCGCATCCAGGTGGTAATTGAATTCGTATCCGTGACGGACTGTAAGCGCCTGCTTCCAGTCGCCGGCGTGCGGATAGAGCGCGAAGCTGAAGTGGTGGTGGCCGCGGTCGGCTTCGGGGTCAGGCCAGACCGGTGAGCGGAGGAGGGAGAGTCTCAGCACGTTATCGCGTCCGTCGTACCCGTACTTCGATTCGTTGATGAGGCTGAAGCCATGCCTGCCATCGCCGAGATCGGCCCAGCGGAGAGCGGGGACTTCGAACTGCGCCTGCTCCCAGCTGTTGTTGCGCGTAGTGGGACGATCGATGGTGCCGTAGGGAATTTCGTAGGTAGCCATCGGACTGGATGCTGCGAGAGGAAATGCGGCCTTCAGGAGTTCGTGCGTCTCGTGCCAGTCGATGTCGTTAACGACATCAACCTGATCAGAGCCGGGGTGAAGAACAATCTCCTGCACGAATTTCGAGTTCTGCGTGTGGCGTGTGACGCGAATGGAGGCGGTGAGAGGCCCGTGTTCTACGAGTTCCACGGAATCGGCGCCAGGTTTGGCCGGTGGCCGGTCGAGGGTGCCGGGGTCGATGTTCCAGGCGTCGTAGTCTTTCGGTGTATCGCGGAACAACTGGAGTTCGTTGCCGCAGCCGCCGGAGGAGATGGATTCAAAGTTGCTCTTCTTGTCGTAGAGGCTGGTGATGCAGCCGGTGATTTTGTCGACTGTGACACGCAGCAGAGAGTTTTCCAAAGTGAGGCCGTCGGCTTTGAGGTCACTTTGGAAAGGCCTGGCGCCGGGCACGACGTGCAGTACTTCGTATCCCATTGACGGGACGTGGTGAGCCTGGATGAGGAGTTTGAAGGTGTGGGTGTCGGCGTCACTCGAAAGAATCTGTGACGGCAGGACGTGGCCTTCAGAGTCGAGCACGAAGACGCTGGAGGTTGGGTCAGGGAGCTGGACGCTGACAGCAACGAGTCCGGAGCGCTCCCATGCGAGCGAATTGAAGACGAAGACGGGAACTCCCTGAGCGCCGCTGGTGTTAACGCGCGCGGCAATGGTCTTCATTGCGGCCGCTGAGATCTCGTTGGTCGCCCAGCGGACCTGATCATAGTCGCGCTGCGCATCCCTATAGATAACGCCGATGCCGGAGCCAGCTGCGAGGTCGTGGAACTGATTGAAGGTGATCTTCTTCCAGGCTTCAGTCAATTCGTCGCCGGGATATTTTTTGCCATCGAGCCATGCGAGAGATGCGTACTTCTCCGCATCGAGCGCCCACTCCGAACTTTCGCGCATGTTGCGCTTGTGGTTGGCCTGAGTGGTCATGACCCCGCGGTGGTACTCGAAGTACATTTCGTCTTTCCAGGTGGGGATGGCGATTTCGCCAGCAACCGCGGGCGGCTCATGGTAGCCGGCAGCAATGCTCTTGTAGTCCCACTCAGGAGAAGACGGCGCGAGCTCTTTTTCGACGGAAGAGAAATAGGTCTGGGCGGTACCGTACTGCATCTTCGGAACGACTTTGTCGCCGGTGGCCCAGTGATCGCCTTCGTCGAGGATGGCGCGGGTGGGACCACCGCCGTGATCGCCGATGCCGTAGAGGTCCATCATGTCGTTCATGCCGGGAGCAACTTTGCGGGCTTGAGCGAGGTCAGCGGAGAGACGCACGATGTCCAGGTTGTTGTTGGCGTAATCGTGCGGGAAGTAGGTAAGAACCTTGCTGCCGTCAGGCGACTCCCACCAGAAGAGCTTGAAGTAATAGGGCAACTTGTTGGCATCGTTCCAGGTCATCTTCTGAGTGACAAAATAGTCGACGCCCGATTTCTTGTAGATCTGAGGCAACTGCCAGTTGTATCCGAAGGAGTCGGGGTTCCAGCCGATGCGGACATCGACGCCGTATTCGTGCTGATACCAGCGCTTGCCGATGAGCAGGGAGCGGGCGGTCGATTCACCGTCGGGCATGTTCAGATCCGGCTCGACCCACATGCCGCCGACGATCTCCCAGCGGCCCTCCTTGATACGGCGCTTGATCTGATCGTTGATTACGGGATATTTGTCGGCCATCCACTCGTTGTATTGGGCGGCGGATTGCGTGTAGGTGTAGTTGGGATACTCGTTCATCAACTGCAGCGCAGTCGAGAAGGTACGCTTGACGACGTCGACGGTTTCCGTCCACGGCCAGAGCCAGGCGGCATCGATATGGGAGTTGCCGGTGAGGTGCAGCGTGGCCTGCTGCATCATGGGGCGGAGGGCTTCGAGAGTCGACTGCGCCTGTTTCAGGGAGGCGTCGAACTTGTCCTGGTTTGCCGCGTCGAGGGCGCCCAGATCGACGTAGCTGATGGCTTTGAGGAGAGTGACCTGGTCCACCGAGACGTTTGTAGACAGGCTGGGGATGAGGAGAGCGGCGGAGATGAATTCCTTGCGCTCGTCTTCGGGGTTGGGGCGGGTAGCGGAGAAATCAATCTTCATGGGCGCACCGCGGAAGCGCTTCTTGTCCACGGTGGCGAGGAGCTTAACGGCTACGAGGACGCGGTCGCCAGGTTTCGCATTATCGAAAAGAACGATGGGTTCAAGATCGTCGCCGAGAGCGACACGGCGCCCGTTGAAGTAGACGATTTCGGGCATGGGCCCATTCGCTTCAGCGCGGAACTGGAACCAGATGCGGGTGCCGGTGAGGTCGTATCCGGAAAGCGTCTTCGGAACCTCGATCCACTGGCGATACCAGACGGCTTCGGTAGAGTTGTCGGAAGGCGGCTTGACTGCCGGCCAGGAGGAGTCATCAAGCGAGGGGTTTTCGCCGTGGGGGATGTCGCCCTCATGGTAGCGCCACTCTCCCGATGGGAGATTACTGAGCTCGCCGAGACGCGTAACTACCTTAGCGGCATCCGGCGGTAGTGATTTGATGACTTGATCGGGCGACTCGAAGGCTGCCTGGGCGCGCACGATACCGGCGGGGAAGAAGGCGAGGAATGTAAGAAAGGCGGCGCGATGAGGGAGACAAGACGCATACTTCAAGAGCTAATCCTCCAGGAATGTATACGGATACATTAGAGCGCAAGTTGCATTGGGAGTTATCAAATGCAACCTCGCGGATTATAGCTGATCGTGAGCCGGGAGCTCAGGGAGAGCCGACAGCGATCAGGGTTTAGCGCGGTGAGAGATCGGACGGCTGACAGTCGCCGCTGAGCGGCGAATGGGTTGCGGTCAGCCGAGGAATGGCTACTGACTATGCGCGGTCCGGCGAGGGATTCATTGAAATTGCGGGGGCGCATGAGTCGGCGACTCCGGAGGAGAGCAGGTCGGGGATGCGATTTGCGGGCTGCGGATGTCCCCACAGGAAACCCTGAATCACGTCACACCTAAGATCGCGCAGGATTTCCACCTGGTCGCTGCGCTCAACTCCTTCGGCGACAACCTGCATTTGCAGGCTGTGTGCCAACGACAGGATGGCCTGCACGATGGCGTAGGTGCCGTTGGGATCCCCGATCCTCTCGATGAAGGAACGATCGATCTTGAGGGTCTGAATGGGGAGTTGGTGCAGATGGCGCAGAGAGGAGTAACCGGTTCCGAAATCGTCGACGGAAAAATGCACGCCGATGCTGGAAAGGTCGAGCATTTGCCTCGCGATCTCATCCAACTTGCGCATGACTGTAGTTTCAGTCAGTTCAAGCTCGATGAGGCCAGGATCGATTTGAAAGGCGGCCAGAACGGCGCGAACCTGGACGGAAAAGTCAGCGCGCATGAACTGCAGCGGAGAAACGTTGAGCGCGATTCGAACCGGGGGCTGGCCCTGGCGCTGCCATTCGGTGATCTGGCGGCAGACTTCTTCGAGAACCCAATTGCCGATGGGCACGATCAGGCCGCTTTCTTCGGCGACGGGAATGAAGCGGCGGGGCGGAATCATGCCCTCGGCCGGGTGGTGCAGGCGGAGCAGCGCCTCGAGCCCGCAGAGGGAGCCGTCCATTGTGAATTGGGGCTGGTAATACATTTCAAAGCCGTCTTCTCTCAGCGCGTGACGAAGGCAAACTTCGATTTCGTTAGCTTCGGAGGCAGAAGCAGAGATCTCATTCGATACGAAGACATACTGGTTACCGCCGGAATGCTTTGCCCGGTACATGGCGCTGTCGGCCGAGCGCCAGAGCGCTTGCGCGTCGGTACCGTCAGTCGGGTATAGCGCGATGCCAATGCTGGCGGAGATGTCGAGGTTGTAGCCGTCGACGAAAAACGGCTGGCGGATACCGGAAAGCAGCTCGGCAACGACTACTTCGGCGTCGGACGCGGTTAGCAGATCGCCGAGCAAGACGGTGAACTCTTCCCCGCCGGAGCGGGCAACGGTGTCAGATGCGCGGAGCCGCGCGCAGAGACGTTCGGCGAGCTTTTTGAGGCAGAGGTCGCCAACCGCGTGGCCATAAGTGTCGTTGATCTGCTTGAAGCGATCGAGGTCGAGACAGATGACCGCGGCCAGATTTCCATGACGGGCCGCCGAGGCCAGGGTCTGCTCCATGCGATCGGTAAGGAGCAGCCGGTTGGGCAGGCCGGTGAGGGCGTCGTGGTTGGCCTGATGCAGAAGCCGGTCGTGGAGCTGCTGCCGCTCGGTGACGTCCTGGGCGAGCGTGAAGCGGGCCTGGCCTCCCTCAAAGAGGATGCTGTGCGAGGCAGTGTCCACCTGAATCCGGGCGCCATCCTTCTTCATGTGGGTCCAGGGACCCGAGACGAAGGTGGCCTCGCTTTCACTCTTAAGGCGGCTGCCAAGCTCGGGCGCATCTTCGGGAGGACAGATGTCGGCGAGAGACATGGAGAGAAATTCGTCCTCCGAGTAGCCATAATGCAGGATGGCCGAACGGTTCACTTTCAGGAAGTTATGGCTGTGAACTTCGGTGATCCACATGGGGAGTGGATTGGCGTCGAAGAGGACACGGTATTCCTCGCGCTGCTTGCTGGTAGCAATGATCTCGCTTTCGAGCAGGGTCAGGATCATGCCGAACTCGACGAAGAATTTGGGTAAGTTCCACAGCTCGCCGGAGACGGGATGATGGGGGAAGAATGCGGCCATCGCCAGAGCGCACGGGAAGACGGCAGCCCATGCAACCAGACCGCCAACCGCGGTGATGACACCCATGGACCAGCGGCGGAAATCGTGCCGGTAGAGGACGGCATTGATGAGATAGAACTGGGTAAGAAAGGCGTAGGCGCCGATCCATGCCTGACCATGAAGCACGACGTAGACGATCCAGCAGACGGTAGCGACGGCGGAGAGCCACGCAAATCTCTGCACGATGCGGTGGCGCAGCCAGAGACGCCGGAAGACAACGATGACGCCGGCCTCGGCGACTACGGCAAGGGCGACGAGCACGGGCGCCCGGGCGAAATCAAAGACCGCGCCGAAGATGTAAACGATGGCAGGAAACGAGAGCACTGCCACGTGCAGGAATCCGATCTTCAAACCAAGACGCACACGATGCGCGGCGAGCATGAAAGAGACAGCGCAAAGAAGAAGGGTGCTCACTCCGGCGGAGGCGGCAAGAGCTACTGCGCTGTCGGTTGCCGGGTGGATAAGCAGGATGGCGAAGTGCGCAAGTACAAAGAGCCAGCCGATGATCCAGTAGCGCAGGCGTGCACTGGGACGGGTGAGATAGATCGACCCGAAGAGCAACACCAGCAACCCGAGGATCAGAATGTCAAGCAGAGTATTTTGCATGCACAACCAAGAGTGTTATCGGCAAAAATTGCATCTCGTTTCAACGTTCAGCAAGAGCTGGAAAGCCGAACACCGGGAGGCACATACCGTTGGATGTCGATCTGGTTGTGTTCTTCAGGTGTAGCCCTATAAAAACAGCCTGACGTCAATTCATGCGAGGAGATGCATGGTGGGCAGTGAGGGACTCGAACCCCCGACTTCCTGCTTGTAAGGCAGGCGCTCTAACCAGCTGAGCTAACCGCCCGGATCGAACCGGAAGAATTGCGCCGCCCTATCTGCTCCAGAGGCGGCCTACTTCTCAGATTCTACGACATTTTCGGGAGATCTGCGCCGCTCTTAAAGTTAACTATTTCAATTACAGCAGTTCCGAAAATGTCACGGCACCGGGCTCCTTATTAGAGAAAGCTTGAGAGCGAAAACCTTATACAGGCAGAATCCAACCTAAGCAAAACCTCAAAACAGCTCCTGCTATCGGCACCATCCTTTCTGAGTGTCGTGTTGCTGATTGACACGTCGTGAGAACTGGCCAGCTGAAGTGTAAGAAAATGCAACAAGATATTGCCATAGCACCTCGGTGTTATCGTGAGTTGCGTGCCCTCGCTCATTCTCAATGCTGACGATTTCGGGCTGACACCCGGCGTGAACCGGTCTGTTGTCGAACTGCAGGAGGCGGGTGCGCTGACGTCTGCGACGCTGATGGCAACTGCAGACGGGTTCAAGGCGGCAGCAGAAGAGGTGGCGGCGCACACAGGCCTTGGCGTGGGGTGTCATGTTGTGCTGGTGGATGGACGGCCGGCCCTGCCGCTGAGCGAGATTCGCGGGCTTGCCGGGGCCTCGGGTGAGTTTCGTCGGACGCTGGGAGCGTTCGTCCGCGACCTGATGCGGGGAAAAATTTCCGAGGACCAGATTGAAGCGGAAGCGACGGCGCAAATCCGGCATCTGCAGGCCGCCGGAATTCATGTAACCCATGTGGATACGCATAAGCACACCCACATGTTTGTGCGCGTACTGCGGCCCTTGTTGCGGGCGGCTCGAGCGTGTGAAGTGGGTGCGATTCGTAACCCATTCGAGCCGGAATGGGCGCTGACGGCAACTCCGAGATCTCCGTCAAAGCGCTTGTGGCAGGTGAGGCTATTACGGTCGAGGCTTCGGACGTTTCTCCGGCTGGTAGGTGAGGCCGGCCTGGCCACGACAGATGGCGCGGTCGGCGTGCTGGCAACGGGCACGCTCGAGTCGCAGGCGCTCCGGCAGTTCCTGGAGGCGATGCCCGAGGGGACCTGGGAACTGGTGTGCCATCCCGGGTATATCGATGCGAGTCTCGACGCGGTGCGAACGCGGCTGCGTGAGTCGCGGGTGATCGAGCATGCGGCACTGCTGGATGTGGTCCCTGCCTACGTGAGCGGCCACCCAGAGGTGACGCTGACGCATTTCGGGCGGCTCAACGCGGAGAAATGAGCGGGCTTCCGGCGTTTGACTGAATCCTGCGAGGTGCCCGGCTCGTCCAAAAGGAACGCAAGAGCGGAAGACTGGGCAGTAATGCGGGTGAACCTATGAAGATCGGCATCACGTGCTATCCGACGTATGGCGGAAGCGGCGTTGTAGCCACTGAGTTGGGGATCGAGCTGGCTGCGATCGGGCATGAAGTTCATTTCATCACGTATTCGCAGCCGTTCCGGTTGACGGGGCGGGAGCACGGAATCTTCTATCACGAGGTTCCGGTCTCGAACTATCCGCTGTTTGAGTATCCACCATACGATTTGGCGCTGGCGACGCGAATGTCAGAGGTTGCGGCGTACTACCAGCTCGATCTGCTGCACGTGCATTACGCGATTCCCCATTCGATTTCGGCGTACCTGGCGCGGCAGATGCTGGCGGAGCGAAATCACCGGCTGCCCTTTGTGACGACGCTGCACGGGACGGACATTACGCTGGTGGGGCTCGATCATTCGTATCTGCCAATCACACGATTCGGTATTGATCAGAGCGATGGGGTGACGGCGATCTCGAATTACCTGCGCGAGAAGACGGTGCAGGAGTTTCGGGTGAAGCGGGAGATCGAGGTGGTTCCGAACTTTGTGAACTGCGATGTGTATACGCCGTTGAACCCTGAGGTTCGCGAGGCAGCGCGCGCGCAGTTTGGGGAGGCGGGCGAGAAGATCCTGGTCCACCTGTCGAATTTCAGGCCGGTGAAGCGAGCAGTGGATGCGGTGGAAGTGTTTGCGCGGGTGGCGGACGAGATTCCGTCGCGACTGCTGCTGATCGGCGACGGGCCTGACCGGTCGCAGGCGGAGTGGATTGCGCGGCGCAAGGGTATCCAGGACCGCATTCATTTTCTGGGGAAGCTGCCTAGTGTGAGCGACGTGCTTCCGCTGGCCGACGTGATGCTGATGCCGAGCGAGCTTGAATCTTTCGGACTGGCGGCGCTGGAAGCCATGGCGTGCCGGGTGCCAACAATTGCCACGGCGGTGGGCGGGGTTCCGGAACTGATTGAGGATGGCGTGAATGGCCGGCTCTTTCCTGTCGGCGATGTTGATGGCATGGCGCAGGCGGCGATCGAATTACTGAGCGACGACGCGAAGCACGACGCGATGGCGGCCGCGGGGCGGCAGACGGCGCAGAAAAAGTTCTGCGCTACGCGGATCATTCCGCAGTATGAGGCGTACTACGAGCGGGTGCTGGAGCGGGCAGGGGCAGGGGTGAGCTGAGGTTCGTCTTCGCTGTCGTGACTGGCGGGAATTGCCAGGGTCACCTTGGTTCCGCGGCCGGGCCGGCTGGTGACGTCGAAGTGAGCGGCATCTCCGAAGAGGACTTCGAGTCGCTCGCGAACATTTTTCATGCCGATGCCGGTGCCGCGGAGGACGCCACTTGAGCGTGAGCGGCTGGGGTCGATGCCGACTCCGTCGTCTTCCACCTCGATGATCATGCGCCCGCCCTCAATGCGGCTGCGCAGGGTGATGGTTCCTCCGCTGATACGGGGCTCGAGGCCATGCTTGATGCTGTTCTCCACCAGCGGCTGGAGCAACATGCTGGGCACGGGGAGGTCGAGGGTGGCGGGATCGATTTCTTTGACAACGTTCAGCTTGTCGGCGCCGAAACGGACGACCTCGATACCAAGGTAGTCGTCGGTGAAGCTGAGCTCGTCGCGCAGCAGGACGTAGGAGTCGTGATCCTTGAGGAGGGCGCGGAGGATATTGGCCAGCTTGACGATGAGATCGCGGGCCTGTTCGGGGCGGAAGCGGACGAGCGACGCAATGGAGTTGAGGGTGTTGAAGAGGAAATGAGGGTTGATCTGGCGTTGCAGGGCGTCGAGGCGGGCTTCGAGGAGGAGGCGCTTCTGCTCTTCGAGGAAGCGCTCTGTGCGGATGGCGTTCCAGATCTTCAGCGGAATACCGACGACGACAGCCGCGCAGGCCCAGATGGCGAGCCGGACGGCCCAACTGTTGGTGGTGAGAGCAAAGAGCCGGTTGGGATAGAGGTTGTGAATCCAGTCGCGAACGATCTCCATGCCAACGATGAGGATGAGCAGAAGGACCTGACGGTCGATGCGCGGCTTGCGGATGTTGCGGCGGATCCAGCGGTAGATGCTGAGATCGACGAAGGGTGAGAATGACCAGACCTCTTCTTCCTCGACGAATTTTCCGTAGAGGCCGGCGGTGATGGCGACTGCCATGAGGAAAGGCAGAGAGAGATATTCGTGATGGAGCATGGCAGGCAGCGAGAGGGCAGCGGCGCCGGCGAGGGCTGAGAGTGGTCCAAGGAGGATGCCCAGGATGATGGTGGTTTCGAAGGAAATGTCAGCGGCGAAGAAGTTGGGAACGACGAGCCGGACCCAGACTCCGAGCGCGAGCGGAATACAAATGAAGGCGAGAAGACCGAGGGTCTGGGACGGTTTGCGGTTCTGATTAAAGAGCAGGTTCTGAAAGGTGCGGGCGCGGGCGAGCGCGCTGGAAACTGCGGCAGCGACGCCGAGCTTGACGAGAAGTGTGATGAGGATGAGGCGTGACTCGATCACCATCATTACTTTACGCCGGAGACCCTCGGGTCGGGCTGAAGGAATTGCTGGCGCTACACGGTGGTTAATCTGCAAGCGGGAGAGACGAATGAAAGAGGTGAGTGAAAGGCTGGTTCGGATGATCGAAGCTGCGGAGCCAAAGCTGCGCGCGATATCTGAGAAAGAGAGCAGGACGCCGCTGTTGCCGGGCGGATGGTCGCGGAAACAGGTGATCGGGCATCTGATCGATTCGGCGTCGAATAACCACCAGCGGTTTGTCCGGGCGGCTCTTCAGCCGTCACTGGAGTTTCCCGGCTACGATCAGGCAGGCAACGTGAAGGTTCAGGCTGTCCAGGAAGCTGAGTGGCTGCTGCTGGTTTCATTATGGGCGGCGTACAACCGCTATCTCGCGCATGTGATTGCGCACCTTCCCTCTTCCAAGCTGGAGACGGTTTGCCGGATTGGCGCGGGCGAGGCCGTGACTCTGCGATTTCTGGTGACGGATTATTTGAGCCATATGCAGCATCATCTCGAACAGCTGGGTGTGATGGGCTGAAACTCCAATGCTGTTGAAGCGTCTGTGTGAATCGACCCGCGCTGTCCGGCATCTATAATCTTGTTATGCCTTTAGAAAGTGTTCGGAAAGTAGCCGATGCGGACTTCCCTACCCGCTGGGGACACTTTCGGATCCTCGGGTTTGAAGGAAGAGTAGTTTCGCCTGAACCGTGTAAGCCGGGCGGAACGCCGCCGCCGGTGCGGATCGAAGGTGCGGTCGCGCTGGTGATGGGCGACATTCATGCCGAGGCGCCGATCGTACGAATCCACTCACAGTGCCTGACGGGAGATGTTTTTCACTCACTGCGGTGCGACTGCCGGCAGCAGCTGGAGCTGGCGCTGGCGCGGATTACCGAGGAAGGCGCGGGCATCCTTATATATGAGCAGCAGGAAGGGCGCGGCATTGGCCTGATGGCCAAGCTGCGGGCCTATGAGCTGCAGGACCGGGGTTTCGATACGGTTGAGGCCAACGTGGAGCTGGGCTACCGGCCGGATTGCCGGGAGTTCGAGCTTCCAGCGGCGATACTGCGGCAGCTTGGCGTCGGTTCTGTGCGGCTGATTACGAACAATCCTGAGAAGGTAGAGGCTCTTGAGGCCGCGGGAATCATTGTGGCTGAACGGATATCCGCTGAGGTGGAGCCGCAGGAGACTTTCGAGCGCTATCTGAAGGTAAAGCGCGAGAAGATGGGGCACATTCAGGACAGCCGCGTCGAAGTGAAGATTGTTCCATAAAAAGCCAGGGCTCAGGGCTCAGGGCTCAGGGCTCAGATCGGACTTGATACTCCACCGTGGTGGTTGCTCAATCCTCCCAAACGTAGTCGTTCGCGCTGCGAAAATTCGTAAATGACAGGCTGATGCTGGCGTCCATGGAACGGACGTGATGCCACCACCCCACGGGAATGAATAAGACCTGTCCGGGTTCAAGAATGACCTTGAGCTGGGTGGTTTTGCGGAAAAGCGGGAACTTGTTGTAGTTGGGCTTCTCGCAGTCGACGGCGCTGTAGACGCCGATGTGGTTGTAGACCCAGGGCGTCTGGAACGACGGGATGAGGGTGACGGTTTTGCGGCCGTAAACCTGCGCCAGCAGGATATTCATAGCGTCGTGGTGCAGTGGAGTGACGGTCCCTCCGGGACCGAACCAGAGAAACATGCGAGAGGGCGCGCGGGCGGGGTCGAGGATGTTGTCGAGGATATGGACCTCGTTGAGCAAACTTTGCATGTTCGGCGATTCGAGCGAGCGGTTGTTCGCGACCATGTAGAAATCGTTAGTCTGGCCGGCTTGCTTCACGCGGTCGACGAACTCGTGCAGTCGGGTGCGGGTTTTGTGCTGGTTGGAATTGATTTCGTAGTCGCGATCGCGGCTGCGTCCGGACATGACTTCCACCATTTCGTTTCCGCAGCGTGCCTTGAGATAGTCAGGATTCCAGCGGGTGAGAGCAGGACAGCTCTTGAGGCCGTCCTGAAAGATGACGGGGCGGTTGACGCAGTAATAGGAGCGGAAGAATTCATCGGGTCCGAGGTTAGTCCGGCGCTGCACGTATTTGCCCGGCTTGCTCTGAAGCCAAAGGTCTGAGTAAACGGCCATGATGGCTTCGAGTTTCCGGAGCTTGCGAGCGACCCTCTCCGCGCCCTTTATTTCGAGGGATGAGCGGGATACCTGTTCACGGGCGGCGCTGCGGTCGAAACCATTTTTGACGAGAATGTCAACCAAAAGTGGCTCCTCGATGCCGAGGATTCGATTCTCCTCGATCCAACCGATCCAGACCTGAGGAATAGTAGTGAGATTTGTCGTGGGGCTCGCCATGGAGCGGCATTTTAATGACGGTTAGCCAATAAGACCAGATGTATTGCGAGATTTATTGACAGTTAACCGAAGGGTCTGGATAATTCCCTCGATTCAAGAACACGGGACTGCGTTCAAGAACCTGCGCCCTTCGGTCCCGGCGGCATTGCCCAGCATACGCAAGCCGAACTTTCCGGCTCAACAGGAGAACAAAATGGCGAGAGAACGCGCCTGGAAACAACCGTCCAGCAAGCCCGAAGACAAGACGAGCGAGATCGCCCTGCTGTCGCAGACGGAGGATGCCTGGATGGCGGCCCGTCTTCTGGGCAAATCGAAGATTGTCGAGCAGCTTGTCGATGACGGATATCGCGGGGCAACGTCTCACGGCCTGCCGCAGACGAAAAAAGAGTTCATGCAGTCCGTGGAGTCGTCGGCAGGCGCGTTTACGCAGTACGTTCATTCCGAGCGGGCGATCGAAGTGTTGGGCAATGTGGCTGTTTCCACGGGCCTGGCTACGCTCAGTTCGCCGAAGAGAAAGCATTCGTTCCGTTATCTGCGGGTGTTCTCGAAAAACCGCGGCAAGTGGAAGCTGATCGCTTCGCAGTCGACTCCGTTGCCCGTGGCCTGATGCGGTTTCGCGTCGGGCCGAAGATCATGTAACGCCAAGGCACTTCAATCCACGATCTTGCGGAGGTGTCTGCTGATGGCAAGGCTGGTGGTGTGCGCGGCAAAGGCGTATGCCGGAGTCAAGCACCGCTATGTGATGTTGCGACAAGTGAAGGCGTTCGCGCAGCGCTACGGCTATGGAGTGCGATTTTTGTGGGGCGTAACGCGTGGGGTATCGGACTGCAGGCACGAGGAGCTGTTTGCGCCGATTCCGGGTGTGGAGGTGCGAAATATTTCGGCAGGAGAACTGGCTGCGCTTTCTTATTTTTGTCAGAGAGATGGCGGCTTCACCTACCACGGTGAGCCCTTCCTGATGCTGCGCGATGGCAGGATACCGGGCGAGCGATTCTTCTCGTGGGACCTGGCGGGATCCGAGGCGCTTGCGCGAAAGGTAAGAGGGCCGCATCCGCCGCTCGATGCTAAACCGTGCCATTCTCTGCAGTCGCAGATCGATGCTTATGTCCGCGCCAACGGAATCCGGGAGAGGCTGGGCATTCGGGTGCGGGTGACGGAGTCCTTTACTCAAAGAGGTAAGCTGCACCGCACAAAGTCAGAAATCGACCAGGTGCTCTATTCGCTTTACCGGATTCCCTGGTATGTGAAGGTGTTCATCGCGACCGACTCGGAGTACGTCCAGAAGACGCTTCTTGCGCACTTCGCGGATGCGAAGGTTCTTCCCAAACATTTCGATCACACGGAGGCGACCGGGCGCTATGTTCATCGCGCCGACAAAACTGCGATGAGAACCTTTCTTAAAGAAGTGGGCTGCCTGTGCGCGTGCCGAAAAGTCATCAGCATCGGGGGATTTTTGAACGAGGGGCTGGTGCAGTCGAAGCTCATCAAGGAGCCGTATACCGAAGCCGCATTCATGCATGTGAAGAGGGTGTAAGCGATGAGATGAAGTTGCTGTAATTTGTGTGTGCGACTCTAGCGCAAGCGGGAATGAAGGGCTGGGGATCCTGTCCAGCGGTCTTTCTGCCCAAGTCCACTACCATCGACAGTGAGTGGCCACCGGGCCCTCATTTGCGGGGAGTTCGGCAAGAATCGAAGGAAGGCGAGGGCACCCGCCGGGGGTATCTCCTGATGGAAAAGCTGGTCGTTTGCGCGGCGACTGCTTATGCCGGCGTGCGCCACCGTTATCTCATGCTCAGGCAGGTGAAAGCCTTCGCGGACCGTCATGGTTACGCGGTGCGGATGCTGTGGGCGGTGACGGGCGCCGTCTCCAATTACCGGCATGAAAATCTATTCGCCCCGATACCCGGCGTGGAGATACACAACATCTCAACGGAAGAACTTAAGGCGATTAAGTACTTTTGCGAGAAGTATGGAGAATTTACCCACGAGGGTGAGCCACTTCGGATGCTGCGCGCCGGCGACACGCCAGGCGAGCGGTTTTTTTCTTGGGATCTGGCAGGCTCGGGCGCGTTAGCGAATCCGGTTCCACGCCCTTTTCCGCAGCTCATAGCGAGGCCATGCAGCCCGCTTCAGACGCAGGTGGAAGGATACATCAGGGCTAACCGCATGGAGAACCGGCTGGGCATACGCGTGCGGGCGATGGAGCTACCCAACCAGAAGAACAGGATTCATCGCGTCCAGTCAGAGATGGATGCAGTGCTGATTTCGCTCTACCGCATTCCCTGGTACGTGCCGGTGTTCATTGCCACCGATTCGGAATATGTTCACAAGACGCTTGTGGCGCACTTCCCCGACGCAAAGTTTCTTCCCAAGGAGTTCACCGAGGTGGAAGAGACGGGCCGCTATGTTCATCGCGACGATAAGCATGCGATGAAGACTTTTGTGAAAGAGGTCGGCTGCCTGTGCGCGTGCAGGATGATTATCAACTTCGGCGGATTTCTCAACGACAGCGCGGTTCAATCGAAGATCATCAAGGAGCCTTACAGCGAGGCGGCGCTTCTGAACGTGAAGAGGGCGTAGAACTCAGGGCTCAGGGCTCAGGAAGTCGAGACTAATCCGCGTCAGGAGCATTGGCAACGCATGACGTTGGCCAGACGCGCAGTCTCAGCGTTGAGCGCCGCGCGCAGTTCGCGTGTGACGTTGCGCGCCGCGAGCTGGCGGATGCGACCGGTGAAATCCGCGCTGGATAGCTGCCGGCGGGTCCACGCGCGGTATTGTTCGAAGGCTTCACGGTACATGCCGGAAAGACGCTGTTTGGTGGCGATACGGATCGGCGAGCGGACTCCGGTGACCTGACTGTGGCTGAGCGAGTCCGGGCGGATGACGTATTGATAATGAGGCTCCTCGACGAAGGAGATACGGCCGGTCATGAGCAGGAAGTTCGTCAGCAGCGTGTCGTAGTTCATCCTGAAGCCGGCGTAGTAGCCTCCGATTCTTTCCAGTGCTTCCCTGCGGAAGATGCCGTGATGAGCGGCGCGATTGACGAAGTGCTCAGTCAGGAGCGGATCGAAGAGAAAAAGCTCTCGTTGTCCGGGCGGCGCAAGGAGCGGATCGCCGGGCAGTCGGCGACGCCAGCGGACGGAGTCGGGCTGGAGGTAGCCGTTGGCGTCGGCACGGTATTGCTGCCATGCGGAAAAGGCCAGGTCGGAACGTTCGCTGATGATCGCATGCAGCAATGAGGCTACTCGCGTGGGAGTACTCCAGTCGTCGGCATCCTGGACGAGAAAGTAAGGCGTAGTTGAAGCACCGAACACTACCTGATGGGCGAAGTAGGGGCCGTAATTCAGGTCGAGACTGAAGCGGATGAGACGCGGGTCGTGGATGTGAGCGAGTTCATCCCAGGGAGGGTTCGGATCGCCGTCGTTCACGACGACAACGGTGAGATTGCGATGAGTCTGCGAGAGAAGGCTTTCGACGGCGCGGCAGACATAATTCCGCGCATTGAAATACGGGACCGATGCGGTTACGGCAGTGTCATTCGGTGAAGCCATCACTTTCGCCGGCAGCCTTCAGTTTTGCCAGCCGCAGGAACTGAGGTGCGCGGAGAGGCGGCCGGTTTCGAAGTTGAGCTCCTGCCAGTCCTGCGAGGTCAGCCGGCTTTGGCAGCGGCGGCGTATCGAGTTGGCAAGCTTATCGCTGCTGATCTCACCGTGCAGATACTGCTTGTATTCGGCGAACGAGCTTTGGTAGAGGCCTTCGATAATTTTGCGCTCCGCCCAGGAAGCGCGGGAGGCGAAGCCGGTCCTCGGGCAGTGGGTGATCGAATCGGGCCGGAGCAAGCGGTGATAGAGAGGCGCCGTGGTGTGGACGATGCTGCCGGTCATGAGAACGAGATTCATCAGCAGTGAGTCGAAGTGCAGATGAAGGCCGGCGTAGTAACCTCCGATGCGGCGCAGGAGCTCCGCGCGGAACAACCCGGTGTGCGGAGCGCGATGCCGGTATTGCTGGGTGAGTTCGATATCGACGAAGCACTGCTGGCAACGGCTACCGGACGGGCAGATGGGGCAGGTGCAGCGGCCGAGATGAGTCCATTTAACGGTGACAGGGGTTGAGCTTCCGTCGATGTTCTCGCGGTGAAAGACGTGCGCCGATACGGCCGCATCGGCGTGGCAGGTGGTGGCCAGATGCAGCAGATATTCGACACGATGCGGGTCACTCCAGTCGTCCTGTTCCTGGACTAGGAACCACGGAGAGGTGACGGTGCGGATGACGACGGCGTTGGCGAAGAACGGGCCGCCGTGATTGCGGGTGAGGCTGAAGCGGATGAGGCGCGGATCGCGCATATCGGCAAGTTGATCCCAGGGCTGATCCTTATCGCCGTCGTTGACGACAACGATGCGCAGATCGCGATGCGTCTGCCCGAGAAGGCCTTCGACGGCCCGCCGGATATAGCGCTTCCCCGCGTAATAGGGAATGCAAGCGGTGACGGTGGGTTCAGGGCGCGGCATTGAATTCTTCCAAGGTCGAGATAAGTTCTGGTTACTGCCCGCATGTTTCCAGACGAGCGGGGTTCTAGCTGTAAGCCAACTGGCCGAACGCATCGCGGATCCCAAAGCGCTCGACAAATGACGGAAAGCGTGAAGGCAAACGTTCTTCGAGCAGCCGGCGTCGCTGCCACACGTCATCTGCGGAGAGCGAACGCAGTGCTTCGGCGAAGTGCGACGGCGACTGTTCCGAGTAATAGTGCATCAGCTGCGCGATTCGTTGCTGATCAAGATAAAGCAGTCCGAAGCGGAGGTAATTGCGGAGCAGGACTTTGTTAATGGTGTCGAGAAACGGCTGGCGCTGCGCCGCGGGACGGAAGTGGTGGTGGAGCACGAGATCAGGCGTGGAGACGATTTCCGCGCCACAGAGCCAGAGGCGGACACTGAATTCAGGCTCCGCGGCCCCGTAGACGGGCATCCCGGTGTCGTAGCCGCCGGCACGACGAAAGAGGTCGGCGGTAATTGCAGTTCCTGAGCAGGGCGCGATGGGAACATAGCCACCGTACTGACGGGGATCGCGGATCCAGTCGACACCCATGGAGGGAATGAGCAGTGTGCAGCCGTAGCCGCGGAAGGGCGAGCCGATGTCAGCGATGGTCGCGCAGAGGACACGGTTGGCGGCGATGCGCTCGCGAATGGACCGATCCCAGTTCCGGGGGAAAAGCACATTCGCATCGGTGATGAAAAGGATGGGGGCTTGCGCGGCTGCAGCTCCGGCGTTGCGGGCAAAGGGAATGCCTGACCAGCGCGGCAGACGCACGACGTCTATGCGGGCGAGATCGTCGGGCCAGGACCAGGCTTCGGACAGGCCATCGCAGCAGCCGTCGGTGGAATCATCATCGACTAGAACTATTTGCAGGGGGAAGCAATCCGATCGTCCGGAGACGATCGAAGAGACAGCGGCATGGAGCCGCTGCCCTTCGTTGCGAACGGGAATAACGACACTGATGACGGGCCTGGGGGAGAGAAACCCGCTCGTGGATGCGTTCACGCTGCCTACCCCGATGGAAGAGAATCAGGTCGCGCGGGCCTTGCGGCCCTTGCTTAATGCAACCGCCGAAACCGTGCCGACTGCCACAACTGCTCCGGTAATGGCTGTGAGCGAGACGGCGCTGACGATCGCGGTATTTCCTACGCCTACTGAACCCGCTGCGGCCGAGTGTAATCGTGGAGCGCGCGGGGGAGACGCACGGGTGACTGCGGGCTTTCCGGCACCAGCGAGGAGGCCGGACAGGGATTTGCCGAGACCGGCCAAGGCCTTGATCTTGCCCTCGTCCAGACCCGCAAGCTGGGCGACAGCCTGCGGGTTCTTGACGATGGATTTCACCAGGTCCGGATTTTGAAGGAGACGCGCTGCAAGCGCTTTTATCTCGTTCATTCTTTCTCCTTGGCGATGGCGACGGTTGCGACGATGCCGGCTGTGGCCACCATGCCCATGACTGCGGCAATTCCGACGACACCGACCAGTGCGACAGCGTTAGAGCCTCCGCCGAGGATGGATGCCAAAGCGGGGGCTACACCTGCGGGTGCCGCGGCGGGTAGCGGCGCCGGTGTTGGCGGCGGCAGACGATAGTCAAACGGCGCACCCAGAGGGCCAATCGCACCCGTGCTAGGGGTGGGAGTGGGCGTGGGTGTCGGAGTGGGCGTTGGTGTCGGAGTTGGTGTTGGTGTCGGAGTCGGGGTTGGGTGCGGAGTAGGCGTCGGGGTCGGGGTTGGATGGGGGGTGGGCGTCGGCGTCGGATGAGGAGTTGGTGTTGGTGTTGGGTGTGGGGTGGGCGTCGGCGTTGGAGTCGGGTGCGGAGTTGGCGTAGGTGTAGGGGTCGGATGAGGCGTTGGTGTCGGTGTAGGGGTGGGCGTCGGGTGAGGGGTTGGAGTAGGCGTAGGTGTCGGGGTCGGAGTTGGATGAGGCGTGGGTGTTGGTGTTGGTGTCGGAGTGGGTGTTGGTGTCGGAGTAGGAGTTGGTGTCGGAGTGGGTGTTGGGGTTGGTGTAGGAGTGGGTGTTGGGGTTGGTGTCGGAGTGGGTGTTGGGGTTGGTGTCGGCGTCGGAGTTGGGGTTGGCGTAGGTGTGGGAGGCAGCGTGGCAGTCAGTTTTGTCAGGAGGGTGCTGCCGTGAGGGCTTCCCAGGCCGGTGCAGGGATCCCAGCCAGTCGCGGCCTGATAGAGTCCGTTCTTGCCTGTGCTGTCGTTGTTGCCGTGGACGATGTCGCGGAAGCCGGCGGGTGAGACGCCAGCCCCGTAGAGGAAGGTATTGAGGAACCCGACGGGTTTCCCGAGCTTCTGGCCGAAGCGCGCAATGAGGGCGGCCCAGAGAGGCGCGACAGCGCTCGTGCCACCGAGGACGATGTTGTTCCCCTTGCAACGTACCTGATAGCCGGTGGCAGGATCGGCGTCGCCTGAGACGTCAGGTACGCCGCGTCCGCCTCCCGTGCCGGTAGGCTGGGTTGGCACGGTGACGGAAGACTGGTAGTCGGGCGTTGGAAAGAACTGGCTGACGCCGCCTCCTGTGGCTCCGCGAGTCTGCTTACCCGTGGAGTCGGTTACGACCGCGTTCCAGACGGTCTCACTGGAGATGGTGCTGCCAGAAACGAGCAGGTTGGTGCCGCCGCACCCGAGGGCGTGCGGAGCGGCAGCGGGGAAATCGACCGCCAGTGCGCTCGTACTGTCGAACGAGCCATTGTCTCCGGAGGCGACCGTAACGGGGATTCCAAGCTGGGCGGCGTGCTGCAAAGCGGTCTCGAACTGCTGGCGCATCTGGGCGGTGAATCCGGCTTCAGCTTTGCCCCAGCTAATGGAGATCACCGTGGGTTGCGGAGTCGCAACGATGGCAGCGTTGATGGCATCGAGGAAACCCTGGTCACTCGTGTTGGAGAAATAGACGACCTGCTTTGCCTTGGGTGCTAGCGCGCCGGCGACCTGAATGTCCAGCGCAACCTCAAGTTCCGCGTTGGTGGCTGCGCCTGTAGATACTTTGTTCGATCCGCCATCAACGCTGACGACGGTGATGGTGGGGGTTTGAAGGCCGAGGCCCTGGAAGTAGGCGTCCATATCGGTTTGCAGAAATCCGCCATCAAGCTCGATGATGGCGATGGTCTGCCCTGTGCCATCCAGGCCAGTTGGGAAGCTGTAGAGCTGCCCGACGGCGACGGGGGAAAAGGACTGAGCTGCAACAGCCTCAGCCACGGTCTTCGGATGGGTCTTGCGTACATGAGGGTCCGCGTTCGGCCTGTTGTCGAGCCCGACGACGGCGGTGATGATGGGCAGAAGATTGTCGGGAATGGTGATGTCGCCGGTGCGATGCCGGTAGGTCTTGCCGCGAATCGTCACCTGATCGAGGGTGACGCCGAAGGCGCGGCTGAGATCGCCGAGCGTGCCGTAAAGCTTGATGGATCGCGTCGAGGCATTTTCGTCTTTGGGGGTGAGATTGTAATTCCTTGCGAAGTCGCGCACGGCCAGGAAGTCGCTGGGGCTTGCTCCGTAGGCAGCGGTGTATTCCTCCTGGGTTATGTAATGTCCGGGCCGCGTAATGGGCAGCGGCTTGTTCTTTCCGCGGACATAAACTGTGACGTGGGCCTGAGCTGACTGCGGGGCAGGTCCAATTTTTTCCGCTCCGGGAGCGGCTTGACGGTGACTGCCCGGCAGGACTACACGAGTCTCTGACATGTGGGTTTTCCTTCCTGACTGTGCGTTGCGGGGAATAACAAGGGAGCCGCACGAACGGGGTGCTAGGCTGCACGAATAGGCGTCTTTACTGCTTTTTCGGAATTACCGTGCACCGTAGAAATCGAGCCGGATGGTCGCTCGCTTACATCTGGGGGTCGAGTCGACTTAAGAGTTATGCTTCCCGGACGTACCAATTCCGAAGATGCTTTTGACGACGAGTAGCGACGGTACACCAAGGATCACCATGAGTCAAAAGGAAAGTTCGGATTTCGCGGCGAAATTTTTCTCAGGTTAAAAACTCGAGATCAGGTCGCGGCTAGCCGGAAGTAGGTACAGCTGATGAGGCGAGAGTTACGACTCGTTCACAGCCACCCAGCGGGCCTGAACCTGGAGCTGGTAGCGCTTTTTGCGGAGATAAACGGGCATGGCTAGACCCTCGGTGAAGAAGTCAGCGAATACGGCCGGCCGCGCTCCGAAGATGTCGAGACCGGGATCGTCAGACGCTATTTCGCGTGCCGGCGGCGTCAGTACGCCGGGATCAAGTGCAACGAGGGAAAGGCGCTCGGGCAGGCTTGCACCGGTGCTCGAGACGCGGGCGTAGAGGCGGTGATAGCCCTTGCCGAGGAGCATTCTGTTCCCTGCCCTCAAGACCATCCCGTAACTGAGGAGTTCCTTTGGGCCGAAACCGCCGTGGGGATGGACTCCAAAGATGAACTCCGCGTGTGGGAGGTCGATGGTGACTTCTGTGTCCATGTTCCTGCGCACGAAGTTCATATTCAACTGGGGATTACTGGCGGATGTGGGCAGGGTTCGCTCCATCCAGTCAGAGTCGCTGCCACAGCTTCCGGAGTGGCGGGCCGCCACATCGATGACGATGTGATGCTGGGCGACGACCAGCTGCATCGGGTCCAGCTTGAGGACCTGCGCGCCGGAGACTCCGATGCCCGATAGGAATTGAAGAAAGCGTGCGGCGTGAGTATTTTCTTCCGCAGTGAGCGGGATTGGCTCGGGCGCCGGGGCTTTCCGCTGGGGCAGCGCGGCGGCTCGCTCGCGCCATTCGTGCCAAAGCGATTCAGCGGCTGTGGGAGTCATTGGCTGCTCAAAGACGCAGTCCTCGGTGAGGAAGCGGATTGCCTGGGCTCGCTCTATCCAGCCAAGAAGGGCTACCCCGGTGTAGGCTGCGCCGGGCGGCAGATCGGGATTGGCGAGATCCGGGATATCCATGCGGCTATCCATGTCAGGGGAGTCTATCACTCGTATTGATTAGCCGATGCGTTGGCAAATTTGTTGACACTTTGCTTGCTCCGGCTGATATGCTTCGCTCGTTCAACGCACTATGACGGTGACGCGGCATGCGCATCCTGTGGATCTCCGACAGTCCCGATACACCGTCAGGCTTCGGTAACGTCACGCGCTTCGTGTGCGAAGGCCTGGTGAGGCGCGGTCGCAGCGTGAGCATTATCGGATGGCAGAGCAAGCAGGAGCAGGACTGGAACGGCTGCAGGGTGTTTCCGGCATCGGGCATGCTGGGCAGCCGATCGTTATTTCCGTTCCTGGTGCGCTATCGGCCGGAGATTGTGATTGCGCTGGGTGATGTGTGGTGGCTGCCGTACTTTTCCGCTCCGCACGTGCGGCGCCAGATGCAGCTGACGGATACTCCCTGGGCGCTTTACTTCCCTATCGATGGCGACATGGAAGGCGGCGCACTGCCGCAAAGCTGGATCCAGATGCTCACGGAGGTAGATATCCCGATCGCGATGAGCGAGTTCGGACGGGCCGCGGCGAGTAAGTCGGCGATTAACTGCAGATACATTCCTCATGGCGTGGACCGCACCTTCTTTTATCCACCAGCGGATCGCGAGCAGGCGAAGGCGGAAGTTGATGCTCAGGGGAAATTTTTGATTCTTTCCGACAGCCGCAACCAGCCGCGCAAGATGCTTCCGCGGCTGCTGGATGTTTTCGCGAAGTTTGCGGTGGGCCGTCCGGATGCGCTGCTGCACTTGCATACCGATCCGGAGGACGAGTTCACCAAGTCGGGCATTTACTCCTATGACGTTCGCGCTGATTTGCAGCACCTCGGAATTGAATCACAGGTGCGGTTTACTCCAGGGATGAAGCTGCAGAAAGGCGGCGGGGTTCCGTTGAGCCAGCTCGCGATGTATTACCGGGCTGCGGACATTCACCTGCTGGCGTCGAGCGGTGAGGGCTTCGGTCTACCGACGCTGCAGGCCGCGGCTGCGGGCGCAGTTCCCATGGCGAGCGACTACAGCGCCAGCCGTGAACTTGTGCGCGGGCATGGCGAGGCGATCACTGTCGCCGAGTGGAGCGAGAACGAGTTTGGCATCCGACGGGCGCTGATCGATGTTGACGATGCCGTGCAGAAGCTGGCGATGTTCTATGACGATCGCGAACTGCTGGCGGAGCGGTCGAAACAGGCCGCGCAGTTTGCAGTGGCGTATGACTGGAACAAGGTTCTCGACCAGTGGGATGAGCTACTTCGATCGGTGGCGAATAACAGCAGGCGAGTGTCGCGAGTGGTGGCGACGCAGACGCTTCCTGACAGCCTGGTGAACAAGTACATCCCGGGTGTGCCAGCGGGGTCGGTCAAGGTGAATGTGGTAGAGCACAAGTTTGGCCGACTGGAGGCGGGAATCATAGCGGATACCAAGGGACATCTTTCAGATGTTCGGATTCCGGCGATCCAGAAGGCGTGCGAGGTGGGCGGGGTTCGCGTGGTGCGGTCCGCCGCCTACATTGGTGTTGGTCCCGGAGATGAGGGTATCTTCAGCGAATTGAAGAGCATTTTCCCCATCCTGGGAGGATGGGTTCCGGTGCAGACCGGCGCGGAGGCCGAAGCACCCGAAGGGCTTAATCACGTTTTCTTGGACAGTTGGGAAGAAGCGAGATATGATCTTGCGCAGTCCGTTGTACTGCTCAATGTTCACGGCGGACTTCCCGATGCGACGTTGCTGGATTCCGCTCTCTATGGCGTGCCTTGCATCGGCTGGCAGAGATCAGAAGCACAGCAGATACTTTGGCCGGAACTGACTACGGAGAACGACGCTGACGCAGTGAGGTTGGCGCGCTCTCTATTGACTAATTCTGCTATGTTACGTAGCCTGGCTGCCCGCGGGCGCGTGAACTGCCAAAAGCATTACGCCCCGAGTGAGGAAGACGCCGCTGCATGGCTGCGCCGGCTGCACTCAGCAAAATCGCCGTATGCAATGACTGGTACGAGGTGATCCGCAATGGCTTTCCAGATGTACATGGTTGCCTTCAACGGAGATTTTTCGCATGCCGTGTCGCGCGATGTGCAGCACCACATACGTAAACATAATGGCGTGACGTTGATGGTAATGAAGACGGGAATTATCGGGGCCTTCGATGACAGCATGGTGCCGTTTGTGCAGGCACATCCGAGTGTGAAGCTGGTGGGAGGCGTGAGCCTGAGCCCGAACGGATACGCGGCGGACCGGCTGCAGAGAATTTTTGCGGAGAACCTGGCGAAACAGATTCAAGTTAAGCCTCAGTAGGCCATTAGCAAAACCCAAGGAGGTGTCTGGTGCCAAATGTTGGAGCAGAACTAGCAAGTGTACCCTTCGGCAAAATGATCTACGACATGGCCTCGGCCATTGCGAGAAGCCAGATTGCCCTCGATAAGGCTTCGATCGAACTGGTCAAGGTTCTTGCCGGGACAACTTTCGACTATGTTCCCGACGTGGTGGAAACTCTTCTTCCGAATCCACGGCAGGTGAAGGGTGCGAATGGCGCCCCGCTCGTGGACTCGAATGGCGATCCGGTCATGATTACTGGCGTGCTTGTACAAACGGATGTCGGAGATTCCTTCCCGCTGACACTTCTACAGGCAGGTGTGAACCCGACTTTCTATGCGTTCACGAACTCGCAGATTGAAGTGAAGATGTCGATTACGAGCACGCAGGAATCTTCAAATACTTTCAGCGTTGGGGTGTCGGTAACAGCGTCTGCCGATTTTCTGTTCGCGTCGGGGTCCGTTTCCAGCCACGTGAATTTCACGAGCGCAAACAAGTATTCGTACTCTGTGACTGGATCGAGCTCAATGTCGACGGTGCTGAATCCGGTCCCGCCGCCGAAGAACATGATGCCAAGATTCTTCCTGGTGAATGCTATCGATCCAGCAAAGGTCACGATCAGCCAGAGTTAGTATCTGGAGAAGCGGCCTTGAGCCGGCTGGATGCGATGAGATCCGGCCGGCTCGGCGAGTTGCCTGCTTACCTAACAAGCGCAAGGCGACCGATGCATGATGTGAAGCTGAACAGTCGTTGAACTGGGGGTTTCCGTGGCAACCAACGTCGGAGCAGAACTGGCGAGTGTCCCGTTTGGAAAGATGATCTACGACATGGCTTCGGCGATTGCGCGGAGCCAGGCAGCACTGGACATGTCATCGATCCAGTTAGTAAAGGTGCTGGCAAACACCTATTTCGACTACGTGCCGGATGTGGTGGAGACGCTGACACCCCAGCCCCGCCAGGTTCAGGTATTATCGTCCGGTGTCGAAGTCGGCCTTACGGATGCGGATAACAATCCTGTGATCGTGACCGGCGTTCATGTGGATGCCGATGTTGCACCCAGCTTTCCGATGACGCTGCTGCAGGCCGGGGTAAACCCGACCTTTTACCAATTTACGAATTCAACGATCCTGATCAAGATGTCGGTGACCAGTACGACCGAGACTGACGACAGCCTTTCGGTAACGATCGATTCGCAGAGTAATAATCGCGGATTCTTTTTTAGCTCAGGCAGCGTGACCTCGCACGTGAACGCATCGTTTTCAAACAAGTATTCATACTCAGTCGAAGGCTCGAGTTCGCTACAAACGACACTGGCCTGTGTGCCGCCACCAAAAGCCATCATGCCGAGATTCATTCTGGTCAATGCCATGAATCCCGCGAACGTACAGGTCAACCAGAGCTAGCTGTTATCGGACGAAAGAGCGTGGCGCGGGCCCGGAACCACGGTTATCGTTCCGCGCTGAACACTGCAGACTTTTTCCTTTAGGACGGCGGCTGAGTCGATACGAGTTCCGCACGGAGGAGCAATGGCAACCACACCCACGATCACGGATGTTGGAAACGAATTGCAGGAAGTGCAATTCGGGGAGATGATTCGGAGCATCGCGCAGGGCATCGCCGACGGCCAGCATGCACTCGATATGGCGGCGGTGCAAACGCTAATTGCCTTGTCGAATACCTACGTCGACATCATCCCGGAAGTGTCAGAGGTGATTACGCCACAGCCGCTGACCGTGCCGATTTCAGGTCAGCCATCGATTGAGGTGACTGGAGCGCGCGTTACCACTGTCGCTTCCGACCCGGTTCAGATTAGTGCTCTTCAAGCCGGACTGCTGCCGACGTTTTACCAGTTCACGGAAGTTGATATCGCGCTGAAGGTTTCGATTGCCCTCCGTCAGGTCACGCAGACGGAAACGGATGGAACGCAGACGACAGGGATCTTTGCGTTTGGATCGCACGTGAATTTCCGGACCCAGAATACCTATTCTTATTCGGTTGATGCCTCATCGAGCGTGACCGCGACTCTCAAGCCGGTTCCTGCAAATGTGCGGTTAACGCCGCAGACGATTACTGTCAATGCCCTGGGGAAGACTCCGATTGTGAATACGACTTCGTAAGGGCGGACACGAGTGAAGCATAACCAATTTTCCTGAGGCGTTCCGATGACGACAGATCCGCTGGCGAATGCAGTCGAAACTTTCTCCGCACCAATCGAGAGCGTAATTATCGCTCTGGGTCAGGGTATCGCCGATGCGCAGAAGGCGCTGGATAACAACTCGATTGCGGTGCAGCAATCGATCGATACTGATCCCGTGCTTTCGCAGTACGGACTGCAGGCGACCTGGTACCAGTTCCCTACCGTCAACATGCAGATCAAGATGTCGATGAGCATTACACAGGACAACCAGACGCAGAGCTCACCCAACGTGGGAGGCTCGCCTTTACTGCTGAGCCCGGCCAGATTTCGCATTATCGCCCAGCCGCTCAGTGCGTCATTCCAGAATCAGTTCAACTACGACGCAAATGCGGCCACGCAAATCAACCTGACGCTCGTCCCGGTTCCTCCGCCCAAGAGCGGCGACCAGGTGACGACTCCGCCACAGATGACCCCAGCGGCAGCGCAGGCGGCGGCTCTCGCCAGCGGCGCGCCCTTCGTCACAACGAAGAACGCGCAAGGGGCGACGGTCGACGCACAAGGCAACGTCTATGTGATCATCACCAACTTCAACGCCACGGCACGCGTGTGGTACGTCATCCAGTACGCGCCTTCGAACGCGGCGATCCCCACCGTGGTTGTGGCAGTAGACGATGCGACGCAGACTGCGCGCATCCTGAGCACTTAACCCATGTTGAGCACCTAAGTAGTGAGGACCCACGTGCCCAAAAGGAAGAATCCGTCCAAGGAGAAAAAGAGCGCGGCCAAAGAGCAGGCCGCGCCGGATGTAACGCGCCAGACGGCTGAGCCTGAGGCGGCCGCCTCAGCCGCGACGTCGAAATCACCCGCTGAGGCGCCAGATTTGACGATCGCGGGCGGTCCAATTGGGATCATCGACCAACCAATAAGGCTTCCTATCTTTTTCAATACGAATCCGGCGATCAGTTCCCTGTCGCCTGCGGGTGCGGTGGTGGGCGGCGGCGATTTTACGCTGACGGTTCTCGGAAGCAATTTCGGTAGCGGCTCAACCGTTTTGTGGAACGGGTCCGCGCGAACGACAACGGCTGTGAGCTCGACTCAACTGACTGCAGCAATCGGCGCCGCAGACCTGGCAGCAGTGGCAACGGTAAATGTGACAGTGCAGAACCAGGGCGCGGCCGGCACCGCACCGGTGACGTCAACAGCAGTTACTTTCAACATCATTCCAAGCTGGCCGGCTATTCAAAACCAACTGAGCGCGATCACCAATTTTCCAGCTGATCTGCTGACGCAAATCAATACATTCGTGACGCTTCAGACCTCGCAGGTCAACGCGCTCAACACGCAGGTGCAAACAGACCAGACGACTCAGGCCAATTTGCAGACGCAGCTGAACAATGCCAATACGACCATCGCCCAGCAGGCGGCTCAGATCACGAGTCTCGAGGGTCAGGTTGCAGCGGCTACATACCAGACGGCTTCGCCATACGACGTGGCGAATTCGTTCAAGGGCGTAGTGGACCAGATTCAGCAGAGCGCGCAGAGTGCAGGTGGAATACAGACCACCGTGACGAATATGAATGTTCAGCTGAAGTCCCTGGTCAGTGTTCAGACGCCTGCTGCCGGAGGCGCGCCGATGGCAAGCCTGGTGTTTCCGTCTCCGACTGCTCTACCCGATCCGCAGCACCTCTCCACACTATCGCTCACTTTCAGCGCGATTCCCAGCCTGAAGGCGGCAGCCACGGTCAGCCCAACGCCGACTCCACCACCTACCCCAACGCCAACACCAACACCCACTCCTGTTCCGACGCCTGCTCCGACGCCAGTGCCCACACCAGCACCTACGCCACCGCCCACACCTGCGCCGACGCCTACACCTCTTCCAACGCCTGCTCCTACACCACCGCCTACGCCCGCGCCAACACCGACTCCAACGCCAGCACCGACTCCAACGCCAGCACCGACACCTGCACC
>CAVRNK010000092.1:0-34275 GCA_963721995.1 uncultured Acidobacteriaceae bacterium | reverse complement strand
CCAACCAGAAAATCGAGCCCCTCTCCTCTCCCGAAAAAGCCGGAGGAGTCTTCCAAACAAGCCTGAGCGGCCGGTTGCTCCGGCCATTTTGAGCACAGGAGAGCGCCGGGTATAGAAGACCACTGGCCAACCGATTCTGCTGATAACCTTTTCCTGCTTGCATGCGTTACGAGAGGAAGCATTTGATCCGCAAAAATCACAACGGAAAGCTCAAGTTGTTGGTGACGCTCGCGTGCCTGCTTTCTTCAGCGGTCGCGTGGCCGGCAACGAAGGATATTCCCGCGCATGGCCCGGCCGTGGTCCTCTTCGATGGCCACGACCTCAACGGCTTCGACACCTTTATCAAGAGCAAAGGGTTGAACAACGACCCCGATCACGTTTTTCAGGTGGAGCACGGAGTCATTCACGTCTCCGGCACCGAATTCGGCTACATCATCACCAGGCAGGAATTCCAGAACTACTATCTGAAAGCTGAATTCAAGTGGGGCGAGGGAACCTTTGCGCCGCGCGCAGGGCAGGCCCGCGACAGCGGCATTCTCTACAACATACAGGGCGACCAGAAAGTGTGGCCCCGCTCAATCGAATTCCAGATCAATGAAGGCTGCACCGGCGACTTCTGGATGACCGATGGCGCCGCCCTGACCGGAAAAGACGGCAAGCGCGTAACCGGACCTCCGGGTGGTGCACTCAAGATCGATCGCTTCAACAAGGGCCCGTGGAAGAATGTCGTGGGCTATCGCGATCCGGTAAACGAGCTCGAAAAGCCGCACGGCGAGTGGAATGTCGTCGAGCTGGTGAACCAGAATGGACACGTAAAGCAATACGTCAACGGCAAGCTGGCGAATGAAGGCACCGACGCATTCCCTTCCAGCGGCAAAATTCTCTTTCAATCGGAAGGCGCAGAAGTCTTCTTCCGCGACATCAAGCTGTATCCTCTGAAATAGCTGGTCAGGTGAAGTAGCTGGTCAGGTGAAGTAGCTGGTTCAGGTGTGTCAACTGTCTGGTCGCTATCTTTCCCGTAACCGATTCATTCCAAGGGACATTCGCCGAAAACAGCTGGCCGGGAATTTACATTCGACCGCTTATAATGGAAATTGGGACCAAACGTGAATGCCCATCATTGCGCGATGGGCATTTCTATTTTAGGAGCTCTTTGGAAAGAATCAGTTACAGGCAAACTAAATGGAATCAAGGATATGCTCAGACACTTAACCGCCGCGCGATGTCTGCGATAAACGCTTTAGAATGAGACGGTAACAAGTAAAGATCCTGGAATCAAATCTTTACAGTTTTCTTCTTTAGAATCAAACGGTTTCGAGATAATGGGGGGAGGGGGTGCCCACCTACCGTTTCTTCTTGTGCTTCGCCTTGTGATGCTTCCCCTTCGCCGTCTCCTTGGTGGAAGGAGGCGCGGCCGCCACGGCTTTCGGCGGCGGCGCAGCCGAAGGCGGCTCAACCTTCTTCACGATCACCCCTTCCATCCGGTAGGTCTGGACCTCGAGCTGGGCCGGGTGGGCCGTGCCCGTCTGGGGGTCGATGGCTACATCGTCGCCGGTGGCTACCTTGTAGGAGAAGACCGGCTCGGTCTGCTTATCAAAGACCTGGCTGCCAACGGTGACCGGAAGGTAGCCCTGCAGATTCTTCTGGCGGAAGGCGGTCTCGTAGCGATGCCGGCGCGTGTTCCAGGTGAAGACGCGCACCTGGTCAAAGTCGTACGGCTGGCCTTCCTTCCAGGAGTTCATCAGGGCCAGGTACTCAGGGGCCTTGCCGTTGGGAAAACTGGATTCAGGATCGTCGACAGTCCGCAGAACATAGGCGCCGACATACCGCTGGCCCTCGGCGAGCCCGGAGATCTCATTGGGGATGTCGAAGTCGATCATCCGCGACCAGACCCACCCGGCGCGGCCCTGGGGGTCGCGAACCAGCCACCAATCCTGCAGAACCGGAGGTGGAGGTGCAGGGGGGGCAGGCGGCTCCTTTGCACTTGCCGCTGTTTTCGCTGCTGTCCCGGTGGCAGATTTCTTCGCAGGCCGCGGAGCCGGCAGGGCCTGCGGCGGTCCCGGCTTGGGCACAGAAGCCCTGGTGAGCAGCTGGAGCTTGGTGTTTTCCGGGAACAGGTAGTAGTGCTCGGTCTGGCGCCCGGGAGCGTCATGCACGTAGGAGTCGTCACGCAGGACGCCGGGTACGATCACCGGGTCGTGGGCGTGCGCAGTCGCCAGCGAGGTGAACTTGTCGTAAGCCTGCTGGTCGATCACCGCGCGTTCGTCGAGCCAGCCGATTTCGCCTTTTTCGGTTCTGACCTTGTAGAAGCGCCGCGCATGTTCGAGCACCACCAGCCGCTGGCCGTTCGAAACCTCGGCGACCCGGTTGGAGACGGCCGCCAGCCGGTCGCGCATATACGTAGCCTTGGCGGAGACGTACACATATTCAGGCGGCGGCTTGTGAACGAAATGACTGCAGCCGGCCGGGGCCACGAGCAGCAGGAACCATGAAAAACAGGAACAAATGTGCCGGGAAGATGAAGACATGACACGCGCGCGGGCATCGCGTTGAAAACAGTCTGAGGGCGACTCGATATTCACTTTAGCCAGTTAGAGAATAGCATCGCGAGACTCAACTCACGCCGCT
The DNA here is from genome assembly GCA_963721995.1 of uncultured Acidobacteriaceae bacterium. Lineage (GTDB taxonomy): Bacteria > Acidobacteriota > Terriglobia > Terriglobales > Acidobacteriaceae > Silvibacterium. The sequence continues at coordinate 31,647 of CAVRNK010000092.1, read as the reverse complement.
CAGATCGCGGGAGGAATTCGAGTCGCAACTGCTTCCTCTCTTCTAATTTGAGTTGCAGGACGGCGAGCCTGGGCTAAGATGGTGACGCTTGGACCGTGCCGTTCGGCCCGTGGTCTCTGCTGATCTGCGCAGGACCATCTTCGATTCGGCGATCTTGAATTGTAAGGAGATTTCATGGCAACCGACATTGTTGGCCGTCGACGTGGAACAGGATTCGCGATGGTGTGGGCTGTTCTGCTGGTGCTGGCAGGACTGGTGATGATTGTCCTGCCCTTTGAGACGGGACTCGGCCTGGCGATAGTATTTTCCTCGCTGATTATCGCTGCCGGAGTCCTCCATCTGGTCTTCGCCGTGGTGGCGGGGAGCTTTGGCGGCTATCTATGGCGAACCCTGATCGGCATCCTGTACATAATCGGCGGCATATATTTCCTGATGCATCCAGTACGAGCGCTGGCAGCTTTCACGATCGTGCTGGGCGCCATTTTCATGGTTGAAGGCGTACTGCAGATCATCGCGTTCTTCGGCATACGTGCGCTGCCCGGCGCGGGCTGGATGCTCTTCGACGGTATCGTTACGGTGCTGCTGGCCATCCTGATCCTGGCACACTGGCCTTCGAGCTCGAACTGGGCGCTGGCGACGATTGTAGGGATCAATCTGCTGATCAGCGGAACGACGCGCTTCATGTACCTGCTGGCTCACAGGCGGGCGGCCTCGGCCACGATCTAGGGGCTGTTACCACTAGGCCCTAGTTGGCGGCAACGATCGCCAGGGCATTGGCGGGGTCAGTGTCTGTTGCGGTGGACTTGAATGTGTCGAGCGCACCGGGCGTCGTGGTGTCGATTTTGAAGACCTGCATATCGGGGGTGCCTCCCGCGCAGACGACAGCGACGTAGGTATGGGTGTTGTCTTCGGCGAGGTCGATGGGATTGGTGCCGGTGGCGAAAGGTGACCCGGTGATCGGTGTAAGTGCTCCCGAAGAGGACGCGAGAAAGGCACTCACGGTGTTGGAAGCGCGGTTGGTCACATAGAGATAGCTGCCGGTCGAGTCGAGAATGACGCCCGCTGGACCGGTTCCGGTGGTGTACGGAGAGCCGGTGATCTCCTTCAGGGCTCCGGTGGTCGTGGTGATCGCCAGTACCCGCAAGCCGTTGATTCCGGTCTCGGCGGCGTAGAGGTAGGTGCCCGCGGAATTGACAGCGAGTCCCTGAATTGCGTCCACCGATTGCTTGGGCGGCAGGACCTGGTTGTTGTTCGTCAGCACGCCGCTTGTCGCGTTAAAGCTGAGAATCGCGATTCCGCCAGTGCCCAGTGAGACGTATACGAAATTGTTATCCGAAGTGAACACGAGGTGATTGGGGCTGCTGCCGGCAAGGAGAGGCACACTTCCCTGAGAGGTCACTGTACCGTCGCTGTTGATGGCGAAAACGTAGGCCGTAGGAGTCGAATCGACGGCGAGGAGCCATTTGCCGCTCGGGTCCACTTTTATCGCATTGGGACTGACGCCGGAGACGACGGCACTGCCATTGTTGGCAACGGTGAGTGCTCCGTTGGAGCCGACAGAGTAGGCATAGATGCCTCCGGCCAGGCTGGCAACGTAGACAAAGCTGTTGGTAGGCGTGATAGTCAGTGCACTGGGAGATACTCCCAGCTTGTAAGGCGAATCGGAAAGTCCAGTGATCCCGCTGCTCGAGATGGAAAAGCCGGAAATCGTCGCGGTATTGTTATTTCCGACATAAACATTCGCGCCGGTGGTGGTTCCCCCTCCGCCGGTTTCCTTGGGAAAGAACTGGCCGCAGCCGGACAACGCGAAGAGGAAAACCAACGGAAGGACTAGGGGATTCGTGAGGGTCTGCATCGGCGCTCGCTGGCTGGCCTGCTCTTTCTGCTTCATTCCTGGTTCAGGTCAAGCTTCTTGATATCACCATAGACAGGGGTTTGTCGCCTTGCTATGGGGCGATATAGAGACGCAAGAGACCCCGATTTTGTTCGAAGGAAAGATACGGCCCGCGGAGCCGCAGGCCGGAAGGCGGGGGCCTTCAAGGCATTTGCGGAGAAAAATCCGTGGGCTTCAGGAAAAGCGACTGTATGTTGCTCACCAGTTGCCCCTTGTCTTCGGACTCGTCGCGCACCTTCTGCCACTCGGGATCAGCCTCGAAAGCTTTCCAACTGAGCGCGGCCGCAGCACGGCTCGCGTGGGCCAGGATGTAGATAAAGCTGGGCTGATTGCCGATCGGATCGATGACTGTCCAATAGGCAATTCCTCGCATGCCGTGCCTCGCGAAGAGATCCAAGGTGTGAAAGCGGAAGCGGGCCAGAACGGCGTCCAGCTTGCCCGCGTAGACGGTATACATCCGGAGTTCATACACGACGTCTCCTACCGGCTGTGAGAGCACGGGTTGTGAAAGTGGCCCTGTACCGAGGAGAGCCAATGCAGGAATGGATTGGAGGATTGAGCGGCGGTTCATGCCTGCAACTCACTAGTTCGGCTGGTCAGGCTTGGGTTTCTTTGCCTTCGGGTTCTTGAAGCGGTCGTCGATTGGCTGGCGTCCGCGAAAGCCGTCTTCGACGCTGTGCCAGAAATCGATGCGGCCTTCCCCGAGCCTCCAGCAGAGCAGAACGATGTTGCCGTCGAGCTGGCAGGGGAAGTCGAGAAGTCCGGTGTCGAGGTCTTTGACCTGGACACCGATGGCATCGATTTCCGCGACCGAATCCTTGGCTGCCTGCACGTGCGATTCGAGAGCAGCTCGCTGGCGACGAACGCTGGCGACATCGACGAAGAGTCCACCGGAGAGAAAGATCTTACGGGTCAGCTCCTGGAGACGGCCCTCGATCGACTCGGCCGCCTTCTTACCATCGATTGCACGCTTCAAGAGGGCTTCGAGCACTGGGAGCAAGGCCTGCGCCTCGTCCAGTGTGAAGGTCTTCATTTCAAATTCGTCCATGGCTGACTCTATCTCTCAGGCTCTTATCTCGAGCATCCTATCCAGCGCAACGCGTGCCCAGTGCTTCACTTCTTCGCGTACCTGGATGCGGTTGACAACCCGCCCCTCGAGCAGGTTCTCGAGCGCCCAGGCGAGGTGCTGCGGGCTGATGCGATACATGGTAGTGCATAGGCAGCCGGTATCGTCGAGGGTAATGATTTTCTTGCCCCTGGGAGCAAATTCCTTCGCCAGGCGATTGACCAGGTGGATCTCCGTTCCAATGGCAAACATTGATCCCTCCGGCGCGTCGGAGACAAGCTTGATGAGGCGCTCGGTCGAGCCCATGGCGTCGGCTTTCTGGCAGACCTCCCAACGGCATTCGGGGTGCACGATGACCTGGATGCCGGGGTATTTCGCGCGCACCGCATCGACGTGCTGGGGCAGAAAACGCTGATGGACCGAGCAATGGCCCTTCCACAGGATGATTTTCGCAGCCCGCAGCCGGTCAGGTGTGATGCCACCGTTAATTTGATACGGGTCGAAGACGACCATCTCATTCAGCGGAATATCCATGGCGAAAGCGGTGTTACGGCCGAGATGCTGATCGGGCAGGAAGAGGATTTTTTCCGCGCGCGCGAAGGCCCACTCGAAGGCCTTCCGGGCATTGGATGACGTGCAGACCAGACCGCCGCGCTCTCCGCAGAAAGCCTTAATGGCGGCTGTTGAGTTCATATAGGTGAGGGGTAGAATTTCGCTCGGATCGATTCCGGCCACAAGAAGCGTGTCCCAGCAGGCTTCGACCTGGCCAATCTCCGCCATATCTGCCATCGAGCAGCCGGCATTCAGATCGGGAAGGATCACCTGCTGGCCGGTTCCAGGCGGATCGTCGGGGCGACCGAGGATGTCGGCGCTCTCGGCCATGAAATGGACGCCACAGAAGATGAGATATTTCGCTTCGGTCTCAGCTGCGACTTTCGAAAGCTTGTACGAGTCGCCGGTGTAATCGGCGAAACGGATCACCTCATCGCGCTGATAGTGGTGTCCGAGCAAAATGGTGCTCTTGCCGAGCTTGCGCCGGGCCTCGGTAATGCGCTCATCCATGCTGTGATCGGGCAGGACGAGGTAGTTATCCAGCGAGCAACTTTCCTGTTCCGTGACCGGAGATTCAAGGACAGAGGATTCAGCAACGACTTCTTCTTCAAGCACACTCATGACAATTCCGCCTTCAGTCCAATCTCAACTTGGGAGCATTGATGGACGGGGATGTTGAAAGCAATTCCCGGCTGCAGTCGATTCGCTGCGGCTTACGCGCCGCCCAACCGACGGGGATGTTGCAACCCAGTAATTTGACGCACCCGGCGGACTCTTCGTCGCAAAAATGAAGAGCCGTAAGGACGTGTCCATGCAATTAGTTTAATACAGCTGTAACCGGCTCGGCAGACATCCGTTTTCAGGGTGTCGACACGTTTTACTGAATGAAACCGGAGACACGTTTACGCCGCGCTGCCAATTTGTGAGGCACGTAGCGCGCGGGTATCATGACAAGAGGATGCATTTCGCCGATTCCATCGTGATCTTCCTGCTGGCCCTGGTTCTCTTCGGGCCAAAGAAGCTGCCGGAGATCGGGCGGCAGATCGGCAAGCTGCTGGCTGAGTTCCGCCGCGCGTCCAACGACTTCAAAATGCAGATTGATGAAGAGTTACGTGCCATGGAGCAGCAGGAGCGGCAGAAGAAGCTCGAAGCTGCGGCCGCGGAGGCTGAAAAGCCCGCGCTGCCAGCGCCGGAGAGCCCGACCGAGCCGACGATTTTGCCGCCGGAGACGGCTCCGCTAACGGTCTCTCCTCCCTCGACCGGCGAGACGGTGAGCGCGAGTTCTCCTTACGCGCCCGTGACACCGCCGGAACTACCGGATCACGAACGAGTGGAATCGACCTCTGCAACTGCAACATCGACCCTGGAAGTTCACTCCAACGGCCACGGAGGCGTATCCGATGCCGTCCCGCTGAACGGCGTGGAGACCAGGAACGAAGATACCCCTGTACATCATGGATGACATTCTCGACCGCGCCCGATCGTCGGTGACGCAACGCGCAGAACTGCCCGGCATGAGCCTTCTCGAGCACCTCGAGGAGCTGCGCCGCCGCATCATCCACGCGGTCGTTTATCTGGTGGTCGGGTTCGGCGTGGCGTGGGGCTTCCACGAGAAGATCTACGCCCTGATGCAGGCGCCGATCTCCTTCGCGCTGGTGAAACATGGGTTGCCGCCGCAGCTGATCATTCACAATCCGATCGACGGCTTCAACATGTACCTGAAGATCAGTTTCATGGGAGGGTGCATCATTGCCGCTCCTTTCGTGCTGTATCAGGTATGGTTGTTCATCTCACCAGGGCTCTACCAGAACGAGAAACGCTATGTTGTGCCGTTCATGTCGGCGACGATCGGCCTGTTTCTGGCGGGCGCATACTTTGGTTATCGTTGGGTCTTTCCGGGGTCGCTGGATTTTCTGTTCACTTTCAGCCACGAGTTTCGGCCGCTGATCGAGGTTAACGAATATACGGATCTCTTTCTCACGGTGATTCTTGGCCTGGGCATAACGTTTGAGCTCCCAATTCTGGTTCTGTTTCTGTCGCTCTTCGGCATCGTGAGCCCGCGGTTCCTGTGGAAGAATATCCGGTACGCGATTCTGATCATTTTCATCATCGCGGCGATTATTACGCCGACGCCCGACGTGCTGACCATGTGCGTCTTTGCGACACCGATGCTTGTCCTCTATCTGATCAGCATCGGCGTCTCTTACATGGTGCATCCGGCGACGCGCAAGAAGCGGCGGGAGAGCTGATTGCGGCCCTTTCGGCATCTAATTCTCTCTGTCGTTACCGTTTTTCTTCTGGCGGGAGTTGCGCCAGCCCAGGCGGACTTCAACGGCGCACGGGCTCTGGCATACACGCGCGAATTTGTTTCGATCGGCCCGCGATGGATCGGCAGCCCCGGCCATGCAAAGGCGGAGGCCTTCATCAAGAAGCAGTTTGAGCACGACAAGCTTGAGGAGGATACGTTCACTGCGAACACTCCCGAAGGGCCGATGGAGATGCACAACTTCATCGTGCGTTTTCCCGGTAAGAAAGACGGCGTGATCGTTATCGGCACGCACTACGAGACGAATTATCCGCTGCGCAATATCAATTTCGTGGGTGCGAACGACGGCGGGTCTACTACGGGTTTGCTGATCGAGCTGGCGAATCATCTGCGCGGGCGGACGCTTGACGGTTATAGCGTGTGGCTGGTCTTCTTCGACGGCGAGGAGGCCGTTCACGAATGGTCGCACTCCGATTCACTCTACGGCAGTCGACACCTGGCGGCGAAGTGGCAGAATGACGGCACGCTCAAGCGCATTAAGGCGTTTCTGCTGGCGGATATGATCGGGGACAAGGACCTCGATATCGAACGTGATTTGAACTCGACGCCGTGGGTGCTGGACGTTGTGAAGAAAGCTGCTGCGCGGCTGGGTTATCAATCTTATTTCTTTGCGCAGACCGAAGCGGTGGAAGACGACCATCTGCCATTTGTGCAGCGCGGCGTACCTTCAGCGGATGTAATCGATCTGGATTACGGGCCGCAAAACTCCTACCACCACACCGCCCAGGACACGATGGATAAGCTGAGCGCGAAGAGCCTGACCATCGCCGGCAATGTTTTCCTTGAAACGATCCGGCTGTTGAACCAACATTAGCCAATGTTCGAGCGAAGCTTCGCGGGCGCATCGATCGGGTTCTGGATTGCCTTCCATGTCATTGTGGCGGTGTTGCTGGTTGTCGACCTTGGGCTTTTGCACAGGGGCAGGACGGTCTCCATCCGCGCTGCGTGGGGCTGGACGGCGGTTGTTGCGGCGCTCGCCTTCTGCTTCGCCCTGCTGCTCTCACAGACACAAGGCAAGCAGCCCGCGTTGGAATTTCTCTCCGGATACCTGATCGAAGGTTCGTTGAGTGTCGACAATCTCTTTGTCTTCATGGTGATGTTCCGATCACTGGGGCTTGATACGGAACAGCAACACCGAGTGCTACTGTGGGGCGTGCTGGGCGCGATTGTCATGCGCGCTCTCTTTATCTTTGTTGGCGCATCACTGCTGGCGCGCTTCGAGTGGCTGCAATTTATCTTCGGGGCTTTCCTGCTGTTGGCGGCCGTGCGGTTGATGCGCCATAAAGCCAGCGGAGGAGCGCCATCAAAACCTGTTCAGTGGTTGCAGCAGCGGTGCCTGGGTGACCTGGGGTATAAGAAGCTGCGGGTTTCGCCGTTTCTCCTGATCGTGCTCGCGGTTGAAGCTACCGACCTGGTCTTCGCGCTGGATTCGATTCCCGCGGTTTTGGCAATCACCCGCGATATTTTTGTCGTGTATACATCAAATATCTTCGCGATTCTCGGGCTGCGGTCACTTTACTTCGCGCTTTCGAGCGCGCTCGACAAGCTAAGGCTTCTGCACTACGGACTGGCGGTGATTCTCGCCTTCGTCGCGATCAAGATGCTGACCCACAAGTGGTTTGAGATTCCCACGACATGGTCACTGGCTTTTATCGTGACGGTACTGGCGATCTTCACTATTGCCAGCAGGCTTACCGAGCCAAAGCCGACATCTCCATAGTCTCGAAGAAAACTTTGCCGCTGCGAACGACGGAATGCTTTGCGAAGCGCGCATCGTCGCGGTGGGGAAAATCATTGCGGTAATGTGCTCCCCGGCTTTCTTTTCGAGCCAGCGCCGAGATGACGATGAGTTCGGCGACTGTGTAGAGATTAACGAGCTCGAGTGAGGCACGTTCCGGCGTGGGAACAATCTCCGCGCGGGCACGCTCTAACTCCTGCTTCACTGCGGTCAATCCCGCGGCATCGCGGAGAAGTCCGGCATTTTGCCACATCTCCTTCTGCAAGTTGCGAAGAAGCTCGTCGGTGTTCCTGGCATGTTTTGCTGCGAACTTCAGCGGAGCCGGCGGCGTTCCTGCATTAGCCCTTGAGGCTTCGCGCATGCTGGCGCCAGCGCGCGCTCCGAAGACCAACCCCTCGAGCAGCGAGTTGCTGGCCAGTCGATTGGCGCCATGCACACCTGTGCATGCTGCCTCACCAGCCGCATAGAGGCAATCAATGGAAGTACGTCCGTCCACATCCATCTTCACTCCGCCCATCAGGTAATGCGCGGCCGGACGCACCGGGATCAGGTCGTTTGCAAGGTTCAGATCGTGCAGGGCGAGAAATCGGGAAATTCCAGGAAAGCGCTTTGCTAGGTCAATACCGGTGACGTGACGCATATCCAGGTACACGGGAAGTTGTTTGTCGTGAGGGCCCATGCCTTCCCGTGTGATGGCGCGCGCGACGACGTCGCGGGGCGCGAGTTCAAGCAGAGGATGATAGCGCTCCATGAAGCGCTCGCCGCGCGCGTTGCGCAGATATGCACCCTCGCCGCGCAGCGCTTCCGAGAGTAGAAAGCGAGGCACTCTGGGCAGGCTGAGCGCTGTGGGGTGGAACTGGTAGAACTCCATGTCAGCGATCTCGGCGCCGGCACGGTAAGCCATGGCGATTCCGTCTCCAGTGGCGACGGCGGGGTTCGTCGTGTCGCTATAGACCTGGCCTGCTCCTCCGCTGGCCAGCAGCACGGCACGCGCGCGAACGGGGTACAGATTGTGCTGACGGTCGAGGAGCCATGCTCCGGCCACAGCGTTGTCTTCAACGATCAGATCGGCGGTAATCGTCCATTCAAGCAGCGTAATGTTCTTGTGCTCGCGGGCGTGCGCCAAGAGCGACCTGCCGATTTCGGCGCCGGTGGCGTCGCCGTTTGCGTGCAGAATGCGGTTGCGGCTGTGCGCACCTTCCCGGGTGAGCATGAGTCTACCCTGTTCACGATCGAAGCCTGTACCCCAGCGCAACAACTCTTCCACACGCAGTGGGCCTTCTTCGACGAGAACCTGCGCCGGGTCACGATCGACGAGGCCATCTCCTGCGGCGATGGTGTCTGCGAGGTGCAGCGAGACATCTTCGTTGCCGCCGAGAGCGACAGCGATTCCGCCTTGAGCGTAGTTGGTATTCGACTCGCCGAGGGCCTCTTTTGTGACGACCAGTACGCGGCCAGCTTCCGCGAGTCCGATGGCGGCGCGCAAGCCGGCGATTCCGGCGCCCACGATCAGAAAGTCGGTTTCTGTAGCTGTGGCCATAACGTTTGAGGCTACCATGTTGAACGCAACTTTCTTAGACGATGCAGCCGGGGCAAAGGGTTCACACCATCCACGTCACTCCGATACGATGAAAAGATCGTGCGCGCCATACATGTCAAGACAGCGTCCGCCGAATATCCGGTGTACGTCGGCAGAAATCTGGCCACTCATTTTGGGTATTACCGGCGCAAAATCAAGCTGGCCCCGCAGCAGCGAATTTTTATCCTTACCTCGCCGGAGATCTGGGCATTGTGGGGACGCCAATTGCTTGAGAGCTTTCCTGCCGCACAGCAGCCGTCGGTGCTGTTCCTTGCGTCCGGTGAGACTCACAAGCGGATGTCGGAGGTGGAACGGCTGTCGACCGAACTTGCCGCGGCGGGAGCGGACCGGTCGTCGCTCTTGATTGCCTTCGGCGGCGGCATCATCGGCGACGTCGGGGGGTTTCTGGCTGCGATTTATATGCGGGGCATCGACTATATTCAGATGCCGACCACGCTACTCGCGCAGGTCGACTCCTCGGTCGGCGGCAAAACCGGCGTGAATCTTTCCGTCGGCAAAAATCTGGTCGGCGGCTTTCACCATCCGCGGGCCGTATTTGCCGATGTTGCGTTGCTGGGAACGCTGCCTGCGCGTGAGCTTCGCGCAGGGCTCTTCGAAAGCATCAAGGCAGGGATTATCCGCGACGCTGGCCTTTTTCGCTTTCTGGAACGCGAGCGCGAATCGATTCTGGCCCGCGATCCGGCTGCTCTCAAGCGCGTCGTCGGTGCGTCGGTGCGGATAAAGGCCGAAGTGGTCGGCATCGATGAGCGAGAATCAGGTCTGCGCATGATCCTGAACTTTGGCCACACCATCGGTCATGCGATCGAGGCCGCGACACGGTACAAGAAGCTACTGCACGGCGAAGCTGTCGCGTGGGGCATGCTTGCGGCGCTGCACATCAGCCGGATGCGCGCTATGCTTCCGGAAAAGGATGCAATGCGCATCGAGGAGACCATCGACGCCTATGGGCCTTTGCCGCGGTTTCGGGCGCGGGTTACGGAGCTGCTGGCCGCTGCCGGACACGACAAGAAGAACAAGGGGGAAACACGTCGGTTCGTACTTTGCCAGGGTATTGGTACGGCGGTGGTAGTAGAAAATGTAACCGAAGCGGAGATGATTGGAGCGATGGAGAAAATCCTCAGCGAGGCGGCCCATTGAGCGGCCCTGCGATTTCTCCCGAAACGCACTCTGCCGGAGGAGCGCGTCCTGCCGGGGCATTCGACGAGCAGAGTTCGGCGACGGCGGTCCAGCAGATGTTCGACAGCATCGCTCCGCGGTATGACCTGCTGAATCATGTTCTGTCGTGCAACGTGGACCGGTGGTGGTGGCGGCGAACGGCGCGACGGTTTCGCAGCACCCTCGCGCGCCCTGAGTCGGCTGTGCTCGACATCTGCTGCGGAACCGGAGATATGACGTTGGCCCTGCTGCGCCATCGCTCTAAAAATGCGCGCCCTATTCTGGCGGCAGATTTTTCGCATGCCATGCTGGTGCGCGGGGCTGAGAAATTTCGCGATCGCAATGTCGTCGCGATTGAGGCGGACGCGCTTCATCTTCCGGCCGCGTCGGAGTCGCTCGATCTGATCACCAGCGCGTTTGGATTTCGCAACCTTGCCAACTACGATGCGGGACTGCGGGAGTTCCATCGAGTGCTGCGGCCTGGCGGTGAGCTGGGAATTCTAGACTTCAGCGAGCCGGGCGGCGCGCTCGGCAAGGCTTACGCTTTCTACTTCCGACGTGTGCTGCCGGCCATTGGCGCCCGGCTTTCGGGCATGGGACGCGCTTACGCTTATCTGCCCTCGTCCGTTGAGCGATTCCCGGCTCCGCCGCGGATGCTGGAGATGATGCGTGCAACCGGATTTACGCAGGTATCGTGGACGCCTTACACCTTCGGAATCGCCGGCTTGTACCGTGGCATCAAGTCACAGCCGCGTGTAGGCTGAATGATGCGATGAGCCAGCTTGCAACCCAGCATACGGCGCAGAATGCAGGCGCTGAAAAGCAGTCTGCCGCGTTCCTTTCGGTTGCGACGGCATGCGCGATCACTGCGCTCAAGTTTTTCGTGGGCTTCCTCACCGGGTCGCTGGGCATGCTTTCGGACGCAGCGCATTCCGGCGTAGACCTGATTGGGGCGGGCCTCACGTTTTTCTCGGTGCGCCTCTCGGATAAGCCGGCGGACGAGAATCATCCTTACGGCCATGGCAAAGTAGAAAATCTGTCCGGCTTTGTCGAGACCTTTCTCATGCTCGCTTCGAGCGTGTGGATCACTTTCGAAGCTATCGTCCGCATCTTCGTTCACCCTGTGGCCGTACGGCATTCCGTGTGGCCGTTCGCAGTACTGTTGCTGTCGATCGCGGTTGATTTCACCCGTTCCCGCAAGCTGAAGACAATCGCGGAGCGCTATCACAGCGACGCGCTGGCGGCGAACGCGCTGCACTTCTCGTCGGATATCTGGTCAAGCGTTGCAGTTCTGATAGGACTAGGGGCGTCATGGCTGGGAAGCTCCGCGACCGGCAAAAGCATGGGGCTCGAATGGCTGCGCTTCGCCGATCCGGTAGCAGCAATTTTCGTATCGCTGTTCATACTTCACTTTGCCTGGCGGCTGGCGTGGCGCACGATCGGCGCACTCACGGATGCTGTTCCGCGGGAGTTAAACAGACAAGTGCTGTGGGAGCTGAAGGGTACGGACGGAGTGCTCTCAGTCGACCAGGCGCGCATGCGGCGATCGGGCGGCAGGTACTTTGCAGACTTCACCGTGTCTCTTTCGCGGCAGCTCACCTTCCAGCGAACCGAGGAGCTGGTTAGAGACGCGACGGCAGCGGTTCAGCGTATTCTTCCCGGCGCAGATGTAGTGATTCATACGGTGCCGCGCTCGCCGGGCGAGGAAAGTATTTTCGACAAGGTCCGAGCCGTTGCTTCACGAAATAATGTCCTGCTGCACGACGTGAGCGTTCAGTCCTTCGATGGGCAGTTACGCGTAGAGCAGCATATTGAGGTCAAGGAAACCATGCCGCTACTGCAGGCGCATGATTTTGTCCGCCGAATCGAAGACGAGATTCGCCACGAATTGCCTCAGGTGTCCTCGGTGCTGACGCACATCGAGAGCGAGCCGGCCACCATCGAAAATCCGCAACGGCTGGACCGCGACCGTAAACTCGAAAAGCGCCTGCGGCATGCAGCCGCGGGACTTCCGGAGATTATCGATATTCACGAGGTGGTCACCGGGCGTATGGGAGACAAGCTTCAGCTTTCATGCCACTGCACGCTGCCCGACGAGATGCCGATGCAACGCGTTCACGAGGTAATCACTGAGCTCGAGGATCGATTCAAGCTGGAGTGCCCGGACGTGCACCGCGTGCTCATCCATCCCGAGCCGGCTACCGATAACCATCATTACTGAGGAACAATCCATGATTGCCAGCGCGGTTTGGAAAAAAGGAGCCATTTTCGAAGGCCGCTCGGAGAGCGGTCACGCCATTGCCATCGACACCTCGAAGGAGCACGTAGCCGGCCCCTCTCCGATGGAAGCAGTGCTCGTCGCGCTATGCGCTTGCACGTCAGTCGACGTGGTCAGCATCCTAGAGAAGAAGCGGCAGCCGATTACAGGTCTGACTGTCTCGGCGACGGCTGAGCAGGCACCGGCTCCTCCGCGCATCTTCACGCGCATTCACCTCGTGTATCGCATCGCAGGAAATGTTGCGAAGAAAGCCGCCGAAGATGCAGTGTCACTCTCGAAAACCAAGTACTGCTCTGTTTCGCTCATGCTGGAGAAGGCGGCCAAGATCGACTACTCCATCGAATACGCGGACGAGTAGGCGGGCCTAATCGTGTTTCGCGCTTTCAAATTTGCGGTGGTGGTGCTGGGGCTTGCGGTGATAGCGATGCTCTCCGCCATCATGACCATGCACTTCGCAATTCATGGAGCCGAAGTCACGGTTCCCAGCTTTAAAGGTCTTACAGTGGTGGAGGCCACTGACAAGGCGGCAGCGCTGGGACTGAATCTCACGGTGGACAACCATTTCTACAGCGTCGAGATACCCGCCGGCCGCATCCTCAACCAGTCGCCCTCTCCCGGAACTGTTGTCCGGCGCGAATGGAGGGTTCGTCTTACGGAGAGTGTGGGTCCGCAGCGAGTGGCCATCCCAAACCTGACCGGATCAAATCAGCGACTGGCTTCGATCCAGATCCGCCGCATGGGGCTCGAAGTCGGCGCGACGGCGGAAATGCCTTACGCCTACGCTCCGGCGGACACCGTAATCGGGCAGAATCCTGCTCCGGATGCTGCAGGCGTGGAGAGCCCTATGGTCAGCCTGCTGATTGCGGCTCCGCCTTTGGAAGCGAGCAGCGGAATGGTGATGCCGGACTTCACCGGCCAGCCGTATGCAGCTGCGGCTCTGTCGATCTCGCGCGCCGGCCTAAAGCTAGCTCCGGCTAAGAACGCGCAGATTCCGGTCGCGGCAATAACCAGCCCAACTGATACGCAGATGCCTCAACCTCCAGTAGTGCCGGGAACGGTGATGAGCCAGGACCCGCCGGCCGGTTATCGCGCAGACACGTCAACGCCGATCGAGCTCACCGTCGCTCAGTAACGTTCGCGGCATAAGCACGCTCCAGACGGGTATTGCCCGCGACGAGCGCTTTGAGCCGCCGCACAACTTCGTCGAACGGCAGCGAACGCAGCACAGCTTCGACAGCCATGTCGGCGCCGATAGAGTCAGCCTTGACGAGGCCGAGCAGGAAATCCATCGCGGCGCTTTGCCGCGTCAATGCGACGGCAGAGAGCAGGACGGAACGGAGCCACGGGTCATGAGTCTTTTCCCATTGCGCTTTTAGCAGCTCGAAAGCTTCGACGGTATGCGTGGTGGCGATGGCCAGGGCCGCCTCGCCGGCCGCATCATCTCCAGCTGTGAGGAAGCGGCTGGCCCATGGGAGCGCCGAATTACCTTCCATACGCAATACTGCTGTGTAGCATGCGCCGAGAATCTCAGGCTCGTCGCCTCCGATCTGCGCACGCAGCCGCAGCAGCAGAGAGCACGCAGGTGAGCCTATCTGCTCGAGAGCGCGAACGGCCTCGCCGCGTGCGGATTTGTCAGTGTCGATGAGCACATCAATCAAGAGACGCAGCAATTCAACCTCAGGAACAGCACGGCATTGCACGAGAGCCAGCGCACAGGTTCCGCGCAGAGTGCCAGCGGTGTCGGAGCGGCCGCCCCATGTGCCTTCGAGCTGGATGTGTTTTATTCCGCGAAGAAAGGGCTCGGGCTCCTGGTACTCGAGCGCGGCAAGCGCGCGGCCGAGCGAGTTCTTGGCCCAGCATTGCGGATCGCGCTTCTCGGGCTCCTCGAAAAAACGATCGAAGGCAGCAAGAAGATCCGGCAGGAGATCTTCAAGGCGGCGCTGCGCGGCCTGGTCCGCGGCTTTGGCGACGATGTAGTTGTTCTGGTGCTTCAAAGCGACGCGCAGAGGGGCGATGCAGACTTCATCGGGCTCCGCCCGAAGCTGCTCGAGGGCCGCCAGCTGTGCGTCGAAATTCTTCTTTGCGGGCATGGCGAATGCACCATTTTATCCGCGCCTAGTTTCTGGTAAGCAACGCGGCAAAGAACCCATCGCAGTTGTGGATGCCGGGGATGGTGCGGAGAAATTCGCCCCGAATCGCCGATGCAGTCAGCCGTGCTGCACCCTCGCGGGTCAGGATGTCCGCTGCTGCGAGCTTTTCGATTTCGTTCCCGACCGAGCGAGCGGTGAATTGCGGGTTCGCGTTGAGACACTCGGCGACAACGGCCTCGTTCTCTTCTGGTTCGAGCGAGCAGGATGAGTAAAGCAGCCGTCCGCTCGCAGAGAGTCCCTTCAGCGCCGAAGAGAGGATCTTTACCTGGCGGCCTTGCTGCCGAGCGATCTCCTGTTCGCGAACGCGAAAGCGGATCTCCGGGTTACGGGCAATTGTGCCGGTGCCGGAGCAGGGCACGTCGCAAAGAATCACGTCATACTCGGGCAGCAGATTCGCTTCGGTGGCATCACGAACCTCAAACTTGATGCGATCACCCGATATCGCAAGCGTCCGGCGCATTGCGTCGAGTCTTCGCTTGCTGATATCCCAGGCGGTGATCGCAGCTTGAGGATTTCTTTCGGCCAGGATAGCGGTCTTTCTGCCAGGTGCTGCGCAGGTGTCCAAAATTCGGTCGCGGGCGCCAATTCTGCTGCCATCGCCGGTTAGCTCAGCTACGAGTTGCGAGCCTTCATCCTGAATCCGGATGCGGCCCTCGCGGAATGCTTTGCTGCGGACAACATCGCCCGATGTCACGCGCCGTGCAGCGGTAAGAAACTCTCCCGGCTCGAGGCAAATGTCTTCGTCGAGGAGGTCCTGCTCGGCGACCGAATCGAGCAAGCGAATGGTGATGGCGGCCGGTTCCTGATCGAACTGGCAGATTGCCTGTGCGGCGTCCAGGCCGTAGAAACGCCACCAGCGCTCAACCATCCACTCAGGGTGCGCACAGGCAGCGGCGATCTGCGCTGCGTTCTCGGCTTTTGACTTTGTGGATGCGTGCGGAAGCTGCGCCAGCTTGCGCAAAACCGCGTTGACCATGCGGGCGGCGTGCGTCTCGCCTGACTGCTTGGCCAGCTCGACGCTTTCGCCGATGGCCGCGTAGGCCGGAATGCGATCGAGGTACAGGAGCTGATAGGCACCGAGGCGCAGTGCGGTTTCGACGGCGGTGGGGAGCGTTGCGTCCGGACGGGTGAGAAGCGGCCGAATCTGCTGGTCGAGCCTGACCTGCCAGCGAAGGGTGCCGAGCACGAGGGTTGTGACCAGGGCGCGATCCTGTGGCGTGAGGGCGTCGACATTGCGCGAGCGCAGGAGATCATCGCTATGCGCGTCTGTACCACTGACTTCCAGGAGGATTTGGAATGCGACCGCGCGACCGCGAGCTACCATCAGCCGAGCCTGTCGCCGGTCTTTAGCGGATGTCCGCGAAGGAAGTCGGCTGCCGGCATGCGCTTCTTGCCTTCCAACTGAATCTCCACCACTTCGAGCCAGGTTCTTTCGCCGCAGCGGACGTAGAGACGGCCCTCTTCGATACGGATCGCTCCCGGATCCGCGGGGCCTCCCGACAGCGCGCTGGGCTCCAGTGGCATCAGTCGATGGGCAGTGAGCTTTTTGCCGCCGAGCAGTGTCCAGGCGCCCGGCCATGGCTGGAAGCCGCGCCAGCGGTTGTATACCGTCATCGCCGGACGGGAGAAATCCATGCGCCCGTCTTCACGGTTGAGAATGGGCGCAAGCGTGGCAAGCGAATCGTCCTGTTTTTGCGGGGTGATCGAGCCTGAGCCCAGCCCCTCCAGCGTCTCGACCATTAGTGCGGCTCCCATCTCGGCGAGTAGCGGATACAAGTTTTCCGCTGTCTGGTCGGGAGCAATCGCCATCTCGCGCTGCATGAGGATGTCGCCGGTATCGAGGCCCTCGTCAAGACGCATGGTAGTTACGCCGGTGGTCGGTTCACCATTCGCCACGGCCCATTGGATCGGCGCCGCTCCACGATATTTTGGCAAAAGCGAGCCGTGCAGGTTCAGGTTGCCAAAGCGGGGCAGATCGAGCATCCACCTGGGGATTATGCGGCCGTAGGCGACGACGAGAATCGCATCCGGCTGAATCTGCTCGAGCTGGCTGCGAAAGTCGACATTGTTCTTGATCTTTTCCGGTTGGACAACGGGAATGCCAGCAGCGATTGCGGTTTCCTTAACTGGCGGCGCGACAACCTGGAGCCCGCGGCCGCCGGGGCGGTCGGGCTGCGTGACAGCGAGGACGACTTCGTGGCCGGCGCGCAAGACGGCCTTCAAGGTGCGGACGGCGAAGGAGGGTGTCCCGCAGAAGACGAGTTTCATCGCGGAATTACCACTCGCCGGCCTTCTGCATCTTGCGAATCCTGCGCAGGATGAGGTCACGCTTGAGTGCGCTTACGCGACGGAAGAAAAGGATACCGTCGAGGTGGTCGATCTCATGCTGGAAAGCGCGTGCCAGCAACTCGGTGCCGTCCATTTCGAACCAGTTTCCATCGATGTCCTGAGCACGCACTGTCACCTTCGCGGCTCGCGAGACCTTCTCGCGGATTTCAGGCAGGCTGAGGCAGCCCTCCTCCTCGTACTGCTTACCTTCACGCAAAATGATTTCAGGATTAATGAGGACGATCTTGTCTTCCGGACGCTCTTTAAAGCTGAGGTCGATGACGGTAAGGCGCTTCGAAACGCCGACCTGCGGAGCGGCGAGGCCAATGCCCTTGGCGGCATACATCGACTCGAACATATCGTCCACAAACCTACGCAGCTCGTCGTTGAATTCGGTGACGCGCTCGGCAGGACGTTCAAGTACAGGATCCGGGTATTTGACGATCTCTAATGGCATCTGTTCAGTAAGAGCCTATCTGTTGCACGTAACCATCATAGTTACGTTTGAGTTCACGCAGGGAATCTCCGCCGAATTTCTCGAGGACCAGTCGTGCAAAAGCCAGCGCAACCATGGCTTCGGCCGCTACCCCGGCGGCAGGAACCACACACACGTCGCTGCGCTCATAAGCAGCCTTCGTGACTTCGCGCGTATCGAAGCGGACTGAAGCCAGCGGGCGACGCAATGTGGAGATGGGCTTGAGATAGCCGCGCACTACAATGTCTTCCCCGTTCGAGATACCACCCTCGATGCCGCCGGCATTGTTGTGCTCGCGCGTGAATCGCGTGTGGGCGCCGTTTTTGCGGGCTTCCGCGTATCCGATTGCGTCGTGAACTTCGGAACCGAGCGATTCGGCCGCGGTAACGCCCCGGCCGATTTCGACTGCCTTAACGGCCTGCAGCGACATGACCGCCTGCGCGAGAAGTCCGTCGAGGCGCTCGTCCCAATTAGCGTAAGTGCCGATGCCGGCGGGCGCTCCGTGGATGACAACCTCGAAAACACCGCCTATGGAGTCGCCAGTGCGCAGGGCCAAGTCAACTTCAGCTTTCATGCGCGCCTCGGATTCTTCGTCGACGCAGCTCAGCAGCACTTCATTTTGGTCGCGCAAGGCGCTGATTTCCGGCCAGGATGCATCGCGGTCCAGTTCGGCGCGGCCCACGCGGATGACGTGACTCGCGACATCGATGCCCAGCACCAGCAGCAGGGATTTCGCAATGGCGCCAGCGGCGACACGGGCGGTCGATTCGCGTGCCGAGGCGCGTTCCAGCACGTAGCGGGCATCGGGAAAATCGTATTTGAGAGCACCAGCGAGGTCGGCGTGGCCGGGGCGGGGCGAGGCAACTGCCTTATGCTTTGCAGGGTCGCCCGCTGCAACAGGGAGTGATTCTGTCCAGTTCTTCCAATCGCGGTTCTCGATCTCGATGGCCACGGGGGAACCGATGGTCCTGCCGTGGCGCACGCCGGAGAGGAAGTGCGCCGTGTCCTGCTCGATGCGCATGCGGCCGCCGCGTCCGTAGCCCTGCTGGCGGCGCCAGAGTTCACGATTGACGCGATCACTGTCGATGGGGATACCGGCCGGTAGTCCGGAAACGAGAGCGATCAGGCTCTCGCCATGCGACTCCCCTGCGGTAGAAAAACGTAACATGCGTGCTGACCAGCCCTCAATCCGGCTTCAATTCCAAACATTCATTCTAGATCAATCGCCGGTGAGCCACGCGTGCTGCGCTTCACTCAGGGGAACAACCGAGAGGCGTCCCTGACTGACCAGTGGAGAGTCGGCAAACAGCTTGTTCGCCTTGATCTCGGCCAGCGTGTGCGGGTGCTTCACTGGCTTGCCAGCCTTGATGCGGACCAGAGGCGTGCTGGGGTTGCTTGCATCGACGCTCACGACCTTAGCGGTTCCGACCGCCGTCTTTTCGTCGCCGGTGTGGTAGATGACCAATTGATCGCCGGGCTTCATGCCGCGCAGAAATTTTACTGCCGCGGGATTGGTGACTCCGTCCCAGATGGTTTCGCCTTCGCGTTCAAGGTGAGCAAAGGAATACACGCTGGGTTCCGTCTTCAACAGATACGCCATTACCTGCCTCCTCTGTTACTTCTGCTCGCTGTTCTTCGCCTGATCGAGAAATGGCGCGGTGTCGAGCAAGGGCCGCTCGAGCGATCGCACCCAATCGGTCACCTCACCCGGGTCGCGCCCGGCCGTCACGCTGCGGGCGAATTCATTTTGCAGCGTTTGCATCTTGGCGTCCATGTCATCGAGATAGTGCAGGAGCACGGCTTCGGGAGTCATGGGGAGCTTGGGCGATCCGAACTCGTATTTGCCGTGATGGCTGAGGACAAGATGCTCCACAAGCGTGCGGAGCGCCGGAGGAAAATCGGGCAACGCGGCGATCTTACGCTCGATCAGTACCACGCCGAGGGTGATGTGCCCCAGCAACTGGCCTTCAATGGTGTAGTCAAAGCTCGTGCCCCAGCGCAGCTCCTCGAGCTTGCCGATATCGTGAAGGATCACGCCGGTGAGAAGCAGATCGCGGTGGACGCGGTAATGCGTGGCGGCGAGGTCGGCGATGTTCAGCAGCGAGACAATATGCTCGAGCAGGCCGCCGATCCAGGCATGATGCATGGTCTTTGCGGCGGGAGCTTCACGAAGGGCAGAAGCGATTTCGGCGTCATCAAGGAACGAGCGCAGCAGGGCCTGGAGGTGGGGATCGGTGAAGCTCTCGACGTAGCCATTCAGCTCGGCCCAAAGCTCGTCGATGTTGCGCTCGGTGTGCGGGACATAGTCGCTGAGATCGAATTCGGCGGGCTCGGCCCTGCGGATGCGCTCGACGTTGAGCTGGAGGAATTCCTTGTAGCGGCAGACCTGGCCGCGCACTTTGACGATGTCCCCAGCGGCAAACTCGCCGGCGTCCGCCGTTTCCCACATGCGCGCTTCCATCTGGCCGGTGCGATCAGAGAACGTCAGCGCAAAGTAGCGTGACCCGTCCCGCTTGCTGCGGTCGTGGCGCGAGGTAACAGCAAAGTAGCCGGTGATGACCTGATTTTCGAATCGCGCCAGGTCCGCGATGTAAGGTTCTTTCATTGTGCCTGCGGCTACTGGTTTGGAGTTGCCGGAGCTGCAGGTGATGCGGGAGCGGGCGCCGGAGCAGGTGCAGACGCTGCAGCACCTATATCGCTGCCAGCTGCAGGTGCCGCTGCCGGCTCGGCTGGCGGATTCGTTGTCGCCGGCTGCTCGCCGTCCTTCTTTTCGTCGGTCATGCGGCGCTTGGGACCGGTTTTGGCCGGATTGGGCTTCTTATTCTTCGACGTGTCGCCGTTCAGACCCAGGGCTTTGCCTTGCTGCTGCTGGTCGGCAACCTCTTCCTTGGTAACCGGTGGGGGCGCGAACGGATCAACCTTGGGTCCTTTAGCCTTCTTCTGCTTCGGCTGTTTGGCGCGGTCCTGCAATCGCGTCTTTTGCTTCGGAGCTGCTGTCTCGTCGGGAGTGGCGATGGAGCCGTCGGGGTTCACCGTGTGCATGCCGGAAGGAACGTTGTTCGAAGGGACGTTGGCGGCCACCTGAGTGCCTTCGCTGGTCGCACCGGCCCCGGCATCCTCGGTCTTCGTCGCCGCTGTCGGCAGCGTCTCACGCGGGGCCTGCCCGAAGCGGATCTTCTCCTTCTTACCCGGCTTCATTGTTTTGTTGCTCGCCACCTGGGTGCTGGCGGGAGCAGGAGACGGAGTGGCAGCAGCGGTGGACGACGCTCCAGATCCGGTGGTTGCAGCTGTCGCATTTCCCTGCGGCACATCCGCGAGGGTCGGAACACCGGGTGGCGGCGCTGCCGCAGGCGCGGCGGTTTCTGCCGACTGCACAGGGGCTGTCTTACCGGCGTTACGCCCGCGTTCTCTGAAGCGCGTCCGCTCCACATGTTTTTTCTTCTTCGGCGTAGGCGGCGCGTAAGCGCTGTAGACCGGCTTCATCTCGTTCGGGCTGGCTCCTGAGTCCTCGTAACCGCTCTTGATTTCGATGTAGGCGTCTTCGCGGAGCTTAGTCAAATATTCGCGGAGAGCCGGGTTCATCTTCGCCATGCCGACGGCGTCTTCGACTTGATTCTCCACATCCTTGAGGGGCGGGACGCCGCCGGGAGTGTGTTCGGTCACCTTCAGGATTACAAAACCCTGCTTGGTGCGGATCGGCTCAGTGTATTGGCCGGGCTTGAGGCCGAAAGTCTGATCCTCCAGAACCTTCGCCAGTTGCCCGCGCTTGAAGTCGCCCAGATCGCCGCCGTCTGCCGCGGTAGGACCACCGGATGAACTCTTGGCCAATGCCACGAAGTCGCCGCCCGCCTTCAGCTTAGCTTCAACGTCGTCGGCCTTGGACTTGGCTGTCGCCACCTGGGAAGCGTCGTCCGGATTTGCGGTCGGGATCAGGATTTCGCTCAGCCTCACCTGCTCCGGCTGCTCGAACTCCTGCTTATGCTGGTCGTAATAGGCCTGGACTTCGGTGGGAGTAATGTTGACGTGTCGTCCTACCTCATCACGGATGACTTCCTGCGTGACGATGCGGTTGCGAATGCTCGCCTTGAAGTCCTCCCAGGAGACGCCCTGAGCCTCGGCAGCTTTCTGCAGGTCTTCCATCGAGTCGAGATGGTTCTGCTTTCGCATCTCGTCGAGGCGTTTTACGGTTTCCGTCTCGCCTGTGATGTCCAGATCCTTGCCACGGGAGAGCAGGAGCTGCTGGTCGACCAGGTCGCGAAGCAGGTCGTGCTTTTGCTCGTAGAGCTGCTGCTGGGTCCACTGCTGCTGCTTGGCCTGGGCTTCGAGATCCTGGTCGGCGCGTTCATAGTCCGACCGGCTGATCACCTGGTCGTTTACCCGGGCAACGATGTCCTCGACGAGGGTTCCCTGGTAAGGCGATTGTGGCTCAGCAGCAGCGGCCGGCTTGGAAGACTGGCCAAAGGAAATGGGCACGATCGCTATCGCCAGGCTGGCAACGAGAGCGGCACGGTTCAGCGGGATTCGAAGGGTCATCTAAGTAACATCTCAATGGCGCAGCCAGAGGCCGGCTTCGGCGTCTCGCTTTATCTGGTCGAATTCTCGGCGGCAGCGCTGCAGTCATTCTAATCACTCATGCGGAGCGAATACCAGCGGAGGCCACACTCGAAACAGTGCGCCACTCTCTTATGAGCCGTCGAGGATGCGATTGTTACGTTCTTCTGGAGGGTTGAACGCCGGGATGGGGACCGGGAAGCCTGATCAGCCGACGGGATGCGGGCGGTTCATCTTCGCAAGTTGGCTATCGTGCCGATGTTATACTCGTCTAACATCATGCTCCCGGAAAGTCCTGTCCCGGCAAACGGGAGCCGAAGGATTCTCCAGCATGTCTCCACGCGTTCGACGCACCCTCTTCTCACTCGTTATCTTCTTTGCCGCCTGTGGCCTGGCCGGCATGTTCATCAGCCAGAAGGTTGGGGCGCAGTCCTCGACGGATGAGTCGCAGTTTCGGGACAGCCTGAAGTCCTTCACGAGTGTCTACCAGATCGTCGCCGATAACTATGCTGAGCCGCTGACAGGCGATAAGCCAGACACGGTCATTTATGACGGCGCGATTCCAGGTATGCTGCGCGTGCTTGATCCGCACTCGAATTTTTACGATCCCAAAGCCTACGCCAAGATGCGTGAGGACCAGCACGGCAAGTACTACGGCGTGGGTATGGTCATCCAGCCGCAAAACAACAAGATTGTCGTTGTCTACCCCTATGAGGGGACTCCGTCATTCAAAGCCGGCCTACGGCCGGGTGACGTGATCGTTTCCGTCGACGGCAAGCCAACGGACAACTTGAACTCGGAAGACGTGGCCAACATGCTGAAAGGCCCCAAGGGCACGCATGTTCATCTGACCGTCTCCCGTGAAGGTGCTGCCGCACCCCTTACCTTTGACCTGGTGCGTGACGAAATACCGCATCCATCGATCGACCTCAAGTTTGAGATTCGCCCTGGCATTGCCTACATCCACATCACTCAGTTCCAGGAGACGACGGGCCGCGAATTCATTGACGCCCTTGATCAGTTCAGTAACCTAAAGGGGCTCGTCCTCGACCTGCGCGGCAACCCGGGTGGCTTGCTCACCGAAGCGGTGACCGTATGCGATAAGCTGCTGAGCCGAGGACAGGTGATCGTCTCGCAGCGCGGCCGCGCTTATCCCGAGCAGATCTACCGCGCTACCCACGGGAATGGCGGCGCTGACTTCCCGGTGGTTGTCCTGGTGAATCATGGCACGGCTTCGGCCGCCGAGATCGTCTCCGGGGCGCTCCAGGATCATGACCGGGCGCTGGTGGTGGGTGAGATCACCTTCGGAAAGGGCCTCGTCCAGACCGTCTATCAGCTTTCCGACAACACAGGACTGGCGCTCACGACCTATCACTACTACACGCCTAGTGGACGCCTCATCCAGCGCAATTACAGCGGCGTCTCGCTCTACAACTATTACTACAATCACGATCAGCCGCAGGACACGAAGGATCGCGAGGTCAAGCTGACCGATTCGGGACGCACCGTTTACGGCGGCGGCGGAATCACGCCTGATTACAAGATCGAGACACCTAAGTCCAATCACTTCCAGGACGTGCTCGCGGCTCACAACGCCTTTTTCAACTTCACCAAGCACTATCTGGCGAACCGCACCGTCGGCAAGGATTTTCAGGTGGATGATGCCGTCCTCAACGACTTCAAGCAGTTCCTTACGGCTCAAAGCATTCCCTATACCGAACAAGACTTCGCCAATCCGTCCGTCATGGACTGGCTGAAAACCAGCATCAAGGCCGACATCATGACCAGCCAGTTCGGCCAGCTTCAAGGGCTGCGGATTCGCGCCGACTGGGATCCGATGATCGCGCAGGCTCTTACCTACATGCCGCAGGCCGCGACCCTCGAGCAGACCGCGGAGAAAGCTGCCGCGGAAAAGCAGACTGCACACAACGCAACGCCGGTCTCGCAATAACCGACCGGCTTTTCTTAGCGAGAAAATGAAACTGGAAAAATAAAGGGCTGCCCGGAGTGGAAGGCAGCCCTCATTTTTTGGGATAACGCCCGAAATGTATCTCGGGCGGCAGGGTTTAGCTCACCAGCCAGGTTCTGACGAGCCAGTCTGAGGGGTGAAGGATACTCCGCGAAGCACTTCGGCGAACCCAGCTTGGCGCACCGTGTAGAACTTCTCTGTGGCCGCAACGGTGGGACTTGTATTGCTCAACTTATCGGCGATCGCTACAAGCTTGTTTGGATCAGCGCCCGTGTCACCGTTGCCGCTAATCGTTGACGTGATGGCCCAGATCGTGACCGTCCCGTCGTGGTTCACACGTCCGGTGATGTTGCGGAGGCCATCGGCCGCTGGAGCCCAGGGCAGGCCGGTTGCTGCGTTCGTTCCGGTCGGATAGCCATGAACTGTATACGGCGTTCCCATGTTCAAGTTGTTCTGCAGGGTGTAGGCCAGGCTCCAGGTCTTGGCACTGGAGTTATAGGTCCACTTCTGTAATCCCGCGGTTGTCTGGGCTGCCGCATGTGTGTAGAGGTCGGTGCCTCCGGTGTAGCCGTCTCCTTCATCGGCAACATACAAGGTATTCGCATCGGCGAACCATACCGCAAATGGGAACGCGGTGACGGTGGCCGTCTTGTTCGGCGTCGAGGGAAATCCGCTCAGGATGCACATGTTGGTCGTCAGGCCGGTGGTGGCCACAGTCGCGAGGTCATAGGGAATCGACGTTGTGGGTAAAGTCGCGCCAGATTGCGGAATCCCGATGCCGGTCTTGGGGCAGGCGGTTCCGGTGGTGTCGACGAAATAGACCGTGTTCACGCCGTTGCTGCCGCTTCCCTTGGTGAAATAGAGCACGTTGTTGAAGACAGCGATTCCGCGATAGTTGTCGTCCTTGCCGATCTTGTCGGCTTTGGAGCCAAGCTGCGTGACTGAGAAGCTTCCCACCGGTGTCGGCAGGCCGGGATCCTGCTCGTTCTCCGGCTTTGTCACCACGTCGACCAGCTGCGCGCCTGCGCCCACCACAACTCCGGCTGGCTGCGGATTGGCGCCGTTTCCGGCATTTCCCGCGGTGTAGAAGAAGTCTGCGCCGTCGGTATTGTTCAGGATGGCTGCGCGACCGTTATTTCCGCTATAGGCGTTGGTTTCGGTGAAGGTGAAGTTACCCTTGCTGTCGAGCTTGGCCACGGCGCGGAAGAAGTTCAAGCCAACGGGATTGGTCGGGTCCACCGCTGCCGGGGCGAAGGTGTTTGAGTTCGAGACGTCTAGCGCGTTGACCGGCGCGACATAACCCATGAACGTGAGATATCTGCCGTCGGTCGACAAGTGGAGAGCCAGTTCCGACTTGGAACTGAAGCTGGTTACGAGGTGATCTGCGTTGCCGGAAACCCCGCGCTCCAGGATGTTTGGGACGTCGATCGAATTGATCCACCAACCAGAGGGCGTGATCTGGTCGAGATAAATCTTCGAGGTGACGCCGAAGCTGGCGTCGTAGATATCGTTGTTGAAGACGAAAGGGTAGGTACCGTCGTATGGCGCGCCGCTTGATGCTCCGCAGCCTCCGGTAGTCGCGGCACAGTTCGGGGGCAAGATCTCACCCTTGGTAACATTGGCGGGATTGTTGTCGTAAACGCTGCGGCTAACCACCAGATTGCCGGGGGAAAGCATGCTGTCCCGGTCGTGATCGGAGTCGTGATTGTGGCCGAAGCCTTGTGCAGTTGCAGCAACGCAGCTCAACGCAAGTGTCAATGATGCCGTGGTCGCCAGTGTTCGCCAGCAACCCTCACTTCTATTCACTACCTTCATTCTGAAATCTCCTGAGGCAAAATTTGCGCTCGTGGACGCGAGCCCGAAGCTAGCACTGCGGCGTTAAAGGCTGGTTACGAATGGCCGGTTCGACGAATCGCGCTCACCGTTAGCGCGGCAAAGGCAAGTCAAAGAAAACGGGAAGATTACACCCCTGTAATTCACGCAGAATTGACCTGCTCGCAACCCCCCTCGTTGCAACTGCCTGATACATACATTGGGCTAGGAGGTTAACTATGAAAGCACTAGCTGCGTTGCTGGTCGGTCTAGCCGCTTTTGCAACGGCCGGAGCCCAGAACTAGTGATGGCGATTGGGATCATTCAAAGATTCGCCATGTGCTGCTTATTAGCATCGACGGATTTCACGCTGTCGATTATCTGAATTGCTCAAAGGGCATCGCTGGAGTGAATAACGGCGCGCCCTACTGCCCCAACCTGACTGCTCTGGGTACAACCGGAGTCAACTATGTTGCGGCGAGCACCTCGAAACCTTCCGACTCTTTCCCCGGACTCATGGCCATCGTCACCGGGGCAACCCCGCGGACGATGGGCATTTACTACGACGTCGCCTACGACCGCTTCTTCGCTCCTCCAGCCAAGACGACAGGGAATGGTCTTTCCGGCGGCAATTGCACGCCCGGGGTTTTCCGCGGAACAACCACCGAATACGAAGAAGGCATCGATATCGACCAGACGAAGCTTGACGGTGGAGCGCCAGGTGCCGGCCTTACCGACGGCGGCATCGCCTCCATCGACAACAAGAGGCTTATCCGCAACCCGGCCAACGGCTGCCTACCGGTCTATCCCGCGGAGTTCGTGCGGACGAATACCGTCTTCGGCGTGATCCACAAGGCAGGAGGGTATACCGCCTGGTCAGACAAGCATCCCGCCTACTCAGCCGTGGCGGGCCCGGGTGTCAACTCGCTCGACGACTTTTACTCGCCGGAAATCAACTCCAACGTAGTGAATCTGCCCGGCGTTATGACTCCCACGGGAATCGACTGCAGCACTGTACCTGATCCCAATTCGGACCTGACTGCGTGGACCAACAGCTTCCAGAACATTCAGTGCTACGACACTCTCAAGGTCAACGCGATTCTGAACGAGATCAAGGGCAAGACTCACGACGGTAAATCTGCGCAGACACCAGCCATCTTCGGAATGAACTTCCAGGCCGTCAGCGTCGGCCAGAAGCTTATCGAGAGCAGCGCCTCCCTCACCGGTGGCTACAAAGACGGGGCCGGCACGCCGACTCAGTCGCTCTACAACGAAATTGTGTTCGTCGATGACTCCATCGGAGAATGGGTTCAGGAACTGAAGGACCGGGGGCTTTATGAATCAACCCTCGTGATCATCACGGCCAAGCACGGGCAGTCGCCCATCGATCCTAATCTTTATCAGGCTCACCCTGGAAAGACGAATAATGGCACGTCGCCCGCAACCCTTCTCGCAAGTCTTTTGCCCGATTCTGAATCGCCCGCGAATCCAAACGGCATTGGCCCGACGGAAGACGACGTCTCGCTCCTCTGGTTCAAGCCAGGCACTGACGTCAAGAGCGCTGTCGACACTCTTGAACAGAATGCAAAGGCCATAGGACTGGGCCAGATATTTTACGGTCCGAGCCTGTCGCTCAACTATGACGTGCCGGGTTTACCGCCCAATGATCCACGTACGCCTGACGTTATCGTCACTCCCAATGTCGGCGTGACCTACACCGGCAGCGCCGCCAAGCTCGCAGAACATGGCGGGTTCGCGCATGATGACACCAACGTCATCCTGCTGGTTTCCAATCCTGCTTTCAGTCCGCGCACGGTTTACAGCGGGGTCGGCACTAATCAGGTGGCCCCGACCATTCTGAAGGCGCTCGGCCTCAATCCCGCCAGTCTGGATGCTGTTCGCCTCGAAGGCACCCCTGTGTTGCCAGACATCAACTTCCAGCAATTCGGCTGGTAAACGACGACGCGGGTCTCACACGAGGCCCGCGTCCTTTTCTTTTGCTCGCAGCTGAGTTCCTGTCAGCTTCGCGGACGGTGTGTGAACCTAGCCTGCAGATGAGGCCACATCAACCGCATACCCCACCTTTGGGCATGAGCATCGTCGTCATGATCAGTTCCCTGCGATACATTCGAGAAATGAATGTCCGCGTGGCCACCGAGTCTGACTTCGATTCGCTGCTGCATCTCATCAATACCGCTTTCGATGTCGAGCGCTTTTTCAAGGACGAGGACCGTCTGGACGACACAAAGCTCAGGAACTATTTTGAAAAGGGCAGCTTTCTGGTCATGGATGAGGACGGGGAGCTGGCTGCCTCGGTCTATGTCGAACGCAAAGGTGACCGCGCCTACCTCGGCCTGCTCTCGGTTGATCCACCGCTTCAGAAGCGTGGGCTCGGCCGCCAGCTGACCGCAGCAGCAGAAGAATTCGCCCGCGAAATGGGCGCACGCTTCATGGATCTCACCGTCGTGAATCTTAGAACTGAGCTGCCGCCGATCTACGAAAAGCTCGGTTACCAGGTGACCGGAACCGCCCCATTTCCAGTCGAGCAAATGCCGGTCACGAGGCCCTGCCACTTCATCTGCATGACCAAGGAACTCGGTCACCGCTGAGCCTGACTGACGGACGGTGAAGCTTTCACTTGGGTTAGACCGTCCAAATTTGTCGTACGAGCCCTCGTTTTGCCCGCTCTCCGGTCGACGACTGAGCAACATTGCCGTGGTTCATAATTGCTTATCCTGTTATGGCGCGCAACGTGGTCTGCATAACCAGGCTCTTCTCAATCGCGGCTGTGCCACATCCTGCGGGCAGGCGCGGCCAAATCCTCATGCGGACCGTGTCCTCAGCACTAGCATTGTTTTCGCTCCTGGTTGTGTCTGCGACCGCTCAATCTCCTTCTCAGCAGGAAACGAATGAAAAACCCCCACCTCCACCCGTCGCAACCATCCACACGACCAGCCCTTTGGTCTTAGTCGACGTGGTCGTGACCGACAAACAGGGCGCACCGGTCCACGGACTCATGGCAAAAGATTTTCATCTTTTCGAGGGAAGAGACGAGCGGCAGATCAGTACCTTTGAGGAACATCGCGGAGTGGCCGCGAGCCCGGCGGCCATTACCACCGCATTGCAGCCCGACACGTATGCAAATCAGCGTTTGAGCGAACAAGGCAGCCCGCTGTGCGTGATTCTGCTCGACTCGCTCAACACGGCGATGTCCGATCAGTCCTTTGCTCGCTTCCAGCTACTGAAGCTTGCGCAGAGTCTGCCTGCCGGATCGCGGGTAGCGGTATTCCGCCTCGGCTCGAAGCTGACGATGTTGCAGGGCTTCAACGAAGACACCGCCAAATTGATCGAAATGCTCAAGAGCAATAAAGCTGACCCGCAGATGGGTCCGTTCTACAACGATGCCGATATAAGCCAGGCCCTCAGCGCGCCCGACCTAACAGCCGGCATGGGCGGCAGCCGGGCCGCCGGCGCAATTCCCATAGCGGCTCAGAATGCGAATGAGGATCTGCTGAGGAACGACCTGGCTGTCTCGATGACACTCCGGGCTCTGGAGAAGCTGGGACTTTATCTCGGAAGTCTGCCGGGCCGAAAGAATCTGGTCTGGCTGGCGGGATCATTTCCTATCGATATCCTTCCCAATCTCAATCCAAGTCTGGCGAACACGAATGGGATGAGCGCGCATTTTGCGGGAGCTGATACTCGGGGCTACATGGCAGCCATTCGCGATCTGGCTTTTCTGCTTCAGTCAGGCGACATCGTCGTCTACCCCGTCGATGTCCGCGGACTAATAGACAACGGAACCTATACCGGGGCCAGGACAGGAAGCGGAAATGCAGCAAATGAAGTTCAGGCGGTAACCCAGGGACTGGGCAAGTTCGCATTGACTAATGGTCAGATACAAGGCGCCATGGAGACTTTGGCGTCCATCACCGGCGGCCGCGCTTATTTCAATACGAACGATATAAGCGGCTCCATGGTGGAAGCATTCAATGATGGATCGAACTACTACAGCCTGTCCTATAAGCCTTCCAACGAAAACTGGGATGGCAAATTCCGAAGGATCGAAGTGCGGGTGAATGGAAGGGACCTGCGGCTGTATTACCGGGAGGGTTATTACGCGGAAATTGCGGACAAGCCGAAAAATCCCTTCCACGCTCCCGATCCGGCCACAGGCGCGGCAATGCTTCGAGGCACGCCCGAGGTCTCAGATATTGGATTTCAACTACACCTGAAACCGGATGGCCCGGTCCGGACGATTCCGCGTCCGGCGCCCGCGCTGCACAAACGTGGATGGGAGGATGAACAGCTGACCGGACCGGCGCAACGCTACGAGCTGGACCTCACGATACAGCCATCGGACATCCAATTTTCAACGGTGGATGGGGGAAAATACCAAAGCGATCTTGCCGTTTCCGCCATCGCGTATGACGCTCAGGGCAAGATGTTGAATACCATCGCGGGCGTGTTCAATGCGCCGCTGTCTCCTCTGACTTATACGGCAATCATGCACGATGCGCTCCACCTTTACCTCAAACCGGGCATGGATCTGCCCGTCGGAAAAGTGTATCTGCGGGTGGGAGTGCGCGACCTGAGCACCGGAAAAATAGGTGCTTTCGAAATCCCCGTCGACGTGAGCACCGCCAGTCGGCGCCCGCAATAATCGCCGTCAGCGCTTCCTCTCATCGCTCTCTAAAGATTGGGCTTCGACGACGAGCTAACTGATCTCGAAAATATCCTCTGTCTTGGCCGATTGTGCCTGCGCCCGCTCTGCCACCTGGCGGGCAACGTCGTAAAACTGCGCGGCCTTGGGCGATTCCCGTCCCGCGAGGGCTACGGGCAGTCCCGTGTCCCCGCCCTGCCGGATATCGGGATCAAGTTCAATCGAGCCGAGGAACGGCACGCCGAACTGCTTCGCCGTCCGCTCAGCGCCACCCTTCGAGAAGATGTCAATCTCGTGGTGGCAGTGGGGGCAGGTGAAGTGGCTCATGTTCTCGACGATGCCTAACACTTCGACGTTCACTTGGTGGAACATCTCGAGCGCCTTGCGCGCGTCCTGCAAAGCCACATCGGAGGGCGTCGAGACAACCACGGCGCCCGTGAGGGGCACCGTCTGCACGAGTGAAATGACGACGTCGCCGGTGCCCGGCGGCAGATCGACGAGCAGAATGTCCAGCTCGCCCCATTCCACCTGTTGCAGGAACTGGCGGATGATCTGGTGCAACATCGGCCCACGCATCACCATGGGCTTGTCTCCCGGCGAAATCAGGCCGACCGAAATTAACTTCACACCATGCACGAGGTTCGGCTGGATCTGATTGTTAGGCAGCACGCGCGGCTGCTGTGTGGTGCCGAACATCAGTGGCACGTTGGGACCGTAGACGTCCGCGTCGATGAGTCCAACGCGAAAGCCGAGTTTGGCCAGCGCGATCGCAAGATTGACGGCGACAGTTGTTTTGCCGACACCTCCCTTGCCTGATCCGATAGCAACAATATTGGCGACACCGGGCAAGGCTGTCGGGCCCTGTGGTGTCTGCGGATGAGCGTGCGAATGAGCCATACTCTTAACTCCAGAAATCTAAATTTTTGCGGCCGCGGTCAATTCAGCCTTGGCGGCACGCTTTCGCTCCAGTTCGCGCTCGCGCAGCTGGCGGCGGCGGCCTGCATCTTCATAGCGGCGTTTTTCGTCTTCCGTCTCGGGCTTCAGCTCGGGCACTGGCACACGACGCCCCTGGGAATCCACGGCAACGAAA
>CAVRNK010000091.1:0-206696 GCA_963721995.1 uncultured Acidobacteriaceae bacterium | reverse complement strand
ATAAGTCTGATCGAATATGCGGGCATCGCTACGCCGGCGCAGCAGGCGCAGGTAAAGGATGCGGTTGCGCGGTCACTCCGCTTCGAACTGAACACGACAGCTGAGGTCAATAATCCTTTCGGCTATGCGCGGCAGCTGGTCCGCATGGGCAACGGGTCAGTACGGACGGCATTCTTCTTCCCGCATGACACGGAGGCGGCTCCGTGGTGGCAGGGCGAGGATGCGCGGATTGCGTCGCTGGCGGCGGCGGCGCGCATGGTTGCGCCTTTATTCGCGGATGATCCAAAGTTTCAGACCCAACTCGAGGACTATGCGTGGAACCAGCTTCACTGGATACTCGGGCGCAACCCCTTCGACGTTAGCCTGTTGATGGGCAGCGGGCATGGGAACGCGCCGTACATGTTCTTTGAGTCCTACAAATATGCCAGCGCTCCGGGCGGTATTGTGAATGGGATCACCGCGGCAATCAACGACAAAGATGGAATTGCCTTCAACGAGGGCTATGCAGTCACAGGTACAGATGACGACTGGCGCTGGACCGAGGAATGGTTGCCGCACGCGGCGTGGTATCTCTACGCGGTGAGCCTGCCGCATCAGTGAACGCGGTTGCCGCGGCAGTCTGTCGTAGAATGCATCATCCGCTGAGTTTCTGCACCACAAAGACATGGGAGGTGAAGGGCCATGGCTTCAGAGACGCTGGTGTCTCTCGCAAACGGCATCGGGGATGGCATCAACGATCCGCGGCTTCTTGGCGAGTGGCTGGCGGTTGCGTGGTCGCGTGAGGTCGAGCCGGAGCTGGCCGTGCCGCGCCGGCTGATGGGCCGCGATATCGTGCTGTGGCGTTCATCGCAGAGCATTCATTGCTGGCGCGACTTGTGCATTCATCGCGGAGCGCGGCTCTCGCTGGGGAAAGTGCGCGGCGATTGCCTGATCTGCCCGTATCACGCATGGGAGTACGACGCGAACGGCCAGTGTGTGCGTATCCCGGCGCATCCGAAACAGAAGCCTCCAGCCAAGGCGCATCTTGAGACCTATCACGTGCGGGAGCGCTATGGCATGGTTTGGGTGTGCCTCGGTGAGCCACTGTCGGATCTTCCCGAGTTTACGTATGGCGACGATCCGGGATTCCGGCTGATTCTGGCCGGTCCGTATCATTTCCACGCGCTGGGACCGCGTGTGATTGAGAACCTTTTCGACGTCGCTCATCTCGGTTTCGTTCACGCAGGGCTGCTCGGCGATCCAGAGCATGGCGAGATCGAAGACTATGAGGTCGAGTTGGGTCCTCACGGACCTGAGGCGCGTGAGATCCGGATATGGCAGCCTGATCCGGATGGAACCGGCACACCCGCGCTCGTGACCTATCACTATTGGGCGCGAGGTCCGCTGACGGCCGGACTGGTCAAGACGAATGGCGACCGGAGATTCGGCATTCTTGCGCAGGTGGCTCCTGTGGACGCGGAGAACTGCGAGTCGCGGCTGGTGATCGCGTTGAACTACGGAAACGAAGTTTCCGACCAGGACATGGTTCGCTTTCAGGACACGGTCACGGCGCAGGACAAGATCGTCGTCGAGTCGCAGCGTCCTGAGTTACTCCCGCTGGATCTGCAGGCGGAGTTGCATCTGCGATCGGACCGCATGGCGATCGCATATCGCAAGTGGCTGCGGGAGATTGGCTTCAGCTACGGGATTGCGTGATGGCTGCGACGGTCTCCGCCAATGCCCACCCGCGACTGCGCTGGTTCACCGCCGGAGATGTCGACGGCTTCTTCGGGCTGTTCTTCAGCGGCTTTCCAGATCTTCTACTGATTGTGGGCGTGGCCCCCGTATGCGGATTCCCGGTGAGCTTTGTGGCGAGTCGCATTCTGCCCGGCGTGGCCATTTCGGTTCTGGCGGGAAATCTTTTCTATGCCTGGCAGGCGCGGCGGCTGGCGCTGCGGACGGGCAGAGCGGATGTAACGGCGATTCCGTTCGGCATCAACACGCCGACCATCTTCGCCTACGTGTTCTTCATCATGGGCCCGATTTATACGCGGACCCACGACGGGACCTTGGCCTGGCAGGCAGGGGTATTCGCGAGCTTCTTGAGCGGCGTGGTCCAGGCGGCCTTGGCCTTCTGTTCGGATTGGCTTCGCCGCAATACGCCACTGGCCGCGCTGCTTTCTCCGATGGCAGGGCTGGCGCTTGCATTTCTCTGTCTGGGGTTTGTGTTTGGAGTCTTTCAGCAGGCGGCGATTGCACTGCTGCCGATGATCGTTCTGTTCGCGCTATACGCATCCCATCTCAGGCTGCCCTTTCGCTTGCCCCCCGGACTCGTCGCGGTTGGGCTGGGTGCGGTGTTGGTGGCCGTTCTGCGCTGGCTGCACATCTATGCGATTCCCATGCCTGCGGTGCCGAGTCCGGGAATCTATCTACCCCACGCGGTCAGCGTCGTCGCGATACTCAATCAGCACTCATGGTGGCCATATCTCTCCATCATTCTGCCCCTTGCGGCGCTGGACACGCTTGGGTCGCTGTTGATTCAGGAAGGCGTCAAGGTCGCCGGGGACGACTACGCCACCATGCCGTCTCTCCTGACGAACGGACTTTGCACGGTGGCTGCGGCCTGCCTGGGTAGTCCGTTTCCCACCACGCTCTATCTGGGTCATGCCTCACACAAAGCCAACGGTGCTCGCGCAGGCTATTCGGCGCTGAACGGTCTTGTGACATTGTTGCTCTGCACCACGGGAATTCTGCCCGTGGTGCTTCGGTTTGTGCCGCTGGAGGTCGCCGGTCCGGTGATCGTGTGGTTTGGGCTGGTAACCGTAGGGCAGGCTTTCGCCGAGGTGCCGCGCAGTCAGGTGGTAGCCGTAGCCATCGGGCTGGTTCCAGCGATGGCGCAATGGGCGACGGGCATTGCAGATACGGTGGCGCGCAAGGCGGAATCCAGCCTTATGGAGATCGCTCCACGCATGGGCGACGATCTTGCCATGCGCGGGCTGATCGCGCTCGGGCAGGGATCGCTGCTGACGTCGATGATCTGGTCGGCCGCGCTGGCGCTCCTGGTGCAAAGGCGTTTCGCCGGAGCCGCTGCGTGGATGGCGGCGGCATCTGCGCTGTCGGCCGCCGGCGCTATCCATGCTTATCGCCTGTCGCCGAATGGAGTGGAAGGACGCATCGGATGGTGGGTTGCGCCGGAATTTGCCATTTCGTATGCCGCCGGGGCGGCCTTCCTCTTGTTGTGCGAGTGGTATAAGCGCAGGGGGAGTTCGGCGAGTCAAGAATCGGCGTGACTGAAGCGGTCAGCCTTGGACGGAAATGCCGGAGAAGGATACGACTGCCACGCCGCGAACCGGTTCTCCGAAGATATGCGCTGGCTCGAAGACGCTGAACAGCAGCAGGTTTTCAACCTGAGCGCGGGAGACGGCATCGCTTGGCCCGGAGATGATCCGGTAGTCATAGACCCGGCCCTGGTCGTTGACATAGGCTTCCACAACGACGGAGTTGGCGCTGCTATCGGTTGTCCGGACGGTGCTTACCTCGCGCCTCCCCGGGGGTTGAGACTCGATGTCTCCCGTGGCCGATTGCGGGGCGTTGGACTCGATCATGGAATAGAGGAAGCGTGGGCTTGTTGCTGCGCTCAACGGCTCGTCGCGAGCTTCTACCGGCTCGGGGGAAGCAAAAGCTCCGATTAACAGAGCAGCGGAACCGATCAGCAGCACCGCGCTGGCGAAGCCGGCCGAGGCTCGTAACAGGAACGGCGCAAGTGTGTTTTCCCACCGCACCTGCAAGCGCGCAAGACTGTTCTTCGCAGTCCGGTTGCGCTCCTGAGACAATGCGACACGCAGTTTCAGACCGAGATCCGCAGGCGGCTTGACCGGGCCCAGGTCGCCCAGAACCTGCTGCATCTGCCGCCACGCCGCGAATTCTCCGGAGCACTCGGAGCACCGATCCAGATGGTTGGCCACTTGCTGCATGGCCACCCCTGACATGACTCCATCGAGGTATGCAGAGAATTGGGCGCGGATCGATTTGCAACTCTTCATCGCGCCTCCTCGACTTGCTGCAAAGGTTCAAGCATGCAGTGAGCCGCGCGGGGACTCTTGCGAGCTGCCTCTGCAAATGGAGCCAGGCGCGCCTTGAGGTTGGCACGTCCACGCATCAGACGTGATTTCACCGTGCCCAGGTTTACATTCAGAATCTCCGCGATCTCCTCGTAGGCCATGCCTTCGATGTCGCGCAGAATGACCACGGTGCGGAACGGTTCCGGTACTTCGCGCAGCTCCGCTTCGACCCGCGATCGAAGCTCGGACTGGGCCGCGATTTCAAAAGGCGACTCGTGCTCGTCGATCAGCGTGTCGCGGATACAGAGTGGCTGACCCTCGCTCGATTGGCCGGTCTCCATCTCGATGGTCACTTCCTGCCGGCAATGGCGGGACCACCAGCGCCGCTGGTTGGAAGCCTCGTGCAGGGCGATGCGGTAAATCCATGTACGAAGGCTGGCATTTCCGTGAAAGCTGGAAATTCCGCGATAAACCTTTACAAAGACTTCCTGGGTGATATCGGCGGCATCTGCCGAGGTGGGCAGCGTTCGAGCGATCAGGCTATAGACCGGTTGATGGTAGGTGGCGATGAGCCAGGCGAAGGCTTCCTCTGAACCGGCCTTTAACTGTGTTATGAGGTCGGTTTCTTCCTGGCGAATTCCAATTGCGCTTACCAGATTACCCAAGGCAGTTCCCGCGTGCATGGAAAAACTCCTATTACAGTAACAGGCAAAACGCACAACCTGCGAGTGGGCAGGGACAAGATTGCCGCCGGCGGCCGAGTGTCTCGCTCACTCTATCTTTCTTTGACACCGAGTGCCGGAGGATTGTTTCCCGGAAAACGGCATATTTCAGGAGGTTTAGCCGGTTGGACCGGCGGGAGGCGTGCTCGCCGGAGGTTTGGCAGCGGGCTTCTTCCTTTTCTTCGCGGACGTAGGTGGGGCGGCTCCATCGTCGATCACCGTGGTCTTTGGTGGAGGCGCCTGAGGCTGTGCAGCCGCCGCGGCGCGCACCGCAGCCTCAAGCTTGACGACCTGATCTTCGCGTTGCTGGGAGGCGTTAAGAATCGCGTCACCAAGCTGCGATCTGGCGGCCTCCAGCTTGTTGAGCGACGAGAAGAGCGCGTCGGACTCACCCTGGGGCGCCGCCAGAGATGCAGTCTGGGAGACGCGCAGCAGAACATCGTAGAGAGCGTCGATATTTCGAAATACAACAAACGCCGGAGGCACAGTCGTGGGGGCGGCGTCCGCTTTGCTCAGCAACGCCGGCAGCGTGTCGGATAGGTCGCGCTGAATCGATCCGGTATCCTGCTGCGCCGCGCTTTTCACCTGCCCGGGAGCTTTCCACCGCGAGATATTCAGTGCCGAGACGGACCTCTGCACCTCCGTCAATGCCGGCTGCACAATCGTAGAAGAAGGAATCGTTGCCGGAGCAGGCGCGGCCGGCGCTGCGGGCATCGGCTGCTGGGCATGCATCACTTGGCAGGCGGTGAGCAGAACCGCAATGCAAGCCACAGATAACGTCGCGCGAGGGGAAGCAGGCATATCTTTAACCCGGATGCCACACTGCCTTTCTTAGTTGCAAAGAATACGACGCGCGCGTGGGTTTGACGAAATTTGTACGGTAAAAGACAATAAGAAGAACCGTCCAATGTGGGCCTGTGGCGCAGCTGGGAGCGCGCTTCCATGGCATGGAAGAGGTCGTCGGTTCGATCCCGACCAGGTCCACCAAATCATTTCAAATATTTAGCAGATTCCCTCCCAAACCGTTTGCCCGCATTTTGCCCGCAAATTGCAAAAGCTTACCGCGAGACGGCACTTCCTTCTTCTTTTCCTCTCCTTCCGAAGCGCTCCTGCGCTCCATTCTTGAACCGCGTTCTTGGACAAACGCTCCGGGATTCACTTCGCTTTCTGGGTTCTGCGCAGACGTCGCCGCTGGCTGCTGAGGAGGAGGTCCTTCGGTTCCCGTGGCTACCAACTCGTCGTGAATCGAGTTGATCGCCGTACGCACTTCCTTCTCCAACGACTGCATGTAGATTTCCATCGTCGTCGCTAGCCGGCTATGCCGCATCAGGCCCTGGATATCCTTGGGGTGTCCTTTCGTCTTGCCGAGGGTGGCGATGGTGCGACGGATTACCTGGAAGTTCAGCTTCGGGAAGCCCAGCTCTTTGGCTAGTTTGTGCAGGACGCGATGACGATAATTGCTCGAATCCATCGGTCCCCCGAAGCGGCCCGGAAACATAAAGCCGTCCGGAGAAACGTCCTCCCCCTTCTTCCTGCACTCCTCTCGATACTCCACAATCTCGCCCGCCAGTAAGTCAGCGATCGGAACCCGCGTCAGACTTCCTTTGGTTTTTCCGTAAGGGCGAATCTTCCCTGGAGTGCCCGGCAAATTTTGTGCCAGTTGAGAACATAAGAAACTGGCATGAGAGGAGCTGGCGATGGCACGAGGCAAGAGGTATCAACCGGAGCAAGTAGTGAACCTGCTGCGACAGATCGAAGTGGCGGTGGCGAACGGCAAAACGACAACGCAGGCGTGCAAGGAAGCGGAGATCGTGGAGCAGACATACTTCCGCTGGCGCAAGGAGTATGGCGGTCTGCAGGTAGACCAAGCGAAGCGCCTGAAAGAGCTCGAGCAGGAGAACGCGAAGCTGAAGCGTCTGGTGGCTGAGCTGAGTCTGGACAAGCTGGTGTTGAAGGACATCGCCTCGGGAAATTTCTAAGCCCGGAACGACGACGCAGTGCGGTCAGCCATGCCTGCGAGCGTGGGTTGAGTGAGCGGCGTGCGTGCCGATTGGTGAATCAACCGCGCGGCACGCAACGCTACCGGCCGACACAGCGTGAAGACGAGGATGCACTCACCCAGGCCATCATCCAGCTAGCTAGGCAGTATGGCCGGTATGGCTACCGCCGGATTACGGCGCTGTTGCAGTGTGCGGGCTGGCAGGTGGGCAAGGATCGAGTGGAACGCATCTGGCGTCGCGAAGGGCTGAAAGTACCGAAAAGGCAGAAGCCAAGAGGTCGGTTGTGGCTCAACGATGGCTCGTGCGTGCGGCTTAGACCCACGCATAGGAGCCATGTGTGGAGCTACGACTTCATGAGCGCACGGACGCATGACGGCAGAAGTGCGCGCATCCTGAACCTGATCGACGAGTACACACGCGAGTGCCTGCTGATCCGTGCCGAACGGCGCTGGAGTTCGGCGAAAGTGATCGGTGCTCTGGCCGACGTGATGGTGATGCGAGGAATACCGGAACACCTTCGTTCGGACAATGGGCCTGAGTTCGTCGCCAAAGACCTGCGCCAATGGCTGGCCAACACTGGGGCAAAGACACTGTACATCGAACCCGGCTCTCCCTGGGAGAACGGATACTGCGAGAGCTTCAACTCGAAGCTGCGGGATGAGTTGCTCAACGGAGAAATCTTCTACTCGATCAAGGAACTGCGTGTGCTGGCCGAGCGCTGGCGCGTTCACTACAACACCGTCAGACCGCACTCTTCGCTGGGGTACAGACCTCCAGCTCCAGAAGCACGGCTGACCTTAACCAACAAGGGGCGTGGAGAAATGGAAACCGCTCCGCGCTTCCCACTTCCCCACACCCCCGACGACGGCTATCAAGCAACATCGATAACTGCGCTACACTAACTTCTCACTGGCACAAAACATCGGGCAATGCACCACCGCTTACCAATGTTGTGTAAACACAGATCCCCGCCCGAAACCCGAGGAATTCGAAAATCAACTCTCCGGGGCAGGAAGAACGGTCGGTTTTGACGATAGAGGGCGACGGGAAGGCTGGTTCAGAGAAGGCTCTGAAGGTATCGCACCCCGTCGAACGCAATGTCTTCCGGTGACACCTCGAGATCCGCCCATAATGCCCCAGGTGCCGCTGCTTCTTTCGGAGAATAGCCGAAACCCTCAATCATAAGGCAGCCGGAATATCCGATCTTGCGAAGAGCGTCGACGACTGCTTCAAAGTCGACATGCCCCGAACCCAAGAGTCCCCGATCGTTTTCGCTCACGTGAAGATGCTTCAAGCGGTTACCTGCGGCACCGATGGCGTCCGATATGATCTTTTCTTCGATGTTCGCGTGAAATGTGTCGATCGTCACTCCAATGCGAGGATGATCGATAGCATCACAAAGCGCTCTCGCATCCCGAGCTGTCGTGAGAAAGTATGTTTCGGACCGGTTTACAGGTTCGATGGACAGGTCGAGTTTGTTGGTGTCAAGCGTAGAGCTGAGTTGCTGAAATGCGTCAATAGCCCAGTCCCATTCTTCCTTGCTTCGACGTCGGCCGGAGAAATAACCGATCGGAGCGTATAGTGGGCCGCCTATCAACTTGGCATCCATCTCCGTTGCAACCTCCACGCAGTTCATCAAATGAGCGACGGATTTCTTCCTAACTCTGGCATCCGAACTGATGGGATTTATCCCCTGCGGCAGGATCGCGCAGACGCTGCAGGTAAGACCGTTGTCGTCCATCACGCGACGGATCTTGGCGGCGGGCAGCCTTTCAGGCTCGAACATCGGAACCTCGAAGGCACTCAGTCCGTGGTCTCGAAGCCGCGGCAGAATCTCCAGATGAGATTCGCGAAAGTCTGCGGTCCACGCAAAAGCACTGACACCAATTTTCATTCTTACCTCTCGCAAAACTCGTCCAAAACATTTCGTCTAAGAACAGCATTAAGGGTGAACATATTAGCATTCAAGTCGTTAAGCGATCACTCGATATCGGCTTGATTTCGGAAATTGTCATGCTCTTCAGCGATTTAACAGGGCCGTCCCATACAACGCGGATTTCGCCAGTCTCGTTCGGCGCGCCGTAGTACCTCGTAGTGATCGCCTGCTTTCTATCGATAAATGTCTCAATAATTGAGCCGTCTATCCAGAGGTGTAGTGTGGAATCTCCATTGATGTCGGGACTTAGAGGTAGCAATTTATCCCCAATCGCGACGAAGGGTGCGCCGTTCGCTTGGAGTACGCAAGTGCAAGCATTTTGCCTTTTCCCTCGCGCGATTGGAGCTGCAGTTCAACAGTGCATTCGTCGTCAGCTGTTTTGAATTTACAGATCACCTCGCCGCTGCGGTTGTGAATGACCGCCTGGGAGAGTGCCTTGTTTAGTTCATCAGGGCTCTCTGGCTTTGCTATCTCGGTCGTGTTTTGGCGTAATGATGCGAGCTCCGGGGCAACCTCCATCAGCAAAGTATTGTCCGCCCCTAAGCTGAGGACACGTGGAAGTGAGATGCTGCCCGACCAACCCGCCTTGCGGTTTTCGGCTGGATCGCGGGTCTCCTGAACCCATCCCCACAGTATTCGCCGATTATTGCCATCGGACATACTTCTCGGAGCGTAATAGGCGCCCTGGTCCAGAATCCCCTTCCGCTCAGAATGGAAGCGGAGATCGGATTTGTCAAAGGTGCCAACCTCCCAACGAGTTGTATGCTCGGTGGAGTAGAGGAGGACATATTTATTCCCCAAAGGGAAAAAGTCCGGGCACTCCCACATTTCGCCACTTGGCACCGGATTGGGAAACGATTGACCATTCCAGATTCCCTGCGCCAGTGGATGGAGATATTCCCAGTTCACCGTATCGGTCGAACGATAGAGCAGCACGGCTCCTCCGACCTGCGGAAAGCCCGAGCCGACGCATAAGTACCAGGTATCCCCATCTTTCCATGCAAACGGATCGCGAAATCCCGTGACCTGAAGGCCCGGGGGCGGAGAATCGATGACGGGCTTCTCACGTTTTTTCCATGTGCGAAGATCTCCGTCCATGGAAGTCGCGATGGCTTGCACTTCGCGGAGGCCTTCTGCGCGGATAGTCTCCTGGTTTCGCGGGACCTTGGTGACTGCAGTGTAAACGACGCTCGCTCCCTCTCCCCCTGGGAGTACGCCCCCTGTAAAGGTGCCGTAGGCATCGTAACCACCATCCGTGGGCGTTAATGCGATAGGCATATGTTGCCAATGGACGAGGTCGATACTTATGGCGTGATGCCAGCCTCTACCACCGAAGCTACCGTGAAAAAATACGTGGTACTTTCCCTCAAACAATCGCGGTGCGCAAGGATCGCCGACAAAGCCCGCCTGGGGAAGCAAGTGGTATTGCGGCCGTAAGGGGTCGGCGCTGAGGGCATTCTTTGTTAAACCGTCGTCCATGGTTGCGCTGTTTTGCGAGACGGTGGATGTTGAAAAACAGCTCCGATGCAGAGCAGCGGCGGCCGAGGAGAGAAGAAAGCTGCGTCTATTCACGAAGGGCCCCATATCGATCAATTGGTCGGTTGCGGAATAACTTGCTTTGTTCTAAGTGGCCGCTATTCGATTCCAAGATTGGCCTGGATCTGCTCCAACCTGGCGCGCTTTGTCTCGGGGAAGACAAACAGAACGAGAACAAACTGCAGGCCCATCATTACGGCAAAGAAATAGAACGGGTAGGCTGTCGATTTCGCAGCTACCGTTGGAAAAATGGTTGCAATCACGGCGTTGGTGATCCAATGTGCAGAAGACCCTATGCTCTGCCCGCGAGAGCGAACCCGTGATGGGAATATTTCACTGATGTATACCCAGATTACCGACCCCTGTGAAATGGCAAAGGAAACGATAAACCCGACCAGCAGCCACAGGAGCGACATTGACCGTGCGTGCCGAGCGAAAAGGATCGCGACCCCTAAAAGGCAAATTACCATTCCTACTGAACCAACCAGGAGGAGGGTTTTGCGACCAAGCTTGTCGATGAGAGACATGGCAAGGAGGGTCGCGAGCAGGTTGTGGCGCCAATTACGACGGCTTGCAGGTTACTCGAGACACTGTTGAAGCCTGCAGCAGCAAAAATGTCGTTCAGGTAATAGAGGATCGCGTTAATCCCCGAGAGTTGGTTGAACATACCCAGAGTGATGGCGAGAAAGATTGGAAAACGGTACTTCCTGGAAAAAACATGTTCGTGTCTTGCAGCTCGATCCAAATGGATCGAACGCACTATCTCCTGCAATTCCTCATCCGAATTAGGCGA
Source organism: uncultured Acidobacteriaceae bacterium (assembly GCA_963721995.1). GTDB lineage: Bacteria > Acidobacteriota > Terriglobia > Terriglobales > Acidobacteriaceae > Silvibacterium. The sequence continues at coordinate 195,669 of CAVRNK010000091.1, read as the reverse complement.
ACCTATGAGTTCGAGTACCTGGCGGGCTTCGTCGATCCGGTTCTGGGTAACCAGCCATCGCGAGCTAATGGGGATAGCAAAGAGCAACGCAAGGAAGATTATTGCCGGGATGGCCGCTATTCCAAGCTGGTAATGCCATAAAGCCGGGCCTGACTCGCTCTAACTTTGGAGAGACGCGGCACTCAATTCATCAATTGTCGGAACTGCTAGGTTTCTCAAGGGGCTTGGAGTGGTCGGCAGCATGCTTATCATGCAGCTTCTGAAACTCAAGCATTTCTTTGGCCGCATCCTGGTCACGACCGACGGCCCGGTATTCTCGGGCAAGCTTATAGTGCGCTGCTTCGTTATCGGGATCCAGACGGACCGCTTCAGCGAAATGGGGAATCGCTTCTGCGGGTTTCCCCTCATCTACGAGAACATTGCCTAATCCAACCTGCGCATCGACGAAGTCCGGCCGTAGCTGAAGAGCGCGTTCGAAGTGTTCTTTGGCAAGCTGCAAGTTCGATCCCAGACGATAGACTTCTCCCAATTCGTATTCCGAGTTAAAGTCCGCGGGATCGGATTTCAATTCCGTTTCAAACTCCTGTTGTGCCTCTTGACGAGCTGCCAGATCCTGAGAGTTTGTCAATATCGCACGACCCAACTCGTAGTGAATTCCCGGAGCCTTCGGGTCGACCTCTATCGCCTTCCTAAACTGTAAAATCGCGCCGGGGAAGTCGTCCTGCGCCATAGCCGCTTCCCCGAGGATTTGGTGCACGTGCACGGAATCGGGTGCTTTTTGAGACAGTGCCGCGAGTGCCTGAGCGGCCAGGTCTGAGTACGCGCGATATGCAATGTACAGCACCTCGGGATTGTCCGGATTAGACTCCTCGAGATCTCGGATCACGTTCACAACTTGGCCGAGCGTCTTCTGTTCCTGGTGGTATCGAATGAGAGCCACGCCAGCATCGATCTTCACGCTCTGGTTGCGGACCTGCGGAAATGATTCTGTGAGAAGGGGAATTCCTTCGTTTGGATCGCCCAGGCGAATCTCGCACAGTCCTAGAAGAGCCTTCGCATCCCATAACGAAGGATTGCGTTTCAGCGCATCGGTAAAGAGCTGCTTAGCCTGCGGAAGGTCTCCCTGTTTGTACGCTATGACACCGAGATTCGCAGATGCTTCCGCGTTACCGGGATCCAGCTTCAAAATCTCCTTAAATTCAGCAGCAGCGGTTTGCGATTCACCGACCCTCAGAGCAGCCTCGGCCCGCTTATAGTGGAGGACAATCTGCTCATTCGTTGTAGCCTGCGTCATCCCATAGCCGCACAACAGGAGTGCAAGTATTAGCAGTCCGAAGATGTTCTTACCAGCCTTGTTCGCTATGCCATACATGCAATGTAGTGCTTTGCTCGCTTCCCTCAATAACTGTGAACCCGTCGAAATGCACTGCCTTTAATCTAAGTATCCCCCATCCGGAAAAGGTCTGGGCACTCGTGGGTATAGTAGGACCCCGGCGCCCAAAAGGGCTTCAGGTCACAGAGAGCTTCACCCACAACTCTTTTCTGCAATTGTGCTCTTGAACGGGGCTCACTCAAACAGCATCGCTCGTCCCCACGTTAAGTATGCAGGCCGGACCCAATCGACCCCTCACCATCGCAAATGCAAGTCAAACTGTAGATTGCGCATACTTCCATTGATGCTGTTGATCAAACCGTATTGGGGATTGTTGATATCGTTGATGGGCTGCCCCAGGTTCGTAGTGTTAAACAGATTGAAGGCTTCCGCTCGAAACTGTAAATTTGTAGACTCGTTCAGAGGCGTCTTGAAACTGAATACCTTGCCCATCGCCCAGTCTAGGTCGTAATAGGGAGCTCCCCGCATGCTACCCGGATGCGCATTTCCCCAGACGCAGCAGACTGGAGGAGTCACAAACGCTGCCGGATTCAACCAATTATTTCGGTTCTTCCCTTTTGGGTAGAAGGGAACGCCGGGTACTCGGTTGGGGCGTTGTGCAAAGTCGGCATTGAGAGTGCTGCTGTCGCTATCTGTAGGTGATAGAGAGATTCCAGATTGGAGCGTGGTTAGTCCATCGAAGGTCCAACCACCCAGCAATGTCTGGACGACCGGATTGGCGTTAGCCCCCCATCGCTGTCCCTTGCCATAAGGAATGAGGATGCTATGCGTCGTAGTCCAAACAACGGCCTGATTCAGGTATGAGACTCCATAGCTTCCCTTGATATCGTAAGGATTTCCACCTTGCGGTCCTCGGTTTCCGATCTCATCATCGAGCGCCTTCGCCCACGTGAAAGCCGAATGGAAGGCATAGCCGTTAGTGAAGCGCCTATATCCAGTGATTTGAAGAGCGTTGTAGTTCGAGTCATCACATGTGCAATTTACATACATCTGACCGGTAAAGCCGAATTTGATGTATAGAGGGCGACGGGTGAGCAGATCACCAGGCCCCGGAGGGGCTGCATCAACGTTGTACAGTGAATAATCGAGATTGTTGCCTTTGTTGCCGACATACGCCGCGGTCACAACAGTGTTTTTTCCGAGTTGCTGCTGAATGGACACGTTCCATGAATCGACACTCGAAGTCTTCCGCACGAAAGGAAAGGCCTTTGCAAAATCATTCGGAGGTACATCAGCGGCGGGTATGATACCCGACGCAGGGAACACAGGGGCCTGCGGTGTTGGCGGTCCTTCATTCATGGGAAAGATGGGCGTGTACAGGCTGGATTGGTCAACCGCCTGTGCCTGCGCAACCGGATACGAGGAGTCGAGGTGATTGAAGGCAGCGTCAAACCCATTGATGAAGTAGCTGCGCCCAAATCCTAAGCGAGCTACTGTCTTTTCCGTTAACATATACGCGACGCCAAGGCGCGGAGCGAAGTTGTTGTATCGGGGCTGCACATTGGAGTATTTGGAAACCGACCCCAAACCGGCCAGGATAAGGCTGCCGGTATTGAAGTCATAATTTACATCTCCACCAGGATTTTTCGGGCTGATCGGCGAGATGTAATCCCAGCGAAGACCGTAGTTCAGGGTCAGCTTAGGCGTGACCTTCCAGACATCGCCTCCATATGCTGAAATGCGTGTTGCACGCTCATCTGGCCAAATGACGAATTGGCCGCGCTCAAAGGATCCCGCTCCTCCTAGCAAGAACGAAGCCTGGGAAATTCCGGAATCTGGAACGTCTGCGCTGCCGGTAACGGTCTGGTTGAAATCGAACTCGCCGCGAGTGCTTTGATTAAGTGTGAAGAGGTCCTCGAAATTTTTGCGATAGTCGACGCCCCATCGAATCTCATGATTCCCGTCCACCTTCGTCCAGTTGTTTACACCCTGGAACACAGTAGACCTGTCGAGGCGAGGCACTGAACCTTGTGTACCCATCGTCCACGAACCAACCGGCCCTGCGACCTCTATGGCCGCCAATCCGCCTGTGAGCGGGGTTCCCTGGTTGATGTTCGGAATGCCCACCGCGTTATTTGTTTCGAGACTCGCGTCGTTCTGATATTCGTTGAGGTAAAAACGGGCGAAACCTGCGCGGAATTCTGCTAGCAGGTTCGGGTTAAAACTATGTGTGTAGTTTATCGAGAGCAGTTGGTTCCATGAGTTTGCAGTTGAGGCGTTGCCACCCGCGATGGAAGGCCCACCGGCCGTTACGCCAAAGACACTCGGATTGGAGAAATACGACCACATATACGAGTAAGCTTCGAAGAGCTTGTTCTTGTCTGAAAAATTCCAGTCCACGCGCTCATCGATCTCGTCTGTATTGAAGGGAGATGTGCCGGTCCCCAGGTAATTATTTTGGGTTTCCTGATTAATGTTGGCATGCGGCAGTAGAGCGAGCAGATTGGTGGAGACTGGGTTGATCCGATTGGCAGGTATCGTGTTGTTTTGAAATTGCGTCCGGCCGCTGCCGTCGGGATTGCCCGTGTCCGGATCATAAATCGGATTGGTCGCGGCTACCGAGCTAAAGTCACCGTTACGGAAGGCGTCATTCGGCACCGTTGCGATCAGATTGGCTCCAACCAGACGACGGTTGAGCCGATAGTCTGCGAAAAAGAAGACTTTGTCCTTCTTGATCGGCCCCCCCAGCGCGACACCACCAATGTTCTCGTTGTAGGGTGCGACTCCTACTCCTCTACCCTGAGGTCCAGTTCCGGGAATCTTCTCGGTGAACGGATTTGCCGCAAAAGACCACGCATTCCGATTCATCCAGTACGCCGATCCGTGGAAGTCATTTGTGCCGGATTTCGTGTCGTATTGGGCGACCATGCCTCCGACGTTACCGTATTCTGGATCATAGTCTGCTGTCGTGATTTTCAGCTCTTGCACTGAATCTGGCGGAGGAACGATAATCTGCAAACCTGTGAAGCCCCAGGCGATATCGGTGATTCCGTTGACCTGGTAGTCATTAGCCATCCATAGTTGGCCATTTACCGAGGTCATGAAGCCTTCCGAGGGATTCTCGTTGGTTGAGATTTGGAAACTGAAAGGTACGACTCCGGGGGCCGTTAAATAGAGGGTGGTCAGATTATCGTCCTGAACCGGGACTGTCTCAATTTCGTGCTGCTCCAGCAGATGATCGACGTCGGTCTTCTCCGTCTTGAGAGCCGCTGGTGCCGCAGTGACGGTCACCGATTGGGTCACCATGCCCGGATCGAGATGTGCATCCGCCTTTATGGCTGAATCTATTTGCAATAGAATGTGCTGCTTGGAGAAAGTCTTGAATCCGTTTGCCGTTACTGTGACCGTATAATTCCCGGCGATGAGATGGGTCACGTTGTAAAAACCGGATCCATCCGTGGTCGCTTCGGTAACGACGTTTGTGCCTTCATCCTTGACGCTTACTTTAGCTTGAGGAATCGCGGCGCCGACGTTGTCGGTTACGAATCCTGAGATAGCGCCTGAAGTGGCTTGACCTCGCGCGATGAGCGGCGAGTCAACGGCAAGTGAGGCGATGAACAGTACGGCGGCCAGAAACGTGTAGGTAGATCGCCGCCATAAGAGTCGATCGGCTGTGACTTTTGAAATTGACGTCGCTATCTTTTGAACATTGAGTGGTGGATCGGTTCGAACCATACAGCCTCCTGCCAATTATGAAAAGGAGTTGTAGACGGCTCGATAGACCATTGTCAATCAAATTGGCTAGTCTGCTTACTAAAAGTTAACTATACAACTTGATGACGTGTCTTAACTGCCTCAAACTGCGCGGTTAGCACCACAGGACTGTCTCACCACAAGGTTCCCGTTCAGTAGGATGGATCTCGCCGGGAGCTGGCGATTCTTGACTCGCTCGACCATTGCTGACATGCTGACAGCCCCGATCTCAGCACAAGGTTGTTGATAGGTGGTGAGCGGAATTGGCAGCAGCTTGGCATACTTAACGTCGTCGACTCCCGCAATACGAACGTCGTCCGGAATTCTCACCTGTAGGCTTAGGAGAGTCTGCATCAGAGTCGCGGCGGTGATGTCGTTAGCGCACATAATTGCATCGATCTCCCGATCCCGAAGTGCACGCTCAACGAACGCCTTGTCTGCTGCATCGCCACGTAGCAGCAGATCTCTTGAGATGGACATATTGTTGTCATAAAGAGCTTCATGGTAGCCGGAAATTCGTTCGTCTACAGTCTCGGCAGAGCCCTCCCGGGCAAGAAACGCAATACGTTTCCCTCCTTGCCGAATCAGATGGCTGGTCACCACGTATCCCGCCCGCCGGTTATCCAGGCCGATCAAATCGTAATTGCTACGCTCGGGATATTTCAAAACACAACGATCGAGAAGAATTACTGGAATATCCGCCTTATCTAACTCCTTCAAAATACGTCCATTTACGTCGTGATGCGGCGGGGCAAACTCCTGTGGGGCGAAGAAGACTCCAGATACGCCCTGTTCGATGTAGCGATGGCACAACTGTTCCGCTTCTTCTGCCGCGTGTTCGGCTGTGGAAAGTGTCTGAACCCAGGATAACGAATGCTTTGCCGCCAATGGAGACCGAACCATACCTCGACAAATCGGCTCAAAGATTTCAGTCTGTCCCAAATCCGGTATTAGCAGCCCGAAAACCATGCTCTCGTCAGTGACAAGGTTGGCGGCATAGGTCCCTGAGCCAACTCGCCGAGTCAGCAGGCCTTCCTGCTGAAGTTGCCGGACGGCCTTGACGACCGTCATACGGCTTACACCGAACTTGCGAACCAGTTCAGCTTCACTGGGAAGGCGCCCGCCGGCTTTATGGCGTCCAGATGAGATATCTGAGCGGAGACTCTCCACGATGTCGAGATATTTGGGACGCACTTTCAATTCACCTGGATTCATCTTTCGGCCCCGGTTGCACCGCAGGCAATCTCCACGTTCAATAAATCCTCACGGGCGTCCCGATTATACGCTTTTCCCTCGCGGAATAGACAACATCAAGCTTGACCTGGATATACATTATGCTACTCTGCTTGCGCAGAGCTGACTGGGTGCATTATGCGGGTTTTGAGTATCGGTGAAATTCTTTGGGATGTGTTTCCACACCAGGAATTACTGGGGGGAGCGGCCCTAAACTTCTCGGTAAATATCTCCCGCCTCGGAGACTCGGCGTCGCTGATTACTGGTCTGGGCAAAGACGTGCGAGGTCAAACTGCGTACGATGCCATGAAGTCATTCGCTTTGCCCACCGACTTTGTTCAGTTAGTGGACCATTGGGCGACGGGCGTCGCTACCGTCAGCACAACGGCGGAAGGCGAACCGCACTTTGAGATACCGCGGCCAGCCGCTTTCGACGCGGTGATTGTCACTCCCGAAATCGTGGACAAGGCTATGCGTTGGAAACCGGATTGGCTATATTTCGGTACTCTTCTGCAAACTGAGCCGAACATTGAACGGGGCACTCACGATCTCAACAGAGCGCTGCGGGGTGTGCGCTGCTTCTACGATATGAATCTGCGGCGTGGACACTGGAACGTTCCCCTCGTTCAACGTCTTTGCAAGTTGGCTTCTGTCTTGAAGCTGAATGAAGTCGAAGCAAGGCTGCTAGGCGAGATGAATGGGATCCCGGCCGACACATTCACTTTGCAGGCATTCTGCAAGGCCACAGCCGAGAAGTATGAATTAGACGCGATTTGTATCACCCTTGGAGCGGAAGGGTGCTGCGTTTATGAAAAGGGCTCCTTTCATAACGTTCCCGGTTTCCCCGTTGTTGTCCATGATACCGTCGGTGCCGGAGACGCATTTTCCGCCGCATTCCTGTACGGCTACCATCGTGGATGGGCGATCGAACGAGCGGCACGCTTTGCAAATGGTCTCGGATCGATTGTGGCAAGCCGGGCCGGAGCCACACCGCTCTGGTCAGTGCAGGAATGCTTTCAATTGACCTCCCTTTCTACCGAAAACTCAGAACGCGATGATTTCTAGTTTCAAAACCGATAACTCATCGCACAACGATCTACCTTGCATGGGATGAGAGCCTTGAAAAAGGAACTAAATGATGGTCAACGTGAGAGTTTATGAATGGATTGTTTGCACCGCAATCCTGGCTTTGCATGGTCTAGCGGCCAAAGGGCAAGCTTCCAGCTACGACCAGCCTTATCGTCCTCAGGTGCATTTCTCACCGCGCTTTAACTGGACAAATGACCCAAACGGTCTCGTCTACTTCCGTGGGCAATACCATCTCTTCTTCCAGTACAACCCTTTCGGAGATCAATGGGGCCACATGAGTTGGGGTCATGCTGTCAGTCGAGACTTGCTGCATTGGCAGGAGCTTCCCGTCGCCATTCCGGAGCAAAACGGAGTAATGATTTTTACTGGCAGTGTCGTTGTTGATCGAGCGAACAGCAGCGGGTTCTGTGGACCAGGCAGCGAATGCCTGGTCGCTGTCTATACCGGAGACGCAAATACTCCGCAGGGGCACCGCGAAACGCAGAACCTCGCTTATAGTTTGGATAGCGGCCGCACCTGGACCAAGTATGAGAAAAATCCGGTACTCGATCTCCACTTAACCGACTTCCGCGATCCGGGAGTCTTTTGGGACGACGCCGCGCACCATTGGGTCATGGCGGTCTCAATCCCTAAGGAACACAAAGTCCGGCTCTACTCCTCGGCCAATTTGAAGGACTGGACGCAACTCAGCGAATTCGGTCCGGCCGGAGATGTGGCGGGAGTCTGGGAGTGTCCGAATCTCCTTCGTGTCCCCGCTGAGAATGGCAAAGAAAGCCTGTGGGTTCTCAAGATCGGCCTCAATCCCGGCGCCCCGCAGGGCGGGTCGGGCGAACAGTATTTCTTCGGCAGCTTCGACGGCACGAACTTCATCGCGTCCACCGAAGCCGGCGCACACGGCTGGACCAATTACGGGAAGGACGATTACTGCGCCATCAGTTACAACGGATTGCCCAAAGGCGAAAGGCCAGTGCTGATCGGATGGATGAGCAATTGGCAGTACGCCGCGAAATTGCCCACTGCGCCTTGGCGTGGGCAGATGAGCTTGCCTCGACGACTCTCGTTTGTGAAAGATAGCGGGGGCCTGGCGTTGAAACAAGAGCCGGTGATTGCGCCGCTTCGGGGCACGCCTCTTCGCCTGGATGAACTCCTCACGAGCAAGGACGTAGGTGGGAGTCAGATTGGGACGCCGTACGAATTGCATTTGAACTTCGGGCGTCCCGCTCAGCAGGTCTTCGGCGTGCGGCTTTACTCCGACAAACAACACTGGACGGACATTGGCTTCGACACCGGCAAGAAGCAGTTCTACATAGACCGCACACAGTCTGGGGAAGTAATTGACAAAGCTTTTCCAGTCAGGACAGTGGCCCCCATTTTGAGCAGCAGGCCGTACGACTTGATGCTGATCGTAGATCGCTCGTCGGTGGAGGCTTTTGCCCAAGACGGAACGATTGCCATGACTGACCTGATCTATTCGACATCACCGGCCAGCTCGATACAAGTATTTCCAGTGGGGATCGACGCGGCCACTCTCGTCGGGCAAGCCTGGGAACTCAAGTCAATTTGGAAGCGATAGGTCGACCGACACTCTCTAGACGTGTGCCGCAAATCTTCTGTTGACAACTCTGTAAATCCTGCAGGGAGGAATTCATGCGTAATCTCATAACAAGGCGCAAAGTGCTTGGATTGCTCGCCGGCGGCACATTGTTTTCATCCTCCGTACGGCGCTTGTTTTCGGCCGTGACGACCACCATAGAACCGAGGGTTCCTAGATTTCATGTGAACGCGGCAACAGGCCGGATCAACGATCCGCAAAGACCGCTCTGGATCAATGACAGTTGGCATTTATGGATCTTGTGGAATAGTGATTTTCCGCATCATCGTGGTGGTACGGTGTGGTTGCATTTCTCCTCCATCGATCTTGTGCATTGGTCGCAGCGAGGCACGTCCATTCCAAAAGATACGACTCCTTACGGAGACGTTTGGACCGGTTCATCGGTGATTGACCCGCATAATAGCGCCGGCTTTGGTCGAGGCACAGTGGTCGCGCTGATGACAATGCCATGCAAGCCACTGGGAGGTCAAGGAACAGGGCGATGGTACTCGCATGATGGCGGCTCCTCCTTTCGCTTTGACTCGGTAGTGATGACGAATCCACGAGCGAAGGATCAGAGTCTTAAAGACAAGGTGTTTCGAGATCCCAGTGTCTTCTGGCACGACCCGAGTCAAAGCTGGGTGATGAGTCTTGCAGAGCCTGGACAAATTGGCTTCTACAGGTCATCTGATCTGAAGTCGTGGAAGTGCAGCGGAACTTTCCAAAATGCGGGCCTTGGCACACTCGAGTGCCCTAATCTTTTTGCTTTGCCGTTGCATGGGACAGACGGAACGACTGTTAGCGAGAAGTGGGTCTTATGGTGCGGGGCGAATGGAACCGCCAGCGGGTTTACCACCGGAACTCACTACTGGCTGGGCACCTTTGATGGCCATCGCTTCGAGCCGGACGAGGCGGACGGCGCTTGGTTGGACGGGGGGCCGGATTTTTACGCGGCGACTGCGTTTGGCGGGGGATCGGCGAATCCTCTCGAACCGACCTTTGCCGTAGCCTGGATGAATAACTGGAATTATGCAGACGCAGTTCAGGAGCAAGGATACATCGGACAACTTAGCCTCGTCCGGGAGCTACGCCTGCAACTGGTAGATGGAAAGCCAACACTACAGAACCGTCCTATCGATGCAGCGAGCTCGCTGTTTAAGACCAGCATTCGTGGTAAAGATCAAATTGTATCCGCTGGACTGGAGTACGTGTGGCCTGACGGGGCCGCGCAAGCTTGCTGTCGGATAGATTTCACACTTTCGGCCGTACGTAATTCCTGGCCTGAGGCGATCTATCTGTCTCTTCGTGGCGGAGGTGACTACATGACACATCTCGAGTTCAATCCCGCCGGTCGGAATATGCTTCTTGATCGAGGACGATGCGGGCCGATTCCAAAAGAAGGGGATGCCTGGAAGACTCGTCGCTCCGTTCAATGCAATTTCGCCAGCTCACTTTCCGTTAGCATCTTCTTGGACGTTGGATCGATTGAAGTCTTCCTGAATGATGGTGCGCCAACAATGTCTGCGCTATTGACTGCACCTCTGGATGCGACAGCTTTGCAACTTACCGTCATTGGAGGTCAGGTGGGCGTATCGAGTGTGAAGATAAGCAAATAGCAAGCCCGTTTAGGATGGCGGGCTCCGAGCCAAAAGCCTCGGCGATCTTTTGCTTGAGGCAGACTACGTGCTCAATCAAGACAAGGATATGGGGGCTAGGTAATGCGTAATGCTGGCGCATTCATAGCCGAAAGGAGGCTTGATTACCTTTAATTAATTTGAGACACACCAAGTTTTGGACTTCACCTCAAATGAATCGCCCGAAAGGAATTTTATGATTCTCAGTGGTCGCACCATCCTAATCACCGGAGGCTCCGCCGGCATCGGCCTTGCTTCGCGCTCAAATTCGTCAAACTTGGTCACGAGGTAATGTGACCTGTCGGCGCGAGTTAGTACTGGACGAGGTAAAGAAGAGGCACCGAAGCTCCACACTATCCAGAGCGATGTCGCAGATCCTGCGCAATGGCTACGCTCGCGACGCGTGTGAAAATCGGATTTCCCGAGCTCGATGTGCTCATGAACAATGCAGGCATCATGCTCCACAGGAACCTCACAGCGCCGACCGCTGACCTCGCTGGGTCAATGACGGAGATGAATGTCAACCATTCGCAATCCCTTACATGAGAGGAGATTCCGGCGGCATGACAAACTGCGCGCCGCATCGACTCACATCACGAGAAAGGCGTTTTGGGAAGCGGCTTTATTTTTGACGGGAACAATACGGGAACATCATTCATTGACTATTTTCAATCACTTACCATGAAAGTGTAGAAATGGCCTCGGAGATTGGCTGCGGTACTGCCCGGTAAGCTATTGATTCTAAATGGTGGCCAGAGACGGGATCGGAGTCTTTTCGGCCCTTTAGAATCTGTAACTTACACATTCCAAATAGTGAGGCAAATCGGAAAAGTGCCAGAATGCCCGCTTGTGCTTTCAATTTGCTTGCAAAATTCAACTCTCGTCCGCTTTCGGTCGCCCTGGTTGGCGGCCTGCTCCTGAAGGCCAAGGAGGTGACCTTGCCCTCAGAATCCGTATCCCATAAGTAGTTATAGTTCGTAGTCGTCGTGGCTGTGGGAAATGTATGGTCCGCCGCCTTGCCGCAAGCGAAAAGTGATTCTGACAGGTTGGTCTGCGCAAATGTATTCGGCTTTTCGTAGGAACAATCTGTCCCAAGCCATGATGGAATGCGCTGCGCTCTCTTCCTCTCTAGTTGGTCAGCCTTCGAAGACTGTTTCCCACAGCAGGTTTCAAGAGCGCCGGGTTCGACCGTTGTGCCATCTCATTATTCGCCAGCAGACCTGGCAGGAAAACTTAATCTTCGTAGTCGTCGCTGGGCTGTAGATGTGGGAATCGCGGATGCGATTTCCAAGCCTGGCATCAGCCAGGCGTCATCGTGTGCCGTGCATGTTCGACAGTTTGAGGGTGCAAGTCCCTTATCCAACCTGATGGAGGTGAAGGATTAGTGAAGCGCAAGGGCGTCGCCGCGAGGCGGGGTCTGAAGGAAGCGTGGAGCAAAGGCGTGTGCCGATGGACAAGAATCGGATACGAGGCCTGCACTCGCGGGCGAGTTGGCAATGAGCAGCGAAGCCCATATCCATCAAGGCGAGTGTTGGTAAATCCGGCGGTGGTGCGCTGAAGACGGTCGAACTTACCACGGGAGGTCTGTTGCATGTCGTGGAAACACGACTGGAGAAGAAGCGATTCTTCTTGAACGTGCAGCAGAAGTCAGCAGAAGGCATATTAGTCCAGTAGACCGGACGAAGGCCTGAACGATAGGAGAGGCAAGTACGTGGCACGACTCAACGGTGCAAAGCGGCAGAATAACCAGCTAAAGCTGGCCTTCGGGGAAGGGACGACGAGTGAAGCTCGAAGTCAGTCCTCTGAAGGGACCGAAGCATCGGTGGCGGAGTGCAGTGCAGAAAGCCTGGCTCCGGATGAGCAGTGGATGGAGCGAATCTGCCAGCGAGAAAACCTCTGGCAGGCGCTCAAGCGTGTGAAGGGAAACGGAGGCAGTCCGGGCATCGATGGAATGACGGTTGATGACCTGCCGGGCTACCTGAAGCAGCACTGGTTAGAAATCCGGGAACAACTGTTGAGTGGGACCTATCAACCGCAACCGGTACGGCGGGTGGAAATCCCGAAGCCGGACGGAGGCGTGCGAAAACTTGGCGTTCCTACGGTGCTGGATCGAATGATCCAGCAGGCAGTGATGCAGGTTCTGCAATGCAGTTGGGATAATACCTTTTCTGAATCGAGCTATGGGTTTCGTCCCGGACGCTCGGCGCATCAAGCGGTGGCGCGTGCCCAGCAACATATTGCCGCGGGGCACCGCTGGGTGGTCGACCTCGATCTGGAAAAGTTCTTTGACCGAGTTAACCACGACCGACTGATGGGTCAGATCGCAAGGCGAGTGTACGATAAGCGTCTCTTGCGACTGATTCGGAGCTGGCTCAAGGCGGGTGTGTTGGAGAACGGACTCGTAGGACCGACGGATGAAGGGACGCCACAAGGTGGTCCTCTTTCGCCTTTACTATCGAATCTTGTTCTCGATCAACTTGACCGTGAGTTGGCGCGAAGAGGCCATCGGTTCGCTCGGTATGCGGACGATTGCAACATCTATGTCCGCAGCCGTCGAGCAGGCGAACGCCTGATGGGAGGGCTCACAAGACTCCTTGAAGGTAAGCTCAAGCTGAAGGTAAACCGGGAGAAAAGTGCTGTGGCACGACCGTGGGAGCGGAAGTTCCTCGGGTTCAGCTTTACGAACGGAACAAAGCCAAAGCGCCGAATCGCGCCCAAAGCAGTGCTCCGGTTCCAGTCAAGAATCCGAGCCCTCACTCGTCGAACCCGAGGCATCAGTCTCGAGAAAATGGTTCGCGACGTGAGCCGCTACCTTCAGGGATGGCAGAGCTATTTTGGGTTCTGCCAAACTCCAACCGTGCTGGACCGTTTCAATAAGTGGATCAGGCGTCGTATACGCTCTGCCGCCTGCAAGCAATGGCGGACAGGGAAGACGCGATATGCCCGATTGCGAAAGTTAGATCTCAGTCATGATCTGGCCGCTCGCACGGCAGGACATCAGTGGGGACCGTGGCGGCTTAGCCGAACACAGGCTCTCTCCTATGCCATGCCAGCCGCTTACTTCGATCGCTTGGGGCTTCCTTCCTTGCGCTGCACACCCGGCGCTTAATCCTACCGAACCGCCGTGTACGGACCCGTACGCACGGTGGTGTGACAGGGAAAGCGAGTGATCGCCTACCTATGTCAATTGCAGGCCAGTCAAGCTGCAGCCAAACTGGCCAACAATGGCGGCCGATATGGCTCATGCTTTGCGAGCACGGCCCAGGCCATGCGAGCCAGCTTATTGGCCAACGCCATGATAGCGACGTTATGGTGTGTGCGCGACGTGAGTTGTGCCAGCCACGCACTCAGGCCTGATGACTGCTTCGTGCGATGTTGCATAACCGCACGCGCCCCTTGTACGAACAATCTTCGCAAGTAGGAGTTACCGCGTTTGCTGATCCCGAGCAGCTTCTGTTTACCGCCAGTCGAGTGCTCGCGTGGAACTACTCCCATCCATGCCGCAAACTCCCGGCCTTTGCGGAAGGCCGCCCCGTTGCCAATAGCCGCGATAAGTGCGGTCGACGTCACTGGTCCGATGCCCGGAATCGCCACCAATCGATGGCAGGCTTCATCCTCATGAGCGGTCTTTTTCAGCACTGCATCGGCCTCCTCGATCCGCATAGCGATCTGGTCCAGCTCCAGCTTCAGTTCTGCCAGCAACATGCGCAACACTCCGGATAACTTCGCCGTGGCATCCTCCAGTATTCCAGGCAACGCTGCATCCACATGGCACCGTCCCTTCCGCAGAGTTATGCCACGTTCAAGCAGCAGGCCTCGAATCTGGTTGACCACTGCGGTGCGACGCATCACCCAGCGCTCGCGCACCCGATGAAGGGACTGCATATCCAGCTGGTCATCCGTCTTGATCGGGACGAAGCGCATCGTTGGACGCGCCACAGCTTCGGCGATCGCCTCCGCATCGATGTAGTCGTTCTTGTTCGTCTTCACGTATGGCTTCACATACTGGGCCGGCATCAATCGCACTTCGTGGCCTTGTTCGCGCAGTGCCCGCCCAAGAAAATGCGCTCCTCCACACGCTTCCATGCCAATCAACTCAACTTGCCGGTTCGCTGTGAAGTGCAACAGTTGGGATCGCGAGAACCTCTTGCGCACCACAACCTCGCCACGCAAGTTAAGCCCAACCAGATGGAAAACTGTCTTACCAAGATCAATGCCGATTGTGTGTAGCTCCATGGGACGCCTCCTCCGTGTGTGACTCTTATACCTCAACTTCTGGATAAAGGCGGCGGATCATCCCATTAGTTGGAAAGCGTCTTTTGCTTTCCTGCTTTTTCCATAGCCTGCTTTCATAGGCTTGGCCCCATCAGTTTGCAACGGCTGCGGTGCTGTGATACCAGTCTTGTTCGAACCGCATCGGGCTGACGTAGCCCAGGGTTGAGTGCATGCGCGTGTGGTTATACCAGAGCAGCCAATTGAGGACTTCGTCCTTGGCCTGACGAATGGTTTCAAAGCATTCTCCGTGCAGCCGTTCTACTTTCAAAGACGCAAACAGTGCCTCGCTGGGCGCGTTATCCCAGCAGTTGCCCTTGCGGCTCATCGAAGCGGTGATGCCGCACTGCTGAAGCAACTGGCTAAACTCATGGCTGGCGTACTGGCAGCCGCGATCGCTATGGAAGATCGGTCTGGCAGTTCGATCTGGACTGCGGTGCAGCCAGGCCATCTCCAGCGCATCGATGACCAGATGGCTGCGCATCTCCGGTTGCATCGACCAGCCCACCACGCGGCGGCTGAACAGGTCGATGACCACGGCCAGGAAAAGCCAGCCCTGGTTGGTTGGGATATAGGTGATGTCGCCGGTCCACGCCTGGTTGGGCGCAGCCACGGTGAAGTTGCGGTTCAGCAGGTTGGGGGCGATCGGCAGACCATATCGGCTATCGGTGGTGAGGCGGAAACGCCGCTTGCCACGAGCGCGAATACCGTGCTGCCGCATCAGCTTCTGCACCCGCTGCTTGCCCACGCGGATACCTTGAGCACGCAGTGCGCGCCAGACGCGCGGCCAGCCGTAAGCTCCGCGATTGGCCACATACACGGCGCGAATCTGCACCACCAATGCTTCCGCGCTCAGGTGCCGACGCCCAGCGATTTGCAGGCGACGAACAAAGTGCTCATGATAGCCAGCCACGCTTACCCCGAGCATCCGGCACTGCACGCGGATCGGCCACACACGCCGATGGCGTCGAATCAAGGCGTACTTCACTTCTGCCCCTTGGCAAAGTACGCCATAGCTTTTCCCAGGATGTCGCGCTCCATGGTCACGCGCGCCAGTTCGGCTCGCAGGCGGCTGATCTCCATCTGCTCGGCGGTCACCTTCGACCGGCTGTCGGCACCCTTCAGCGTGCCTTCCCGATGAGCCTTGACCCAGTTGAACAACGTCTGCTCTACCAGACCCAACGTTCGCGATGCCGCCGCTATACTCTGGCCCGACTCCACAAGCCGAACCGCCTCTTGCTTGAACTCGAGCGTGTACCGCGCTCGCGTCGCCTTCGTCATCTGCATCCCCTTCGCTGATTGTCAGCTAAGGGATACGTTTCACGCGGGCAAGATCAAGGACCTCCATCCTGCGGTACGTCCACTGGCTCTCAGTGTCTTGCGCCCCCTTCTCGCTATAGGTCAGTATCTCCCCAACCCGAGGGATTTGAAGGGATACATCAAGAGGTCGCCTATACTCCGTAAATCTCTTCGCCATTTGGTCTCGGTGCATGCGCGTCGCAGGCATAGCGTTCCCCGCTACCTAAAGTGCTGCGAGGTCATGAGTGCAATCAAAATCAAAACCACTGAATGTTCCTTGGCCATGCTGGGGGATGCTAATCGAAACTTGCCGAATCGCAGGCATTTTGGCCCGGCAAGCTAGATAAGAGCCGGATCAATTCCCCCTGACGCGCGGTTCCCGTCTTGTGCAGCACGCTCTTGATCTGAGACCGGACCGTTTCATGACTTACCCCGATCAACTCTGCTGTTTCAGCAAGGGACCTGCCGTCCAGAAGCCACACCGCCAGACGAGCTTCCGCCTGCGTCAGTCCATACAATTCACGCAGAACCTCCGACCGTAAGGCAGGCTTCTGCTCAGGGTCTGAGATAAACACAACAGCAACCGCTCCTTTGGGAGCCTCAAAGCCCTGCGAGATAAATGGTGCTGCCAGGACCTGAAGCGGGCGCTTGTCTGTTCGCGAAACCAGGGTCGCGCCGCCGTGTTCCATGCTCTTGCTTCTGCCTGCTGAAACCGCCCTGGCGATAATCTCCCGCAGTCTGTCATTTTCTGTCGGGTTTTGCGCGGCCAGGCAAATTGCGGACAAATGCAACCCATCCCGCTGATCGCATATGTGACGTGCAGCCCGGTTCGCGAGAATGGGGTTGCCTTCTGCATTGATAAGCACCAAGGCCGTCCCCAACTGGTCAAGAGCATTTTCGAGATCGTAAACCTTGGATTCCAACGTCAGGAACCGACGGCGTATGGCAAGCGCCGTTTGAAGGTGTGGCGCGATCGTCTCAAGCAACCGTAACTGTTCTTTGTCGAGTGGAGCCTCGCGCGGTCCCCGGAAAAAACTCAGTGCTTCAAATCGGCTCTTCGACGCTCCGGCAAGCACGCAAGACATTTCGCAGACGTCAACTCGTTTCAGAAACTCATTGTAGAAGACGCTCTTGCGGAAGGAGTCTTCTGACCATAGCTCTACTCCGCGAAAAATTCTTCCAGGACGTGTATTTCTGGGAAAGCGCAAAGTCCATTCGTCGAACTGACAATAGTCTTTTTCATAAAGAACAATGTTCTCGCTCTCTCGCACTGCCTCCCCGAACGAAGCCGAAATCCGGTGGTCCTGATCATGGAAGTCATGCGCGATCAGAACCGCCTTACTTACATTGCATAGACGCGACACTCCGGCAAGAAACACGTCCCACAAATCCGGCTGCATAGGAGCCGAATACAGGGTCGTCAGCAGCCTGCTGGTCACGGTGTCCAAGGTCATCGTAGGCTCGCCTTGAAACGAAGATGTCGGGGGAGTTCTGGAAACGACGCCAGGGTAAAAGCGATAGTAGCAGCACTCCTGTAAAAAGACAGCAATTTTCACCCAACTGGGGGATGACGTGCGCCAACGGCTCGTTCAAGATACGCGAATGTGGCCTGGATCGGCAAAGGTCTTGGTGGCCCCCAAAGGGCATCCGCTATACAGGGTGCTGTTCCGGACTTTTTGTCCACGTTTGAGCGGAGGGAACAAATGCGAACGTCATTTTCGTCTTGCGTGCCAGTCGCGCTGGTTCTATTAGTCTCGTCGTGCACGCCCTCTTTCGCGCAAGAATGGGGGATCTCGACTGAATCGCAAGTCATTTCCGATCTGACCCCCTATACTCTCGACGGGGCGGTATACAACCCCAGTTGCAACATCATCAGCCCCAACGTAGAGTTTCTGCAGCTAACTTCTTATTCTGCAACCCCTTACTTCTGTGGGGGTACCTATGAAGCCGCTGACCCAGATTCGGGGGCTCTTTACACGGAGACAGCCGTAGGAAACGTTCGTAGTGTCTGGATCAATCAAGGATCGTCGTATGTTTCTTTATCAAGCTCGGGGGGGACTGCCGACCCAAATATCGCGGTCGGCGGACAAGCGTCCGTCTACACCCTCTGGTGGGACACACTAACCGTCACAGGCCCTCCTGCTGGAACTCCGGTGGCTTTGAGGGTCACCGATTTAATATTGGGTGGGACCCTCCAAGTATCCGGTAATAGTCCAAATGGTAACCAGCTGTATCAGCAGATTGCCCTGACCCCTCTCGCCGGGACCTCTGTGCCCTATGATCTTGCCCCCGCGAAACGTATCCCTTAGCTGACAATCAGCGAAGGGGAAAATGATGATGAAGGCGACGCGTGCGCGTTACACGCTCGAGTTCAAACAGGAGGCGGTTCGGCTGGTTGAGTCGGGCCAGAGCATAGCGGCGGCATCGCGAACGTTGGGCCTTGTCGAGCAGACGTTGTTCAACTGGGTCAAGGCGCATCGAGAAGGCAGGCTGCAGGGTGCCGACAGCCGGTCGAAGGTGACCGCCGAGCAGATGGAGATCAGCCGATTGCGGGCCGAGTTGGCGCGGGTGACGATGGAGCGCGACATCCTGGGAAAAGCTATGGCGTACTTTGCCAAGGGGCAGAAGTGAAGTACGCCATGATTCGACGCCACCGGCGGGTGTGGCCGATCCGCGTGCAGTGCCGGATGCTTGGGGTAAGTATGGCTGGCTACCACGAGCACTTTGTTCGTCGCCTGCAAATGGCCGGGCGCCGTCACCTGAGCGCGGAAGCGCTGGTGGTGCATATTCGCGCTGTGTATGTGGCCCATCGCGGAGCTTATGGTTGGCCGCGCATATGGCGCGCACTGCGTGCCCAGGGTATTCGCGTGGGCAAACAGCGGGTGCAGCAGCTGATGCAGCAGCATGGGATTCGCGCTCGCGGCAGGCGGCGTTTCCGCGTCACCACCGATAGCCGACATGCTCTGCCGATCGCGCCCAACCGGCTGCATCGCAACTTCACGGTGGCGGCGCCTAACCAGGCATGGGCTGGCGACATTACCTATATTCCCACCCATCAGGGCTGGCTGTTTCTGGCTGTAGTGATGGACTTGTTCAGCCGTCGGGTCGTGGGCTGGTCGATGCAACCGGAAATGCACAGCCGTCTGGTCATCGATGCGCTGGAGATGGCCTGGCTGCACCGCAGCCCAGGTCGAAATGCCAGACAGATCTTCCATAGCGACCGAGGCAGCCAGTATGCCAGTTACGAGTTTCAGCAGTTACTCAACGGGCGTGACATCAAGCCTTCGATGAGCCGCAAAGGTAATTGCTGGGACAACGCGTGCGTCGAGACGCTGTTCGCATCGCTGAAGGTAGAACGGCTGCATGGCCGGCACTTTCAAACGATTCGTCACGCCAAAGATGAGGTCCTCGATTGGCTGCTCTGGTATAACCAAACACGCATGCACTCCACACTTGGCTATCTCAGCCCGGTCGAGTATGAAACACAATGGTCACAGCAGAGGGCAGCCACGGCAAGTTGACAGCCGCAGCACACAAAACAGGCTATGGAAAAGCTGGAAATCGATAAAACCGATTTCCACTTTGTCCACAGCCACGACGACTACGAACTACAACCAGTTATGGGATACGGATTCTGAGGGCAAGGTCACTATACGCCGTGTGGCCAGGCTCAGGCGCAAACCAATTTGGCCGACTTCAACGACAATTTCGTAACCTCAACGCCCTCCATCGCCTCGCTGCAATACCAATACATATGCACCACTTCCGGCGCGTCTCTTACGCTCATCCATTCGGTTAGTGTGTTTCTCGGTGGGCTTGCGTCGTGGGACACGGAAGCAAACTTGAATGGTTCCGTTTACATCGATTCTCTAACCCCCGATGTAACACTTATAAGCGCGGGCCATGCAGACTATGAGACCCCTGGTTGGACAGTTCCCGCGTCGGGCGGTAGCTGCGATGGCACATTCACTGGTACGTTCAGTGGAGATTTGAAGGTCTCTAGCGGTCAGACCTGCATCTTCACCGGTGGCGGCGTCACCGGGCATGTGACCCAAACAGGTGGCGAACTGGTCCTGACGAACGCCACGGTCGGCGGGAACGTGAAACTCCAGGGAAGCGGCACATTCTCGATCGGCCCCTTTACCACAATTGGCGGCAACCTAGAGATCCTGAATATTCCAGAGGGTACATCTACCAATGAAGTCTGCAGCACAAATGTCAAAGGCAATGTGAAGGTGGAGGACATTGGAACCAGCGTCCAGATCGGCTCGGACGCCCCGACGTGCGCAGGCAACTCAATCGGCGGTCACCTGCTCGTGAAAGACAACACCGGATTAACCAACATTTTCGACAACTTTGTTACCGATAACCTGCACGTTGAAGGCGACACGGGATCGACGCAGGTTTACAACAACAATGTGGGTAAAAACCTCTTGCTTCAAAGCAATAGCGGCTCAACGCAGGTATTCAACAATATTGTTGTGAATAACCTGCGGTGCGAGACTAACTCCTCGATCTCCGGGGGCGGAAACACAGCTAAGAAGAAGGAGGGGCAGTGCACGAGTTTCTAGGGGCCGGTCGCAGAGTAAAAATTACTAACCCTGCACACCTCAGCCGCAATCAATCGTCCTCACTGACATCCAGCAACTGGGACTCAGCCGTATCCCTCAGTCTCGGTCTCAGTGTCGGTGTTGACCCCGGAACTGCGAGGCAATTCACTTGACCCTCCTGTTGCCAACGCTGCTGATCTTCTTCTCTATCCAAAATTGCAAGTCGATGAAGGTCTGAATACTCGGCGGATTTGCATCAATGGCGATTTGACCTACCTGCTGATAGCTGAGGGTAGACAGCTTGATTTGTCCTTCTCTCAGGTGGCGGACGAAGTTGGCCCAACTTCCCGCTTGCAGCGAACCTCAGTGCGGCACGGCTTAGTGAATCGAACAGGAAGCAGGTGCTGGTCTATGAGCCCGGCAAGGATCTCCGCGTGGGGGCGGGGATCGAGTCCAGGGAACCGGTCCAGTGGAGGGTTTCACCCTGAATTTGGTTCAGGGTCTGGCAGCGCTCCCGTTCGAGCTAACATAGGACCTCGGGTCGCCTATGCCTTGGTATAGCCTCCTGCACTAAGACCACAGCATTCCCAACCGCAGGCGGACGGCACTCGAACTGGGCGACGGATTCATCACCTCGGAGGCGAAATGCTCAGCCTCCTCACGGGTCGCCCTGCGGGTGGTCAGTATCTCCTCACCGCTCAGGACATCAATGATGACGATCTCGAAATCGGTGCCGGTATCGCGCACATTGGCGGTCAGGCCGAAGGCGTCGTTGCTGAAGGTCGCTACCAGGGAATCGTTCGCTTCAAATTCTGCCACTTCCAATTAAGAACTCCTTTCACTAATAAAACGTTTGATTTAGGAGATGCGGTCAAAGTGGCTAAAGAATTCCTAAAGATTTGATGTTCTTCTTCGGGAAGAGCGGGGCGAAGGAGGTGGTCACCTGTCAACAACTAAAAAACAACCCTATTTCGACACGAAATCGGGGGTGTCCGGGCGTCCAGCACGGGTGTACCTTTCTGACAGGGCAGTGACGGGAAAGACGGCACAGATACCCAAGCTTGACGCTCCGTAGCCGAAGAGGCTGGCGTGACGGGGTACATTAATGTCAACGATCTTGGGAGGCATGTGGTTCATCGCGGGTTCGTTCGCGAAGTACCACCGGAAGAATGACAAAGCTGAGAAGAGCGGTCGAGTTCGAGACAACATTCGGATCGTATTTGGCGGACGAAATCATTGGTGAGGGCGGAGCCGGGCGAGTCTACGGTGGCGTTAGACCCGATGACGGTGTTCAGGTCGCTATTAAGGTTTTGGCTGCGGAACGAGCGACCAAGGATAAGCGGGCGCGGTTCAGGAACGAGGTGGCATTTCAGCAGCGGAATGCCCATGAGCACATCGTCACAATACTGGATCATGGCGTCACTCACGATGGTGACGCCGCTGGTCCGTTCTGTGTCATGCCCCGGTTTGACTCCAGCCTCAGGACACTGATTGCTGGTGGAATTCGGCCCGATGACGTCTTACCGCTTTTTAGTCAAATGTTGGACGGCGTGGAAGCTGCACATTTGCAGGGTGTGGTGCATCGGGACCTGAAGCCAGAAAACATCCTCTATCTACGCGACGGAAATCGCCTCGCCATAGCAGACTTTGGCACAGCACGTTTCACTGAAGGGCTAGTGGAGACAGTGGTGACGGCTCCCACACAGCGCCTCGCAAATTTCCAATATGCCGCACCCGAGCAACGGACGCCCAATAGACCAGTCGTCGCAACCGCTGACATCTATGCCCTCGGGCTAATGCTCAACGAGATGTTTACGGGCGCAGTACCCCATGGCACGAACTACCGAAAGATCGCTGACGTCGCCGCCCAGTTCGGATTCCTCGACGGCATAGTCGAGAACACGCTACAGCAGGAACCGGTGCAACGACCGCAAACCATAGCCGATCTCAAGGGAATGATCCAGCGGTACAGAGCGGAGGCTGTTTCGCTTCAGCGTCTCAGCGAGATTCAGCACACAGTCGTGAAGGTCGGTGAGGTCGATGAGCCGCTGGCGCTCGAACCTCCAAAGCTAATCGGTGCCGACTGGAACGGCGGAGTGCTGACGCTTGTACTTGATCGTCCCGTAAACAGGTTCTGGGTGACCGCGCTACAACAGATGCCCGGCTATAGCTCCGTTATGAGCAAGCCTCCGCAGGTGTTCAACTTCTCTGGCGACCGCGCCACAGTTCCGGCTCGGGAGCATGAGATACAAGCGATCATCGATCATTTCAAAGTTTGGTTGCCGAAAGCGACTCAGACTCTGAAGAGCACGTTGGAAGAGGATGCGCGACGTCAGGAGACCAATAGGCGAGAGGCGCTTCGACGCGCAGCGGAGGGGGAAGAACAGCGGCTCAGGGTTCTAAAGGGAATCAAGATCTGAGCAGGTTAAGGCCTTATTGGAGAAACAGGAACACGGCGGTCATTGCCACCGGTCCACTTGTCCCGATGGTTGTACCGGGCACAGTAAACGGTTTTTCCGACTCTCCGGCAGGGCGTTGTTCGCTGTTGTCCCCGGTTGTCCCCGCAGGGTTTCCAAGATGTCGCGACAAGGGCATTTGCCTGTCCAGCAGGATGCCGCCGCTGGGGAACGTGGCACCTGCGGCTCACCCAGAAACCTGTTTACAGGAAGCACCGTAACATAGTCCACGTGCAAGCTGCCCAATAGCTCGCGCTTCGAGTAGCGACGATAACGAGTCGACATGACCTTCTCCTTGGAAGTGAGTGCTACAGAAATGACAAAACCCCCCGCATGGGCGGAGGCTGGGATAAAAAGCGAACTGCGGTGAAGAGCTAGCTGTGGACCCATTCGCGACTGTGAGGTTGGCCCAGCACATTCATCCTGCCCGCATGTATCCACAGCCGGATGGCTCGCATCCTCTGAAGGGGAAGGAATGGAACCTGCCTGGAGAACGGGGTTCTATGATGGTTGCGGGGGTGGATTTGAACACAGGACCCCATTTCGCATCGCGATCATGCGCTGCTGACCGCCACCAACTTGGCCAGTCTAATCGACTGAAATCAAACCGCAGTCAGGCCGCCATTGGCCGAGCTTTACAGAGAGCAAGCACGGCGGCGAAATGCCCGGCTGTGACAGGGTAGTTTGATCTGGGCGGCGAGTTCGAAGGGCTTGGTGAGCCATTAGATTACTGGTCAGTTTTCCCGGTTGATTTTAAAAGGTCGGCAAGGTTTTCCCGGATGGCTTTCGTTGTTGGATGGTCAGGTCCGAGGGCCCTTTCATCGATCGCGAGAGCGCGGCGGTACAGAGTTTCGGCATCGTTGTAATCTTTTTTAGCCTCTAGGAGGTACGCCAGATTGTTAAGACGGTGAGCGACCTTAGGATGGTCAGGCCCGAGGGCCCTTTCATCGATCGCGAGAGCGCGGCGCAAGAGGGGTTCGGCGGAGTTGTAGTCGCCCTTGGCCTCTAGTAACAGCGCCAGATTGTTCAGGTCGACAGCCACGTTACGATGGTCAGGCCCGAGGATCTTTTCATCGATGGCCAGAGCGCGACGGAAGAAGGGTTCGGCAGAACTATAGTTACCCTTTGCCTGCAATACCGTCGCCAGATTACTCAGGTTGGTAGCGACGTCAGGATGGTCGGGCCCAAGGGCCTTTTCATCGATGGCGAGAGCGCGGCGGAAGTAGGGCTCGGCAGCGGTGTAGTCACCTTTGTCCTTTAAAAGCACCGTGAGTTTTCGGCAAGCGTGCGAAGCATGTCTGTGCGAGAGATGAACCATCTGGTCAGGTGCCGATGTAATTGACAAGCAGGGAGTCCATGGCATCGCCAACGCCATAGCCCAGATTGTGGCTGATGGTGCGCACACGGTCTAGCCGGACGATTAGGGCGTCGCGGTCGCTGGCAGATAGCTGGCGAGTGACCTTGAGAGCCTGTTCGAACATATGGACCAGAGCATCGAAGTAGCCTTCATCCTGATAGCCGACATCGTTGGAGAAGCCAGCAGCACTTTCGCAATAGAACACCATCAGCTCTGCGAGCCCGGCAGGTTCGCCAATCGCCTTTCGGTAACTGGAAATGGCCTGTTTGGCCTTTGCGACGGAAGTATCCTGGTTACGCAACACATCAGGCCAGAGCCAGCGGTGCAATGTTTCTTTGTAAGGCTCCAGAACGTCCTCGCCCAAGCCGAAGCGGGCGTGAAGAAAAGTCTGATTGTCCTTGTGGGCAGCATAAAGATCCTGAATCAGGCCCATTAATCCTATCCGGTCAAGGCTGGCGAGCTTTGCCTTAACATCTGTCCATGTGGGCTGCGATCGTGGATGTCGTCTCGTCATGGGAGCTCAGATTCTTACTCGTTGGCGAACGAATCATCTGCCAACATTCCTGGTATGCGAAGATCAGAAGCAGTACCCTTGGGCCACCCAGTAATGCCAGTCTTTGATGGCTTCGCAGGTTGATTCAGCCGTGTTGATAGCAGTTAGTTGGGAGAGCGGGACAGCCATGGTGCGGCCCTGCCACCGGATCTGCACTAGCATGTCGCTGGAGCAGGTGTCTTCGGACGCCAGCCCTCTAACTTCGACAGATTCGCCCTTTTGCAGCGGCGAGATCACTTTGGAGGTGATGCATTTTGCCTGGAACGGGAAGTGGATCTTATCTTCCAGATAGTAGTACCAGCCCATGGCCTGCTCCTCTGGCCCATAGGCATCCACGATGATTTCCTCGTGGATGCGCTCCTCGCGGACGGGATCGCGCTTCGGTTTTGCCATGGCTCTCTACGACTGAAGAAGTTGACGGACACGGGCGAAGCGCAGCAACTCTTCCGCGCCCCTCACCGGGTTTTCGAGCCAAGGCTCGGGCTCGTCCTCGTCCGGGTCATCGAGTTCGTCCAGATCGTCCATTTCGAGATCAGGGTCCAGGGGAGCGAGATACTTTGTCTTCTCCAGACGATCAAGATAATCGCGGATCACTTCGGCATCAAAAAGCCGGCGGATCTCCCTGATAAAGTCCGGCACCTCGGCGGCGAAAAGGGGATCCTGCTCCGCTGCCCTCAGGAAGGAGAAGAGCTTCTCACCGATGAGATAGTCCAGAGCGCTGTGCAGACCGAAGTGGTCGCGGATGTCTTCCGTCGCCGCGCATTGGTCGATCCAGATTTTATGGAACTCCGTAGTCGAACTGCTCATGATCCAGTCCTTTCGTACAGGATACGTCGCACGGAAGTGCGACCGATGTTGAGGCGGCGGGAGATTTCAGACTTGCTGAGGCCGGAGCGGTGCAGTTTACGGACCTGGTCGGCACGGAGTCCAGCGGTTAAGGGTCGGCCCAGCCGCTTGCCGTTCTGGCGGGCATGAGCGAGTCCGGCCCGCACGCGCTCTCCCAGGATCTCGCGCTCGAAGGCGGCGAAGACGGCCAGCAGCGCAGCCATCGCACGACCAGCCGGCGTGGTCAGGTCCAGCGCCTCGGTGAGCGACACGAAGCCCACGCCGAGGTGTTCCAACTCCTGCAGCGTGGCCAGCAGGTCGGTGACCGACCTTCCCCAGCGGTCCAGCCGCCACACCAAGACAACGTCGATCTCCCTGCGCCGAGCCGCTTCCAGCGGCTTCTCACGCTGTTGCCGCTCGGATGCGCCGGAGCCGACTTCCTTCACCTGCATGGCGATAGTCCAGCCGCGCCGCGCGGCATACTCGCGCATGGCTCGGTTCTGCATGGGCAACGTCTGCTGATCTTGAGTGGAGACGCGAGCATAGAGGCCAGCACGGATTGTTTTGGCGGTCTTTTGCCCCTGGCCGAAAACCTGCCCGGATTTCCGGATGCCGGACCCCTGTTTTACGGGCATTTCACCGGGCTCCCTGGTCCTGGCCGCAGACTATCCTTTCCGGCCATGCGGGATTCATCATATCTCTATGCGGGATCGGGATGATTCACAGTCCGTGCCAGAGTCTCGCGATAGCTCCATGGCATCCATTCCGTGGGGCGGGCGGCCAGTTCCTGGGCGTGACGCTGCAGTTCGATCAGATAGTCGAAGGAGTTGACGCTACATAACTGGCAGGTGTGGATCAAGCTCATGAACAGATCACCGACCTGCGCCCCGTTCAGCGTGCGGTAAAACAGCGCATTTTTGCGATGCAGGACCGCCCGTTTCAAGGCCCTTTCGACGACATTATTGTCCAGTGGGGCTCCAGCTTTGCGGAGGAACAACGTCAAGGGCAGCCAGTGCCGCAGCAGATACATGATCGCCTGACCCAGTCCGGAGTTCGGCTCCGTCCTGCGCTCGGCTAACTGTGCCTCCAGCCATCCGTGCAGGCGATCCATCAGCGGTCCACTGCGTTCCTGATGAAGCCGCAGCCGCTCGGCCGGCGTCAGGCCGCGTTCACGCGCTTCGGCATCATGACCATACACTTGACCCAGCATTTCCAGCACGTAGCGACATTCGTTAGGGAAGTTCTGCGCAACCTCTACAAACTGCCGGCGTCCGTGCGCGAGACAGTTAGCCAGCAGAGTCTCTGCTCCCGCAGGCAACCGCGGAACATTGCGCGACAGTGCGTCGCACATTTGAATCGGACTCGGCAGTTCCAATCTTCGCTGTTTCAACACGTCGGCGATGTTCTCGCCGGCATGCAGGCCTCCAGTGAAGTACAGTGCGATCTTCCAGTCCTGGCCGACCGACACGATCCCGCTGGTGAATACCCCGGTACGCTCGTCGGACGGATCGCGCTTCAGCCGCAGCACGCGCATGCTGGTGTCATCGTTGTGGACCACCGTGCCCTGTGCCGCCTGCCGGATCAACTCATCACGCGCCGGCTTGATCAACTGTGCTATACAGTTAGCCAGCAGAGTCTCTGCTCCCGCAGGCAACCGCGGAACATTGCGCGACAGTGCGTCGCACATTTGAATCGGACTCGGCAGTTCCAATCTTCGCTGTTTCAACACGTCGGCGATGTTCTCGCCGGCATGCAGGCCTCCAGTGAAGTACAGTGCGATCTTCCAGTCCTGGCCGACCGACACGATCCCGCTGGTGAATACCCCGGTACGCTCGTCGGACGGATCGCGCTTCAGCCGCAGCACGCGCATGCTGGTGTCATCGTTGTGGACCACCGTGCCCTGTGCCGCCTGCCGGATCAACTCATCACGCGCCGGCTTGATCAACTGTGCGGCTTCCTCGACGATCTCCCACTGCGTAGCCGCCGGTAACGGAATTCCCAGCTGGCTTTCCAGTTGTTCCAGCCGGTTGAACGGAGTTCCAGCGCCGTACTTGAGCTGGGCGATCATCGCCGCCGCCGTCTCATCGTACTTTTCCGGTCCCAGTCCTTCCGGCTCTTGTGCCGTGAATACGTGCCCGCAGGCGCCGCAGCGCAACCGCTCGAGCGAGTACACTGTGGCTGCCAGCGGTGCCTGGCCGAAAATTCGCACTAACACCTTGGGCTCTTTCTGCCCGTACACGTTGCCTTTCCCACACTCCGGGCAGCGATCGCCATGCGTCAACTTCTGGTGTTTGATATCCACCTTCCACGCACCGCCAAACGCCTCTGCTCCTTTGCGGCCGTGTCCAGGGGGCGGAGGCATGTTGTTATCCGGCTGCGTTCCGGCTTGAGAGTCTTCCGGCTTCTCCACCACCGCACTGGTCTTCTCGTTATTACGCTCCCGCACCAGCATCGCCGCCAGAGCATGCAACGCCTCTTTGAGTTTGCCGTGATCGGACTCGCTCAACGGCGCTTGCCGGGCTCCGTCCAGCATCCGATCCAGTTCGTCCAGGTTCACGTCGATACGGCGTCTGGGAGTCTTCATGCTGCGCCCCCCAGCAGTTCGCGAAACTGCTTCGTCAAGGGATATCCCAGAACCTCCTTAATCGACCGGTTCGGAACGTAGCTGTTGGATTGCTTGCCTCGCCCCGTCGTCCTGCCCATCAGCACCCAGTTAGCCGCACGGTAACAGGTTCCGCGGAACCGCTCCGGATCGATGAACGTCTCCAGGAAGTAAATCGGATGCCCGTACATCTGTTGCCAGTCATCGGAGATCCGCGCCGCCATGCGGCCCAGCAGATGCGAAGCCAGATGCTCGACCCGCACCCACGGCAGGATCAGGAAGCGCGTGTTGTAAGCGATGAAGCGGATGTGCCTGCGTCGCGCTGCGGTGTCCCAGCCGATGTAGCGGTCGCGACTGCCGAGGTGACGCGGAGCTGATGACCAGGCCAGGCACGCGATTGGCCGGCCTTGCGCCCACACCAGATATTTCAGGTGCTCTCCCACCGGCTGTTCATAACCAAGATAGTGATGCTCCTGCATCAGGCTGTTGAACAGCGGCTCCTGCGCAGTGCGCCGCACCGGCTCGAACTCGAGCGGCTGCAGTTTGCGCAACGGATCTTCGATGGGAGTGGTATCGATCAGCACCGGCTGCGGACGGCCCCGCTTGGACAGAGGATTATGGCGCACGTAACTCACCGGCGGCAACGCGATCTGCCCGGCCCGCTCCAGCATCAGCAGCACCTGACGTTCTTGGATCAAAGATTCCAGAGATCGATTTTCAGGAATTCGAAAACGAGATGGTCTCTATCGAGGCTGTTTGTGTAGCGCAACAATCCCTGACAACTACGAAGGTTGGAACAGAAACAAGTGTTGAGAGGATTCAAAACCCAAAGGCGCTTTGCATTAGCAGTCGTCAGTTTACGAACCTGGGATTTGAGAACCAGTTACAGGTTGTGCTGAACGCATTTCCCGCAATTGTTCCGCATCAGCGAGTCTATACGTCAAAGGAATTGCGTGACGCTGTATCGGACGGACCAAAAGTTCGACATCGTCCACATTGCCCCCTACGTCTGTCCGCGAAGCGGCGACCTTTATTTCAGTGAGGTCGATGTTAATTCCGGCAGGGGTGTTTCAGCAGAACCGGATGTTCTTAGCGCCGATGCTTTAGCGGCACTCCTTCAGATGGCCGAGGCGAAAGCTCGTCGTAATTGGCAGTTGTGATTCAATAGCGCTCGCCGCTACGCTCGTCAACATCTGCCATGTCGTTGCCGCCCGGGACATGGTAAGTCCAAGAATGATGGCGGCCTGGGTTGAGGCATTTTATGGGAAATTGCCGCATCGATCGCTTTCGCAGGCACTGGATTATGCATTGAAGATCAGCCAGGCACCGATGCGGTTCTACGCCCGGCAACCCAGGAATATCGATCTCGTCTTTATGCAGGAGTCGGGCGTAGCCACTGTGTCAATACAAAATTTGAATTAGCTCAATCTATTTAGCACCGCCTGCTCTAGCCACTCCTTCCTTCAATAATCCCCCCAATTCCCCGATCACCTATGCGTCGGTGGACACGATATGGTCCCTATGGCTGAAGTGAAGGGGGCTGCGGTGATGGACCTGGTGAGGCGAGTAAGTGAGATAGCCAAGGCCAACCCGCATGTTATGGGTTACCGGGCCAGGAAGAGTAATCGCTAGGCTGATTCCGAGGATGGCGTGGGCGATGGCCAGCGGGTAGAGATTGCGGTAATGGAGAAAGAGCAAGCAGGCCACCAAGCCCCAGACGAAGGTCACGGACGTCAGGATGGGGTTCGGCAGGTGCGCAAGAGCGAAGATACTTGCCGCCATGATGACTGCGAGCTTCCTGCCGGGGGAAAGCCGCAGCAAGCGCGGGAGGAAGAAATCCTGGAGCAGAAATTGCTGTGCAAAGGCCCAGATGGCATAGCCCCAGAAGCGCCGAATGAGTTCAACGGTACCATGCGCCGGGGGCAAGGTGTGAAGCCGCGCGGCAATGATGACCGCAGCTGCCGCCACCAGCAGCGCCACGCCAACCACCCCGAGCGAACGAAGCAGATTTGTCGTGCGCAGGCCCATGGCCTGCCAGCTGTCAAAAGACTTCCAGGAGACAGCCAGGATGAAGGCAGCGGCGGTGCAGTAAAGCGGCCTTTGCCACGGGCTGCGCGTCCAGATAACGAGCAGAATCAAGGCGTATCCAAAGGAAAGTTCCAGGAGATCGCGCAGCCTGCGGCCTTCGGGAATGGAGGGAACCGCGTACTCCACATCGGATACCGCGATGTTTCCCGTAGCCATGGATTGATGTTAACTCGTTTGTTAGCCGCCTACCTGGGGCAGCCGAAACGGTCGCCGATCAGGTGGCCCCAGTCCGGGTCCGGAATCATCGCCCAGTGGATAGAGAAGAGGATTCAGGTGCTCCGAAGAACGACGAAACGTGGAATTCTCGGCAATGATTACGACTGAAGTTGCTTGCTGCCTTATCTCGTCAAAACTCGGTGTTGGTGAAATGGGGCAACCCGTCAGGGGTTAGTTTGATCTCGTTTTCTTCTTGGAGTTATAACAGTCCCGGCAATAGACGGGACGATCGCCTCGTGGCTCAAACGGGACTGTAGTTTGCTTTCCACACCCAGCGCAAATAACCGCCGTGCCCTGTGATTCGTTCCGGTAACGCTCTCCGCCTTGTTCATTCTTCTTCGCCTGGCGGCATGTCTTGCAGCGTTTCGGCGTTGAATAGCCACGCTCCCGGAAAAATGTCTGATCCTCGTTTGAAAACGTGAATTTCTGTCCGCAGTCGCTGCAAGTCAGTTGCTGATCACTCGTCATAAGACCTTTCGTTCATTCTTTGGTATCAGGTGACTCACGGGATAGCGACATGTTGCGCCGAAGTGGGAGATTACCCCGCTCTTGTTGCGCGGCGTAAACTGTGCACTATGACGATCTCAGACTGGCAGGTCGTGCAAAAGATTCTCGACCGAACCGGACAACAAGCAGACGGCGAAAAGGCACGAGAAATCGCGAGAGTGCTCAGCAGGCGAATCCACCTGCGCGAACGCGAGAAGTTGACCAAAGCCGCTCGGAGAATCGCCAGAGAAGCGGCTTTAGAGAAGCGGATCCGTAACGAAGAACTGGCGTGGCATCTGGCATTAGGGAAGCCCCTCCAACGCCAAAATAGATAAATCGCGCTCTGTGATTTCCTCATTGATATTCGCCTCTTCTTCGCCTATCCTGTGTCCATGTTCCAAGGCCCCTCCAGCCAACGCGACTTCGTCGTCCGCTGTAAGCGATGTGGGGAGAACGTTCCCGCTGGCGTCGAGACATTGCCTGCATCGTGGATCGCGGCCAAGTGTCCGCTGTGTGGTGAGCACCGTCGCTACCTGCCGACAGAAGTCTTTCAGGGCCGCGTGTCTTATGCTCTGCTCAAGAAGCCAGCGCGTTCGGTGGAGCAAAGGTGAGCGCGCAATCGGAGAAATGAGACGCGCCATCGCACGCGAGCAGGATGAACGCAGGACACAGGACCGTTTCATCTCGACACTTGTGATTGCTGTTGCCATCATTGCCGCTATCAGGCTGGCACGCGAGGACATCTCGACACCGAGTCCGCGACTATTGAGCACAGTGGCGGATAGCGTGTCATTGGCGAAGATGATTTTGAAGAGAGTGGTGGGGAATTGAACCTTGTCATCACTGTCACGTGAGCGGTGATGACAACATGCAGCCCCTTTATGCCAGTTCGAAAAAGGAGGGCCGCCCCCGGAAGAATGGCCCTCAATCGGCTGTGACGGCGGGCCATGCGCGGTCCCGTCGAGCACATAACGCTGAGTGATCTGATGGGTCGGTCCCGACAGCAGTTGGAGGGGAAGAAATTAACTTTCCGTAATCTATTCAATACACCGTCAGAAGAGGTTCAAAGGCTCGCAGAACACCCACTGTCGAATTTGCATGCTGTCCCAATTGGGCGGAGTGTTCGATGCCTTTTTGCCGCGCCGATATTGGCTTAGAAAGTGGGAAATACGTTTTTTTTCAGATTGCAAGGCAAAAAAGGGCTAGACATGCCGTATCCTGTTTTTGCTCCCTTCAATTCACCTCACATTAAAAACTCAATGACATTCTCTGTCCCTGAGTCGGAGGTGAAGCCATGTGCACGAGCAGTCCATCCAGCGATGTATCGAGATCGACAGATAGCAGGGCGCGATGACCCTGCAATCTCTAATATTCCTTGTGTGCCGCTGTGCCTTGGCCGCAGCTTTTGGTCGGAGCCCTGGTCATATTGGTTTTCCGTGTTCGAGAGGTCGAGATCAATCGAACGGGAATACATCTGACGTTCGCCGGTAGTCGGCAGCGAAGGATGGCTTCGAAATGACATTTTGCCTCTCGGTTTTGCACACTCCTTTCAGTTATTCCCACAAGGTAAAACCGGTTCGCAGCGCAGACTAGAATCTTATGCAGATGTTATCTCTAGAAAGGTGAAATAAGACTCCATGAATGAAGACGACGACCAGCAGAAAGTTAGTACGGAGGAAGCCACTTATCATGGCACTCTCGAAATCATCGATTACAAAATAAGCAAGAAGCGGAGAGAGATTGACGAAATGAGAATGAACCCTGACGTCCCATTTTGGCAATCTCTGTCTATTAAGCGGAATATCAAAGACCTAGAGCAAAGAATTGCTCAACTGGAACAACGTCGCCGTGAAGTAGAGGAGCAAGAGGAAAATGGGCGTGGTGATTGTCTATGAACACAGCCGAATTGATCGCAGCTATTGACGCCGAGATATCCCGACTACAACAAGCGCGCAAACTGCTCGCTGGCGTCACAGGGACGCGCGGGAGTAAGCCCGGCACTATGAGCGCCACAGCGCGAGCACGGATCAGCGCGGCACAAAAGAAAAGATGGGCGCAGCAGAAGAAGGCGGGCAAATGATGACCACCGGGTTTAAACTCTCTTCAATATGACACTGCCCTCAATAACCAATAGATTGTTCATGACGATTCCAGAGCCGCAATCGAACGACCCTCAGCGTTTCTACCTTGTAACCGAAGGGCCGAAAGAAGAGAATGGTCAAGTTATCTGGTATTGCATAGTGCGGTATGGTATTTATCCGCAAACGGGTCATTACAAAGTTTTCAAAGACAAGGCCGCACTCGAACAAGAATTAAAAACGAAAGAACTGGAGGGGTACACTCTGGTTTCTGACACAAATTACGGAATGCTGGCTGATAACTGGCTAATAGACGTGAAACTACGCGGGACGCCGCAATAAAGAAAGCGCGCCCGCGTGACGGCGGGCGGGCTGCTGCCGGGTTGCAAGGCCGAGCTTGGCGACTTTGCGTAGCGCGGTCTATTGCCATTGCCGCTGGCCTGCCCGCTTCGAACGTGCAACGCGAGATAGCACAAGAGTTGCATTACCCAAGGTCGAGCAGCACGGTATAAAAGATTAAACTCCGTAAATGGAACCTCTCGCAGTAGGAAGTATTCAAACCTCCCTGCCAGCATCGGACGACGTTAGCATCCATCCGGCGCTGTCTTTTGTCTGTGACTCCTGCGGGAAGCATTCTGCGCCGGGAACTGTGGTCGGCTGGAGAGTATTCGTGTACGGGCGGACGAGGCAATACACATGCCCGCAGTGCAAGGAAAACAGCCCCCCAGCAATCATGTAGTTACTTCGGGACGTACCAAGTCTTTGCATCCTTGACTACGATTTCCGGCGTACGCGGGTACGAAGTGATCTCGCCCGTGGCGCACAGCATGCCGCTGGAAGGGATCAACTCCAACCTTCGCCCGGTCACTTCCCCAGATATCTTCGAGATGTCCGAACGGTCACTTTGTATAGAAAGCGTCCCGAAAAATGCAGTCGGATCGGATAAAAAAGAGGGGCGCGGAGATGCGCCCCTGAATTTGCCTTTTACTTCGGAGTTACATCTGCTGCAAACTAAGATGCCTGACGCTTATTCCGATGTCCGAATAGCGCGGCGGCGGTTACAAATTGATGGTGGCTAATTCAAGTGGGGAATTGTGAAGCGGTCGAATGGCGCGCATCTTGTGAGTAAGAGGCCCGAGCGTCGCAGACAGTATATTGGCGACTGGATGGCTCTATGTCTCGGCAACGCACCCTGCATGAGACATTCCTTCCAAGTTGGCCCGGCCCCTTTCCGGGCCGATTTTTTGGGCTTGGAACCACGAGCGCGCCCGTTTCTCGGTCACTTTGTGGAGAGAGCGCCCGAAAAATGCGGCCGGATTTTAGCTGCCGCGCCTTTAGCGGCTGCCTCGGCATCTTTCGCGGTATCCTGTCGTTCCCGGTGAGACTCAAAGCGCGGTGTTCCGCTATGCAACTCACACTTTTCTTGCGGTTGCGCTCCGCAAATCGGACAAACGAAATTGAGCGATTTATCTGCCAGTGCCATTTCAGTCTTGTACCGCTATCGGTCTCCAAGAGATGCTCAATTTTGAACACTGGACGAATCAGAACGGAATCGTTTGCCCATTTTCGCGCCTGAATTGTTGAGGGCTTATTCCCATTTTGAAGCTCGCCATCCCGGCCCCGGTTGCGCCAGATGCAGCCCGGATCGGATGCAAAAAAAAAAGGGGGCGCATGCGCGCGCCCCAAACCTCATTCGAAGTTATCTTTGCTTCTTAACTCAGAAGCCCGACGCTTATGTTCGAGATGTCCAATCGGTCTAATTGGTCTTTCGGCAAAGATCGGATAGAGCAAAAAAAGGGGCGCAGCCATTGCGCCCCTAATTGCCTTTACTTCGGAGTTACTTTCTCTCTTACTTCAGATGCCTGATGCTCGTGTCCGAGATGTCCGAATCGGTCACTTGGAGAGAGCCCGAATCCTTCTCAATCCGCGATCATCGCCAGCGTTGCCATTGACTGCCGATAGAACTGAAACGCAGCTTCCATTTCAGATTGGAACTCAGCCAAATACTGCTCCGGCGCAGTCCCGAGCAAGTGCCATCAGTGAAATTAACTCATCTGGGGGCCAAGGCTCGCCATTCTCAATCTGTTGCCACAACACGTTAAATTCGCTTCGCCATTTCTTGAAACCCTCGCGCATCTTTCGGGAGTCTTCAGGCAAGGGCAATCCTTGCTGGTCTGCCGCGAGGAAAAATTCCCACAATGTATGAAGTTCAGCCTCTATTTGATCACGCAGTGTTGGACGGGGAACTTCGACAGAATTTTCGTAGTGTCGAAGGACTTTCCCGGGACGAAAGGCTGAAGGGATTAAACGGAACTTTGCCGACCCGACACCCCGGAAGATAAAAGATTGGCGATAGTCTGCCGAAAAGTAACCCTTCCAAGGGTTCAAAGCGTCGAGAAACTCTAAAGCGGAGTCAGTGTGCTCCTCGATAATTATGGCCATCTATCCACCTCTAACAAACCTTAATTGTGCCGTGGAGCCGGGTTGGTTCGAATCGCGGCTTTGCAAGTGAACTCCTGAACTCCCGACACAGAAAGACATGCAATTTGCGAGAGAAGACGGGGGAACCGCTAACGCCAGGTCGAGACTTGCTGAGAGCCCTTCCGGCGTAGTGCCGATTAAAACCGCGTCACGATCTCCGACCGTGACGATGTGTAGCGAGCAACAGTAGAGGCGCTACCATGGCGAACATTGTTGCCGCAAAGGCGTTAGACACGAAAGCCCATTCGATACGTTGCAACATGAATCACCATCTACACCGTGGATGTCTTCAGGGACATTTCCAACCCTGAAAACACTTGAAGTGCAGACTCATCCTCACTCTCCTTCGGGCGTAGAAATTCGTCCTTTTGGAGCGCACCCTCCGCAAGTCCCTTCTTTCCCTCCATAAGTTCGTCGAGAAGCTGATCGAAGGTCCGCGCAACCCTGCTCGACCTGTCCTCTAGGATCGGCAAATAGACATGAACCTCCTTCTGCTGACCAAGACGATATGCACGATCCGTCGCCTGGTTTTCGACAGCAGGGTTCCACCACCGACCATAGTGAATGACGTGATTCGCCTCAACAATCGTCAAGCCTACTCCCGCCACGAAGGGCGAAAGAATCAACACATCAAATCCTTCTGCGTGACGAAATTCATTGAGAATGCCGTTCCTGGTCTCCATGCCACTCTTTCGCAAAGTGCCTGCTCGCGGAGTGTCCCCGTTCACCACCCGGACAGGTCTTCCAAATTCGGCGCTAAGCACCGTTGCCAGGATTCGCTGCATATCCTTATGCCGGGCAAATAGAATCGCTTTCTCTCCACGCTGACGGATGAGGCGCAGCACTGAGAGCACTTCACGTAACTTTGACGACTGTGCCTTAAGTTGATCCACCGATGCGTCATCCCCGTCGCCATCAACCAGCAGCGGATGCTGATAGAGCCTGGCGAACCTGTGCAACAAATCCAGCTTTCCCTTGGATGCCCGTACCGTGCTGAGACCTTCCACTAGGCTCAGATGTTTGGCGACCTCCGCCTCGGACATCACACATTTGAGCTTATGCTCATGCTTCTGTGGCAACTCCAGGACCTCACCCTTGCTACGCCGAAGCAGGAATGCATTCGGTCTCTGGTACAGAAGGCGCGACTTCAGGCCAGCATAAGTCTCGCTGCCATGGCGCTCGTAGGTATGCGAAAAATCTTTCGCAGACCCTAACAATCCCGGTTGCACCGTATCGAAGATATTCCACATGTCCAGCAGCCGGTTCTCAACAGGTGTGCCCGTACATGCGATACGAAAGTCCGGTTGCAGGGCCTTCATTGCATGAGAAATCTTCGAATTCGGGGTTTTGTACTCATGCGCCTCATCGGTCACGACAATCGACCATAGCGACTTCCCATTCTGGCAGTAGGCAAAGCTGAACTCATAGTCGCGCACGGCTTCGTAGTTAGTTATGACAACCTGATTACGCTGGATGCGCTCTAGGTTGAGGATGGGCTTCGCTACAATCTCCTCGCGTCCTCTAGCATCCTTGCGCCGGTAACCTTGCAATTCCGGGCCATAGAGGGGCAACACATTGCCGAACACTTCGCCGTTATCGGCGAAGAACTTCTTCATCTCCTTCTCCCAGGTTTCGGTTTCGAGAAGTATCAGGGGAGCAACAATCAGTATCGGACGAAAGGGAGGCTTGGGCCGCGAGAGATCTGGAAATCGACCAGACTCGATGCACCATGCCAGAAACGAAAGAACCTGGAGCGTTTTGCCCACGCCCATGTCATCGGCAAGGAGCACCCCTCGCCGGTCCTGAATCCGGGTGCAGGTTTGTAGCCAACGTACACCCTCCTGCTGGTGGCGTTTGAGATCGAAGCCGCCTCGAAGCGAATCAGGGCGTTCGAAGGGCTTCATTGTAGCTTCGAGTCTTGCCAGCTCGGACTGCTCAAGGTAATTCTGGCGCACGAATTCATCATGTGTTTCGATGAGAAGTGTTTTCTTGGTGGGCTTATCTTCATCAGAGTCCTCTTTATTATGGGGCTCTGCGTTAGATGACCCCCCTGAAGAGTGGTCACCAAACAGATCCGACATTGGCCCTACTTCGAGATTTGCCTTGGGGACTGGAACAAACTCAAATGTGCCGATTCCCGTGACTCTCTCCCCATAGGGAAGGTCTACATCTCCGGTTACGCCATCGAAGATGGGCGTGGGATCATCTTTCAGCTTTTGCTTGACCTCTCCCGTGACACGGCGCACTCTCTTCATCCGTTCCAGCACTAGGCGCTGCTTTTCGGTGAGCACGATGCGCAGCTTTCCCATGCCGGGCAGGTCCAGGGAATAGAACCCTTCGACTTCGTTGTTTCGGTCAAAGACAGTTCGGAAGCTTTCGTTATCAAGCTCCGGGCACGTGGGTATAAAGCTGAGAGCACCGTCCTCATCTTCATAGAGGTCCAGACCAATGGATGAGGGGACGACCACGTCGTTCTTCAAGAGCGTTGCGTCAAGAGCCGCATTGACCTCGTGCGACCAACGCTTGATGTTCGCAAAGTCCAGCCAGCTTCTTTGTGAACCTTTCTCTTCGGGGGCTAATGCGTTGAAAGCATCCATTGCTTCGAGGAGCGAATACATTCTCTCGTCCAGTCGGAAGACCTCTCCTGTGGCAGCCCGCTTCATGTAGAAACCGAATCGTTGTAGCGGAACCTGGACGGCACCAAGTACATACTGATACCGATATCGAAAGTCTGGACGGCCGATGTCACTTGAGCGATCAATCTTGAGGAGAAATGGACTTGGCAAGGCAAAGGCTGTGGTGAGGCGGAACTCTTCCAATTCAATGCAGGGAAAGTTGCCGTACGGAATCGAGAGGGAGCCAAAACTGCTAACAGCGAGGCCCATTTCCAATAGGGAAGCCACCTCATACGCCGTGCGCCGCCCCGAGCCTTGCTGCAGCGCCTCCGCAGGCCATGACTCTGGTCGCGTCCAATCGATTGGAATCGAGCTCGTGACGGAGAGGTCGTTCTTGCCAGCGACCAACGTTACAACAGTTCCGAATCGCTTCAACTCCAAGGTCATGGTCGAATTCCCAATTCCGAAAGTGTTCTGCGGGCCTTTGGCTCCCATTCTCCGACATGAATGATTCGATCCGTTTCGAAACGTCTACGCTTTAGTGCATCTGTAAGGTGAAACGAATTGGAGCGCAGCTTTATTCCGCCAGATTCAAATCCCTTCCTTGTATATATATAGGCGGCATTTCCGGTCTCGCTGAATTCAATGATGACGTATTCCATTCCATACCCTTCAAAAACCATCAAGAAGGCGCTTGTCTTTCCTCCTGTCACTCGGGAGTAGGAAGGGATCGTCTTTGCTCTGCTAGCTTTGATTCTGTAGAGGTCATCAATAGACACTGCAACTTGGAAATCCTTAACTTTCCCTTGCTTCTTCGCATATTCCAGCCAGAATTTTGCCCTCCTTCTATTCTCGTCGTTGATAGGAACGAGAGTGTCGAAGAAGAACTGAAGCGTTTCTCTAGCCAGCCATGCCAGGAACCGTTCCCTGGCTTCCTGTGGCATGGCCCGCCAACCCGGAGCGTTCCCAGCCAGACGTGGATCTCCGAGTCGATCATCGCCGTGTATGACTTCCACGAGGGACCTCTGGAATTCAGGCATACGATCAGGCAACCTACTGGTGATCAGATCAGCCATTGCGGAGCGATACGTGAGTGGGTCTAGGCTAGGACCTAAAAGACATTCAACAATCCACCGGAACTCGCTAACAGCCTCCGGCTCGCTTGTGAAGCTCTGCTTGTCAATGAGCTTTTTGACAGCGACCGCCGCCGCGCACCTCTGTACCTGACCCGCGAGACCCGTAGAAGGGTCGATATAAAGCTCCTCGCAGGCTTGTTTTATTGCCTTTCTGTCGTGGACTGTCGCTTCTGCCAGTCGCTGCGCCGCTTCAGCGGAAAAGAGGAACGATGCGCCTCTCCAAGCCTCCAGTACTCTACTTTTTCTCGGTATTCGCCCAGGCTCAAGCATTTTTCTAATCAGCGTCTCGACGGCCCCTGGATTCTCCATGTCACGCCAGCCTGTGAAATACGCCTGGACAAACCCGTTGAATGTTGTGAGGCGCTTCAACACATCAGGAGAACTTCCAAGGCATTGCACGAACTTGGCCCGCATTGCCGTTTGAGAGCTCACACAGAATCTCACCGACACCGTCATTACTTCCCTCTACTACCCACATACTCAGGGGCTGTTCTATAAAGCGCGGGAAAAACTTTGGAGGGGTTAGTTTGCAGCCTAAAGCGCCATGTTTATTCGGGTAGCTGATGCCGGACTGCAAAGCTTCGGCATCTGAAATGGTTCTGAATAGGGCTCCCTCCATAAATGACCGTTCCTGGCCTTCGAATAAGTCATCTAGAAACAGGGGCTTGTGAAACGTTGCGTGTAATGTTGAACCTACCGTTCGTGGTCGGCTGAAAGCAGCCAGCTAAGCAGAAGGCGCTTAGCTGCGCTCGTCCAGCCACTCTTCCATCCTGCACACACCATCTGACTCATCGAACCGGCTGCCGTAGATCCGGATCGTCGTATTGACGTCCGAATGCCAAAGCATCTTCGAGAGATTCAAGTAATCCTTCGGATGCTTATCTAACCAGGTATATGCAACTATGTCCCGGAAGAGATGCGGAGTAACCCGTCGCCCTCCATAACGTAAGGTGAGATTGGACATAATGTTAGTTACTTGGTTCAAAGTCATTGCTTTTCCTGCCTCATTGACGAAGAGTGTGCCGGGATCAGCCTCTCCGACCAAGAAGATTCTGAAGTGATTGATGTATTCCTCAAGAAGCTCTATCAGTTGCCGAGGCAAGAGCACGTGCACTTGATTTTTCATCTTGGTCTCATTGGGGGTGAATTTGAATTGCCAGAATTCCGCATCCGGATTTTGCTGTATGGCCTGCTCGACCCATTTTGGCTTAGAAATGGGACTGAAGGGAGGAAGCGCAGCCTGGAAGAGATTGGGTCTCGGGCCGCCGATCCGGCATTCTCGAATATTCCTCTGTCGCCAAGGCAGGATTGTCAGCCATTTGATTAAGAGTTCGTTTCGAACCGCCAAGGCAACATTTTTGGTCCCCTTCTTCGCGGCCTTTGACCTGCATGCACGAATTTTTGAAGAAATGCCTTCGAGTACCTCATATTTGAGGTACTTCTGTGCCTTTCGTTCTTTTGATTCCCATTCGTGCTCCTTCGGGATCCCATCGAGTAACGGCTTAAACCACGCGAGATCCAATGATTGATATTTTGGATGGTGGCGAAAGGCTGCGCGTACCAGGCCCAGCTTGCACAATAAATATGTTGCTTTAACCTTGCGTTCGTTAATGCACCATTGCACATAATGGCTGACGATATCTTTTGTTATCAGGTCCGACAGTGAGCGGATATCTGAATCGCCGCGAATGTTTACGGCAAAGCCGTACAGTGAGTTAAGTTCTTTCTGAAGTTTTTTTGAACTCACTGGTCTGTGCCGCGCAGCGCTCGGCCTGTCGATCGAATACTCTTGCAGCTTCCATCTAAGCAATTCATTTGCTTCGACCTGTAGCTGCGGTACAAATGTCCCCAGCGGCACACCGTAATCCTTCTCCCGCAATAGTGTCAGGGGAACATCCTCCATGCATCCGCAGTGGCGAAGCAATCTCCAGAATCGAGTCTGCTGCCCTTTGATGCGACTATAGGATGCACCTTCCTGAAGCCTCAATTCAGCCCATCGCTCAACGTCTTCAACGGTCACCTGTCGAGGCGTCTTCTTCAATTTCGCGAGATAGTTGCTGACATCTTTGCACTTGGCCTCTGCAGCAAGCTCTAAAACTGGCCGCCAAGCGGCTGAATGCTCCATCGTCGTGTTCCAACCACACTCTTTCGCTCGATTAAGCAGGATTCGGACATGGTTAACGTAGGTTCTGATCGAATTCTCTGCATATTTTCGGCTCTCCAGATAGGGACGAAGCCTTGTCCTCGCCTCCTGCACGGAGTCGAACAGAATCTCATCCGCTGGTTTGCCAAAGTAGTCCGCCAACATGCTGCAGGTTGATCGCAGCATGGAGAACTCGCGAGGAGGGTTATCCTCCAGGAGCCGCAGGAGGTCCCCTACGGTCTTCGGACATTGCTTGCTGCGGTCACTGTAAACCGAAGAATCGCGAAGATCCGACGCAATTGTGCTACCAATGTGAAGAATTGTACTTGTCATATATGCATTTCCTCCTTGTCCTTAACTGGTATGCCCATCGAGATATTGCATGTAAAACGCGAAGCAACATGAAGCATAACGACGCTGCGCGTTGAAGATTGCAATGAGTTCAGAATCGTGAGACATAGCGAAGGATTGTTCATGATTTGGAAACGCCAGTCGATTCGTTTCCGTGGCTCCGATTGAGAAAGTCCTCCAAATCGACGGGCAGGAATGTCACCCTGCCAGGCAGATCACGGGCTTTCATCTTTCCCGAAGCGATCCAACTCTGGATCGTGCGCGTCGTCACCCCGAAAATCTGAGCGACGGTGCGGTTTGTGTAAGTCGGCATGAGCGCAAGCTCCTTGAGTGCGAGAAGCCTCTGGAGCAACGGATACTTAAATTCGTCGGCCTTTTCTGGCATTGGAACCTCCTGCCCCGTCTCGATCGCAGCCCTTCCGGCCTGCTCAGATGACTGGGTCTGTCGGTTAATACCGAAAGAATGGTTCGGAACCTGGAAATTCAGTCGTATTTTATGCAAAAAAAGTTTTTGGCGGTCATTGGGCTGCGATACGGGACCTTATTCAGAGGCTTCCAAGCGCGACGTTCCCCTTCGGAGGCTTGCGGGCATCACCTTCATTAATTGCAGTGCGGGCAGACGCTCTGGCTTGGCTCCATGCCAGCCTGGACACTGCAACAGCGCCGTAATCCGGCGGTTGTGGAACCGTTCTTATACATATAGGGAGGGCCTCCACCGGATTGGAGTAGGCTCCGACCGGTGATGGCAAAGGAGCCAAGGCCTCAGCACCTATCCGGGTCGTAGCTGGGTTTTGATCTTCCCCTACATCTCTGCCTCTGCTCACATCCTCAGGAGGGAACACCGATTTTCGGGGTAATTTGTTTGCGTCCGGTTAGCGAGTAGTGGTGAGCGCGACGGACCACGAACGCTCCGGGTAAGTCTTGTGGTCACGGAGTCGTCGAGGATGGGATTTGATCGAAGACCCGCAGAAGGGTTGCCGCAGTTGTTTAGACCCGACAGTACGAATCACTAGTAGGGCGGACTAAGGTCGGCCCAGGTGGCAAGTCGAACATGCCGGATCACGCGCTGTCTCCCCACCCGAAAATATATTGCCCGGAATGTCCGCCTCGGAGCACTCCCGTGAGTATTACTCAATATGTGCGCAACTCCACAAGGTGTCTCGGAACAATGGTCTACTCGGCCAGTTCGAGGCATTGTGGGCGGGGTCGCGACAGCCCTGGAGCGCCACTACCGTCCCGATGAGTTGGCCGAGACGTGGGGGCTGAGCGTCAAGGTGATACGGGAGATTTTCTCATCCGAGTCTGGAGTCTTGAAGGTAGATCGCCCTGAAACCCGTAACAAACGCGGATACTGCTCAATGCGAATCCCCGAGTCCGTTATGGTTCGGGTCCACAAGAAGCTTACAGGGGGCTCGCGCTAAGGCTTACAGTTCAGGAAAGCCGCCGATTTCGGTTATTGCACGACGACGGTGACCTCCGTGGATGTCGAGAACGCCATTGTCCCTGAACCGCTCTTTGCCGTT
Organism: uncultured Acidobacteriaceae bacterium; assembly: GCA_963721995.1. Classification (GTDB taxonomy): domain Bacteria; phylum Acidobacteriota; class Terriglobia; order Terriglobales; family Acidobacteriaceae; genus Silvibacterium. The sequence goes on along the minus strand of CAVRNK010000091.1, from coordinate 152,005 downwards.
ACTGATATTCGAGAAGCCCGGCACTGCCCATTCTGCGTCGCCAGTCGTGCCGAACGCTTCACCGGGCGAAATCGAAATGAGGGTGATCTTGCCATTTTCACCGCGGTTTGAGCTACCATCCAAACACAAATACCGCGTTGACGGACGTCTCGCGGTCGCCCAACACCTCGCCGGGGACTGGTTCTGTGCCGTGTTCCCGGTGAAGGTTCGCCGCAAGGCAGCCTGCTGAAGAATCTCTATTAGAACCCGCGAGGCCACCTCAACCGGCGAGCCAGAAGTACCGGACTCTCGGATCAACTTATGAAAATCTGGCCTGCACCGCCTGAACCTATGGCGACTGATGAGCAGATTCCGGCGTCCGCTAAATGGAAATCGTAAGGAGTGCCCCCTCCAGTGCTCGATCGGAAAGGGGCACGACGCGAGCTGCCTTTACATGCACCACGCTATCCTGATTTTGGGGTTGCCCATCAGACGAAAGCTGGGAGCTTTACGGTGCAGCACTCCGTCTAGCCTCCGCCATTCAGCGAGAGCTACCATTTCCCGTGATTACTGCACCGTCGTGCTTACCGTCGCGGAGTTGTTGGCAAGATTGGGATCAGGCGTGTCTTCTGTCGCAGTCGCATTTTCGCTAATAACTGTCCCAGAGGGAGCCGTTACCTTCACAATCAGACGCACCGTCCAGGTGGTGTTCGGAGCCATGGCGCTGTTCTCATGACACACAATCGGCCCCGTGCCCTGATACGGAGGAGCCGTACATGTGCCTAACCCCGGCGTGCCGGAGATGCGGATGTAGTCAAGCGTCGTCCCTGCGGGCACTTGTGTATTCAGCACTTCGAAGTCAGCGTTCGCCGGGCCAAGATTCCAGACCGGGAATGCATAAGTGATCAGATCGCCCTGATGGACCGTCATCGGAGTGGGTATGATTCGCAGGTACAGGTCGGCGCTACCCGCTGGAGGGAGACCCGGCGCAAAGGTGTGGAGATAGTCTCCAGCGCGGATGTAAACCACACCATCCACAATGGTGGGCGACGAGGGACCCCCATTTTCTATGAACCCAGTCCCATTTCCAGCCGCATAATCCCACAACAAGGCGCCGGTGTTGGCGTTCAGCGCAAGTATGTCGCCGGCAGAAGTGCTGATATAAAGCACCCCGTTCGCCACTGCAGGTGAGGAATGCTCCGCGGCATCAACATCGGAGTCCCACAGCACGGCGCCGGTGCTTGCGTTCAGCGCGTATACGGTGCCAACATCCGAGCTAAAGTAGGCGACCCCGTTCGCCACTGCGGGTGCGGCTCTCATCCCGTGTCCAGTGAAATAGCTCCATAGCTTGACGCCTGTACTGGCGTTGAGCGCATAGACGTTGTAGTCGTCGGAACCGAAATAAACCACCCCATTCGCCACTGCCGGCGACGATTCCACTCCGTTTCCAGTGGCGTATTTCCAGATCAGGGCGCCAGTGCCCGCGTTCAGCGCATATACGTTAGCGTCCCCGAAGGATCCCGCATAAACCACGCCGTTCGCCACGGCAGGCGAGCAGACAAACACTTGGCCTTCGGTGGCGTATTTCCAGACCAGGTCGCCGGTGCTGGCGTTCAGCGCATATACGTAGGAGTCGTCGGAGCCAACATAAACCATCCCATTCGCCACTGCTGGCGAGGATTCCACGCTGCTTCCAGTGGCATATTTCCAGATCAGGGCGCCAGTGCTGGCGGTCAGCGCATAAACATAACCGCCATCGGAGCCAACATAGACCACCCCATTTGCAACCGCAGGCGAGGATTCCACCTCAACTCCAGTGGCATATTTCCAGATCGCGGCGCCATTGCTGGTGTTCAACGCATATACGTCGCCGTCTCCGGAGCCGACATAGAGCACCCCGTTTACCACTGCAGGCGATGACTGTATCCAGAAGTCAAACTGCCCAATATACTCTTTCCACTTCAACTGCAGTCCGGCAACATTGCCGACCCCGAGCACCGTCTCATATGGGTTCCATCGCTGCATGTTGTCGCGATGGAATTGCGTCCAGTCCGCCGGTGACGGCGCCGGATTCGACGTCTGCCCGCGTGCTGGAACAACAACCGCCAGTACCAGCCACAGCGGCGCGATTGCGAGCATAGCACCCACGATCTTGAAAGAAGCAGTCTGTTTTTTGCGAGTGACGCAGAGCGGGGAGTTCATTGCACAACCTCCAGATATTTCTTGCATCAGCAGGAGCGAAGGCGTCGCGCAGATGGAGGCGGTTGGGGTTCTGGCCTCGGGGGAACGGGCCGTGCGGACGTCGGCGTTCCGGGTTCGGACGCCCAACGCCGAGCATTCTACGCCGTGCGAGTAAACCTCGCAGCGTTTTGTTCTTCCGCCTTCTTTTGATCCGGAATTCGGTAGCCGCCTTGCGTCGATTAGTTTCCGGTTTGTCGGCAATACGGACATGTGCGCTGAGCAGCACACTGTTCAGGAGGGTTGAAGTCCCTCTGGCGCTCAAATGAGGGGCGCCATATCCAAAAGCGGGGTTCGTAGCCTCGCTGGCCGGAGAGAGTGGAAGGTATGAAGACGTCTAAACGGGCACGAAGGCGAAAGCTGGATACAGCCAAGACTGATCTAGAGCCACCGCTTTGCAGTACTCCGGAGGGCAGGGTGTCCACCGCGAGGTGGAATCTGAAGGGCATGAGGAGAAGTACCGGGCCGTAATCGATGGGGAAACCCAAGATGAACCGGTCGGCCAAAGGTGGGGCAAGGTCGAGTCTGCATGTCTGAGACGAAGGCGTTCTCATTCACCCACCGCACCAAGGTGATTGCGGGCGGCACGGTAGGGAAGAACAGTGTGTGACCTCAGGAGAACTGACGGAGTCCCCGGGTGGCACCGGGGTAAGCAGACCTATAAGCGCAAGCGAAATGGCGAGCGACGCTCGGTCAGTAGTCGGACGGCTGAATAGTACCTCAAGCATGGCGAAAGTCATGTGACCGGGCGACCGGCGACGGAAGTGGGTCGGGGAAGGCAGCCGGCGAAGGCGGTTGGGAAGAGAAAGCCAGGCAGTGAGTAAGGACGGAAAGGTGGATCAGTTCCATGAGTGAAATACCCGTACATTTCCGCCCGAGAATACTGTCGGACTGGATTGATCCGACGGATGCGAAGAAGATCCACTCATTAACGAGTACCGTTAATACCTTGATTGCATCTCGGAAGGGTGAGCCTTCGTGAAAGCTGCATGCGGGAAAACCGCACGTGCAGTTTGAGCGGCGGACGGTGGCCAGCATCGGGGCAGCTCGATGCGCCACCTCCGACCCGACTTCAGGGCGAGCAGCCTGCCGTTGTGTGCACAAGAATCTCACTGGAGGCTCGCACTAAGACTTACAGATACCCCCATTTTCTTCAGCGCCTCTGTCATCTTCTCCTCCAATTGGGCCTGCCTTTCAGGGACCCAGGGCGCATAGTATTTTTCGGTTACTCGCACCGTCTTGTGGCCGAGCATCTTGGACAGGTCCTGCATGGAGGTTCCAGCCAGTAGATGCTCTACGGCAAAGGTGTCTCGAAGCTGGTGGCTGTGGAATTGGAGCTGTGTGCCATCGTAATCCACCATAGACAGGTACTTGTTAAGCCTGCCGAGCTTTCTCTGCCATTGGCCGGTAAGCGACTTGACCTCGGACTTGCCGGACCAGAAGAAGTACCGAGGATCCATGGTTGGCCGTTGTCGAAGTGCATGGAGAGCGGCAACAACATGATCGGGAAGGATCACCGTGAGCTTCGTGCCGTTTTTAATTGTTCTGAGTGTGAACCTGTTGCCAATGATGCGATTCTTCGCAACCGTCAGCGCATCGCTGATACGTAGCCCTGACCAACGCATGAGTTCGATCAGTGCTCGCAACTCTTGACCGTACCGGTCATCCTGTCGCATATCGACGTCGTACTCATAGGTTGCTTGAAGTACCTGCTCATAGCGACCTCCGAGGAGGGGCAGCGTTTCGGTCTCATCCGGCTTGATTGCCTTGATCCCATAAGCCGGACTTGCTTTAATCCATCCCATTCGCTGGCAATATGCGAAGAATGCCTTCACCTTCTCCAAGTGACGGCCCGCTGTCGTCTTCCCCATGCGATCGTCAGGGCGTTTAGCGTTCGGCTTCCACTGCGTCTTCCATTCGTCCAGCGCGTCCGTCTTCATTTGGGAAAGCAAAGTGAAATTCTTTGATTGTGCCCACGACTTCATTTTGCGAGCAGTCGTCCCGTACTTCCTCTGTGTGTACTTATTCTCGATGTCAGCGCATATCGATTTGAGCCACCGCTCAACGGCGATCTCGATCATCACCTCTTCGGCAAGTTGAGCTTGTTTCAGTTCCTCAAGTTCCCTCATTTTCTGTTTTACTGGGTCCCAGGCGTCGCGAATTTCCTGGGCCTTCGCTTCTGCTTTGTCCCAGGAACGTGTCTTGGCGGAGACGGTTCGCCGCTTGCCATTTTTTAGGAGGTACAGATACTTGGGACACCGGCAGCGACGCCATTGTGGCTCGCCCTCCTTGGAGCAGCCGGATGAATGACGGGTATAGACACTGACGGTCTGGGTCTGCGGACGAAGCCGCCGGAGATCAATATCGGGCATCGAGAACCTTGGGCAGAAAAGTTGCTTCCAATTCGCTTGCAGTTCTGAATTATACTCTGTTAAGTGATTGATTTTAAAGTGGTGGCCAGAGACGGGATCGAACCGCCGACGCCGGCCTTTTCAGGGCCGCCTAGCAAGCTAACTAAGTGGTCTGGAATCGGCGGATATCATTGACACGATTAGCGTTGTGGCCTCCTCCATTTAGGATGATTTAGGACCATTTGGGATGGTTTCGACCGTACGATGGTCGTGTATTGGTCGCGTCATCTCAGCAGGGTTCGTCAGCTGATTGTTTCTCCAAACCCCAAATCGCTGCAGTTTCCAAAGCAAGCGCCCTGAAATCATATATCTACAACCATAAGGTCTTGCCTCCCATGTCCCAAGGGCGTTTAGCCACCAACAAAGAACCTCATTTAGTTGGAACTATGATCCCTTCGAACCCCTTCACGAAGGCGCGCGCCTTCGTGCTTGTAAGCCTGCCGGATGGATAGACCATCCAAAGCTCCATGGAGGGCAGGCTCCATTCATTGAGGAGCGGAACGACCACACCTGAAGCAAGTTCCGGCGCGAACATCCAGCGCGAGGTGATTGCATAACCCTGCCCCGCAAGAACAGCTTCGCGCACACCTTCTGCCGCGCTCAGCGTCAGACGAGCCCGCAGCCGTATCGAGGTCTCTGAAGTGCCACGTCGAAAAACCCACTCCTGGCCTCCACTGCTTTGGCCGTAGATGATCCCGTCGTGCTCCAGCAAGTCCGTTGGACTGTCGGGTACACCCTTGCGAGCCAGATAACTGGGGCTTGCGACAACATAACGATCCGTCTGAGCGAGCTTCCGCGCTCGTAAGGACGAATCACTGAGTGTTCCCAGTCGAATTGCGGCATCGATATTCTCTGCTACAAGATCGACTACGCGATCATCCATCAGAAGCTCTATACGCAGCTTGGGATGGGCATCCAGGAAGCTTCCAAGCCTGGGAACGAGATGAAGACGTGCAAATGTCACCGGCGCGGAGATACGCAGGCGGCCTTCCAGCCCCGCACCTACTCCTTGTGCAACCGCATCCGCTTCATTTGCTTCTGTAATAGCCTGAACAGCATGCTCATAGAAAGCAGTCCCTGCTTCTGTAGGTGATAGTCGCCGCGTTGAGCGAACCAGCAGACGTACACCGAGTCGTTCTTCGAGTGCAGCCACCGTTTTTGAAATGGTGGGCTGTCCGATCTCGAGATCACGCGCCGCCATGGAAAACGAACCTGTCTCCACGACTCTCACAAATATCTCCATCTCCCGCATCCGATTCACATTTATTCCTCTAGGGAATAAATGTTATTGCAAATGGCTACTTATATACGCGAACCGGAATTAGTACGCTCACATCTATTGAATTGACCGCAGCAATGCGGCGGTGAAGGAGATAGGTCATGGCAAACAAATTTGCAGGTAAGGTCGCCATAGTAACAGGCGGATCAACGGGAATGGGGCTTGCTACGGCCAAGCGTTTCGTTGAGGAAGGTATGGATCACGTCTTCATCACCGGGCGCCGCCAGGACGCACTCGATATTGCCGCGGCCGAGATTGGCAAAAACGTAACCGCGGTACAGGGCGATGTTGCAAGTCTGTCGGATCTTGACCGACTCTATGACGCCGTTCGGAGGCAGAATCGCAAGATCGATATCCTGTTTGCGAACGCCGGCGTGTCACTGCCGAAGCCGATTGCAGACGTAGATGAGAACTTCTTCGATCTTCATTTCGATGCCAACGTGAAGGGACTCTATTTCACTGTGCAGAAGGCACTCCCTCTGCTGAACGATGGCGCATCAGTCATCCTCAACGGCTCTATCGCGGCGGTCAAGGGGTTTCCAGGCATTAGCGTATATAGTGCCACCAAGGCCGCGGTACGTTCCTTCGCGCGCACTTTGGCGAACGAGCTGGGAGATCGGCACATCCGTGTAAACACGCTTAGCCCGGGCCATATCGACACTCCGTTGCTGGAACAATGGCAACAGGGTGACGCTCTGACGAAGTTGAAGGAAGAGTTCGCAAACAACGTTCCTCTGCACCGGATGGGCCATCCCGATGAGATTGCCAAGGCTGCTTCGTTCCTGGCATCGAATGAATCCAGCTACGTAAACGGCGTCGAGCTGTTTGTCGACGGCGGCGTCGCACAAGTCTGAATCAGCGCCCGAGCATCTTCCCAGACAGATGCGTTCTGAATCCTCCAGGACTGTTGGAACCGTTGTGGACGATTGACACTCAATCCTCAAGCTTCAAGGAGACTCGTATGCCAATGCTTCAAGCCGACTATTTAACAGCCTTTCACCATGTAAAGCTGACGCGAGACGCCAACGGCGTGCTGATTGTTCAATTACATGACAACGGCGGCCCCCTGGTTATGAGCGCGGAGGCTCACACTGAGTTTGTCGAAGCCTTCTACCGGATCTCGCAGGATCGAGGGAACACCATCGTGATCCTGACAGGCGCAGGCGGGGAGTTCATTACCGATGTTGAGTGGTCATCGTTCGGCGACGTCGCCGATCCCGGCGTTTGGAGCCAGGTTCATGACGAAGGCGTTCAGGCCCTTGAGAACATAGCCAACATTCGCGTGCCGGTGATTGCTGCGATCGAGGGACGCGCTCATGTGCACTCCGATTACGCTCTGCTTGCCAGCGTAATTGTAGCGTCCGAGGGCGCGACATTTCAGGATGTGGCGCACTTCTCCGCCGGCGTTACGCCGGGCGACGGAATCTTCACCACGTGGAGTTACCGCGCCGGCGCCGGGCGAGCCGAGGCGTTCCTTCTGAACCCGCAACCCCTGCCGGCGCGTGTTGCGCAGGAATGGGGAGTGGTTGCCGAAGTTGTGCCGAACGGCAAAGCGCTGAGCCGGGCGCGAGAATTGGCCGAACTGTACCTGAAGGCTCCGGAAGTGACGCGTCGCAACACTCGAGTGCACTTTATTCAGCCACTCAAGGAGCGCGTTGTGCGGGAAGTCGGGTACGGACTATCGCTTGAAGGAGCGTCTGCAGCCGACCTTGTGAAATCGATGCGAGCTAAAGCCGAGCTTAAGAAATCGACGGCATAAGTCGCATAAGCAAGGAATTTATCGGGCCGGGGCCGCGGATTGACTCGCTACCCTGGCTCCAGTTTCGTCTGATCTGCCTGGAGATTTCATTTTGAGAAAGAGGAGAAAAAGGATGTCGCTCAAAGCAGAGCTCGATCGTTTCCGTTCTGAGTTCATGAGGCGTGTGCCGCCGGAGATTCGCGACGCCATGGCCAGAGCAGATATGGAACTAGCCGCTTTGGGCATTACGCAGAAGGCGCACAAGGCTGGTGACAAGGCTCCGGACTTCCGGTTACTCGATGGGCGCGGTGCCTATGTCCATCTAAAAGACTTGTTAACCACCGGTCCCGTCGTGTTGAGTTTCTACCGTGGCGGCTGGTGCCCATATTGCAATCTCGAATTGCGTGCGCTGCAGAGCGTACTACCGGAGATTAGGCAACTGGGTGCGCAGCTCGTTGCCATCTCCCCGCAGACGCCGGATGAGAGCCTTTCCACCGCAGAGAAGAACGAACTGGCTTTCACTGTTCTGAGCGATCTCGGGTCAGCAACAGCCAAGTCCTTCGGGATCGCCTTCGACCTGTCGAACGAGCTCCGCCCAATCTACGCGCAGTTCGGACATGCGCTGCCGGACATGAACGGCGACGACAGTTGGGCACTGCCACTGCCAGCCACTTACGTCATCGACACTGACGGAACCATCGTGCTCGCGTTTCTCGACGTGGATTATCGCAACCGCCTTGAGCCAGGCGAAATTCTTGCTGCGCTGCAGGCATTGCAGAGTGAGCATCAAGTGCTGAAGGCCGGAGCGTAGAGACGGCCCATCGTCACGTGCACGGATTAAAAATCCGGCATTTGCAGCGGACAGCAGAAAACCGGAAGGCACTACGACAGCTCCCTGATGCCTGCTGTAGTGTCGCTCCGGCAATTTCGCCAACGGCGCAATCCTCTGAATATTCGAGAATCTGAGCGCAAGGCGCGGTTCAACGAGCGACACAATGGCGCAAAGACGACAACGAGGTTGGCTAAAGATAGAAAGTCGCATTCGGGGGTGAAGCATGGGTGTTCCATTTTCGAACTACGCGAAAGTCCGACGGCAGGCGAGTGGAGAGCAAGATCCCTATTGGCTTGATCCGCGATCTTCCCGTCGGCGTTCCGCGATGGGCACAAGCCAAGGACATTAGGAGGTGTACGGCGGGTCATCTACCCTGATACACCGGTATACGACCTTGAGCTTCAGCTTCTCGTCCCTCCTGAAAGTCTTGTGTGTGAAAGAGCGCGCCAAACTCCGCTTCCAACCTGGATAGCGCGTCGGATTCGGTGGAATCGATTGCTAGATGGGCAGAAATCAGCGTTGTCTTAATTCCGAGTGGCCCGCACGCGGCGATCTTGTTTGCAATCTTAATTCCAGCCTCCAGCGCCATTTCTGGTGTTGGTGCAACCTGTTGCACTTCTCCAATCCGATAAGCCTCTTCTGCGCTCCAGTGATCTCCGGTCAGCATGTAGCGCATGGCGTTCCCCCAACCTACTTCGCGCGGGAACCGGATGGTCGATCCTCCTCCGGGAAAGCGTCCATGAGTATTCTCATCCTGGCCGAAGCGGGTTTCGACTGAAGCAATACGGATGTCGGCGACAAGATGGAGTTCATGGGCCATATTCCAGGTATCGCCATGCGTAACCACGATCAGAGGCTTGGTGAGGCGCGGAGCACGCTTTGCGAGGGGATCTATCGTCCCGGTGCTCGCAATCCAGGGCTTGCCCGTCCCTGCCAGCGACTTAAATCCTTCAACATCGATCCCTCTTGAAAAGTTCTCCCCGTGCCCAAATAGAATTGCGGCGCGTAGCGAGGGATCGTGATCGTATTGGTAGTATGCTTCGGCCAGTTTTTCGAAAGTCTCAGGATCAATACGATTCTGGATGTAAGGACGATTGATACCAAAAAGGACGATCTGCCCGCGGCGCTCGATCGTGAGTTTGCTATTTGGGCCGGCCGGAACATCCTCAAGCGTTAGCTCGGGCGATGCGGAAGCCGCAATTTCACTCTCCTGAACTGCTCCGGACGCTGGAGGTGCGATTGCGGCTAAGGTTGATAAACCACTAAATGCCACGGCAGCCATCAATATGCTACGTCTTTCGACTGTTCCTGAATTACCCATGTCATGTTTCCTCTTCTGAGAGCAGAGAGACGACTTAAGGTCGCCGACCGCTGCTTAATGAATTTTGGTGATCCGAAGTCTGCTATTCGTCCCAGTGCCGAATTGGCATAACCAGGTATAGCTCGGTGCGATGGGGCAAATGCGCCACATAGGGCATACCGTTCGATGGATCAGGATTGAATCCCCGAAAATCGTCTTGATGGGGGCTGACAATCATCAAGTGTGGGCCAACGTGGGATTCATGACCGGAGCCTTTCGCCGATTGCCAGGCACCCAGGTACATGTAAGAGATGCCGATGCGGTCAATTTGCGGTGTGCGACCGACAAGGCTGTCTTGCATCCAGCGCAAGAATATCGGGTCGAAGCACCCCGGCTCATCGTGGGAATATCCAGGAATAGCTGGAAGACAGGTCCATTCGTTCGATCCTTCGCGAAGGAGCCGGTATTCTCCTCCGGGCATTGAAGGCCAATCGCGCAGAGTCGCGTCCTTGGTAATGAAGGAGGGGCCGGCGCGCAGTGCGTCTGCGATCTTCTCTGCATCAGTCACCGGCAAGCGATCCGAAGACTGAGCGAAGACGGTCGCCGTCGTCAAAACAGCGGTTGTGAGGAGCGTCATCACAGCGTGTAACTTTCTCATGTTTACTCCGTGTTTCACGTGCTTGGTTGCGTTATTTCCCAGCACGCCACGTTCGATGATCTCGAGACCGCGCGGTCGCGCCATGATCGCTTCACAACAAATCATTCGAGCGAAATTCGACACAGGACGCCGCTTTTAGATACAAGTCAATTTCGAGAACGTACTTTTACTGGAAATGGAGAAGAAGCAATCATGCCGTTAAGTCGAAGGGTCGAATTACCATCCCCGATGGCCGCGTGTGCCTTATATGCGATTCGGATCAGTGCCCAACTCCATACTGTCCCAGGCGCCCGTCAGCCGTTCAGCACGTTCCGAAAGTTCTATTCTGTAGACGAGGCTCGGATGGAACAGGTACGAGGCCACAATGTTGCGACCGGCTGATCTCGCCGAGAATCCAACGCAATGCGTCCGCTAGCTGCCCAAGTCGTTTGATCGATTGCTAGGATCGGACATGTCGTACGACCGCCGTTATCCGTCGATACGGATGGCGCGGAGAGTGGTTATGAACCAAGGACTCAACTTCACCTCAGAATCGGCCCCACGCGCCATTCGGCTTGCAGCAAAATCAGAAATTATCCCGGTAGACGTGGCCGAGGTGGCAGCGCCTCACGGAAATTGGATACTTCCAGCCGTCGACAAAGTCCGTCTCGGCTTGATCCTCTCCGATTACTCTGCCAACTGGCATAGCTCAAAGGGTCTGTTGTCAATAGACGTGAGCTGCGGCAGCCTGTCGATTTGCGAATTCAACCAATCGCGGCGTATGGAGATGCGAAATCCAGCAAGCGTTGCCCTCGTGCTCTTGCGGAACGAAATTCTTGAGCAAGCCCTGCCCAATATGCGACATCCGTGGGCAGAACTACAGGAGCGTCATGGGCTTCAAGATCAGACGATGCGCCGTCTCTTAGAAATCCTCCTTTACGAAAAGCGCCAGGATTTTCAAAGCGGAGCCTTCTTTCTGGACGCCATAGCAGTAGCGTTGGCGAGCCATCTTATTCATCACTATTCCGCCGATGCACCACTTATAGCCAACTCGGTTGGCGGAATGGCGCCGTCTGTTCTCCGTCGGTCTATCGCTTTGATGGAGGCACGGCTGGAAGGAGATCTTCGACTGGATGAGTTGGCGCGCGAGGCCGGATTGAGCACATCGCACTTCATTCGGAGTTTTCGCGAGAGCACAGGAAAGACTCCGTATCAATTCCTGCTTCACCGGCGAGTGCAAAGAGCGCAAACCTTGATGCGCGATCCTCGTGCTTCGCTGGCTGAGATTGCCAAATCAAGTGGCTTCGCCAATCAGCACCACATGGCCCGCATTTTCCGATGGGTTACGGGCTTGACGCCAAGCGCCTACCGTGGGTCGTTGTAATAGTCGATTCGCAGAAAACAAAACAAGCCATCTAGCCGAAGATATGACTGGAGACGCTAGCACGTCTTGAGTCATAGAGACCGAGCGAGTGCCCCATAATCGGCTATCCGGACTTGGTCCTCGAATGACGACACAGGCCGGGGCGTGTTTCCAGCATTGCGTGGGCTCGAAGCGCGCATTGACGAGTTACCGTCAACTGACATTTCCGCGCGAATTCGACGACTCAATGGATGAGCATATGTCCCACGCTGATTTGGGGCTCACACTGTAGCAAATGTACTTCGAACTTGAACCCCATGTCCCGTTGAGACATGGGGCACCAACGTCGTTGCTTTGCGACACTTACTCTCGTTACTCTTTGAACAAGTGAGAAGCGTGGGTGACCGCCGCGCCTGCGCGCATCGCGGCGGCGACAATTGCTGCTTCCGTCAGCATCGCGTCATTTGCGCCGGCCTGACGCGCTGCTTTCACATGCAACTCAATGCAGTATGGGCACTGCGTTGTCAGCGCGACGGCCACAGCCATCAACTGCTTGTGCAACACATCAATGGCACCCTCTTTGAAGGCCTCTTTGTCAAAAGCCCAAAAGGCTTTCATCGTTTCAGGTGCATTCTCGTCGAGCTTCTTCAGCCGAGTGAGATTTTTCATATCAAACATATCGGTGACTCCATTTGGTTTTGAGTAAGGCGCGTCCGGCGATGAGAAGCCGGAGGAGCGCGTTTGGTTACACGTTTCACGGCTTCAGCAGCGACTCCCCAAAACGCACGGGAATGGCAACATTTGATCTGCGAAAATCACGTCCTCTTGCAAAGTTGATTCGGAACGGTCATCGCTACGGCAGGGGCTTATCGCCACCATACTGGGTTGGAGTGTGCCACTTTGTCCTCCCCCTCATTCACTCGCTTCTGTTTCCCGAGAGGCTAGCGTTGTTACCGAAATGGGCGATCAGGTAGAACGATACCCCGAGCGAGATGACATCCTTGTAGAGGAACAGGCCCAGAAAGCTCATATACCTTATGCCGTGAACGGCAATGGTCGCGCCGGGGGTAGTGAAAAGCATAGTGCTGGTGGTAAAGAACATCACTGTGGTAATGAGGCCACCTATAACACCGGCTTTAGGCCTGAAATAGCCTGCGGCAATCAATAGGGCTCCAGTGATCTCAGTGAGTCCGATGATGTCCGAGCCGACATAGGGACCAAACAATTTGAATTGCCAACTGGTCAGCGGACTGTTGGAAGCCAGGGGAATGATGCCTTCGGCGCCGTGAGCGGTCATCTTATACGACCCGGCCCAAACGAGCATAACAATCATGCCGATGCTAGTTACAAGGAAGGGGACATTGTGGTCGTTTATCCATGCGGCCAATCCGGTTAGGCTGCGTAGAGGTGATTTGGAAGGCCCAGCCGAAGAATCCTGAGAAGGCGTACCGGCAACCTGGTTGTCGATGTTGAGTGCGCTAACGGGATCGATATGGGACATACTCTTTTCCAATCCGGGCAGCATTTCTGCGCTGCTCAGGAACCATTTTTGGAGATAAGATGAGATGGATTGTCGCACAGAGTGTCGTTGAGATACCTTATAGTCTCAAATGGATCGACTAGCACCGTTCTTCGAACGGTTTTCCCTTACGGCTCGGATGTTTTTTTCGGGACTCTTGTGCGGAAGCACTGCGGATCAAAGCGAACATGCCGCATATCTTCATGTGCTCAAGAAAGGAAGACTGAAGATCACCCGGCCAGATGCTCGTCAGATCGTCATTGATACACCGAGCATCCTGTTTTTTCCCCGTCCTCGCCTCCATCGTCTTCACGGCCCAGAGGGAGAGGGTGCCGAGCTCGTATGCGCCACGATCGAATTCGGCTCGGGAATGTTGAATCCCCTCATCGCATCTCTTCCCGAGCCGCTCGTGCTCCCGCTTGATGCCCTCCCAGAACTCGCACCGACACTGCAACTTTTGTTCTCTGAGGCTTTCTCAGAATCACCCGGCCGTCAGGCTGCCATCGATCGATTGTTCGAATATGTCTTTGTGCTCCTCATGCGATCAGCAATGAATACGCACCTAATCGATAGCGGAGTTTTGATGGGACTCAGTGATTCGCGTTTGAGCAAAGCAATCGAGGGCATGCATAAACATCCTGAAACTTCCTGGTCGCTCGAGCAACTTGCTCAATGCGCCGGGATGTCTCGCGCGCGCTTTGCAGCTCATTTTCGCCAGGTTGTCGGCATCACACCGTTTGATTACCTGACAAGTTGGCGGCTGGGGGTTGCCCAAACGATGTTGCGCAAAGGCAACTCGCTGAAACTGATCGCGGCCGCAGTAGGATATGCAAACGCTACAGCTCTAACGCGAGTCTTTACGCAACGTGTAGGTATGTCTCCTTCTGAGTGGCTTGGTCGCAGCCTCCCGTGATTCGCAATTCTGGAAATCAACTGATTTAGGGACATCCGCGCAACTGGAAGGAACTTGGAAGTGCCGGGCCGCAGCGTGCGTTTATCTGCGCTTGGTTTGCGGCGTGATCCGCACGGATCTGTAGAGCAGATACACCACGAAGAATTGAAGGACGGCGATAAAGAGCGGCCCAGCGCATTTCCCACGATCATGCTCAAACAGACCGATTCCGGCATCCAGTAATTGCATGGCGCCGGCGAGCGCACCCAGGATCAGCAACGCATGCGTCGCCTGCTTGTAAATCACCCCTAATGCGAACAAAGCCAGAGGAATTGTGCGCGCCGCCGCGTACATCGCCAATATCAGCGAGGCCTGCGTTGGAACGTATCCCGCAGGGACCAGGTATTGCGGACGGATGATCCCCACGATGGAAAAGCCGCTCGCGACCAGGACATTGATTGCCGTGACCACCGAAGCCAGCCGAATCGCCTTTATTGTCGTCATTGAGTAAGCTCGCCCGAGCGTAGTTGGATTGATTTGACAGCTTGTGTTCGCACTATCCCCGCGCGTGTGCGAACCCCTTCGCTAGCTGCAGAGCCGGAGGACTGTTATGTTTTCCCCCATCAGTTGTCGTCAGACTGTAAGAACTACCCTCCCGAAAGGGCGGCCCTCTACGAGATAACGCAGAGCCTCAGCCGCTTCCACCAGAGGGAACGTCTTCGCCACGATCGGTTTGATCGCACCGGATTGAAGCATAGAGGCGATAGATTTCCAGGCGTCAGCAACGATCGCCTGCGGCTGAGAGAACATATTGAAACCCCGAATGCTGGTCTGCGACACGATGAGACTTGTCACGTCAATCGTTGTCTTGCGGCTTGCGGAATACCCCAGTGTTATGAGACTTCCTCCTGGCGCGAGCGCTTTGACCGCCTCGCTCAATACCTCACCACCGATCCCGTCGATGATGATGTCTGCGCCGTAGCCGTCGGTGATGCGACGTACGCCGTCAGTTAACTTTTCCACGGAAGTATCGATGACCTCATTGAATCCGAGCGCCTTCGCCTGTTCGGCTTTCGCATGATTGGTCGTGCTCGATATAGCGTGCTTTGCTCCCAGAGCGCGGGCCAATTGAGTCACAGCATTGCCGACCGATCCCCCGATCGCTGGTGCCAGAACGGTCTTGCCGGGACGAAAACCTGCCAGAGTAAGAGCCACTTGCGCGGTGAGATACGCAACCGGAATGCCAGCTGCGCTTGCGTCATCGACATTGTCGGGAATCAGGCACAGATCTTCCTTCCGCACAGTAATCCACTCGCAATAAGTCCCATCTTCGAAAGCGCCATAGGTGCCCCAGAACATCACCCGTGAGCCAACGGGAAAATCCGTTCCGCCTCCCTCCTCCACCACACCAGCTCCTTCGTTTCCCAAGATGAGCGGCTTCTCCGGGATGTGAAAATCGCCGATGAGAATCGTATGATCGAGCGGCGTGACGCCTGCAGCAGTGATTCGCACCAGTACCTTCCCGTCTGTGACCGCGGGTTTTGGAAGCTCAACGAGTTTCAACGCCTCATAACCACTAAATTGCTCCGCTCTCATTGCACGCATATCGCTTCTCCGGTGCGCCGGTAAAACCGGCGAGGTGTAGTGAATGAAAGAGTCATACAGTGAAGGATTAGCGATCCACACTGGCCCCGAGTCATGCGGAGCCGCTCGCGAGGGCGGCGTCGAAGCGTTGATAGGGGAAGGTGCGGGCCGGGTATTCAGCCGCGAAAGAGAAACCCTCCGGGATGCTGACGCCGTCGGAGATGGCGGAAGGCAACATCGGATGCGCCGATACTGCGAGGCGCATCCGAATCCCGCGCGGTCACAGACCCTGTGCACGTACGGAAGCACCTCGCACGGGAACCGGGATATCCCACGTCCGCCCAGAGTGGAAGATACTTTGGGACGCATCGGGAAGTCTAAGGATGTACGCCGATGATGAACGAACGCGGGAAGTCGGACAGGCCCGAAGTACCTGGGAAGTCTCCGAACAAAGCTGGGCAACCGGCGGCGGAGGAGATGGAGGGAAGGGGACTGACCAAAGGGAATCCGCAACAGCAAAACGCAACCCGGACACCGAGCCGGATCGACGCGCCCAGTGCGCTGGAGCGGATACGTCAGGCAGCAAGCAAGGATAAGAAGATGCGGTTCACTGCGCTCCTGCACCACGTATACAAGCCGGAAGCCCTGCACGCTGCCTATCTCAGACTCAAGAGAGAGGCTGCTGCTGGCGTAGACGGAGAAACGTGGCGGCACTACGGCGAGGCTCTTGAGGAAAATCTCCAGGACCTTTCCCATAGGTTGAAGCAGGGAGCATACCGGGCCAAGCCGGTGCGTAGGGTGTACATCCCCAAGACTGACGGGCGGTTGCGACCGCTTGGTGTTACGGCGCTGGAGGATAAGATCGTCCAGCGCGCGGCGGTTGAGGTGTTGAATGCCATCTATGAAACAGACTTCCTCGGATTCTCGTATGGGTTCCGTCCGGGGCGAAGCCAGCATAACGCGCTGGATGCGCTTTACACGGGACTGCTGACGAAGCATGTGAGCTGGGTGCTCGACTTGGACATCCGCGGCTTTTTCGATGCGATCTCGCACGAATGGCTGGTGAAGTTCATCGAACATCGCATAGCGGACCGGCGCGTGGTGCGGCTCATCCAGAAATGGTTGAACGCGGGCGTGCTCGAAGATGGGACGCGAATAAGTATGGAGGAAGGAACGCCACAGGGCGGCAGTGCATCGCCGCTGCTGGCGAACATCTATCTCCATTACGCCTTTGATCTGTGGGTCCAGGCATGGCGTCGAAAGCAGGCGCACGGCGATGTAATCGTCGTGCGGTACGCCGACGACATCGTGGTCGGATTCCAAAGGAAGGCGGATGCTGAACGGTTCTGGGCGGAACTCACCGAGAGGTTTCGGAAGTTCCATCTCGAACTGCACACCGAAAAGACGCGCCTTCTGGAGTTCGGACCGTATGCGGTCAAGAACCGGAAGCAGCGTGGTGAAAGAAAGCCGGAGACGTTTGACTTCCTCGGCTTCACGCATATCTGCGCGAAGAAGTGGAGCAACGGCTACTTCACGGTGTTGCGGCAGACAGTTCGCAAGCGATTGCAGGCGAAGTTGAACGAGGTGAAAACTGAGTTGCAACAGCGTATGCACGTTCCCATCCCGGAAGTAGGCCAATGGTTGCGCTCGGTTGTAGGTGGGCATTTCCGCTACTACGGAGTGCCCATGAACAGCGCAGCGCTGAATCTGTTCCGTCAACGGGTCGGCTGGCTCTGGTACCGGTCGCTGTCGCACCGCAGCCAAAGGGCCCGCCTTCGCTGGACACGGATGCGGCGCTTGATCGACCGCTGGCTGCCTCCTGCGCATGTCTATCATCCTTTTCCCTTGCGCCGCATGGGCGTCATCACCTGAGGTAAGAGCCGGATGCGGGAAATCCGCTCGTCCGGATCCGTGGAGGGGGTTGCGAGCAATCACGATTCCTACTCCGACTTTCCGTCACTCCTGACCTGCGCCGCTAGGTCGCAACCCCGGAGATTATTAATGTCGATCGAGACCACCAGCAGATCCCGAATTGGTTAGCCCTTGGCCTTCGTCGAGCACTGTGGATTATTGTTATAATCCTCATTACAGGATTAGATTCATAATCCTGATTTGGTCGCAGATTTATTTTCGAGGAGGGTCATATGGGCTATTCCAAAGCCCAAAAGGAGAAGACTCATAAGCGCATCGTTTCCATTGCCTCAAAGAGATTCCGCGAAAAGGGCCTCGCGGGATTCGGAATAGCGGAGTTGATGAAGGAAGCTGGCCTGACGGTAGGCGGCTTCTACAAGCACTTCGACTCGCGAGACGAACTAGTGGCCGAGGCACTCAGCGATGCATTCGGTGTCTGGCAGCGCCAAAAAGAAGCTGCTGCATCCAACGGGCAGTCGCTATCCTTCGAGAAGCTTATCGACGATTATGTGAGCGATGCGCACCGCAAGAATCCAGGCGCGGGCTGTGCCTTCAGCGCGCTGGCGCCGGAGATCGCTCGAAGCGACAAAAGGACTCGTGCGCTTACCTCAGATCAAGTCAAGGCTGATCTTGAGTTGCTTGCCGGGTTGCTGCCAGGCAGGGATAAGCGTGCGGCAAGATCGAGAGCGATTCTGACTTTCAGCGCTCTCGTTGGAGCGATGTCGTTGGCTCGCGCCGTATCGGACGAGGCACTTTCGCGGGAAATCTTGAAGACGGTGGCAGACCTTCTAAAGCGTTCCGCCTGAAAACGACAAGGCAAGGTCTTCGGCGCAGAGTCACTCGATCAGACTTGCCCTCTGCCGCCATCAACGAAGAGTTCGATACCTGTAACAAAGCTGGAATCATCCGACGCCAGAAAAAGCGCAGCTTTAGCAATTTCATCGGGTTCTCCCATCCGTCCCATTGGAATGGTGGACACAATCCGTGCAATGGCATCTGCAGGTTGCCCATCGATAACCGGCGTATCGGTCGGCCCTGGGCTAATAACGTTGGAACGAATATGACGGTCTTTGAGATCCAATGTCCAGGTTCGGACGAAGGAGCGCAGAGCGGCCTTGGTCGCACCATATACGCCGAAGGCGGACGTGCCTTTCACGCTCGCAACGGAGCCGTTGATGATAATTGAGCCGCTATCGTTCAGCAGCGGTAGTGCCTTCTGCACAGTGAATAGCGTTCCTTTGACGTTGATGTCGAAGAGCTTGTCAAAATGTTCCTCGGTGATTTTGCCGAGAGGAGCAAATTCAGCAACGCCGGCATTGGCGAACATGATATCGATTCTTCCCTTGGCTGCAACGGCCTCGTAGAGACGATCGAGGTCGGCCAATTTCGAAATGTCCCCTTGTACGCCGGTTACATTGCTGCCAATTGCTTTCACGGCCTCGTCGAGCTCCTTTTGGCGACGGCCCGTGATGAAGACGTAGGCGCCCTCTTTTACGAAGAGCTTTGCAGCAGCCAATCCTATCCCGGTTGTGCCACCGGTAATTACAGCTACTTTCCCTTGCAGCTTCTTCGGTCCGCTCATCGGCAGTCGTCCTCCATCTCTGCTCTCAGTTGTTCGCGAAATATGGATGTCGAACCCTTATGAAGGGAACGTGTCGCCAAACATGGGAAGACCGCTGACGGATTCTTTCTGTGTGGCTTCGTCTTGCAACACATCCCAGTGCTCAGCCAAAAGACCGTCTTCGAATCGGACAACGTCGGCGGCAATCCAGGCCGCGGGTTTTCCGATTCCCGAGAAACGACCATGAGCGATGACATAATCGCCCTCTGCGACGATGAGTTGGTTTTCATAACGCAGTGTGTCTGGCGTCGCGCGGACAAGAGCGAACAGTCCTTCGCGGCCTGGCGCAATGTGCGCGCTGTGCTGAATGTACTTCGGCGACCAGAAACGTTCTGCTGCCGCGTAGTCGCGTTTATTGAAGAGAGTGTCGAAGGCTTCGAGAACGATCGCCTTGTTCTGCTCGGGTGTTGTCTTTGGCATGTTCAGCTCCTGGAGTTGAGTTCAGATGATTGATAAGTTGGGTAGTCGGAATAGCCACGCGGCCCCGAGCCGTAGACTGTGTCCCAATCAACCTCAGCGAGAGGGGCGTTCTCTGCAAACCTCTGGACCAGATCGGGATTTGCAATATAGGGACGGCCAAACGCCACCAGATCCGCCAGACCTTCCGCAATAAGGCGATTGCCACGATCACGATCCATCTTCACGTTTGCGATCAGCGTGCCTTTGAACAAAGGACGGAAATGCCGGAACATGCCATCGTCGGCCAATTTCTCAAGTGGAGTACCGCTGAAGTCAGTCGTATTGCCCATGAGCAACAAGTGCGAGAGATGGTAGGTGCTCAATTTCTTAATTGCGTATTCCGTGATCGGCAGGGTTTCGTCGTTGGCTTGAAATGCACCGCCTTCATGCATCGGGCTGATCTTGACTCCAACCCGCTGTTGATCGACCTCACCTAGGACCGACTCGACTACCTCGAACAGGAAGCGCGAGCGATTCTCCAGGCTTCCGCCGTATTCGTCCTTACGCAGGTTGGTGGTGGCGTTCAGAAACTGCGAAATCAGATAGAGATAGTTGGCGAGGATCTCGACACCATCGAAGCCAGCCGCCGTAGTGTTACACGCAGCTCGCCCGAAGTCCGCCACCGTGACTCGAATCTCCTGTTTCGTCAGAGGCCGAGGGGTTACCGTGGGCTTTCTCCCCGTCGATGTGACCGAGATTTGGCCTGGATCGACGTTCGATGCTGAGACGGGCTGCGCGCCGTCCTGTAGTTCAGGATGCGAGATGGCTCCCGTGTGCCAGAGTTGTGCGACAATGCGGCCGCCGGCGGCATGGACAGCATCCGTGACGCGTCGCCATCCGCGGACCTGTTCTCGCGTCCAGAGGCCTGGTGTATCCGTCCAGCCGAATCCTTCCGGACTAACTGCGGTGGCTTCTGTGATGATCAATCCGGCCGACGCACGCTGCGCATAATACTCCGCCTGCAACCTCGTGGGCACGTGATCGTGTGATTGCGCACGCATCCGGGTGAGAGGCGCCATGACGATGCGGTTGGGAAGATCGAGGTCTCCCATCCGATATGGTGTGAACAGTGGCTGAGTCAACATCTCATGAACTCCTGCATGGTGAGGCGGTTAAAAGGGTGACCACGACTCTGCACGTCGGTTCAAGCGTTCATTCCGCCATCCACGGTCAGATTCGCCCCTGTAATGTACGAGGACTCCGGACCGGCGACGAACGCCACCATCGCGGCGATCTCATCTACGTGCCCGTAGCGGTCGAGTGCTGTGGCGGCTTTCTGCGGTACCGCCCAATCACCCGAGGCGGGATTCAAATCTGTGTCGATCGGACCCGGCTGAACGTTGTTGACCGTAATGCCCCGGCTCCCGACCTCTCTGGAAAGCGCCTGAGTGAACATTTTCACGGCTCCCTTCGTGGCCGCGTACGGTACAAGGCCGGGCGCAACCGCACGCTCGCCCACAGCCGAACCGACCATGATGATGCGGCCACCATCCTTCATGTGCTTCAGAGCCGCCTGCGTGGTGGCAAATACGCCGCGGATGTTGATGTCGAGCACGCGATCCATTTCCTCCAGCGTGGCCTCCTCGAAAGGTTTCGGAATGGCTGTGCCGGCGTTGTTCACAAGCACATCCAGACGGCCGAAGGTCGCGACTGTCTTTTCGACCGCTCCTTTGGCGGCTTCGGGGTCGGCAGCGTCCGCCTGGATCGCGAGAGCCTTTCCGCCACCGAACTCAATCGCCTTGACTACGGCCGAAGCCGCGTTGGCGTCCTTGGCATACGTAATGGCCACGCTTGCTCCATCCTCGGCCAGACGCTTCGCAATGGCCGCACCAATGCCCCGGGAACCGCCGGTAACGAGTGCCACCTTCTTCGCTAACTTAGACATAGATCTCCTTTGCTTTCCTGTGAACGATTCACCACTCCACTGACTCAACTGACCGCGACTTTTTCGGGTCTGCGAGACGGTTTTGAACCGCTCAGTTCTATACGATGATGGAAGGGCAAAGAGGATGCAGAGATATTGAACTATCTAGTTCTTTATCGAATAATATGTGCATGGGCCGCCCGAAGAACTTTAGCCGAGAGGAAGTACTGGAGAAAGCGATGCCTATCTTCTGGAGGCATGGGTTCGCCGACACAAGCCTCCAGGACCTGGAGCGGGCCACAGGTGTAAACAAGTCGGGGCTGTATACGGAGTTCAGAGACAAGGAAGATCTTTTTGTAGCGTGCCTTCGGCACTACCTCGAGAGCCAGGGAAAGAGGGGGCTTCTCACTAAGGATCCTCTTGGTTGGAAGAACGTCGAGACGTTCCTTAAGAATGGCCCTCTGAACAAGGGGGAACAACAGGGGTGCTTTTCCGTCAACTCGATGCGGGAGTTCGCGATCCTTCCGGATGAAGCTTATGGGGTCGTGACGGAGAACCGGGCGCTATTGCAGCGTCTTCTCGCCATGAATATCGAGGCGGAAAGGCCCAGGATGGATCCTTCTGCAATCGCGGAGATGGTGCTGTCCTTCTTCTCCGGATTATGCATTGAGCGCAATCTCAAATCCGGCAAAGCCTCGTCGACCCGCAAGATCGAAAACTTTATGACAGCCATTCGTAGTCTCTAATCGAACGATCATTTCACTGAAGTCGGCTTAGCGCGTAGCGCCCGGATGGGAGGCGGCCTCCCGCACGTTGTCCCACTGCTCGACGATCAGACCTTCCTCAAAGCGGAAGATGTCGAACCCGATTTTAGGGCCGAAGAAGTCGTATTCCGTGCGCGCAAAGACAAAGTCGCCGTCCTGAAAGACACGGATGGGCACGGTCTTGTACGAACAAGAGCCCCTTTCAATCTTCGAACGGTGCGTTTGCGATTAGATCAGGACCGGTCGCTGCCACGTGATAGCCTTCAACAAATTTCAACCCGAAGTCGCGCAGGCCATTGTCATACGTCGTTTGCGGCTTCTCTCTCGCTACCTTCGTGAAACAGGCCGTGATGCCTTTCTTCATTCCGAGGCGCGGGAATTCACTCAAGATTGCTTTCATCTGACTGGCCGGAATCTTATCGAAGGCATATCCCACAGCATCGACAGCCACCCCTTCAAAGATGACAGAGACCTCAGGTTCCTTGTACAGAGCAATAGAGCCATGGGCGTGCAAGGCGATCGCATCCCAGACGATTTGGATTTGCCACGGGGCGACGCCGCGAGCCTGAAGGAACGATCGCGCGGCATTCGCTCCATCGACTTCGAACCTACCTTCAGCTGCATACTTCTCAGTAAGACCTAGATCGTGCAGCAGGGCAGCCGCGGCGACGAGCTCCGGATCAGGCGCTATCTTCATTCCGTCGGCGAGGACGACCGCAAACAGCCAGGACCGCATGACATGGTTGTAGAGAAACGGTTCGGACCAGGATCGGGCGAGATCCACGGCATCACGAACCAGCTGCGTATCGATAACTTCAATACCCGCATACTTGTTTCTTGATTCGATCTGACCCATCTTTGTTCTCCTTTCGCCTGTGTGAGATTTCCTTCCTTGAATGGAGCCATCAGTCAGACGAGGCTATCTGAGTACCTGAAGTGGAAGCCCGGCTCCGGATTTACGATTGCATTGACGAGCGCCCGGGCAATTTTTGGCGCAGGATTGACACAGAATCGATTCGGAAGGATGGGCGCAAGGGCATGTGAGAGCTTCAGCACGAGGCTCTCGGCAAGACGAACCTCATCGCGCTCTCCTTCGATGATGCTGGGCCGCAAGATGGTGAGCGACCTGAAACCTATCTCCCGAATATCTCGTTCGAGCTCACCTTTCACTCTTGCATAAAAGAATGACGAGTCGACGGATGCTCCTATGGCCGAGACGAGTGCGAAGCTCTGTGTGCCTGCCTGGTGAGCCAGCCGGGCAAATGACAACGGGAGATCATGATCAACTGATCGAAAGGCTTCTTTCGATCCTGCCTTCTTGATCGTTGTTCCGGTCGCGCAGATTACAGCGTCGGGTGCCCACCCTGTCACCTCCGGTAACAGCAGCTCCAACTGTGGGGCCACCGGATTCATCAGCTTGTCCTGGTTGATCAGTGGTTTCCGGGTTGGCGCTATGACCTCTTTGATTGCTGGTCGCGCAAGAGCTTGCGCCAATGCGTTCCTACCAACCAACCCTGTTGCTCCGAGAATCAGGACTTTCATAGCTAATACCCTGTTAAGCTGCGAACTGTCTCAGGTGATAATCCACGTGAATCTGCAAGAGTTTGCCCCATTCTTTTGGGGTCATCTTGCCGAACATAGGATGGGGCTTCCAGGAATCGGAAGTTCTCGCGTTCCAGCCAGCCTCTAAGATTTTCAGCAGCTGTGCCTTTTCGTACGCGAACTCAAATCTCTGCGAATGCAGGATTTTGAAGCCTGCTGGAAGCCGTAGGCCGACTGGTGCTCTGGAAACCAATCGACGAGAATCCATTTAAAGACCGTCCGCGAAGTCAGGTAACTCTCGTCCGGGAGATCATAAAAACCGAGTGAGCCTCCGCACGCCAGGTTGAGGTGGTGAAGCATCTGGTCAACCTCCATGGTCCCCCACTGACGCGGGGAGTGAGGCATCACACTCTCTACACGGCGGCGATACTCCTGCCGCTTCTCTTCCGTGAAGAAGAGATTCCCATCGACCTGTTTCACCCGGAAGGCTCGAGGAATATAGCGGACAATTGCTACGCCTGACATCAAGAGATTCCGGGTAAAGAGGGCGTGCAACAAGTTCATGGACTGGTTCCTATCGAGCTTCCTAGATCGCGGAGCTTAGTTTTTGCTGCGCAACATCGGCTTCTAGTACTCGAACCATTGATTGAGCTCCTGTACCTTTTCGGGCGTGTAGGGCGGAAAAAGATGCTCGATGGCCACGTCCGGCGGAGATATCAGGACTGACTTGGCGTGAGTTAGGGCATCGTAACCGTACTTCCCGTAGTAATTCCCGATTCCGGACGTTCCCACTCCTCCGTACGGCATGGACTCAATGAACAAGAAAACATTGGTCTGATTTACCGCGCCTCCCCCGAATGAAAGGGATTGCAACACACGATCGATCGCCTGCTGATTTCGGCTGAACACGTAGCCGGCAAGCGGTTTGGGGAGCGACTTGACCTTTGCGAGTAACTTTCCAAGGTCGGAGTAAGTGAGGATAGGCAAAAGCGGCCCAAAGATTTCGTCTTCCATGATTTTGTCGGACCACGAAATCGGGTAGAGGATGGTCGGGTCAAGATAACGGGCCGCAGCGTCCGATTTCCCGCCGTGAACGACCTTCTTAGGATCTATCAGGGACGCGAGTCTTTCGACAGCGGCGGCGCTTATGACACGCGAGTAATCCGAATTGCTCTTGGGATCTTTGCCGTAGAGCTCGACGACAGCTTTCTTGCATTCCGCCACGAACCCTTCTGCCACGGACTCATGAACGACTGCATAGCCGGGCGATGTGCACCACTGTCCTCCCCATGCCATTGCGCCCCAGACAATTTTCTTGGCGGCATCTGGAATGTTCGCTGTCTCATCAACAACAGCCGGGTTCTGCCCGCCCAGCTCAAGCAATACTGGAGTGAGATTCTCAGCAGCCGCTCGCATCACTACCTTGCCCACACCCACGCTTCCTGTGAGAAACATGAAATCAAACGGAAGCTTCAAGAGATTCGCCACTGCTTCTCGGCCACCGACCACGGCGCTCAGAGCTTCCGGCTCGAAATACTTGGGAATCAACTCCAGTAGCAATTCGTCCGTTGCCAGCAGCGCTTCAGAGAGTTTCAAGATGCAGGGGTTGCCGGCCGACAGGGCGCCAACCGCAGGACGCAACGACAACAAAAGCGTTCCATTGAATGGACAGATGATCAGCGTAACCCCGTAAGGCTCGCGGTACACCATTCCCTTATGCCCGGATGCAGCGAGGAACTTCGGAAGGGGAGTCTCGACAGGCTTCATCCATTCTTTGAGCTGGGACTTTGCGAATTCGCTGGTTGCGATCGAAGCCAAAACCTCGAAGGCGTTCTCTTGGGACGCCGTCTTGAAGTCCCTGCGCGAGGCATCAGCGAAACGCTCATAGTTGTCCTTGAGCATGTGAGTTAACCGGTTCAGCTGGTCGACTCTCCACTCATAGGTCTTGGTTACATCTGTGGCAAAATATTCCTTCTGTTTGTCGAACAAATCTTGAACTGAAACCGTTTCGATTACTAAATCGCCCATCGCATTTTCCTTTCCTCTTCGCCGCCGTGGAACGCCGTAGCTGACTTCACACAGCACTCACTTCTGCCCCGTTTTTCATGACTAAAACCATTCGAAAACGCGCCTTTCCATCCATCATGCGAGCGAAAGCCTCGGGCGCCTTGTCAAGGGGAAGCGTTTCGATCATGGGCCGCACATCCTGCAGGACGCTGAACGCCAGTGCGTCCTGGGTGTCGATGGCGCTGCCCGTCAAGCTGCCATAGATTGACCGCTGACCGAACACCAAGGACGTGGAGGGGACCTCGATCGCGTCGGGTGTAACTCCAACCACGATTAACTTGCCACGAACTGCGAGGCCCGGAATAAGTGCGGCAATTGCTTTGCCGCTGGGTGCCGTCGCTAGGATCGCTTTGGCGCCGCCCATGCTCTGTAACGCAGCAGCTACATCTTCTGCTGCAGAATCAAGATAGGAATGCGCGCCCAACTCCTTGGCCAGCTCCGCTTTTTCCGGTCCGTTATTGATGGCCACGGTGCGGAACCCCATCCGCCGGGCAAACTGAACTCCCAAGTGGCCAAGGCCGCCGATC
Organism: uncultured Acidobacteriaceae bacterium; assembly: GCA_963721995.1. Lineage (GTDB taxonomy): Bacteria > Acidobacteriota > Terriglobia > Terriglobales > Acidobacteriaceae > Silvibacterium. The sequence continues at coordinate 125,478 of CAVRNK010000091.1, read as the reverse complement.
CCCTGAATGGCAACCAGATCGCCCGCGCGCAAGCCCGCGTTACGTAATGCGTTGTAGGTCGTTATGCCAGCACAGAGCAGAGGTGCGGCTTCCTCGGATGTGAGCTCATCAGGAATTGAAGCTAGCGCTCGTGCTTCGGCAATCATCACCTCGGCATAACCCCCGTCGGTTGTGATTCCTGATATGACGGGGTTCAAGCAGTTCGCAAAATCTCCGCGTAGGCACGGTTCACATTCGCCGTCTTGCCCTCCCAAAAAGCCGACACCTACTCGCTGCCCGATCTTCCATTTGGAGACATCCTGGCCAATCTCCTCGATTCGGCCAACGACCTCATGCCCGGGTACTCTCGGCAATTTCAAGCCTGGGTAATCTCCCTGAACCGTCGCTAAATCGGAGTGACAAACCCCGCATGTTTCGACGCGTAGGCGGACTTGACCAGCCGCCGGCTTCGAGATCGACCGCTCAACAACACGAAGTTCGCCAGGTGCTGACACTTCCACTGCCCTATACGTGCTTCCCATTTCGTTCTCCCCAGGGAGCCTGTCCCTTCTTACACCTATTTGGTGCGTGCTTTTCGTCGACCTTGTTCCCGAAGCATCCACTCCCGGATATAAGGCGAACAGTGCAGTATTGGTATCCCCTCCGCCTTACACGTATTGAGAAAGCGAATGCCTTCGACATCGACGAGATTCACTTCTTCCAAATCCAAACCTGCTGGCCTGATTCGCTCGATCTCGGCTTTCAACTGATCAATGTGCTCCGATCGAAGCTCCCCGCTCAGCTGAATCCACGTTCCATGCTCACCGGAAAGCTGTTCGATCTTCAGCATCATGAATTTCTCTGGCTTCGGAACGCGATCGTATGGCGGCAAGCACTGGGCCAACCTCAACTCATTGAGGAAATGTGGCTTAGCGTTGGTTGTGAGTCCTGAATTTTGAGGAATTCCTGAATAGTGAGGAAATCATTCGGTAGATTGACTCGACCGAATCAGCTACATGGTCAAGCTTTGAATCGATATTTGTTGATTCCCAGGCGCTTGATTTTTGAGTCTAGAGTGCGCGTCGGAAGTCCCAGCTTTATCGCGGCGCCCGTTGATCCTGAGACTTGGCCGTGGCTAGCCGCCAGTGCGGCTTCAATCATTTCCTTCTCTTGTTTATGCAGCGCGCCATTGAGAGCCACAGTTGGACGAGAGACTTGAGTGGGCTCCCGCTTCAGCCATGTCTCGTCGACAGAAAAAGTATCGCCGTCGCTCAGGATAACGGCCCGCTCAATCACGTTTTGCAGCTCGCGAACGTTACCCGGCCAGCCATACGCTTGGAAAAGTTGGAGAGTTTTTCGATTGACGGTTTTGAACTTCTTTCCCGCCTTCTTTCCGAAGCGATCAATAAAGTACTCGACAAGCAAGGGAATGTCAGCCGTGCGCTCGCGCAACGATGGCATCTCAATAGGCACGATATTCAGTCTGTACAGGAGATCTTGGCGAAACTTGCCTTCGGCCACTAGCGCGTTCAAATCACGATGAGTGGCGGCCACCACTCTTACGTCGATGGAAATTGATTTGCTACTGCCGACACGCTCGATTTCACGCTCTTGCAGCACTCGTAGTAGTGCGATTTGGGCCTCTGAGGGCAAGTCGCCTACTTCGTCCAGGAAAATCGTCCCGCCATTGGCCGACTCAAAACGCCCAAGTCGCCGTTGTGTCGCACCCGTGAATGCTCCCTTCTCATGTCCGAAGAGTTCGGAAGAAATTAACGACGGTGGAATTGCGGCACAATTCACGCCGATAAATGCCCGTTCCGCGCGGCTTGATCGCTTGTGGATTGCGCGCGCAATCAACTCCTTCCCCGTGCCGGTTTCTCCCAGAATTAGAACTGTGGAATCTGAAAGGGCCACCTTACGGACTTGGCGGAGTACTTTACTCAGCGCTTCCGAAGTGCCGATTATGTCCTCAAACATCGAGTTGCGATCGATTTGCTCTCGCAACGCCAGGTTCTCGTTGCGTGTTCTCTCTTCAACTTGGACGCGATCATCGATGTCAGTTCCCGTCGCATACCAACGAATCACCCGTCCCTGCTCGTCCAGCAACGGGTTGTAATGGATGAGAAACCACCGGTAGTGTCCATCTTTTCGCAAGATTCGTTTTTCGTTTTGAAATGGCCCCGCGCGCGAAAGCGATTCCAGGCGTTCGCCTCGGAATCGCGCGACATCCTCCGGATTAAAGGCTCGATCGCGAACATCCTTCGCCATGACCTCTTCGATCGTAAGGCCCGTGTAATCGAGCATGGTCTGATTCATATAAAGAACAGTGCCATCCGGATTCAGCACCGCGATCATCTGGGGTATGGCATCAACAATGTGTCGAAGATGAGCTTCTGATTTCTCGATCTGTTCGAATGCCTTTGTCAGGGCCGTCTGCGATCGATCGCGCTCAATGGCGATTCCGGCAATGCGGCTGGCGTAATCGATCAACTGAATTTCCCCCGGCCCCGGTTGCCGAACTTCGCGGTAGTACAAGCAGAATGTCCCCAGCACTTTGCCGTCGTGCGACATGACGGGAGTTGACCAGGCGGCGCGCAGTCCACTCTGTAGAGCAAAGTCTCTAAACTTCACCCATCTCGGGTCAGAGGCGATGTCAGAGACGAAGACAGGCTGACGAAGGTAAGCGGCTGTGCCGCATGATCCGACATTAGGACCAACGCACAATCCATCAGTCGCTGCCCGGTACGCTTCTGGCAGGCTTGCGGCGACACCATACCGCAGGTGCAAGCCGTCTTCGTCTAGCAGGAAAATCGAGCACAACATTTCCGTACTGTGAGCTTCGATCAGGCGAGTGATGGCCGTCAGAACTTCGTTCAGGGGTGCGCCGAGAAGGATCATCTTCAGCGCATCGAGCACCGCGTCACTGGGCAGGGTTTGCGCGAGGGCCGATGATTTTGAAACCGCTTGATCCTTAACGTTTGTCGATGTTGCGGCGTCCGCCATAAGCAAACAGCCTATCAGCCGGGGCTACAAAGTAGCGCACAAGCAACCGAACAGTCCGACGAGGAGAAATGCAGGAACATGCCCCGCACGTCTCGAACGACGTGTCTAGCCCGCACTGGTTAAAGAGTCAGTAGAGCTGTCTCAACCGGCGGTTTATTCCAGCGCGGGAATCGTGTCGATGTTCTTCGAAATCAGATTTCCGACCCCGCGACTCCTTGAGAGTACGGCCTCCGAGAGCACAGTCTCCCGGGGGTTCGGAATTCGAGATCTTGTAAGTTATTGATTCTACATGCTGGCCAGAGACGGGACCGAACAGCCGACGTTGGCCTTTCAGAGACCGGAGGAATCGACAGAAAGGGCTGGCGTCGCCCTTGACAGTCTGGGACTTATGTGCACATGGATCGCAACGCGGCTGCTCAAGTCGTTTCTGTACGGCGTGGGCCAGCATGATCCATTCACTGTCGTGACGGTTTCAGTGCTGCTGGTGGTGTGCAGCCTTATGGCGGCGTTTGTGCCTGCACGGCGCGCCGCCTCGATCGATCCCATGCAGGCTTTGCGGACGGAATAGGATAGGCCTGCAAGGCTGCCTTGGGGATTTCATGTTGGGACTAGGGCTCGATTAGTGCCATATCGCCTTAGCACTCAGCCAGAATTGCCTCCCGTCACAATCCTGGAGGTTCGTCGCCGACGAAGTACGGGTCATATCCACTAAAAAGGAGGCACTCCAAGCGCTCAGCATCCCGAAGAATGTCGCCTGGAACCCGCCTACGTTCCGCGCCAAGGAAATCGACGAGTCCGTTGACCGCGGCGGCAAGACTCTTGTGAATCAGAGAATCAGACTTCGTCAATTCGGCGTAGCGTGCTGCTGCCGACCAAAAGGCTCGAAACTGCTGGATCGGGTACTTGCGCTTTTCTGAGGAAAGGCTCTCCTGGAAATCCTTCCATCGGTCCATAGCCTCAACAGCCAACAGGTCCTTTTCTGAAGTCGGCATTTCTCTGTCTTTCTCCCAAGCGCCGTTCGGTCACAGCAGTGTAACTCCTCCGCCCGTTCGGAACATCTCGGCAAGTTTGCCGGCACGGTGCACTCTCGACAATGTGAGCGACCACTCTACTCCGGAAGTGTTAAACATCTGCGGCGGTGGAAGAATCACGTCGATTGTGCGATCCAGCCGGATTATGGCTGGGGAGTGGTGATCCCACGATCCTCAGTGGCCCGCAGTTCACGCGCCCACGCAACGGATTCATAAACATAAGCCGACTTAAGGCGACTAATCGCTGCCTCGATAAGCGACTCCGCGATTTTGCACCGATTGAGCTATTGATGGCGATAAAGGTCGACGAAGGAAGCAGAATTTCTATTTCTTCTTCTCTTGCTTGGGTGCAGAGTAACCTTGGCGTGCCTGTAGCTGCATGCCTTCCCGATCCACTTTCACTTTAACGCGATGATAGGAACCGTCTGGCTTCACGCCGTCGAGTGAAAGTTCGAGCACGTAGACAACCTCCGGCGCATCCGTCAGGCTCTTGAATCCCGCGCCCAGGTCGTTGCTGTTGTGAAAGAAAGCTCCGCCGGTCCCGGCGGCGAGTTCTGACATCACGCCCTCGGCGCGTGTCATTGCGGCGAGGCGGGTTGAATCGATGATTTGCCCCGCGCCTCTCTCACTGATGTCGGTTACGCCCGTGTACAGCCCTCGCGCATCGAGGGCGTTGATGGTCACGTTGGACTGTGCCGCCAAGTCCATGATCTGCGATTCCCAGTTCAAGGCCTCCGGCCCAATAGCCACGAAGCCGGGCGACACAAGGATCAGGGTGCGTTGTCCCGGCAGTTTGGCCATTCTGCGCATAAACTCTTTGATCGTAACAAGGGTTACCTGAACGTCCTGCTCGCCAACCGCCAGAACTCGCCTTGCGGCGGATTCCACCATTCCCTGAGCCACCTCTTGATCGCGCTGCCTGTCCAGAGTCGGGTCACAAGCGAATACCTGCGCTAACACCTTTGCGAATGCCGCGCCATCGTGCTTATTCTCGATCAGGTCAGCTTCGTAGTACTCGATTTTCGGACATTCCCCCGCACTCGACGTGTAGAGGTTTCGCGGCTCCAGGCTCATGATCGCGTCATGCAATTTTGCGCGATCCCGCGTCAGACCACTGTTGACTTTTCCAGAGGTCGAAACCACGGCGGCCATATCTGAACCGACCAATGCCCCATCCAGCGCTTTGGCATCGATTTTCTTGAGATATGCCAGGTCTGCGGCGCTCAGATGCAGGTCATCGAAAAGGTACACGGTGATTCGATGTGGCAGGGTCGCCGCCTGGGGCGCGGCATTCGTTGTACTCACCCTGGTGGCACTCTCTGCAGCGCTTCCCGGCGCGCTTCCAGTCACCTCACGCTTCTCAACCGTGAATCCGGAGATAACCTGCGGCTTGCCATTATCAAAAACCTGAAAGTCTTCTTTTTTCAGGTCGACTACTGCGTGGCCTTGCTTATCGCGGACCACAACCGGCACAAATACTCGGTTGACGTTCACTACGATCCTGGCAGGCGTGTCGTGAGAATCCTGCGCTTGTTGAGCGGGCGCTTGCACGGGAGGAACGTCAGCCAACGGAGCAGGGAGATCGGGTACACTCGCCTGCTTATCTTCGTCCGGAATTTCCTCTTTCTGCTTCGAAGTGATATCGCTGCCTTGCTTCAAAGTGGCGTTGTTGTCCTGCTTCGAAGTGACGTTGTTATCGGCAGGAGGAGAAGCCTCCGGTTGCGCGCTCAAATCTTGTGGTTGCGGCGCCCCCGTATCCTTGACGATCCTCGTTGTTGCGGCGAAGCGATGATAGCCGGTGAACAGGCTCTCGTTCAGCCATTCGGTCGGCGCATTCCCCGGCATACGGGTGAGAGGGTCCAGGCTGGCGCCGTTGACCGCCATGGAGAGAGCCAGGCTGCGGACCGGGCAAATGAACTGACTCTCGCCGATCTGAACCGGGCCATACTCCACCAGGATCGAGGCCCTCTTGAACTCGGTGCTGCCTTTCGTGTCGGCGTCCACGGTGGTGCGTAGAATGGTCCCGGTGGCCGGGTCCACCCAGAGCGAACCGTGATAGCCGGGCTTGGTGAGAAAAGTCGATGTGTTGGAGCCGGCGTTCGATTTTACGTCGATGCCCGAACCCTGGCGGGAGCCGACGGTGGGCGTTGACGTGCCCTCAAGCGAGGCCTGCCGCTGAAGCGAGGTGACAACCTCGAAGTGCGAGGCGGAGCTTGGAACTGAATAATGGAAAACTGCGACCGTCCCCGCGGCGGTCTGTTCCCAGTGGCTCCAGTTCACCTTGCCTTTGACGGTGTCGGTCAGGATCATACTCAGCGTGGACCCGAACTCCCCCTCGGAAATCAGTCCAGACTGTTCGTGCCAGCGAGCGGAACCCGCGGTGGTGGATTGATGGGTCTGTTCGTCGAAGGTAGAGATTTCCAGGCTCGAAGTGCTCACCAGGTGCAGGCCCGAGCGAACCGGCCAGCCGCCTTTAGCGCTCTCCTGAGGCCTGTCATCGTAGCGGTTTGTGATCCGGATGGCAAAGAGGTTGGGCAGCTGCTGTCGTTAGCACATGATATGTCCAGTGAAGTTAGCAGGTGAAATGTCCGCTTAGCGGGCGGCGAGGATATGTCCATGCGAGAGAGCGTGGGTACGTATCCGAGGGCCGCAGTGGAGCGGGCGATGAAGGTGCAGGAAGTAATCTTGCGAGCGATGGGGAAGAAGATCAACTGGTGGCAGGCGGCGGAGATCATCGGCATCAGCGAGCGACAGATGCGGCGTTGGCGAGAGCGCTATGAAGAACACGGCTACGACGGACTGATCGACCGGCGGCGCGGCCGGCCAAGCCAAAAGCGTGTGCCACTGGCGCAGGCCGAGCAGGTGCTGGGGCTTTACCGGGAGAAGTACTTTGACCTGAACGTGCGCCATTTTCACGAGAAGCTCGGCGCCGAGCACGGGATCCATCTGAGCTATACCTGGGTAAAGTTGGCCTTGCAGGGAGCGGGATTGGTGGCCAAGGCCCGCAAGCGCGGCATACACCGCAAGCGGCGCGAACGGCGCCCGCTGCCGGGCATGTTGCTGCACATCGACGGCAGCCGCCACCAGTGGTTTCAGGATGAGCGCTGGTATGACCTGATCGTGATTCTGGACGACGCTACCAGTGAAATCTATTACGCCCAGTTGGTGGAAGAAGAATCGACGATTACGGTGATGGCCGCGCTGCGAGAAGTCATCGAGCGCAAGGGGCTGTTCTGCGCCTTGTACTCGGATCGAGGCAGTCATTTCTGGCTGACACCGAAGGCTGGCGGCAAGGTGGACCCGCATCGTTTGACCCAGGTGGGCCGTGCGCTGCGCGATCTGGGCGTGCAGATGATTCCGGCTTACTCGCCTCAGGCGCGGGGCCGCTCGGAACGCAACTTCGGGACCTGGCAGGGACGGCTGCCGCAGGAGCTCCGGTTGCACGGGATCAGCACCCTTGCGGAAGCCAACCGCTTTCTGCGCGAGCACTACGTGGACGAGTTCAACCGCCGCTTCCAGGTGCCTGCGGCGCAGCGCGGCACCGCCTTCACCGCCTGCCCGCGCCGCGACCTCGACTTGATCTTCTCGCTCCAGTTCGAGCGTACGGTCAGTCGCGACAACACCGTCAGCTTCCAGAACCTGGCCTTGCAGATCGACAAGGTAAGCTGGCGCGGCACCCTCGCCGACTGCAACGTCATCGTGCACCAGCATCTGGACGGCACTCTCAGCATGACCCACGGGCCACGCCGCCTCGGACGCTACTCCAGCCAGGGCACACCGATCACGCAGACGGCAATTAAGCAAGCTGTTGAAAAGCCGCTCCGTGGGAAAGTCCAAAAGCCGACTTTTCCACCTCGCTTGGAAATCCCGCAAACGGCGCGGGATTCCCACTTTCCAACAGCTACGACGGCGGCGGCTGGATGAAATATAAACCGGACATTTCACCTGCTAACAAAACCGGACATTTTCATTTGCTACGAACAAGAGGTTGGGCAGCTGCGGTACTGTTTGCGCGACATAGCTTCGCGCCGCCTCGATCATCCGCTGCTGAGCTGCGTCGTCGGGAGCTGCCGAGGACGGGAGCTCGCTCGCCGGAGGGTCTAGAAAAGCCGACTGATCGGCAAGCAATTGCAAAGCCAGCGCCGCCTGGGAGCCCGCATCGAGATATGCAGCGAGCCGGTTGAGCGTAGCCTCAGTCAGCCGTTCGGAAAGCTCTAAGCTGCCAATTTCGCGCGCAATATCCGCGTCCGGCCTGTGCGCAGCGTGGGCAGCAGTCAGCGCCTGCTCCAGTTGCGCCACGGTGATGCGCTTTGAGGCCCCGGCGATAGGCGCCAGCGATGCCAAAAGCACCAGCAGAATCAACCTCCGCATCGACACCGTCCCGGTTTCGTGCGCGACTTGTCTTCCGTGTTCATGAAATATGTGTGGGTGAACGGAAGTTACACGTTCCAGATATGCGGTTGCAACCCTCGATGCAGTGTGGGACGGCGTCGATTTGGGGAGTTTCGGTCGCAAGCACCGAAGATCACTCAGCGGTTATCGTTCGCGTCAAATGCAGCGATTCACTCCGACGCCAGAGTCTCAGCTGGTGAGACAGGGCAAAGCGCTCAGCTACGACCCTGAATTGGGCTGCATTTTGAGGATTGATCCTCATAAACGCCCCAGGGTTTAGGAATGCCATTGCTAGCATCTATGAATGCCCAGAGTATTTGGGCTATTTGCTCTCGTCTATAGCGAATCGGACTTTATCGTGTGCGGGCAACGGGTTGGGCTCGTCGCTAGCATCATGCCCTTTCGAGTGCCTCGAAATCGGCATTTCTGTGGCAAAGGGGATACTGTGACCATGTGTCTGGGAAACACAGTTCAGTCTGATCCGCCGTGCTTCTGCACGGCCACTTGTCCGAGCAGCCGGTTACACAGCAACTTGCCGAACACACAGATCGATCTCAATAGTCAATGCGCGCTAAACCCTGTTAGCACCAGTTGAGGCCTTGCCCACTCAACAAACTCCTCTATGCAATCCCGATTTGCGGGAAAATCATTGGTGGGCGTGCACATTGGCAGGCCACAATGGCTCGATTCTGGAGCGAACGCGTGGCCTTGTTCAACAACTCTGATAGCCCACGAGAACTGGCAGAGGGAAGGTAATCAGTGGCGAAATCGACGATCCTTGTGGCGACGTGGGGCGATGGTCTGTTCGCAATCACGGGCGACGGGCGCATGCAAGAGATTGCGAATCAGCGCATCAGAGGACTCGCACAGGACGGACGCGGCGGTGCCCTCGCTATTGTCGGCCGACATTCGCTGCGCAGGCGTGCACCAAACGGCCAATGGGAAACCGTTGCTACGAGCGAGTCCGAGCTTTCGTGCTGTATGGCTGTTCGAGACACCATCTACGTTGGAACGGACGATGCACGCATGCTGCGGCTGAGCCATGGGGGCGGTGTGCTCGATCCTATCGATGGTTTCGACAGCGTCGCGGGGCGGGATGCTTGGTTTGCTGGTTCGGCAATTGTTAATGGGCAGCGTCTTGGCCCACCGCTAGGTATTCGCTCGGTCGCGGCCAACTCGAACGGAAGCATACTGTTCGCCAATGTTCACGTGGGAGGCATTCCGCGTTCAATGGATGGCGGAAGAACCTGGCAGCCCACCATAGATATCAACAGTGATGTTCATGAGGTGCGTGCGCACCCGGTAAATCCGAACATTGTCGCCGCGGCGGCCGCTGCTGGCCTTTGCATTAGCCGCGACGCGGGAGCAACTTGGACCATTGAACGCGACGGTCTACATGCACCGTACTGCTCTGCGGTAGCGTTCTCGGGCGATGACATTCTTGTCTCCGCGTCGACCGATCACTTTGCGACCCAGGGAAGAATTTATCGTCGGCCGGTCAAGCTGGATGGATTCCTGCTAGCCGTCGAAGGTGGGATGCCGACGTGGACCGAGGGTATCGTTGACACCGGTTGCATCGCCGCAAACGGCTCGTTCATAGCAATTGCTGATAGAGCTGGCAACTTGTACGACTCGGATAACTTTGGGCGGACTTGGTCATGCAGGAGTACGAAACTGCCGACCCCGAGCGGCGTTCTCATCTGTTGAAGAAGACGAGCACTCCAATTCATGTCCCATTCAAGCCGCGCGAAGGCACATTGCTGGCGCAGTTTGCATTGGAACCCCACCAAACCTCACTAACGACGTTGAATCCGCCTTCCCCGGACGCTCATATCAACGAGCGCCTCATCGCCGAGTCACTTATCAAACCAGCTCAATGAGCGCTAAGGCTCTGTATGCGTGAATTGAGGCGCGATATCCAGATTGAGCGCGATCCCGCACGATCGCCGATATGAATCGCTCTTCGCATCCCAGCCGAGAGATGCCGGGCGGCGGCCAGGCTTGAAAATGTAAAACAGAATGACTATTCTGTTTTAGCATGCACAACCATCAACCAAGCAGAACTGCCGAATACATGGCCCTCTTTCGCGCAGTGGAAACCGCTGAACGTCCGGGCCGTCGTCTCTTTGAAGACCCCTACGCCTTTCCACTTCTTTCAGGAATACTCAAGTCACTCGCTCAAATCGCCCAGATATCCAGGATAGGCAGACTTGTGCGCGCGTTTCTGGACCAGGGATGGCCGTACACGCGAAGTTCCGCCGTGGTGCGGACGCGACTGATCGATGATCTGGTTCGCGATTCAGTTCATGCTGGTGCTCGGCAGTTGGTCCTGCTCGGCGCCGGCTTCGACAGTCGTGCCTTCCGCCTGGACGAAACAAGGCACATACGAACCTTTGAGGTCGATCATCCCGCCACCCAAAGGGCAAAACGTGAACGGTTGAAGCTCATACTCGAGCCTCCGCCTGAGAACGTGCATTTCGTCGAGCTGGATTTCGAGACAGACAAGTTGGAATCAAAGTTGAGACATGCAGGCTTTGACGATAAGATTCCGGCGGTGGTGCTCTGGGAGGGCGTCGTGAGCTACCTCTCAGAGTCGGCGGTGAACGCCAATCTCCTCCTCCTGAGCCGCCTCCTTGCTCCCTATAGCCGCTTGATTCTCACGTATGTGCATAAAGGGGCTCTTGATGGATCTGTGACGTTCCGCGGTTCCCGTCGTTGGACATCCCGGGTCAGGCGCAGCGGTGAGCCCTTCATCTTTGGCTTCGATCCGGCTGCGCTGGCGAACACCCTCAGTCAGTTTGGGTTCCGACTCGAAAGCGACCTGTCCACCGCTGATGCCGCCAGGCGTTACTGCGCCACGAATGGCCGGATTGAGAGTGGTTCCGAACTCTACAGGGTCGCGAGCATGATTCGCGCCGGAGCATAGACGATGCCGAAGATCAGTGAAGAGCAAAGAGAGGCTCGCCGTCTTCAGATTCTCGATGCGGCCGGGCGATGCTTTGCGCGGCAGGGTTTCCACCGAACCACAATGGAGGACATTGTCCGGAAGTTGAAGTCGAGTCCCGGAGCAGTTTACTGCTATTTTCACGGGAAAAATGACATCGTCGAGGCCATCGCCGAACAGAGACATAACCGGGAATCAGCTTTGTTGGCGGAGTTGCTCGCGTCGGGCAATGTTGCGGAAGGTCTGCAACACCTGGCGCGGACATTTTTCGAGATGTTGCAGGACCCAAAGGAAAGGGAACGGCGAAAAGTAACTATTCAGATATGGGCCGAATCTCTTCGAGACAAACGCATAAGAAAGATCGTAGAGCGCGGGATCAGGCAGCGCGACCTGCTTACCACGGCGCTTCGCAACGCTCAGCGGGCAGGCCAACTACCAGGAACTCTCGATACCGATGCTTTTTCACGCGTGTTACTCGCGCTGGTGCAGGGCTTCATCCTGCAGCAGGCATGGGAGCCTGGGCTCGACATCGAGGGTTACGTGACGACCGCGATGCACCTCGTAAACTCTGTGCTCAGCAATACCGAAACCAAACCCATTGGGATTGGAACGCAAGTTCCGCAAGCACGTTAGACCGACACGGTATGATTTCGGCACATCGCGGGGTCGAAACTATTCTGGATCGGAAGACCGGAGGCCGGAAGTTGAACGAAACCTGTCCATCTCCGTAAGTGGATTATCGCCAAAGCCCTCATCGAGACCGGACTGGAGTATCCAGAGTTCCGGGCGATTCTCCAGAGAGCATGCCGACGACCGGTTGAATCCCCTTCCCCAATAGCACCTGTCGGAGTACCCTTGGCCTGCACCGTGAATCCCTGATGCGCCCGTTTCACCTTGCGCTTTTGAACTTCGCTTTCGGTCGTGTGAGTTCAATTCTCGCCCTCTCTCTTGGAGGCTCACGATGAAGCGTCTGGCCCAACTGCTGCTTCTCGTCCTTTTCGCACTTGTTGCGACGGAGCTGGTTTTTGCCCAAACGCAAACGAATCAGACGAAGGCGGCCACCTCCCAAAAGCCAAAAGGCGAAACACTGGAGCTTGGGAAATCCTATGCCACGTTGCGACCTGAGCAACAGCATCTGATCGATAGCTTGATTCGCAGTTATAACGCCACCACCAAAAGCGATCTTGCTCCACAACAGTCCTATGACAACGCTCGACTGTCTATCCGTACCACGTTCGACGCGGTGACCCATGCGCTGCTCAACGTCAAGATGACCGATTCGCATGGCAAGAGCTTGGGGCGCGCGATCGACCTGGTGACGGCCGTGGATGAGGTGATGGGAGAGGAATCCGATGCACGCGGCGACCAGCAGTTCCGCCTGTACGTGTACCTGACGCCCAACGCGGTTGACATCCTGAGCCGCAGCCAGGAGTTCTTTCAGGATAAAGAGAATTCTGTTTATCACAAGGGCTTTCCCATTTGTTACAGGCTGAAGAAGGGACCTCCATCGATTCAGTTCTCAATTTCGCGCGACCACAAATTGTCCGACATTGACGTCGACTATCGCGCTCCCGGCTTTCCCAAGGGGCTGCTCAATGGACACCTGACGGCTGCCAACTCGGATGTTCGTGCAGGAAACAACCTGGCCCTGCATGACGGTCGCTGGCTGGGCCTCAATGGCTGGTGGCGCGACGTTTTTGGACAGCTCGGGAGTGGCGGGGCGGCGCCAAAGGAGGCGGCCACGGAACGCCACGGGCACATTCCCATGAATCCCGGTGTGAAGGCCAATGAGGGCGTCGATAAGAGCGCGCACGATTTCCTGCAAAGCTGGGTTGTGGGAAAGCAAGCGAACAAGTCGGTTGCCTATTTTTCGCGCCGGAGCTATCCGTGCCTGGAGGAGTTGGCGCAGAAGAAATCGCAGCCTGTGCCGCAAGGGATGATTCGGCTGCACACCATGATGGAAATGCAGAAATTCAGCGATAGCCTGGGCGTGGTAAATTCCGTTGCTGATGTGTTCGAGCCTGCCGACAAATGGTCGCAGGCATCGAAACCGGCAAAGAACGCGTATGCATCGGAATTCCGGCTGGTGAGCCTGCCGGTGGACATGGGAGAGGACGAGGAATGCGTTGCCATACCAGCCAACGAGTCGGGCAAACGGTCGAAGGAGAAATACTTCGCCACTGCACTTCGCGAAAAAAACGTTGATAACCGGAACAGGGTTACGTCTCTGCTGTGGGCTCAGGAGGGCGACTACTGGAAAATCATTGCCATGCGCATCGAAGATAGCAGCGATGCGGGCCTCGTCCCAAACGAGGCAGCAGTTCTAGTCTTACCGGCAGAGGAAGAACCGCGGAGCATCGCCGGTGATCCCGCCTCTGTGAAAGACATCACGCAGTTCTACCAGACCTGGATCGTGAAACGGGATGTTACCCGGGCTTCCGGCTTTGCATCACAGCGCTCCTACCAGTGTCTCGCGGCACCTTCCGAGGACCAGAAGAAATTGACGCCCACCGCCAGAATCCAGTCTGCGCTGGAACAGCCGCTGACGAAAATGCGATCCAGCGCAAATCTCTCCGCCACGATGTCGAGTGTGCAGCCCGTCGACGATCTGCTGCGCCCAGTGCAGCAGGAAAACTCCGGAGCTTTCGCGATCATGGCCGTGCCAGACCAAATGGCCGATAGCTTTCTGTGCCAGCATCGACACCTGCCCGAAAAGTATCCGGACTTGAAGCCCGCCGATGCAAAATACGGAGCCTATTACCTGACTGCCAGTCGATTCAATTACGAAGAGGAACAATCACCCGCTCTTCTGCTGTTGTGGGCCAAAGAGGAAACCGGTTGGAAGATTGTTGCCTGGGCTGTAGAGCTTCCGTAACCAAATTGTGCGGTCTCCGAAACGGAGTGTATGGATCACCGGCAATCCGACTGGAACTCAGAAATGTGACCGGTCCGGCTGGATGAGCGCTTTGGCACTGTTATCGCCAATTGAGATCCGAATGTTCCGTGGACCAGTAAACACAAGCTGACTCGTCATTGATCCGGCGTCCATCCATTATGCGATCCAGAAGGCATACGGCTTGCCTGCCCTTGTCGCTGGGAGAAGCTGCAACAGTTACCGAGTGCCTACAGAAATCCTAATTCTGTCTCGCAGACGCGATTAAAAGAGATCACCAGAGTGATGTTGAATGTTGAAGCGTGGAGTGGCTACGGATACCCGCAGCCAAAAGGAGGGGTCGGCGAGCGGGGGCTTCAGCGATAATGAACAGGCAGTTTAGGATGTGGCCGTACAGAGAGGGAGTTCGTAAGTGACGAGCCCGGCTTCCAGCGGTCCTGCGGGACCACATTTCGAGGGACAGGTCGGCGCCTATCATTTGCTGGCCATGCTCGCCGATGCGGAGGTTCGCGGCCTCCCAGGTTGCACGATTGATCATATTCGGCTACAGGGGGCACCGGAGGGGCACTCGCTGGACGATGTTATTGTCCATGCCCATGAGCCTTCCGGGAACGCCGTCACCCTCCAAATCCAGGTCAAACGACATGTCGAATTCACTCCTTCCGACAAGGTTTTTGCCGCTGTAATGGAGCAAGTCTCAGCGGCGGTTCTGGCTCCTGATTTCTGGAACACTCGGCAGGAACTCGCCGTGGCAACGGCACATCACTCAACACAGATTGATGGTCCGTATCAGGACGTTCTGACGTGGGCAAGAGAATTGGGCGATGCAGCCGCCTTCCACAAGCGTCTTGAGCTGCCCAAAGTCGCGAATGAGTCGATGCGCACCTTTTTGTCGACATTTCGCGCCCATTTGAAGGCGAATGGAGCGCCCGCCGACGATCAAACAATCTGGGCTCTACTCCGCCGCTTCCACATTTTGGTCTTTGACTTTACTGCAGAAGCATCGGCTGCCGAGGACTTGGCTAAAGAGCGCGCTGTCCGTGTACTGCTTCCAGGGCATGAGCACCTAGCCTCCGAGCTCTGGCGGTTGCTGATTGAGCGATCGATCAGAATCGCGGCTAGCGGCGGAGACCGAACGCGGGACCAACTTCAGTCGGAGTTTGGGGGCGGCTTTCCGTTCGCGCCTGTGCGGAGACACCAGGAGGCCCTTGCAAGGCTCGAAGAGTTCTCACGTCAGGCAATTGAGGACATAGAGACTCAGATCTCCGGTGTGCGCTTGAGCCGGCAGAATTACGTTGACCAACTGTGGGAATGCCTTGAGAAAGGCAGATACATCGATATACGAGGGGATGCTGGCGTCGGGAAATCCGGCATCCTCCGGCACTTCGCGGAGCAGCTTGCGATCCAGGGTCGCATCGTAGTACTCAGCCCCAACCGCACCTATCTCAGGGGATGGGCCGGTATGAGGCAGGAGTTGGACTTCCATGGAACCTGCAGGGAGCTCTTGTCCGAACTGTCTGCGAATGGTGGCGGTGCAATCTTCGTGGACAATCTTGATTTCTTCCGCGCAGACGAACGGCCAACTATCATCGATCTCCTGAGAGAAGCGGTGTCGGTCCCCGGCATGATAGTTGTAACAACCGCTCGCCGTGCCTCCGACGCTGTCGAAAAGAGCTGGCTGCCCAAGAATCTGTTAGATCGACTTGGCCGCACGCCGGTTATTTCTGTGGAGGAAATGGACGATCAGGATCGAAACGAACTCCGGAGTGGCGCCCCTCAACTCGCTCAGCTGTTGAGCGAAGATCATCCGGCAGGTGCGGTACTGAGCAATCTATTCCGGCTTTCACACTTGGCAGAACGAGCCGATTCGGATTCCTTACCTCGTACAGAGACCGAGATGGCCACCGTGTGGTGGCAAACAGGCGGGAGCAACCAATCCGAAGGGCGACGAGAGAGTACCAGGTTCCTGAAAGAGTTGGCTGAAAACTCATTGGCGGCGAACCACTCGTTCAATGCGTCGCACTGGGCACCCGCT
The DNA here is from genome assembly GCA_963721995.1 of uncultured Acidobacteriaceae bacterium. Lineage (GTDB taxonomy): Bacteria > Acidobacteriota > Terriglobia > Terriglobales > Acidobacteriaceae > Silvibacterium. Next base: position 109,201 of record CAVRNK010000091.1, on the reverse strand, counting down.
CCGATCGACAGCCTGATCAAAAACGAAACGCTGCTTGAGCTCAAGGCCGACACTGTCATCTTTCGGCATGACGTGTTTCGTGAATGGGCAATGGCTTGCTTGCTCTTCGATGAGGCTGACAGAGTCAGTCAGCTACCGTTGACCAAACCTGCCCGGCCTGACCTGGCGCGTGCCGTGGAGTTGGTGGCTCGGATGAAGATCGAAAACGCATCCGACGCTGCGGACTGGCTCGGTATTCTCGCAGCGTTGAGTGCGCCAGAGGCTCATAGCAGCTGGCGAAGGGCCATTCTCCTCGCGTTGGTGCGGTCTGAGGCAAGCCCACAAATTTTAAATACCGCGGCGCCGGCCCTGGTCTACGATCATGCAGCGCTTCTCTGCGAACTCATTCGACTGGTATTGGCCGTCGAGGTAATGCCCGCGCGGGCCCGCTTTGTTGCGGCAGGCCTGGACGAGAAAAATGTTCCAGCTTCGATGACGGTGCCAGCGGGTCTGTCGTGGATTCGCCTGATTGCTTGGATTGCGTACAGAGTGAGAGAGCAATTGCCTCCAGCCGCCATTCCGGATGTGGTCAAGCTTTACTCAGGTTGGTGCATCAGCTTCACGGGTAGAGATCCTTTCAGCCCTACCTTGGTAGAGCAGATGTACCGGTGGCTTCGCGAGATTGAAGAGGCTCGAGAACCACATCACCATTGGCACAATCCGGGAGTGTTTGCAGGCGCGATTCAAGGAGAGCAACTGAAGTCTCTCGAGGAGACCTTACGGTTCTATTTCATCGCATTCGCTTATCACGTGCCACATCTTGCGGCGGAGTATCTCAACACTTTCAAAACCCGCACTTATTCAGAAGACATCAAGCTGGGAATCCTTAAATTCCGCGGTTCGCTCGCCATGGCCGCTCCCGCTGAACTGGTGGAGTTCACTCTCGCGACTCTGATTCCGCGACAGCGGCCGACAAGACGAAGTGATTCAGTCCGCCAAGAGGGCCCATTCGGCTTCACGGATGGAAAGTTTCTCCCGTGCTCGCCTTCGCAAGGTCCGTTTTTCGAGCTCTTAACGCACTCTCCTCAGAACGGGCTGCGCCTGATCCGCCGTCTGGTCGATTATTCCATTTCATTCTTCTCTCAGGGTGCGGATCCGGGACAGGATGGGATCATGATTCAACTTGCGGACGGACCGCGGTTCTTTCCCTGGATTCGCACCTATATGTGGTCACGCGAAGCCGCCGGAGGACCATATCTGGTCACGTCCGGCCTCATGGCACTGGAGGCATGGGCTCATCGACGATTGGACAACGGAGAGCCGTTCGAAGCGGTATTGAAGGACGTGATTGGTGAACCTGGGCCCCCTGTCGCTTATCTGTTGCCGGTAGTAGACCTCATTCTGTCGCACTGGGAACAGGCAGTTGCCGGCGCGGTACCCTTTGTCGGTTCCCCGGAGCTGCTGGCGCTTGATCGTCCTCGATGGGTTAGGGACAATCCGCCCAAGCTTCCGAAGCCTGCGATTTTCGAGGAGCTGGAACAACTACAGAAGGAGCCGCCCGGCAGTGTCAGCAATGAAGACCTCAAGAACCGAAACTCTCGCAAGTTCATGCTCGACCAAGTGGTTGGGAAGTACACATTCCTGACCGAACAGCCTGAGCTTTGTGATCAGGTTCGCAATCTCCTAACAGACGCTGCCGGCCGACTTGCACCGCCCACCAAATCTCAAGGTCTGTACCATCCAGAGTGCATGGTACTTCACGCTCTGAACAAACTGAATCCTGAGAATTTCAGCACAATGACATTGCCTCTGAAGGGCGGGGGCACGATTGAGGTGCCGTTTTATAAGTCGACAGTTGAAAAGGCTGCCCACCTCGAAGGCTTGGAGCGGGAAGGTATCAGTCAAGACAACTCAACCCGGAGCATGCGTTACGAAATTAAGGCAGCAATCCAGGATTCTGAGCGGTCGACGAAGCAGTTCTTCGAGGACGCGCTGGCATTTGTACAGAATGCAGTTGAAGATCCTCAGAGCGAGGACGAGCCTTGGCCGGGAACCGTTTCCCCCCGCGTGGAGGACGCGATCTCTCTCGCGGTCCTGATCGCTCGCGATGGCAGTCCTGAGCTGCGGCAGGAACAAGCGGCCTGGATGAAAAACGCGTTCGCTCTCAGCTTTAGCGACACCGAAAAAGAGACACACCGCTATCGCTCGGAATATCAGTTCAATCCGCAAGCGTTCTCCTTCGCAGGATACGTCTGGCTGTTTAAGCGCGAGAAGAATGAAGAGAACATCCGCTTCCTTCTCAGTGCCGCAAGCTTCAAGAATCCTCAGGCTTCAGTAGGCTTCAAGGCTATGTATCAACACCTGGCTGAGGTAGACGAACGTTTGATCCGGTCGATCCTTCGTACAGCTTTCACGGCACAAATCCGGCCCGGACGAGATTGGCAAATTCGAAAGACTGAGCGAGAGCAGCAAACTGTCAAGTGCGAGCAAAACGTGGCATTGCGTATTCAGGAGGAGACGAGTTGGCTTCTCGGCAACGGAGATGAACCGACTGGCCTCAGCTGCACCAAGTGCAGCCGACGCTCCGAAACACCCACCACCACAAAGCATCCGACACCGGCGAGGACGTGAGCGAAGAACCTCCGATCGACCGGTTCGACTTTTCATACCACGCCGCAGCGGAGTGGCTTAAAGCCGCGAAGGCGTTATTCGACACGGCCGCTGATCCGTGGCTTCGACACTTTCTCGCCTTCTATCGCACCTGGACTGTCACCGCCAATGGGGCTGGAGTTGACAAAAGCGAGCAAATAGATGGTACTCCGGAGGCTTGGAATGAAGTCTACTTCCAACTTGTAGCAGCGTCCCTGATAGATCTTCCACCTGCAGAGGTTGAGGTGCTGATCTCAGCATATTTTGCGGAGATGCCAGACGAGCCTTTCTTCAAGAATCTCAAGACCTTCCTTGAGGCCACGGATCGATCTTTCTTCAACCGGAACGCACTCAGTCCTGAGATTGCTGCGCTGATCAGGACTCTTACGGGGAGTCTGCTGCAGTCCACTCGAGGCTGGAAATGGCTGCAGAAAGACAGGACCGATTCTGTCGAGATGCATATCGCAGATGTTGTCTCGACCTACTATTTCAATGACAGTGGCAACTTTCTTATGCCATCGAAGTGCTATCTGCTGCCCGCTGCAATTCCACGGGCAACGCCCTTCCTCAAGCCTCTCCTCACGCTGGCGCTCGATTGTCACTCTCCGCGCATCGGGTCGGTTGCGCTCAATCTGATCGAGGTCTCGCCGAGCTCTGAACATCTGTCCTTCCTGATCGCTTTAGGAACTGCTTGGGTTTCGACTTATCAGGACGACGTTCAATTCTGGATTGAATTTCAGTTCGGCAAGCGGATCTCGTCATTGTTTGAGACGATCCTCACAGCGGGAGTGCAGGACTTGGGGGAAACAGACATCGAAGCTCTGGATCGGCTCCTTGGACATTTGGTGAAGCTGGGCATTCCGGACGCTCTCAGAGCTGAAGATCACCTCCGCGCCCTAGGCGGTGGAAACTAACGGGCCCTTGACAGGCGATCGATCATGACGGAAAACGGATCTGGGAAGTCGCATAAACGCGCTTCGCTTTACCGATCCTCACTCTGGACGAGGTATAAATCGCCGAGGCGCGTTTCTAGGGGGGGTGCCGTTCTGGAAAAGTGCTTCGTCCTGTTGTCGCCAGTTGAGAACTCATTGCCCTGTGCAGCACCCTCTGCTTGACGTTCATTTCAATAAGCCTCTCCCCGATTCATGTTGACATCCGACCCAAGATGATGCCATGCTTGGGTCGGATGCCTCCCCAAAATAATCCTGACGAGCGCATCGCCCTCTTGCAGGGCACACTCGACTTGCTCATTCTCAAAACCCTCGTGCTCGGCCCGCGTCACGGGCAAGGCATAGCGCGCTCCATACAACGCGAGTCGGAAGAGGTGTTTTTTGTCGATCATGGTTCGCTCTATCTTGCTCTGCAGCGCCTTGAAGACAAGAACTGGATCAGCGCCAAATGGGGCGTCAGCGAGAACAATCGCAAGGCGCGCTTTTATTCGCTGACTGCGAAGGGACGCCAACACCTGGTAGAAAAAACCAGCGAATGGCAGCGGCTGACGAGAGCGATGGGACTGATTCTGGATGGGGGACCAGGCGGCGAAGAGGTCTAGTCATGTTCAGACGCAGGCGAAGCGCAAAAGATTTTGCCGAGGAGATCAAATCGCATCTCGAACTCGAAGCGGATGAGTTGCAGAGCGAAGGCCTAAGCGAAGAGGCAGCGCGCCGCAGGGCAAGAGTCGAGTTCGGCAACGTGCAAAGAGCGCAGGAGCGCTTCTATCTCAGAAGCCGTGTCGTATGGTTCGACAATTTACTGCGCGATATTAAATTTGCGATTCGCCAGATCGTAAGAAATCCGAGCTTTGCCATCGTCGCAATTCTCGTGCTTGCTCTCGGCATCGGCGCCAGCGTTGCTATCTTTGCATTTGTAGATGCAGCTCTACTGGAACCGCTGCCATATGCGAACCCCAATCAGCTGATGTCCGTAAGCGAAAGCAGCGTGGAAGCGCCGCGCTGGCCCCTTTCGTATCCAGACTTCCTCGACTGGCAAGCACAAAACAAGTCCTTCACTTCGCTTGATGTGTACTCATGGAGCGGCTTTCTTCTGCGCGCTGGTTCTGGCTCGGAGCCTGTTCAGGCCATGCGTGTAAGTGGTGGCTTTTTCCAGACACTCGGCGTACATCCCATGCTGGGCCGTGACTTCAATCCCGGAGAAGACCGAATAGGTGGCGCGAATGTAGTGATCCTAAGCTACAGGGCCTGGCTCCATCGTTTTGGCTCGCGGCCCGATGTGATCGGGCAGACAGTCGATCTCGACAACCAGGCCTACACAATCATCGGTGTGCTGCCTCGGTCGTTTTCGTTTGCTCCAGGCAGCAATGCGCAGTTTTGGACTCCCATAAATGTGCTGAGCCCTCACGAGCATTCACGCGCTTTCTATAACTTCCTCGGAATAGGAAGGCTACGCGACGGCATCACAGCGCAATCGGCGCAGACCGAAATGACCGCCATCGCAAAACAACTCCAGCGGCAATATGGCATTACTGGTCGTGAGCTCAGCGCCAATGTCGGCCCTCTCTCGGAGATGATTGTTGGTGATGTGCGACCCATCCTGCTCACGCTGCTCGGCGGGGCTGGCCTGCTGTTGCTGATCGCATGCGTCAACGTCGGGAGCCTTGTCCTCGTGCGCTCAGAAAATCGCAGGCACGAGATTGCCGTCCGCGGCGCGCTCGGCGCAACACCCGCGCGGCTGATCAAGCAATTTGTGACCGAGGGGCTCTTGCTTGCTGCGTTCGGCAGTGGAGCGGGCATCATCGTGGCCGCCGCTCTCATGAAGCTTCTCGCTCGACTGGTTCCCAAAGATATGGCGTCGAATATGCCGTTCCTCGACGGTGTTGGACTGAACGCGCACACAGTATCATTCGCCACCGCAATCGCGTTGCTGGCCGCGCTGCTCCTCGCAGCCACGCCAGTGTTGCGGCTTTCATTCCAGAGAGTGCGCGACGGATTATCCGACGGAGATCGCGGAGCAGCCAGCCAACTCTGGCGCAGGTTGGGAGCGAACCTCGTTGTCGTCGAACTGGCAATCGCAGTAGTTCTGCTCGCAGGCGCTGGGTTGTTGGGGCGCAGCTTTTATCGCCTGCTGCACGTACCCTTAGGTTTTGACCCAAACCATCTGGCAACCGTAGAAGTCGCTGTGCCCGGAGCGGTTTACAAGACAAGCGAGGAGACGACCGAACTTTATCGGGAGGTTGTGCGACGCGCCTCAAGCTTGCCAGGTGCCCAATCGGCAGGCCTCACCGGCATGCTCCCCGTGCAATGCAACTGCCCCACTGACGGAATCCGAATCGTCGGAAGACCCTATCACGGTGAACACAACGAAGTGAACGAGCGTCATGTGAGCACGAATTATCTGCGCACGCTCAAAGCTAGACTAATCCGCGGACGATTCTTCACCGAAGCTGACGATACTTCCAGGCCCGGAGTAGCAGTCATCAATCAGATGCTTGCGCAAAAGTATTTTCCCGACCAGGATCCCATCGGTCAGAGCATCGCAGATGACGAAGGCGGACGCGCATCCGAGTGGCAGATCGTCGGCGTGGTCGATGACATTCATGAAGGCCCGCTCGATCTCGACATTGCCCCCACAGAATATTTCTCCGTCAACCAGACAGGCGATCACAACTTTACTCTGGTCGTGCGCACGTCGCAGGATGCGGGCGCGCTCCTGCCTGTGCTGGTCAGTACGCTCCATAAGATCGACCCGAGCCTGGGCGTATCCGATGAAGCGACCATGATGGAAAAAATTGATGCCACGCAAGCAGCGCTCTTGCATCGCTTTGCCGCATGGTTGGTGGGCGGATTCGCAGCCACAGCACTGATCCTCGGCATTGTCGGGTTGTACGGAGTAGTCGCCTATTCCGTAAGCCGACGAACGCGGGAGATCGGCGTGCGCATGGCCCTTGGCGCACAGCGCAGCTCTGTGTACAGTCTCGTCATTCGACAGGCAGGGTGGCTGACTTTAGCAGGGCTGACTATCGGACTGTTCTGCTCTTTGGGAACATCGATGCTCATGCATAGCCTGTTGTTCGGCGTACAACCGTGGGACGTAGCAACTTTAGTTTGTGTCGCCGGGCTGCTTGGGCTGGCGTCAATGGCAGCAAGTTTTCTGCCCGCACGCCACGCGGCGTTGATAAATCCGGTGGAAGCTCTTCACGCCGAATAGCCCGCATATTAACCATGGCATTAATTGTCACAAAAATCGTTTTCGCCTGTACCGTCAACTGAGAAATCAATTTCCGCTTTTGCCGGTGATGCGCTCGGAATTGATGAGCTTGATTTCCCCCCTCACTGAACCGGGAGCGCTTAATGAACGCTGCGACAAAGATAGGTACAGCGAAGAGGTTGAAACAAGAGCGTCTCGTACCAGCGCCGAGCACGGTGTTGCGACCAGTGGAAAGATCAGCCGACTTTCGAGGACGGGGAGTGGAAGTGCGGTCTTGCAGGGTGATAGGCGCATCTGCTATCCATGCTCGATGTATGAACTCACAAAAGCTGCTCTCAGAGAGATTGAGCGGATCCATTCAAACTGGATCGAGTACGAAGTCGCTGGAGACATTCACAGCTTAATGGCGTTGTGCGCTGATGACATCGAATTGTGGCCGCCTGACGCGCAGCCTCTGCTTGGCCATGCGGCGGTCTCGGCGCAGATGGCGCGTGAGAAGACGACAATTCATTCTGTTGAGATTACTGACCGTCGCATTCGGGGTTCAAACGAGATTGCTTACTTGACCGCAAGCTACCGAACTACGTTTTCATCGGCCGAAGACTCGACCTGCAGACAAGCCCTCGGAAGCCATCTATGGATGATGCAAAAGCGGACTGGTACGTGGGTCGTTACTCTCGTGAGTTGGTCAGTGTGGGGCAGTGCCGACACTTCCGCGACGAGTCAGCCCTCACTATTCCCCGGCACTGAGGTCACATCCTAAAAACGGGCCACTTCGCGTATGTGGCGGCGCCGAATTTCCCAGTTCATCCATGCACGGCAGACCAGGCGATTCTGGACGTATTGTCGCTAGCCGAAGTTACCTCCTTTTCGTCTCGGTTTATGCCTAATCGCCGAGGCGCGTTTCTAGGGGGTTGCCGTTCTGGAAAAGTGCTTCGCCCTGTTAGCACGAATCGAAAGCGTGAGGCCCGGTTGGCTTTTGCTGTTGGGGTATGAGGAAGGCACGGATGTCCACTGCCAGAGATCGGATACTGCGAGACGCGGTCTATTTGAGGGGGCGTGAGCCTGCGATGAGGATGTCCACCAGTCTCCTCGCGCTTTGCTGCCAATTAGCGCCGGAGCCCACGTGCGAGACGCCGATCAGCGCTCGAAGCAGGTCGAATGCATCGAGTTCTCTGCGCAGATCGCCACTCTTCTTAGCCCGCTTGACCAGCTCATCGATCGCGCCCTGGATCATGGTGCGTGAACCTTCATAGAGCCTGGACGGGCCTCCGACTACGCTATTGAGAGCGGGCGCAATGATGTGCTTTGCCGCAATGTAATCGACCAGCAGCAGCATCCAGGCTCGAAGCGCTTCGACGGGGGACATGGTCTCGGCGAAACGGGCCGCGGCCGCCGCCAGCTTCTCCACTTCGTTCCGGTAAACACCTTCGATCAGCTCATCCCGCGTAGGAAAATGGCGATATAGGGTACCAGTTCCAACGCCCGCCTGCTTCGCGATCTCCTCCAGGCTGGCATTGGCGCCTTGCCGGGTAAAGACTTCCTTCGCAACTACAAGAATGCGCTCGCGGTTGCGCAGCGCGTCTGTGCGCGGTTTCCGGGCGGTCGTCGAACGGTTCTTCGTCATCTCCAAAATTCTTGCAACCGGAGGCTGCCTCCGATTATCTTATTTATTCGGAGGCTGTGTCCGTTTTAGTTGAGGCGGCAGCCTTTCGTCAATCTTGGCTCGAATCAGATCAGGGAGGCACATATGCGTGTATTTGTTACCGGCGCTACCGGATTCATCGGTTCCGCCATAGTGAAAGAACTGGTCCGCGCGCACCACCACGTCCTTGGAATGGCGCGGTCGGATGCGGGCGCAAAGTCGCTTGAAGCCGCCGGCGCCCAGGCGCATCGAGGTGATCTGGAGGACCTGGAAAGCCTGCGCAGCGGAGCAGCCGCGACCGACGCCGTCATTCACACCGCCTTCCGGCATGACTGGTCGAGGTTTGCGGAGAGCTGCGAGCTGGACAAGCGTGCCATCGAGACCATCGGCGCCGTGCTCCAGGGCTCAAGCCGTCCGTTCATCGTCAGCTCCGGCGTGGGAGTGGCTCAGGGCCGCGCCGCCACCGAGGACGATCCACCGCTTTCTTCCCCATCCCTTCCTCGTGTATCCGAGGCGACGGCTGTTGCACTGATGGAGCGCGGAGTCCACGCATCTGTGATGCGCTTGCCGCAGGTCCACGACACCGTAAAACAGGGCCTCGTAACCCCTCTGATCGCCGTAGCCCGCGAGAAGGGCGTCTCTGCGTACATCGGCGATGGTCAAAACCGGTGGCCTGCCGCGCATGTAGCGGATGTCGCCCGCCTCTACCTGCTTGCTCTGGAGAAGGGCACAGCGGGAGCCCGTTACCACGCCGTCGCCGAAGAGGGTGTGGCGCTCAAAGACATCGCCACTGCTATCGGCCGTGGGCTGAATGTGCCCGTCCTTTCCATTTCGCAGGAAGGTGCCCAGGAACATTTCGGCTTCCTCGGGTTCTTCGCGGGGAGGGACCCTCTGACCTCCAGTGCGCAGACCCGTGCAAAGCTCGGATGGAACCCCACAGGTCCCTCGCTTCTCACCGATCTCGGGAACATGCGCTATTCCGAGGCCCGAACTTAACCCCACAATCACGGAGGAATCGAAATGCAAAAGACATGGTTCATCACCGGCGCCTCGCGCGGGTTCGGCCGCATCTGGGCTGAGGCTGCTCTTAAACGGGGTGATTGGGTTACAGCGACCGCCCGCAAACTGGCAGACGTAGTCGATCTCGCGGAACGTTTTGGCGACACGGTGCTGCCGCTTGCCCTCGACGTCACCGACTCCGCGCAGGTGCTGCAGGCAGTTCATCAGGCATACGCGCACTTCCGCCGGCTGGACGTCCTTGTCAACAATGCCGGCGCGAGCCTGTTCGCGGCTACAGAGGAAGCGAGCGATGAGCAGATCCGCGGCCTCTTCGATGCGAACTACCTCGGCATGGTCCGAGTGCTCCGTGCGGCTCTGCCTTTGTTGCGGAAACAAGGGAGCGGTCACATTCTCGGTGTCTCGAGCGGGCTGGGGATAACGGCATTGCCGCTCATCGGCTTCTATTGCGCTACGAAATGGGCTGTCGAAGCGCTCCACGAATCCCTCGCGCAGGAGGTGAGGGCGTTCGGGTTGAAGGTGACACTTGTTGAACCCGGAGCCTACGCAACCGACTTCGGAAAATCCTCACAGATCGCGGATGCACTGGAACCATACGCGGAATTCCGGAAGCAGTTCCTGACGCATCTGGCGAATGTTGAACGCGGCGATCCGGAGGCGACGGCAGAAGCCATCCTGAAGCTTGTGGACGCGGAAAATCCGCCGCTGCGACTTGGCCTGGGCACTTCTATTCTGCCCAGGGCCCGCGCCGCATATGCGGAGCGGCTGGAGACGTGGGAAGCGTGGGAGGACGTGTCGAATGCGGCGATGGGCGAGCCGAAGAAATCGATGGCGGCGTGGATTGAGCAACTGGCCCATGGAACTCCGGATCAGGAATAAGGATGGGATCTATACCTCCATTAGCGAAGCAGATGAAAGGATGAAGGCAGGAGAAGTTCCCGTCAAATAACAATCGCGAAGAAGATTGCGTTGCAAACTGGCGGGAACATCCACAATTAAGAGCAAGAAACGCCGCTCCCATCTCACACCGGGCGTCAACGAGCGCACCATCGCCGAGTATTGATTTTGACTCATATTCGCTCTGTGAACGTCACGAGCAAGCGCAATCTTCTTACTGGCTTTGTCGGATTCGATTAGAGCTGTTCTCCCGGTCGCGGTCGATTTTGATTCCCGACGACTCGTGGTCAACTCAAGTGCAAGAATGATTCACTCGCAGCGCAGCGCGACCATGGGGTCGATGGCGAGAGCTCTGCGCGCGGGAACCATGCAGGCGAGTGCAGCCACCAGAATGAGCAGCCCGGACGCGGCCAAAACCATGATCGGGTCATGCGTTCCACTCTCGATCCAGCGGGCAATGAAACGATTCAGACCGAAGCTGAGTGCAAGACCGGCGACTATTCCCAGGCCCACGCTGGTTCCGGCCGAGAATGCGACCAGGCGCAGCACGTCGCGGCGCCGCGCTCCGAGGGCGACGCGAACGCCAAGCTCACTGGTGCGCTGCAAGACCGTGTAGGAGACTACGCTGTACAGGCCCAATGCCGCGAGAACCAGTGCCAGGACCGAGAACGCGCCGAAAAGCATCGAAACGAGCCGCCCTCGCGCGTACTCGGGCTCGCGCTGGATCCAGCCTTCGAGGTCGCGTGTGTCGCCGGCGGTCTGCTGGTCGGGATCGATGGAGGCGATCTCTCGCTTGATGCTGTGCAGTATGGCGAGCGGTTCGCCTTGAGTGCGAACCAGGACCTGCGTGAAGGGCACCGTCATGAGCGTGTAGGGCGCGTAGACCGCAGGAGCCACGGGTTTGTCCAGCCCGTCATCCAGCGAGTCGCCTACGACGCCGATGATCTGCAGCCACCCCGTAGCCCCATTTGCCGTTAGCGCCATGGGAGGGAGAGCGGCGAATTGAGGCACGCGCACTGCATGACCCAAGGCATCGCCGCCGGACAGGTAGTCGCGCACGAACGCCTGATTCACGAGGACGAGTGTGGCGCCCCGCGCGATTTCGCTGTGGTCCCACACGCGGCCGCTGAGGAATGGGATTCGCAAGGTTGCGAAGTACTCGGAGCCGACGAATTCTACGTGCGCCTCTTGTGCCTGGGAAGCCGATTTGCCCAGAATCTCGACAGGCCGGCGCCAGCCGCTGTTGGGCGGAGTGGCATTGGTGGAAACACCGGCGGAAAGGACGCCAGGCATTGCCGCGATTTTGTCGCGGAGTTCGGTGAGGAAGCGCGCACGATCCGCCCAGGTCGTGTGCGCTTCTTCGCTGATGGGAATTACGACCGACATCACGTGCTGCGGTTCATAGCCGAGCTGCACCGTGTTCATGCGAATGAATGCCTGAATGGCAGCACCAGCCGCCGTCATCAGTAACAGAGTCAGCGCGATTTGTCCCGCGATCAGGGCGGTGTGCAGGCGTCTGCCTTTCACGCTGCCCGTCAGCCGCCGAGTCCCGGCCTGCATGACCTGGCTGATCTCCGGCCGCGCCGACTGCAGGGCCGGAAACAGGCCGAAGACGATTCCGCTCAGCAATGCCAGGCCTACGCTGAAAAACAGGACAGCGAAATTGATGTGGAAGTCGGCTTCATAGGGGTAGGAGTATTCCGGCAGGCGCGGGACGATGAACCCAATGGTCCGGTAGGCAACAAAGATGCCCAGCCCCGCTCCGGTCAGCGATAAGAGCAGCGATTCAGTGAGGAGTTGGCGCACGATGCGGAACCCGCTGGCTCCTACCGCCGAGCGGATAGCAAACTCGTGCTGTCGCGCCGTGCCCCGTGCGAGGAGCAGAATCGAGACGTTCCCGCAACCGATGACGAGCAGGAGCGCGACGGCCCCAAAAAGCAGGAACATCGTCTTCTTCAGATCGCGGGTGTACGTCTCCGCAAGACCGCGCACGCTGATCTTGAATTGCTTGGGGAAGACATTCGGCGTTTGGCGGTCGAACTCCTGGTAGAGCGGACGGAATTCGCCCTCTGCGGCGGCCATGCTGATGCCGGGCTTCAACTTGATCTTCGTGCTATACCGATGCATTTGATCGGATGCCATTTTCATCGGAACGTAGACCTCTCCACCTCCCCATGTGAACCGCACCGGCATCACGCCGAGGATCGCGTAGGTCTTATGGTTGAGCTGGATCGTTTTTCCCACGACCGCGGGATCGCCACGGTAGTGCCGTTGCCAGAAGTTGAAGCTCAATACTGCTTCGGGCTGCGGATCCTGGCCGTCCGGCGCGTCGGAGGGGACAAAGTAGCGGCCCAGCAGGGGAGGCAGGCCGAGAAACTGGATATGGGATCCCGTCATCTCGATCACCCTCACGTCGTCGGGTACGTCATCGCCCGTGATCGTCTCGTTCGAAAACGAGGAGGCAACCACATCCTCGACAGCATGCGCCTGGCGTAACTGCCGAATCTGCGGCCCGGTCAGGTCCCAGGTTCCATCGTGGCCGGCGTTGTCCGTCATCCAGACATCGCAGATCCGGTCAATTCCCGCGTAAGGCCAGGGGTGAAGCACCGCGTCATAAAGGATGCTATAGACCGCGACGGTGGCGCCGATTCCGAGCGTGAGCGACAGGACCGCGGTGAGGGAGAATCCCGGGTTGCGAAAGATCTGCCGAAGGGCAAAGCGGAGATCCTGCAGCAATACCTGCATTAGCGCCTCCTTTGGGAAGGGCAAAGCCGGGCCGGTTGCTAGGGCCTGAGCACTTTGAATGCCACGTCGACAGGCTCAGAAGCGCTCGACGGAGACCCCGGCTTATTCGACGGACGATAAAGAAAAGTGTTTAAGTCAGACCACGCAGGTTCAATCGTTATGTACTTCATTCAGTGTCTGGACGCCTTGTTCAACTGCTTTCGAGAGGTGGGCCCTGGTGGTTTTGATTCACGGTTGACTCCCTCGCATGGGGACAATGTCCGATCCTGTACAGGGCTGTTCACGACCGGACAGCAGTGTGGTGGTTTCTGCGCAGCCGCTGGCATACGCTTTGCAAACCAAAGGGCGGGAAGAGAGAGCGCACGTTTTGGACCACCCGGAAAAGCCCGTAGAGCTAAGACTACTTCATTCGTGCGAATCTCCACAGCGCTTTTCCGGCTGGGTAGATCCTGGAAATGCGCGTTGTCCTGCTATCAACAATCGATTCTCCAGTCGCCCGAAACGACAATTCCGATGCCGGAATGGCGAAACACGAGACATGCAACAGAACAGAGATTTTGAAACCTAGCGCGGGCGGGCGATAGCGACAATCAACGCGAAATAGCCGAGCACCAACACGCCACCGGCAATGAACTTCCACCATTTGTTGGTGTCCGTCGTCTGGTGGAAGAGCGCCGTGAGGCAAGCAATAATGAGAATGAAATGGCCGATTCCGCCGATGGGCACCATCATAGTTTCAAGGTGCTGGACCTGGCCCGCATGTAGAAAAGACCAAAACATGACCGCACCCGCCTGCATGAGGTGAGGCCCGAAGAACTCCAGACAGTTCCAGGCGACCGCGATTGTGAAGCCCGCACCAAGTGCAAAGACATTGTTGCGTCGCGCGAGGATCACGACTGCAACGTAAATGAGTGCCTGGAGAGAATGAAGAGGCCGAAGCTCAGGTACGGCCACCGCCGATACTGCCAAGGCGACCAGGAAGAGCCCGGCTCCAATCGGAATCCATACGCGCGTCGAAGAAGATCCATTCTGAGGATGAGACTTCATAGCGCTCTACTCCGGCAGGGCAGTTAGAAAGTAAACACGCTAGCGACTTGTTGGGACTGATCGTCTCTCAATGAGTTTCATCGGCGATTTAGCAACAGGGGAAATTGTGGCGAGCTCCCGTTAGGGAGTAGCAGGGTTTGCGTCTGCTTCAACGTCAATCTCGATATCGACATCGGGTTCCGTTGAATCAGCGACTTCTGCCGCATTGTCTCGCGCCCCCATGCCGAATGCTGCACGCTTTAACGCTGCGGTACCATGGAACGCGACCCTCGCCGGCTGGTTCGGTTTTGTGTCGGCGAAGACGCCGCTATATTTGAAGGTGAGCGGCACGACTTTGGTAACGCCATGCATGGTCAGCGAGCCGTCCATCGTCCAGAGATCTGCCGAGACACGGTGAATGCCTCGCCCTTGATAGGTCATCGTCGTAAACTTCTTCACATCAAAATACGCGTCACTGCGGAGATCGTCATCACGTTGGCTGACCTGTGTGCTGATCGTAGCGACATCGATCGTGACGTCTACGCTACAAGCGGCTGGATCCGGCGATACGGTGATGGTCCCCAAAACTTGGTCGAAACGGCCGCGCACACGTCCCACCAGATGGTGCCAGGCGCTGAAATAGGCAAAACTGTGACGCGGATCTATCTTGTATGTCCCTGGAGCTGGAAGCGCCGGAGCTTTGACGTTCTTTTGGACAGGTGTAGCAGGAGGCTGCGCAACTGAGGAGGTCCAAGACCCCGCGCAAATTGCCAAAAATAGAGTACCGACTCCGAAGAAATCCGGCAGTTTCTTGACGATTGTTCTTCCTGCATTCCTGTTGATCATCTCGTTTGCCTCCGATTGATTTGCAGTGGCCATCGGTACTTACCTTTGACACTTGAAGCCATCGAGCTGTTCCCACAATGAGCTCGGCGGACTCTTTGGATCGCGAAGAAAACAGCACGGAAGTCCGCGCGTGTATCTCCAAACCGCACGCTATATTTATCTTCTACTTAGCGACGGCGTCGATAGAACGCGTGTCCAGCGATCGAAGGGGACGCCCACAACTGGACATACAACAACTAGTCACCTGGCCCCAACAGATTTCAAGGAACTCGTTCACGCCGAAAATTTACTCAACCACTCCGGACTCAGTTTCTCCAATGCAGCCGCTCGGAGGAGCTCTTCGAATAGTTTGACAGCGCAGGCCAGAATTCACTTGTCAAATGACCCGGCGAAGCGGGCGAATATCCTACCGCTGTCCACTGGTGGAAACAGGGCGAGTCACGCATTATGAGAGGGCGCCCTGCTTAGAAGGAAGTTCTGAGGCTGACGCAGGGTGCAGGGGCTTTGCCCCCGCACCCCCAGGATTTATTGCTTGGTGCCTCTCCCGATGCTGGAGTTCTGTGCAGGAAGACGGATTGAAAAGAGGATGCCGAAGCATCCCCTCTAGCGATCGGTCGAGGCCACTGAGTCGGCGCTCGGGTTGCTTCCCAGTGTGGGGCCATGGGGACATGGGCAAAACGGGGAAGGAACTGACAGCATAATGAAGTGGCGGGGACCAAGGTACAAGCCGAGTTTGCAGTGGTGCTCAATTCGAGCCCGTTTCTCCAGTGTGGCTCCGGGTTCCGTGATCAAAACAGTGGTGACGCCGACAGCCGCGAGGTGAGCCGGCGATCCCGATTGGGAGAGTCCTTACGTTCACGACTCGGACCTGTGGTCTCCGCAAATCGACCCAGGAGTCAATGATGCCGCGCAAGAAATTACACAAGAAGAACCAGAGGGTGGCCCCGCCGATCATGAATCCCGATGCTGCCGGAATCGATATCGGCGCGACCGAGATTTACGTTGCCGTACCGGCGGATCGCGATCCAGAACCTATTCGCATGTTTGCGACCTTCACGCAGGATCTAAACCGTCTTGCCGACTGGTTGCAGCAATGCGGGGTCCGCACGGTCGCCATGGAGTCCACCGGAGTCTACTGGGTTCCGTTGATACAGATCCTGGAAGTGCGCGGGCTGGAGGCCTATCTGGTCAACGCGAAACACGTTAAGAACGTACCGGGACGGCGCACAGACGTTTCCGACTGCCAGTGGCTGCAATACCTGCATTCAGTCGGTCTTTTGCGCGCGTCCTTCCGCCCCGCGCCAGAGGTTTGCGCCCTCCGATCCTTGCTTCGGCACCGAGACAGCTTAGTGGAGATGGCGACCACGCATGTCCAACATGTACAGAAGGCTTTGGATCAGATGAACCTTCAGATTCACCATGTCATTAGCGACATCACTGGAACAACTGGGCTTGCGATCATCGATGCGATTCTTGCTGGGAATCGCGATCCCCAAGTGTTGGCCACACTCCGCGATCCCAGGATTCGAGCCAGTAAAGATACGATTGCTAAGAGCTTGGTGGGAGATTACCGCCCAGAGCATCTGTTCACACTGCGGCAATCTGTCGACTTGTACCGGGAATACCAGCAACGAATCGCTGCCTGCGAGGAAGAAATGCAGCGCTTCTTGAAGTCTATGGAAGCGAGTGCCACTTCATCTGCGAGTTTGCCGGCTGCCAAGGATTCCGTAAGGAAATGCAAGGTGATGGCACCGGCCAAGGCTCTGGCATTGCGTGAGGAAGCCTATCGCATCCTGGGAGTAGACCTGACTACGATCCCAGCAATCAGCGTCTTGCATGCTCAGGCTATTCTCGCCGAGTTGGGCGATGGCATCTCAAAATTCCGTAGCGCCGGCGCCTTCAGTTCATGGATGGGGTTATGCCCGGACAACGATATTAGTGGCGGAAGAGTGCTTTGGACCGGAACGAGAAAAGTCAAAAACCGCGTTGCCGTCACTTTACGAATGGCAGCTCAGTCACTCCAAAAGAGTGAATCGGCTCTAGGAGCGTTTTACCGCCGCATGCGAACTAGGCTCGGAGCTCCCAAAGCGGTTACTGCCGCTGCTCACAAATTGGCGCGAATTATCTATCACATGCTCAAAACCAGAGAGCCGTACGACGAAAGCGTCTTTGCCAGAACAGAAATCAAATATCGCCAACGGGCAGAAAACCGCCTCCGAGCAATGGCCCAGAACCTCGGCTACACAATTGCACCAGCCCAAGCCAAGTAAACCCTCCAAATGGTGTAGGAGTTCCTTGGGAGCATTGCCCTATCCTCCGCTCAGTCCGCACTCATTCTACTGCGGCGGGACAAGAGACGCGGATTCTCTGCGGGCGGTCTGAAGGCCTGACACTTGACCTTGGGGGAAGTGGTCCAGTGAAGAATCACCTTCCCCCCAAGGAGGTACTCAGCATGCTGAGTAGCAATGTGAAGTATATCGGCTTGGATGTTCACAAGGAAGCGATCGCGATTGCGGTTCTGAATGGCGCCGGCAAATTGGTGATGGAATCGATCGTCGAAACCAAAGCCAGCACTCTGCTCGATTTCCTGCATGGGCTGAGTGGAGAGTTGCATGCGACCTTGGAAGAAGGAACCTGGGCGGCTTGGCTCTACGACGTGCTCAAGCCTCATGTCGCGGAAATCGTGGTCTGCAATCCACGTCGCAACGCCTTATTGAAAGAGGGCAGCAAGAGCGACAAGATCGATGCACGAAAGCTGGCCGAGCTGCTGCGCAGTGGAATGCTGCGCGCGGTCTACCACGGAGAGAACGGACTAGGGACGTTGCGGGAGTTGGCGCGTAGCTATCTGACTATCAGCAAAGACATGAGGCGGGTGATGAGTCGGCTCAAGGCGCTGTATCGAAGCTGGGGCATTCCCTGCTCGGGTAAGCAGGTCTATACATCACGCCATCGCGAGCAGTGGCTGAACAAGATTACGCAACCCGGTGTGCGCCGCCGGGCAGAGATGTTGTATCAACAGATGGATGGCCTGTCGGTTGTGCGGCACACAGTGCGAGGAGAACTTCTAGCCGAGAGCCGGAAACATCAGGCTGTGAAGATATTGCGCCAGATTCCGTTGATTGGTCCGTTGCGAGCCACACTGTTGCTGGCCCTGATGCAAACGCCCCACCGGTTCCGCAGCCAACGGCAGTTGTGGACCTACAGTGGCCTGGCGGTGGAGACGCACGACAGCGCGCAGCATCGTTATGTGGATGGCCAACTGCAACGTTCCAAAAAGCCACAACAGGTCCGCGGTCTGAACCAGAATCACAACCACGAGATGAAGGAGATCTTCAAGAGTACGGCCTTGAGCGCCAGCCGTTGCGCCGGTCCATTGCAGAACTTTTACGAAGGCTTGCTGGCCAAGGGAATGAAGCCGGATATGGCACGGCTGACGCTTGCACGGAAGATCGCGGCCATCACGTTGACACTCTGGAAGAAAGGAGAACGTTTCGACGCTGAACATCTGAAATCGCAAGCAGCTTGAGCGTCTACCGGAATCAGGCAGGCCGGCTTTACTTCCGATGGCTAGGCAATCGGTTCCTGCGACGCTCCAGGTCGAGGGAGAGTATCAATCAATGAGTTAGGCCCTGTGTGCTGTTGTCCAGCACCGAGCCTCCAAAGTCACCCTATGCCCCCTCGCATAACCAAATAAAGCTGTAGGCCTTGAGTCTCAGATAGGACCATGGTTGGCCCGCTAAAGCCAACGTCTCTGCTTGCGCAGCTTCCGGAACCGAAGGCGTCCAAACCACCCTCGAGTCATGAAACCGTCGAGAGAAACTATCGACGGGCTACGGTCTGTCTGGAGTACACGCGGCCAAGGACTTCTCCAACTGGAGATCGGGCTGGATGCAAGCACAACATCGGCCTCTCCTGCGGAGAGGAGGGAGGAGTTTTTTTCTTGACATCCCCTCTTATAGGACTCATTGACAGGATTATGGCTGGTTTGTCGGCAATACGGATGTTTCAGTGCGGGCAGCCTGCCGTCGTGCGAACAAGAAACTCACTGGAGGCTCGCATTAAGACTTACAGACACCCCCATTTTCTTCAGCGCCTCGGTCATCTTCTCCTCCAATTGGGCCTGCCTTTCAGGAACCCAGGGCGCATAGTATTTTTCCGTCACTCGCACCGTCTTGTGGCCGAGCATCTTGGACAGGTCCTGCATGGAGGTTCCAGCAAGTAGATGCTCTACGGCAAAGGTGTCGCGAAGCTGGTGGCTGTGAAATTGGAGGGGTCTTCCTTCGTAGTCCACCATAGACGGGTACTTGTTAAGCCTGCCCAGCTTTCTCTGCCATTGGCCGGTGAGCGACTTAACCTCGGACTTGCCCGACCAGAAGAAGTACCGAGGATCAATGGTTGGCCGTCGTGGAAGTGCATGGAGAGCGGCAACAACATGATCGGGAAGGATCAGCGTGAGCTTCGTGCCGTTTTTAACGGTTCTGAGTGTGAACCTGTTGCCAATGATGCGATTCTTCGCAACCGTCAGCGCATCGCTGATACGTAGCCCTGACCAACGCATGAGTTCGATCAGTGCTCGCAACTCTTGACCGCATCGGTCATCCTGTCGCATATCAGCGTCGTACCTGTATGTCGCCTCAAGAACCTGTTCGTACCGTCCTCCGAGAAGGGGGAGGGTTTCTGTCTCGTCTGGCTTGATGGCTTTGATGCCGAAAGCTGGACTTGCTATGATCCACCCCATGCGCTGGCAATACTTAAAGAATGCCTTGACCTTCTCCAAATGACGGCCCGCTGTCGTCTTCCCCATGCGATCGTCAGGGTGTTTAGCGTTCGCCTTCCACTGCGTCTTCCATTCGTCCAGCGCGTCCGTCGTGATTTGGGAAAGTAATGTGAAATTCTTGGACTGCGCCCACGATCGAATCTTACGGGTCGTCGTTTCATACTTCTTCTGCGTATGTCTGTTGTCGATATCCGATCGTATGGAATTGAGCCACCGGTCAGCCGCGACTTCGATCATCACCTCTTCGGCGATTTGAGCTTCTTTCAACTGCTCAAGTTCCCGCATTTTCTGCTGGACAGGATCCCAAGCATCGCGGATTGCCTGCGCCTTAATTTCTGCCTTGTCCCACGATCGGGTCTTGGCAGAAACGGTGCGACGTTTGCCATCTTTGAGGAGGTAGAGATATTTGAGGCATCGGCAGCGTCGCCACTGCGGTTCTCCCGTCTTGGGACAGCCAGAAGAATGGCGGGTGTACACACTGATAGTCTGTGTCTGCGGACGAAGCCGCCGAAGATCAATATCGGGCATGGAGAACCTTGGGCAGAAAAGTTGCTTGCAATTTGCTTGCAGTTCTCAAATACTACCACTTAAATCGTTGATTTTAATGTGGTGGCCAGAGACGGGATCGAACCGCCGACGCCGGCCTTTTCAGTGGCGTCATGGATCCCGTGCCTTCTGGTCTCAATCAGTTATCCGCGAACGTGGATCTGTCGCGCCAGAGCTCGGTTCTCTCGTGCCAACGTGCTTTGGATGCGCGAGGTTGGCTTACCGGCCAAGGCAAAGTCCAGACAGTCTCTGGACTATTTCGCCTATCGGTGCCCGTCTTGATTCTTCCGATGACGCGCGGACCGGCCAGCATCGGTTTGTACAATGGCGTCGGGAGTTGCCTTCTTGTCGGAGGGCAGGCGTCTTCACCACCAATCATGCCAGTAGCATTCTGCTGGGAGTGCTGCAGCCTATCGTGCATCTGCAGAAAGAATCGGACAAGGCGGCGATGCGCCGGTCTCTTGAGCCGTGGCCGAATCCCGACTTCTTCTTCCCGTCGCGAGCCAGACGCCACCCGCTCCAATCGGCGAATCTATTCAAAGTTGATATGCGCGCGGTTGTTGGAGGTGACATGCAATGCCGACTCTTCAGAATACTAGCAAGCCTGTCCTCTTACTGTTTCCCGATCCTCGTTCCAACATTTGATATTTGGATCAGATGGTTCCCATGGGCTGGGGAGCTTCCTTGTACCTTCGTGAGAGTGTTCCCCCGGCAATTGTGCAGCAGGCTGCTGCACAATTGCCGGAGACGTAATGAAAGAGTTCGGGCTGATCCCACACAGATCAAGCCGCTGGCCACTCGTTGTAGTGTTGCCCGCATTTTGCCCGCAAACACCGCCCATTGTGCCGGTTTTGCCGACTCAGCCGACTGGTAAGTATTGTGCCGTCTATAATTTGCGGTTTGATTTATTCCATGGCATGGAAGAGGTCGTCGGTTCGATCCCGACCAGGTCCACCAAATCGCTTCAAGCATTTAGCAGATCCTCGACTGAAGCGCGATTCTCTTCCAACCCAGGATCCGACCAGAAGTGCTCTGTCTTTCATTCCCAATGAATCCGATTCATCATCCGGTTGAGATGGTGGTGCAGAAGTTTGAATATCTGCCGAGACCGGCAGGATAGCCCATGTTAGTTTCCAACCGGATAATAGAACTCCGGTAAGGCTGAAGCTGAGAAGCGGACTTGCGATGTCACCTTACCTTCTCTCAAGAGCAACTTCATTTCCACCGGCAGCACGCGACAACGAACCGAAGCCCCCTTGATTCTCAGCTTAATCGAGAGGTCGGTCGCGAGGTAGTTCATTACTCTCCAGCAAATTCCGAAATCTTGCCGGCTGAGATCTCAGGTACTGGCTGGGTACACGGACAGTCGCACCGAGGCTTGCTGCGGCATGCCAAGGCCATCTCGGGTCATAGAGAATAGCTCTCGCCAGCGCAATCAGGTCGGCATCGCCGGTCAGAACGATCCCTTCAGCCTGCTCGAATCCGGTAATTAGACCCACCGTTACGACGGGCATGCCAACGGCACCCTTGATTGCCCTGGCGAGTGGCACCTGGTAGCTTGGGCCCACTGGGATCTTCTGCTGAAGACCGTTACCGCCGCTGGAGACATGAATCGCATCACATCCCAATCTTTCCAAAGCCTGCGCAAAGATAATCGTCTGATCCACCTCAAGTCCGCCCGCAATCCAGTCGGTTGCTGAAATCCGAACACTGACTGGCTTCTCGGAGGGGAACACTTCGCGTACAGAGTCAAACACCTCCAGTGGAAACTTCATACGATTTTCTAAGCTGCCCCCATATTCATCCGTTCGTCGATTCGAAAGCGGTGAGAGAAATTGGTGCAGAAGATACCCATGGGCGGCGTGCAATTGGACGAGGTCCAGTCCAAGCCGACCTGCTCGAAGAGCAGCCGCGACAAACGCCTCACGAATCTCCCGCATTCCCTTTCGATCTAATGCCAATGGCGGGAGGTCGTCAGGCTTGAACGGAATGTCAGTGGGACCGACTGTGTGCCATCCCAATGGATTCGCAGGAGGCAACTGGCCTCCTCCTTTCCAGGGAACCTCGGTAGAAGCTTTCCGCCCCGCATGGGATAGCTGTATTCCGATGGGCATGTTTGACCATCGACGAATACCCTCCAGTATTCGTCCCATGGCCAATTCTGTCTTCTCGTCGTAGAGGCCCACGTCAGCATAAGTGATTCGCCCGTCTGCCACGACCGCGGTCGCTTCGATCGTCAGAAGCGCGGCGCCGGACATCGCCAAATGGCCAAGGTGCATGAGGTGCCAGTCGTTCATGCAGCCGTCCTGTGCCGAGTACTGACACATGGGCGCGATGACGATGCGGTTGGCAAGCTCGAGACTACGAATACGAAGTGGTTCAAACAGCGCTGACTTTGACATTGCCCGGTCTCCGTGAGGTCCGCTTTTGCGTTTGGGGTTCCCTCGTGTTTCCTCTGCGAGCGCGAACTACTGCGCCTTCGCCGAGAGCGCTCAATCTTTCGCGTAGGATTTTAAGCGGCCGCCTGAATAGAACCAATTCCATGGTCCTACACAATTGCTCTGAAGGAGCGACGAGGTATCCGAAGAAGAGGCTGACCGCAGGACACTAAACAGAGACCTCAGGCGAAAATTGCCGAGGGGACTCTGAACGTCCGACCTCAGAGCCTCCCATCCAGGCCTGTCACAGGCTATCGAACACCCTCACGACCCTCTCCGCGGCACTGCGCCCGCTTTGGGGATTCGTTCCTGTCACAACGCGACCCGAGGTGACGGAATAGTCATCAAAAGCGTTCATCGAAGTGCTGTAATACGCCCCAACCGCAGTCACAGCCTCGACGACCGGGACCACTTTGTCGGCTCTGAGCTTGTCCAGGATATTGAAGATGAGTTCACCTTCGATTGTGAAGCCCGTCACCGTCTTTCCCTCGATGATCGATTTTCCGGTCTTGGAGTCGATGATTCCCGGGAAGATCGCTGGCCCGTGACAGACCGTACCAACGACGCCTCCGCGATCCCAGACATCGGCGGCAATTGCTTGCAGCCCTTTCGCGGTCGGGTAGTCATACAGCGCTGCATGACCGGCCGATGCGAAGAAAACGCCGTACTCTCCTTTCTTGAGATCAGATGCCTTTTTGAGTTGCGAGTTGAGTTTCGCCATGAATGGGTGATCGGGATTGTCATAAGCCGCTTTGTCGCTTCCTGAAAGGAACGGCGGCTGCAACGAATTGAAGTCGAAACCAAAGGTACCGGTCTCGGAAGCCAGATCCACCTCAAAGCCTGCCGCCACTAAAACCTCAAATGGATGCAAAGCCTCCGTGAGAAAAAGGCCTGTTTTTGGCCGCCAGGATAAATGGCTCCGTTGAAACTGGAGATGGCAATAATTGCCTTACGTGGAAGACTCTTTGACATGATTGACTCCTTCGTTCGGATTGGTTTTTACATCGTTTTTTTGCGACCCATCAAAGTAACCTGCAACCAGCGCGGACTTCTTAAGTTGAACTCTCGGGAGGGCTGGCAAGCGTCCGTCAAAGGCTCGCGCTCACTTTGAACGCGAGGGCTGCCAACAGATCCAAGGGCAGTAGGTGCGCACCGGTACGCAAACATCGCATTGATGCGTTGAGACGAGCCGTAGGTGCAACGAATCGTGCACAGAATTCTGTTAGGGCAATTCATTCCCCGTGCTCACCTATGGTTCCAACGACTGCATGCAGGCGCCTCTTGTCGTTACCGTCGTAGAGTGCCGTATCATGCCTTGAATGTCCTTGTCGTGAAATCTTGACGTGAAATGAAGAAGAGACTGCTCAAGAGCTGGATGGTTTTGGCCATTGCCTTTGCCGTCTATGGTGTGGTGCGATTTCACGTCGGGGACGGGGAAGTGGACGCGTCATCGTCGCCGGCTGACAGCGCCCCGACCAGCCTGCAATCGAAGGATTGGCCGGTATATGGCGGCCAACTCGCCAATGATCACTATTCTTCCCTCACACAAATCAACCGTGGCAATGTAAGCAGGCTGAAAGTTGCATGGACCTTCGATACCGGCGAACAGGGCGGTATGCAAACCAGCCCGCTGGTGGTCGGTGGCGTTCTTTATGCCCTCACTCCAACGCAAAGGGTGATCGCGCTTGACGCTGCGACCGGCAAGCTTCTCTGGACCTTCGATTCTGGTATTAAGGGCACACAACCGGACCGCGGATTGAGCTGGTGGACAGACGGTTCCGAAAGCCGCCTCTTTGCCGGAGTGATGAATTTTCTCTACGCCCTCGACCCTGCGACAGGGAAGCCGATTGCTGCGTTCGGCGAGAGCGGACGGATCGATCTGCGGAAAGAGCTTCGTGGAGACTACAGAGATCAGTCAATAGTGCTGACCACGCCCGGCGTTGTCTACAAGGATCTGATTATCGTGGGAGGCCGGAATCCCGAGACGCATCCAGCCCCGCCGGGAGATGTGCGCGCCTTCGATGTTCGGACAGGCGCACTGCGCTGGAGCTTTCACACCATTCCCCACCCAGGCGAGTTCGGTTACGACACCTGGCCGAAAGACACATGGCTCAAATCCGGCGCCGCCAATAATTGGACTGGGATGACAATCGATGAGAAGCGCGGCATCGTCTATGTGCCTACCGGTTCGGCAGTGTCTGATTTCTATGGTGCCGACCGCATCGGCAACGATCTTTTCGCCGATACCCTGCTTGCCCTGGACGCCGAGACCGGCCGACGCATCTGGCATTTTCAGGGCGTGCATCACGATATCTGGGACCGCGACTTTCCCTCTCCGCCTGCGCTGCTCACAGTCGTGCATAACGGCAGGCACATTGACGCCGTAGCCCAGACCACGAAGCAGGGATACATCTACCTGTTCGACCGCACCAACGGCGAGCCGCTGTTTCCGATCGTTGAGCAGCCCTATCCCGCCAGCAGCGTGCCCGGCGAAGAAACGTCGCCCACCGAGCCGAAGCCGCAGATGCCGGAACCATTTGCGCGCCAGATCCTGACCGAAAGCATGTTGACGAATCGCACGCCGGAAGCACATCAATTTGCGCTCGAGAGATTCAGAACCTATCGCAGCGACGGACAATTTGTTCCTCTCAGCGTGGATAAGCAGACCATCGTCTTTCCCGGTTTCGATGGAGGCGCGGAGTGGGGCGGTTCGGCGGTTGATATCAAGACAGGCGTGATTTACGTCAACGCGAACGAGATGGCATGGACAGGCGGACTGACCGAGAACAAGCCCGGCAGCAGCCCCGGGGAGACGACTTATCAGAATCTCTGCGCAGTTTGTCATGGCGATCATCGCGAGGGCTCTCCGCCGGCATTTCCTTCCCTGGTTGGCGTTGGTAAGTGGCTTACCGACGAGAATCTAGCCAGCGTGATTCGTTCCGGCAAAGGAAGAATGCCGTCTTTCCCCATGCTCGACCATAAGGCGATGTCGGCGCTTGTGCAGTATCTGAAAAGCAGTGAACCCGCTCTAAACCAGGGGCCAGAAGCAGCGGGCCGCTCTTCTGCCACCAAGCAGGAGATGACTGCAGCTACTAAACCCAGCCCGGATGCGGCTGATCCACTTGGTGCGAAGAGCTATTCGGATCATTGCGCGATCTGTCACGGCGACCAGCAGGAGGGAATATCGCCGGCATTTCCGGCCCTCAGGGGAGTGGGCAAGCGCATGCCGCGCGAGCAGATTCTGGAATTGATTCATCAGGGCAAAGGGCGCATGCCGGGCTTTCCCAAGCTCGAAGGCGAAGAGCTCACGGCACTGATGCGTTATCTGGGAGTTACGGAAAGCAACGGCAACTCGAAGATGGGCGATTCCCTGCAGTATCGTTTCACTGGCTATCGCAAGTTTCTCGATCCCGACGGTTACCCGGCCATCAGTCCTCCCTGGGGTACGTTGAGTGCGATCGATCTGAACACCGGCAAGTACCTATGGAAAATTCCCTTCGGCGAATATCCGGAGCTCGCCGCTTCCGGAATGCGAAACACAGGTTCCGAAAACTACGGCGGCCCAATCGTCACAGCAGGCGGCATCGTCTTCATCGGAGCCACAGACTTTGACCGGAAGTTCCATGCCTACGACAGCCGTACCGGCAAGCTGCTCTGGGAGGCTCTGTTACCCTTTGCAGGCGTGGCCACTCCCGTGACCTACATGGTCGATGGGAAGCAATACGTTGTGATTGCTGCTGGTGGCGGCCGCGATCCTAAATGGCCTTCGGGAGGCAAGTACGTTGCGTTTGCACTGCCGTAAAGATTGTTGGAGCTTGAAGAGCACACGATGACCCTGCAGATGAAATCGCGCCTTGCCCTGATGATGTTTTTGGAATATTTCATCTGGAGCGCCTGGTACGTAACGCTCGGAACATGGCTGGGAGAGACGCTGCGCTTTTCGGGCGCCGAAATTGGTCTGGTTGCCGGCACCACCGCGGTGGGCGCTATCGTATCTCCATTTCTCGCCGGATGGATCGCCGACCGCTTCTTCCCGACCCAAAACGTGCTTGCCGCTCTTCACTTTCTGGGCGCCCTGCTCCTCTGGCTTGCATCCACGCGCGCGTCGTTCAGTCCGCTGTATTGGCTTGTTCTTCTCTACGCATGCTGCTACATGCCCACGCTGTCCCTTACCAATTCGTTGGCGTTCCGGCAGATGCGCGATCCGAAGCTGGAGTTCGGCCCGATTCGCGTGCTCGGGACCGGTGGCTGGATCATAGCCGGCTTGTTAGTCGGCGGCCTTCGGCTCGAGGCGTCGCACCTTGCCATGCAGGTTGCGGCGGGGTCGTCGTTCGTGATGGCGATCTATTGTCTGACACTGCCCGACACGCCTCCGCTTGCTGCTTCGAAAGGTTTTCGCCTTGCCGACCTCTTTCCGGTCGAAGCCTTTGACTTGTTCCGCGATCGCTCGTTCCTGATCTTCGCCGCGGCATCGTTCCTCATCTGTGTGCCGCTGCAGTTCTACTATGCGTTCACCAATCTGTTTCTCAACGAGATCGGGATTCATAACGCCGCCGGAAAGATGACCGGCGGCCAGATGTCGGAACTGTTCTGCATGCTGCTCATCCCCTGGTTCTTTCGACGTCTGGGTGTGAAGTACATGCTGATTGCCGGCATGTCGGCATGGACAATCCGGTACCTTCTGTTCGCCTGGGGCAACGGCGGCGCGAATATGTGGATGCTCTGGACAGGAATCGTTCTGCACGGCATCTGTTACGACTTTTTCTTCGTCACCGGACAGATCTACGTTGACCGCAAGGCTCCGACCGCGCTGCGGGCGGCTGCACAGGGAATGATCACCCTGATCACCTACGGCGCGGGCATGCTCCTGGGCTCGTGGCTGTCAGGAGCGGTGGTCGATCACTATGCGACCGTCCGAGCAAACAATGTCGTTGCGCATGAGTGGCGGTCCATCTGGCTGGTCTCAGCTGCATGCTCCGGCATTGTCCTGCTGCTTTTCTTCATCACCTTTTCGGAGCGCGAGCCATCGCCTGAAGCCATCGTAAGCGAAGCCGTCGGGGTCGCAGTCGAGCCCGTCGGAAGCTAGAGAACCGGCCGGATCGCATCCGGCGCCCAGGCCTGCTGCTCCACGTTTCTGGTAGGGCCTTTGGCGCCCCGACGGCATGGTTCTCGGTTTGCGGTTTCCCGGTAATAGCCCAGCCGTGGGCCGAGCCATTTACAATCGTAAAGATCGCGCGCGACGCGTAACCTTCAATCGCGAGAACTGTTCCAACAGCCGCCTGCGCAACCTTTGAGGGCCTGTAGCTCAATGGTCAGAGCAGGGGACTCATAATTTGTCTTCTTTACGGTAGACTAGGCTCTGTTGGCCTTAATTACGCTTGATTACGGTCACGTCGCAGCTGCCAGCAAGGGCCCATAGCTCAATCGGTTAGAGCAGAGTGCTCATAACGCTTTGGTTCCAGGTTCGAGTCCTGGTGGGCCCACCAGAGGGGTTCCCTATATATTAAGGTGCGCAGGCGGTACAGCCCCGAATCGCACCATGGCCGTAGTCAGGTCAGAGCCAGCCTTCAGGTTCGTCCGACGATGGCAGGCTACGTGGCTACGTTGAGACCCTTGGCTTATCAATTGCGAACTCGGGACATCAAGGTGGTTCAGTTAAGGCCTGTTCCGAGTGGGGATAGTCTGGTCGTGCGTTCCGGGTGGCGACTGTAGATAACGCTCCAACCGTCATCTTTTCAGCCCCAGATGAAAAGCACCCACAGATGGATAGATCTGCAGGTGCAGTGATTCCAGCCGTTCCCCCGAAGACCGTCTCACTTGAGACAAACATTAGCGGGAGAACTGAACCTTGAAAATCCCCCATAGGTGACAGACTGCGAGGCCCGGGTTTTGGCCGCTCGAGCGGCGCTGGAACCGCGGCAGCGTTTGGATCAATCCCTCGCCAGCGCAATGCAAAGCACTCGGGATGAAGGGAACTGCGCGCGCCATTAAGCCATCGTGCTGACCAGCCATTGATTTCATCGGCGGTGCTGTTTGAATACCGGCTCGAGCGTGGATTTGAAGGCTCTGGTCAAGGAATCTGGTACCTCTCGCTTGTGAAAACCTCGGGGTTCAAAGAAATATGGCTTCCAGTCAGGGGCGAAGTACAGAATCCCATGCACAGAGCCGATTTTTTGCTTCTTACCGCCGAGGTAGTCGGGCAGTGAACACCCTTGGCAAACGAGCCGCAGAGATAAGCCTGTTCGATGCCCTCCACCCGATGCAGGGCAGACGTCAGCGTCGGTACGATTCCGACTGTTCCTTGCAGGAGGGAAAGCACGGCCTTCAAGTGAGGGTATTGCGGGTTGATGCTGTAGTAGCGTTGTCGGCCTTCGATTTCGGACCGCAAAAGACCTTCCTTTTCCAGCCTGCCCCAGATCGTCTCGTTTTGAGACAGAGGCACTCTTCGGCTCTTCGGCAACTCGCCCTCGAAATATCTCCCAAATGGGAAATGTGCGGCGTGTCCGGCGGCTGACCTCGGACCAGACGCGCAGACTCCCGGAGTATTGGCACGTCTGCGTTGTACCGGCCTGCATCCATTTGCCGGAGGAGCGCCGGGGTGCGATTCATTTAGAAATTCATTCGCCTCGAAAGATCGTTTCCGCCCTTGCGTCTCTTGGTGCGCAAGCCGACGCTAGTTACAAGCCTCCGACAAGACCTTTTCGACCGCCTCTGCAATGTCACACATATCCGACTCGGTCAGCGTGGGATGCACGAGAAACATGAGAGACGTCTCGCCGAGCTCGCGCGCAACGGGAAGTCTGCCAAGCGGCCGCATCTCCTCCGGAAAGGCGCGCTCGAGATAGATCTCGCTGCAGCTTCCGGCAAAGCAGGGGACGCCTTCTGCGTTGATGGAATTAATGATCCGCTGTTGTCCCCAGCCCTCGCGCAGTCGCTCGGGCCGCAGGAAAACGTAATACTTGTAATAGGAGTGATACACCTCGGCTGGCGGGATGGTCACGCGCAGTGCAGAAATCTGGCCGAATCGCATCGTCAGCACCGCGGCAAGCGAGCGCCGGGTAGCTACCGACTCCTGCAATCTGGCCAATTGCAGCCTGCCGATCGCGCTCTGCATTTCGGTCAGGCGCCAGTTAGTGCCGAAGCTCTCATGCAGCCACCGGTAGCCCGGCAAATGCGACCGCTTGTAGACGGCGTCGTAGCTCTTTCCGTGATCTTTGAAGGCCCAGGCTCGCGACCAGAGGTCCGTGTCATGGGTGGTGAGCATCCCGCCCTCACCGCCGATCGTGATGATTTTGTCCTGGCAGAAGGAAAACGCGTTCGCGTCACCCATCGAGCCGACAGAGCGTCCCTTGTAGGAGGCGCCGTGCGCCTGGGCGCAGTCTTCGATGATTATCAGTCCTCGCTCGCGTGCCAACTCAAGGATCGGCTCCATGTCGCACGGCCATCCGGCGAGATGAACGGCGATGGTAGCGCGGGTCCGCGGCGAAAGAACGCGCTCGATGGTCTGGGCTGTGATGGTTTGCGACTCCCGATCGATGTCGGCCATCACGGGCGTGGCCCCCCGCATCACGGCGCAGCTTGCGGAGGCGATAAAGGTGCGACTCGGCACGATTACTTCGTCTCCCGGACCGATGCCGAGCACCTGGAGCGCAAGCTCCAGTGCGACTGTGCCGTTCGCAACAGCGATGGCGCGCTTGCAGCCAGTGAAGGCTGCGAACTCTGTTTCGAACTGGCGGCCCTCCTGCCCGGTCCAGTAATTCACCTGTCCGGACTCGAGAACGCGGCGAGCGGCTTCAATTTCTTCGGATGAATACGAAGGCCATGGAGCGAAGGGCCGTGTGCGAACGGGCGTACCGCCATCGACAGCCAGCCGGCTCGCATGCACAGCCGGAGCTTCAGGGTAGGAGGGTCTTGTCATAGCTCATTCACGGATTGCCGGAAAAGACAGATTGTATCGCGACTGCAAATTGCCGCAGACCTGCTTATCCAGCGTCGAGGAACTTAGATTAGCAGCCTGTGGTGTAAGTCGCGGCCGCCACTTGTTCGATGCCGTTGACGTTCACCTTCGGTGGATCGTCCAGATGCAACTCGACCTTGCGGCTGGCCAACTCCGCCAGCGCGTCACGTCCAACGTCGTGGTGTCGCCCTTGTCGGCTTCCTGCAATGTCGCCGCCAGCATCACGCCGAACGATCTGGCTCTTGTTGGCGTCAGGATCAACACGACCAGTCCTACTCCCAAGGCATGACTATTGAGTGCTCCAAGCCAAAACTCTGAGTGTAGGTGTTGTTAAAGGAGTGTTTTTAGTACAGTTTCATCCACAGACGGTTGGAACTCTCCCGAGATTCCAAACGCTCGCATGAAGCGAGAAACTTCGTATCCACCCTCCGGAAGCATTTTACTTGTAGGAAGATACCCAAACGCGTGGTCGATGTATCCCACTGGCCACACGTAGCTGGCAGACAATTTTGCCTGGATGAGGTCGTAGTATTCCCATGAGACTTCGGCCGAAATTCCGACAAGGATCAGATCTGTGCTGATGCGAAGCGTATGCACGATTAAAGGATCGGCTTTACCAGAGATACCGAGCGAAGACAGTGGAATTCCTTTTCGACAGATTTGCAACTCGACGACAATTGGCTCGCTCGTATTGGTTCGTTGAAATGCTTCCTTTGCACTCTCAACAATCTGTGCCATCCAACGAGAATACTCACGCTTCGTGAAGCCGACAAAGGCGCTCCCATTCAGTAGGATGATGGCCAGAGTGATTAAGCGTCCTCTCCAACTTCCGACTCTTGGCCATCTACCGACAGATCTTGGACGTAACGTCCCGGCGAACCCCTGAAGGAATAATACCGGCACATCGTTTCCCATTGCCTCACGGAGATTCACTCGCACGCCTCCCGGAAAGTCGGAACTGAGTTCACGAAGCGTCGGCCAATCTGTTGGATGGCATGAGATTCCCCACACTAAGGCCAAGACGTTGCGTCGGCTGTCTTCCACGCGAAGCATGCGGAACTCTTTATCGGAAGGGCCATCCGGATTCGGGAATATATCAAATTCTCTGCGAATCCCCGAGCGGCTCGGCACCCAGACTTTACGTCTTCGGTGTATCGCGCAATTGCATTCAGTCTTTGAGAAGCGAAGGTTTGCGTGTGTCCAGTTCTGGCTACGCAGCAGTGCTTTGACCTTATCAGCAATTCGATCCTCTGCCCAGAGCAAATAGTCCGAATCGACCCTGCCAAATTCCTTGGTCCGGTCAGGGTTCGGCGATGTGTGCACATGGCTGGCGGCTACAATCAATTCGGCTTCCTGTAGCTGTCCTGCACACTCTTTCAGGATTCTGCTGCGCAGGCTTGGGCTTGCAAAGAACCAGTCGATGGAGACGATAATGACCATTTTGCTGCCGTCACGCATCCCAAGCAAGTTTGCTTCAAATGGAAAGCCGACTCCAATAGTTGGTTGATTGCGAGGTCCATGACAGGCAGTGGCCAGATTGGCCATCGGTGTGATATCGACGGTTGCGGACACTGCTTCCATCATAGTTCTGGTCTTTTGAATTTCTTTCTGCGCATCTATCTGAAGATTGTTCGGCCAAGCTCTCGCAATGCGCCACCCGCGAGATCAATTGCCAGCGCCGGATCCCGCTTTTTGATTGCCTTAATTCCTTGTGAAGCTGCTCTCTCCCATTTCGGAGTTCTCCCTGATGTCCAACTCATCTCACCGTGCAGAAGAGATGTTCGAAGGTCGCCTCGGCCTTCCAATTCCACAATCACTCTTCCCAAGCTTGCAGCCAGATGGACGTCTGCTCCTCCACACGTTTTCTTGTTAAGGCTGCGCGCCAGTTCGAGAGCCGTTGCATTATGTTTGTCTACAACACGGGAATTGAACACCTCGATGCGATCACATTTTTCCGCAAGCTTCTGAATATTTGTGTGCGCAACATAGGGATGCGGAAGGAACAGGAGAGCACCTTGTGATCGAGCCTCTTCGACCAAATCATCGAAGCGGCGCGCTTTCAGTTCAGATTTCAGAAACAGTGCAATCACATCGCCGCAGTCAGTAAGGTATTCTGCCGCGATCGGGACCTCCAGTCTGGGCAGTCTCTTGGCGGCTGCTTCCCGCAGTACCAGGGACCCTGCGATCGTGTCGTGGTCGGTGAGAACAACGAAATTCAGATCAAATGCCTTCGCAAATCGTAGGTACGCAGAGATGGAGAGATTCGAGTCATATGAGAATCGTGAGTGGCAGTGGATGATCCCGCGAATCGGCCTAGGCTTTATTTCCACGTAACACGTCCCTTATTAGGCGAACGCATTTAATCATTTCAGCGCTTGCACTCTGTCCCAGATTTGTCGCGGAATCGCCGCGGAAGTAGTCATAAATGCCCGCTATTAGATGGCCAGACTGGCGTAATGTAACCAAGTCACCATCCAATGGCCAATAGAAATGAACGTTCTGGTCGAAAACCGAACTTGGTTCCAGTTTGTCGCCTCGAAAGAGGTGAACGAGATCTGCTCCAAAATTTACGCCAGAGCATAGCGCAAGTTCGAGCGATCCCCAGAACTTGCCATTGACTTCCATGAGTACGAAATCCTGCTTTTTGAGATCGAACTTGAACTCGACCATTGCAACGCCATTCCAACAAAGATGGCTAAGAAGCTTAAGTCCCAGCTCCTCCAGCCGTGGAGAGTAAAAAGCCGCTGCAGCCGTACTAGCGCCTCCCGTCGGCGGGAACTCACGCAATCGCTTGTGCATGAAAATTCGAAGGGGCTTACCATGATCCATCAGGGCGAAGAAGCCGTGGCCTGGTCCCGTGATCAATTCTTGCACTAGGATCCCGACACCAGCCGATCGGTTCTGGTCCAACATGTATTTTGCAATTGTCCGTAATTCTTTAGCGTCCTGGCAGTAACGCACAGATTTTGATACCGCTATCTCGCGATCGGCTTTTACGACACATGGAAATGAAGCCTTGTCGACGTTGATCTGATCTACGTCCTCGATCATTTGCGTCACAGGAACTGGAACCTCGACTCGGTTTGCAACGTCGATAGTTAGACGCTTGTCGAAGCATGTTTCGAGTTGTTTAGGACTAGACAAAACTGCGAGGTCCGGCCTCAATCGCGCAACTTGTAAAGTCGAAGCCGCGCCGACCGGTATGACCTGATCGAATCCACCCTTTGACAG
This sequence comes from uncultured Acidobacteriaceae bacterium, assembly GCA_963721995.1. Classification (GTDB taxonomy): domain Bacteria; phylum Acidobacteriota; class Terriglobia; order Terriglobales; family Acidobacteriaceae; genus Silvibacterium. The sequence continues at coordinate 75,284 of CAVRNK010000091.1, read as the reverse complement.
CGTCTTCTCCAGTGATTCGTTTGTATACAATTCGTCAAAGCACGAATAGTGTCTAGCCCATTGCCCTCCGGCAGTGCTTTGCCCTATAAGGTAAACGTCTTTGAGTTCTCGCTTGATGTATCTCGCCAATGCGATTGAGTGTTTGTAGTCGGAATCCGTAATTAAGACGCGATGGGGTTTCCGATTCGTGAGTGTCGTTCGGCTCTCATTTAGCGTTACCGACGGAGAATCCTGAAGTGAACTCATCATTGTCCCCATCATTAGGCATTGGCATCGGTCGGGATCGCGATTGGAGCGCTCTTCGCACAATCTCGAATCGCATAGTAAGATTGTGACCAGTGAATGATGTACATTAGAGTCATTGCTACTCCATGGCAAAGAACTGTAATTCGTGAACCATAACCCATTCCGGGCGCGCCGGGGCCCCAGTTTGGCTTACGAAGATATGCGGATGAGCGCGCAAGAGTCGTCCTTAAAGAAGCGCTGACTCCGCTACGTGACAACATCATTGAAAATGCGCCTACGGTTCAGCCGACCAGCCGACACGGTGCGCGTCTATGCAGACAAGAGCCACCGTCACCAGCGGCTCTCTTGTCTCTGCTCTCCGGTCTTGTGACTATACTCAGCTACATTTCCCATTGCATCGGCATCGGTGGTTATCTTTCGTGGGCCAAACTGGTTCCTGCAAGGTTAGCGATCCGGAACCTGGCCGCGCTGGACTGTAGAAGGAAGCTCAGCAGCGAACGATCTTAGCGGATGTAATTCCCCGCGTCGCATTGCGAGTGTCCACGATCAACTGTGCCTGATCGACAATCGCCTGGTAGTCGTAGCTTGAGTGATCGGTCACGATCAACACACAGTCGTAAGTGTCAAGGTTATCGAGCGGCTGGGAATACATGTTCAACTGGTACTTGCGGCCAAACCCCACGAAAGAGAAGAATGGGTCGTTGTAACTGACCTTTGCTCGCTCCCGCTGCAGCATCTCAATGATGACGAGGGAGGGCGACTCTCGCAGGTCGTCTACGTCTCGTTTGTAAGCAACCCCTAACACCAGGACCGTCGAACCCTGCAGCGGCTTGCCTTGCCGGTTCAGTGTCGAGGCGACGGATTGCACCACGTGATGCGGCATCGATTCGTTGATTTCGCCGGCCAGCTCGATGAATCTGGTGCTGAAGCCGAACTCTTTTGCCTTCCACGTCAGGTAAAACGGGTCGATAGGGATGCAGTGTCCACCAAGGCCGGGCCCCGGATAGAACGGCTGAAAGCCGAAAGGCTTCGTGGATGCGGCTTCAATAACTTCCCAGATGTTGATGCCCATTCGAAGGGAGAGGAGCTTCAGTTCATTCACGAGAGCGATGTTGACACAGCGATAGATGTTCTCGAGCAGCTTTGTCATCTCCGCTGCTCCTGGACTGGACACGCGCACAACGCGCCGGAAGATCGACTCGTACAGCGCGCATGCCGCCTCCGTCGCTGATGCGTCGACGCCGCCTACCACCTTCGGAATGTCGCAGCGGCTTACGTGCTTGTTGCCCGGATCTTCTCGCTCTGGCGAAAACGCAACCATGAGGCCGTCCGCTGCATCTCCGCCATTTCGCATCACTCGCACCGAACCCGTCCGCTCGACGCCCGGGACCACGACTTCTTCCGTCGTCCCGGGATAGGTTGTGCTCTCAAGTACCAGCAATTGCCCTGATCGCAGGTGCGGGGCTATAGCGTCAATCGTGGTCGCGATGTACCTCAAGTCGGGCGCGCGGTGCTCGCTTAAGGGTGTTGGCACGCAGATCAGGATCGCGTCCACACCGGCGATCTCGCGGAAATCTGCGGTCGCGCGGAAGTTCCGGGCTTTTGCGATTTGAATCTGCTCTGGCTCGATACTGTAGATATAGGACTGGCCGGAGTTCAGACGATCCACCTTCGCTACATCGATGTCAAAGCCCGTAACGCGAAATCCCTTGTCATTGAAGAGCAGTGCAAGCGGCAAACCGACATAGCCTAAGCCAATGATCCCTATACGTAAATCGCGTTGCTTAACCCGCTCACGCCACGCGGAGAGGCCCACCGTTGGGGAGGCGCCGTTTGGTCTTTCAAGTAATGCGACCACTTCATCCTTCTTGCCGTCGCGGTCGCTGATGCGATGCTCTTCCGTTATCATTTTGGCGTCCCCTTTACGATGGAGTGTCATCCCAGTTGCACGCATCGCTCGCCTGATAGTTCTCGAGCTTTGCCGGATCTTTGTGCATGGTTATACCTCTGAGAGTTTGACATCTTTTCTGGAAAATACACGCACACCAGCTATGTCCGATAGCCAGCGATCGGGATTCGAAGCGAAGGTCTCCAAGGCATTTTCCGAATTGCTGAGGCCCGTTCGAGACCTGCCAGGTCCCCGCTCGCTACTGGTCGCGTTGACCGTAGTGGTGTAGTTTCGGGATACACCTATTCGGAAAAATGCTATAGCAGGTGCGGCGACTCAGGATCAAGGACGCGTTGTAAGCAGAAATGCGTGGATCGGACCTGCATGGCGATGGGTATCATCCGTGTCCAGTGGATTGCTGACATCGGCGGTAGCTGCCCCAATAGCTATGATCAGGCCGGCGTTGTTGATGCCAATCGCTGACGTGAGCACCACATTCGAATTCGCCGGAATCAAAGCATTGAGATCCTGCATTCCGGTGTTGCTGGACCAGTGAAAAGCGCGAGCTCCCTGTGAGCCAGTCGCAGTGCCGACTACTTCGTCATTGTTGTTTAGATCCAGCGCGTCGCTGAAGTTGCCGCCCAGTGTGCCCAGATCCTGCATACCGCCGCTGGATGTCCACAAGAAAGCGTGGGTCACGTTCGAGCCGCTGGACGAACCGACTACATCCCCTTGATTGTTGATCTTGTGCGCCTCGCTCGCGTTATTTCCCTTCAGAGTCCCTAAATCCTTCATGCCATTGCCGGATGCCCACAGGAACGCATGCATCTCGCCAGAACTGGTCGACGAGACGCCCACGACCGCGCCGGGATTATTAATGTCATATGCCTCGCTCCTATTGCCGCCGGGCAGTGTGCCCAGACTGGTCATGCCCTTGTTTTTCTTCCACACGAAGGCTGTTACCCCATTGGGGCCGCTGGAGTATCCGACCACTTGATCAGAGTCGTTGATGCCGAATGCTCTGCTGCCGGTATCGCCCGGAAGAGTGCCAAGGTCCTGCATTCCTCCTGTCGCATCCCAAAGGAACGCGCGGATAACGGTGGCCGTGTTGGAATCCCCAACCACATCGCCGCTGTGATTGATATCGAATGCGGAACTGTAGTTGCCTCCGGGCAGCGTACCGAGGCTTGACAACGTGCCAGGGGTTCCTACATAGGCGCGGACCTGTACTCCATACATTTTTCCCGATTGTCCAGCGATCCGTCCGGTTAGATTGATTTTTCTCGCGATGCTGTTCCCCCCAGGCAGACTTCCTATATCAACAACGGTGTACGACTGGGCCCACAGCGCAGACGCTGTGGCAGAGAGCAGGAGAAGCGAGCACGTAACAAGTCGAGCTGGAGATTTGCTATTCATTGACCCCTCCCTGTGTGTGAAGCACCGGTAATGTGCTCCCGTCAATTCGTGATCTGGATGATGCTGGCTACCGATGGGACACCATTGCTGTTCACCAGGAACAGCATGTAATGTCCAGGCGGCGCCAGGTTCCCGGAGGCGGGTGCTGTTATGTTCAGTCCGCCGCTTGCTTGCGCAAACTGCAGGTGGTTCAGGCGCTGGTTCTGATTGAACGAGTGGGTGACGGAACCTAGCCGAATCCAGGTTACCTGGCCGATGCTTGCGGCATTCGGTGTGGCCACAAAGAACGCCTGTCCGTATTTCACGCTGGAAGGAGCCGATGTGATGCTGGGCCGCGTACCGTTGAATAAATACGGTGGAGAGTAGATTTCCGCGCTGGCTCCGGTTTCTTCTCCTCCAGCTGAGAGCACGCGGCCATCGGGCAACAATAGCGCCGTGGAATGGTAACCGCGATACGTGGTGATACTGGCCATGGTGCTCCACGTCCCTGTGGCGGGATCCCACATTTCCGCGGGATAAACCGGATATAGTGCATTGTCGAATCCATAGCCGAGGCTGCCGCCAGTAACAAGCACCTTGCCATCTGGCAGAAGGGTCAGGTTGGCTTGGCGACGCGGATTCGCCATCGATGATGTGAACTGCCACGCAGGGCTCGAGGCATTCAGGTCGATGATCTCCGCCGTGTTGGTAGCAGCGCTGTTGTCGCTGCCGTCGCCGCCAGCGATCAGCACCTTGCCATCGAAGATCACCGCCGAACCGTAGTCGCGGGTGCCGTTGTAATTAAAATTCCCAACCGTTGTCCACGCGCCAGTCCCGCTTGTGTTGAGGTACCAGGTGGTTTGATCCGGGCCTGCATTGAACACTTGCCCATTCGGTGCGACAAACATTATTGGGTAATCTGGTTGTTGAAATTGGGCGCTGCTCAGATTTATCCAGCTTGCGGTGGCGGAATGCCAGATTTGCGGGAGCGTATTGGTGACCCCCGGAGTAATCTCGCCCGAGACAACCAGAACGTCGCCGTTTGCCAGCGTGGTGTTGGTTGGATACCATCGGGCGTTACTCATGTTGCTTGTTTGTGTCCAGACATTCCTGACCGGATCATAGATGGACGCGTAGGGATATCCGTAGCCCGAGCTGCCATCATGACCGCCGGTAACCAATAAGGTGCCATCCGGCTGGAACGAGTGACCGGAACAGAAAATGTTATATGCGGCCGCCGGTGGAGTGCTGAAGGTGTTAGTTACCGGGTTCCATAACGTTGGATTATTCCCCAGATCAAACGATGGCCAGAAAAGCACCTCTCCATTAGCAAGTAAGTGGGCATGCGCGGCCATAAACGGCCAGGTCTGAACCGGCGTCCACTGGCCAGCGACGGAAGGGCCGGAGTTGGCACCCACCGTAACGACGACCGTGGACGCATCCGTCACGCCTGTCGAAGTGGTAGCACTAATGGTATACGCAGTTGTGGTCGTAGGGTAAACCGTACCGGTGCCATTCAATGCGACCTGACCGCTACCAGTCAGGTCGGCGTGCGCTGCGTTCTGTGTCGTCCAGGTAAGCGTCACGCCCTGCCCAGGCGCAACACTGGGTTCGCTCGCAGTGATGCTGGCATACACTACCGTAACGACGACCGTGGCCGTACTCGTCACGCCCGTCGAACTGGTCGCGGTAATGGTATACGACGCAGTTGAGGTGGTAGGGTAAACCACACCAGTGCCATTCAATGCAACAGTTTGGCCGTTCAGGGCCGCGGTCGCTGCGTTCTGTGTCGTCCAGGTAAGTGTCACCCCCTGCCCAGGCGCAACAGTGGTTGCGCTCGCAGTGAGGGTTGCAAACCCTACCGTAACGACGACCGAGACCGAATACGTCACGCCCGTCGAACTGGTAGCGGTAATGGTATACGTAGTTGTGGTCGTAGGGGAAACCGTACTAGTGCCATTCAACGCAACATTTACGCCGTTCAGGGCCGCGGTCGCTGCGTTCTGTGTCGTCCAGGTAAGCGTCACGTTCTGCCCAGGCGCAATATCGGTTGCGCCCGCACTGATTTCGGCAGACACTACCGTAACGACGACTGTGGCCGCATCCGTCGCGCCCGTCGAACTGTGAGCGGTAATGGTATACGCGGTTGTGGTCGTAGGGTAGACCACACCAGTGCCATTCAATGCAACATTTACGCCGTTCAGGGCCGCGGTCGCTGCGTTCTGTGTCGTCCAGGTAAGCCTCACGCCCTGCCCAGGCGCAACAGTGGTTGCGCCCGCGGTGATGCCAGCTGTGGGAGCCTGCGCCCTGGCCGGAACACACAAGGAAGCTACTATCCCAATTAACCAGCCGACTGTTATGGTCCAAACCTGGAACCGACGACGATGCCCGTTGAGAAGTCGCCTATTCGAAACCTGATCGCCTTGTGTTTGTGAAGAACAATGTGTCCTACGCATATGAGACCGTCCTGGGGATACTGTTGCAGGTTCGAGACGGTGTCGTTATGTTCGAACTCGGTCGCACCTGTGTCAGTACCTCCGATCTATGGTTCATGTCAATTCAGCGATCACGCCATCTGCAACTTCTGGTATTTCCCTTGCGCTATCCTCGAGCGGCAGAGACTGACCATCGATAGAGAAGGAGTGCCAATCCGGGTTTGGCCGGCCAACACCGAGGTACAAGATACCGGCGTCAGAGACATCTTGAGGCAGCCAAAGAGCGCGTCCGTCCACAATCACCCGAACGCCGCGACGTGCGAGATCGCGGAAATCGAGACCGGCATATGCCGTGTGTGCGGTGCTAAGCATCACCACTGGAGGCAATTCGGCTGCGGTGAGCGGCAGCGGATCGAATCCCTGACCGCAGATTTCCTGGTCCGTGTACAAGGGATCATTCAGAAATACGTGCGCGCCACGCTTCCTCAATTCGGCACCGATCAGAAACGAAGTGGAGCAGGTATGCGCCTTTACCTGCGGGCGAAAACCCAAGCCGAGAATCAAGGCAGAGCGATCCTGTAATAGCATCCACTCGCGCTCAAGCCGGTCGATGCAGCAAGCGGCCTGGTTGTCGTTAATCTGGCGCCCCAGTCTCGTCAAAGTCATCTCGAGACCACACCGTTCGCCATCGCGAATCAGGAAATTCGGATACACCGGCGCACAATGACCACCCACACCGATGCCGGGACAAAGCATCGCGGCTTCGCCATCCGAATTAATCGCGGGCAGAATTGCATGAAGATCTACACCGACGACTTCTGCGTAGCGTGCGATTTCATTGGCGAGTGCGATGTTCACGTCTCGATAGACCATGCCCGCCAATTTGACCAGTTCCGCAGCTTCGAGTGTTCCAACATTGATTACGGGTGCCCCCAGATACTGGCTGTAGAATTCGACCGCCCGGTCGGCTGCCCGGGGAGTCAAACCACCTATCACTTTCGAATTCGCTGTCAGGTGATTGAGCATGAGCCGACTTTTGACTCGCTCCGGCGAGAACACAACGTCGAAATCAAGGCCGGCCTGAAGTCCGCTCGATTCGAGGACTTTGGTCTGGCCGCGGGTAGTTCCGACCGGCAGGGTTGTTTCGTAGGAAACCATCGAGCCTGGCTGCAGGCCAGCGGCAATCTGCCGCGAGACCGACTCGATTGCGGAAATATCGGCATCATTGCCGGGCGTCAGCAACACCGGCACGATCACGACAATGACACAGGCTTGCCGTGTGGCACCGGTTGTATCTGTACTGGCGCGAAGCCTGCCGCGAGTGAAGACGTCAGCCAACAACTCGTTGACGCCAGGCTCATCAATCGGGCACTCGCCCCGATTAATCGTGTCGACAACACTCTGCTTAACGTCGCAGACAGTTACGTCCGCGCCGCGGTGCGCGAACTGACACGCGAGCGGCAATCCCATCTTTCCAGCACCGACTACGATGATTTTCACTTGAACATCTCCTTGCAAATGACTCGAATGTGCCCGCAAGCTTTCTCTACTCTAGCTACCGCTAATAGTGAAAGACCCAGCGACGACGGACCTTATCGCGCTTGCTACTTGCTCGCACTCTGCAATTGTCAGTTCTGGATACATCGGCAAGGAAAGTTGCTGCGCAGCTGCCCTCTCGGCCTTCGGGCAGGCACCGTGTTGGTACCCGAGATCGGCGTGGGCTTCGAGTTCGTAGACTGGGAATGGATAATGGATACCGGTCTGTATACCGCGCGATGTCAGCTCGCGGCGGATCTCATCCCGTTGCGGCGACATCACGGCATATATATGGTAGACATGCCTTGCATGTGCCATAACCGATGGAATCGTCACACCCGAGTCGCTCAAGAGCTTCGAGTACAGCGCCGCATGGGCCCGGCGCGCCGCCGTCCATGCTTCCAGGTGTTTCAGCTTCACTCGCAAGACTGCGCCTTGTATTCCTTCGAGCCGGTAATTGTATCCCTTTAAGACATGGTGATATTTCCTCTCTGCGCCCCAGTCGCGCAGCATGCGAATGGTCCGCGCATACTCCCGATTACTGGTCACCACCATACCGCCCTCACCGTACGCCCCAAGGTTCTTACCTGGATAGAAGCTGAAACATGCCAGATCGCCCATGCTGCCCGAGCGCTGGCCCCTGTACTCTGCTCCGTGTGCCTGCGCCGCGTCTTCAATTACGATTAAGCCGTAACGCCGTGCGATCTCAACAATCGGATCCATGTCGGAGGGTTGGCCATAGAGATGCACAGGCATAATTACCTTCGTCTTTTCCGTGATCGCCCCTTCGATCTTTAACGCATCGATATTGTAAGTATGCGGATCTATATCCACGAACACAGGCCGCGCGCCGATGTATCGGATGGCAGCGACCGTAGCGACAAAGGTGAATGGCGTAGTGATTACCTCATCGCCCCTGTCGATACCAGCCGCGAGCAGGGCCAAGTGCAGAGCGCTTGTCCCGGAATTCACGCCTACGCCGAACTTCGATCCGCAGTAGGTGGCAAACTCCTCTTCGAATGCCGCAACCTCGCTGCCCAGGACGAACTCGCCGCTTTCGAGAACGCTCGAGATCGCTGCGTCGACTTCCTGCTTGATTCCGTAATACTGGGCCTTCAGATCCACGAAAGGTATCATGCCGCAGCCATTTCCGTTTGCAGTTCAATTACGTAACCTCGGCGTCTCATTGACTCAGTGGCGGCCTCGAGAAGGCGCACCACCCGTAGTCCGGTGCGCCCGTTGGTTGCTAAGCAAACTCCGGTTTCGATGGATTGCACAATCTGCCGCGCCTCAAGCGCCAAGGCCTCAGTCATGTCCAACTGCGGAGCCCACATGTCCCCGGTCCGGTATCCGACCAGCATCTTGTATAGAGCTTCTGGACTGTTCCTGACTGTGATGCCCTTGTCGTAGACCTTTAGCTTTTCAGTGACTTCAAGATCGTCGTATACAACCATCTTCCGGCTACCGCCGATCATCGTCCTTCGAACTTTAACTGGTGAAAGCCAGTTCACGTTGACATGGGCGATGACATTCTCCTGGAAAAACATCGTCAGATAGGCGATGTTTTCCATGCCGCCTGGGACGTGGCAGATGCCTGTTGTGGAAACGGCCACAGGCCACATCGGCAGAACATAGTGCATAATGGCCAGATCATGCACCGCGAGATCCCATATCACATCTACATCGTGCTGAAACAGACCGAGATTAACCCTCGTGGAATCGTAGTAGTACAACTGGCCAAGTTCACCCGCCTGGACCAACTCGCGCAGCTTTCGCACTGATCCGGTAAAGACGAAAGTGTGGTCAACGAAGAGCTGAAGCCCGCGCCGATCCGCTTCCTCGATCAAGCGGAGACCATCCTCCGAACTACGGGTCAGCGGTTTTTCCACGAGCACGTGCTTCCCAGCGCGTAGAGCTCTCATTGCGAGATCGAAATGCGTCGAAACGGGCGTCGAGATAGCAACCAGGTCCACGCGGGGGTTGTGGATCAGTTCAGCCACATCAGTGGTGGCCTGGATATAGGGATAGCGGGCCCTGGCAAGCTCTAGACGCTGAGTGTTCAGGTCACTTACCGAAGCAACATGCGCTCCGGGCGTCTCGGCAAAGTTCCGTACAAGGTTCGGACCCCAGTATCCATAACCAACCACTCCAACTCCTATCATATGCACTCCAAGTTGCTTCGCCCTGTGAGGTATGCCCGTAGAAATCAAGTGTGCAGAGCCCTTATGCGATCGTCACTTTTCGCTGAGTACAATCGCAGCGGGCGTCCCCGAATCACTCCTCGAGCTGTGTGCCTTGCGCTCATACTCTCGAATGCGATGAACGTTTAAATTCTCAATGGCAGCGAGTCCACCCAACCGCGGGCGAGTCCGGCATGCAGTTACCTCTGACCATCACGGCGGGTGCTGTCACAGAACACATCTCAGCGTGCCGATCTGCTCTCGTGCTTAATTCCTTCGCGGTCCCGCACGTCCCCAACAATCCGGGCAGGAACGCCAGCAACGATCGCGTAGTCGGGCACGTCCTTTGTGACAACGGCTCCGGCGCCTACAAGCGCTCCCGCTCCCACGGTAATTCCACAGAGAATTGTCGCGCCGCTGCCGATCGAGGCCCTAGTCTTTATCCGGGTCTCGATACACTTCCAATCGTTTTCAGTCTGCAACGAACCATCTTCGCTCACGGCCTGCGGGTAGCGATCGTTGATGAACATCACTCCATGCCCAACAAACACCCCGTCTTCCACCGTCACGCCCGAACAGACAAAAGTATGACTGGAAAGCTTGCAGTCTCTTCCGATCGCAGCTCCGCTCTGGATCTCGACAAATGCGCCAATTCTGCTGCCATCTCCGACCCGGCACCCATAGAGGTTGACCAGATCAGGGTGTAGGATTCTTACGTTCTGACCGACAATGACGTCACTGGCTATAGCCATAGCTTTTTCTCGATCGAGAAACTGGCGAGATCATCCTTGCGACAAGATCCTGGCTCGAACACGGTTAGAACAGCCGTCGGCTGGAATCAGTTCGTGAGAGTCGATTCCGGCCCGCCCGGTGAGTTGAACTAATTGGTGAACCTGACACATCAGTGACGCTGTCGGCCGGCGGTTCTTCGCTGACTAAGAGGGCTGTGCGCCTTTGAGGCCGGGAGCGCGATCGGAGGTTGGAACCGTTGCGTTGGTTAGCAGCGCCGACAATGTGCCTACGCCATAGGAAACATGCAAAAGCAGAAAGACGACTGGTAATAGGAGGGGCTCAGTCGATTTCTCGCGTAGCGAAATCTGGCACGCGGCCGCAATGCTTCCAATGCCATAAACGACGCCAAGTAGAAGGAGAGGGCTGCGTAGCCAGAGCCGGGAGTCGGCGCTAGCATTGAAAGAAAGCATGCACACCATGAGACTGAGCAACAGAGCCATAACAAAGCCGCCCGGGACAAAGTGCCGCACTGCCATCGCCCCCGGATTCTTCCGCATGCTGATGATGTTCCAGTATCCGTTCGTGAAAGCGTATCTTGCGAGCGATGACAGACTCGAGCCGACGAAATATTGACACGATGTTTTGTCAGTCACATAAAGCTTATGGCCGCGCGCCCTAAGCTTTTGATTGAGATCAATGTCCTGATTACGGTGCAAGTGAGTGTCATAACAACCCACTTCCAGGAGAGCACTCTTAAGAAAGATCGCATAAGGGACAATGTCTGAGAAGCCCGCTCCACGTGTACGCATGGATCGGCTCGAAGTACCAAAGGGATGGGAAAGCGCCCACGCGACCAGGCGGGACTCCACTCCCTTGCCGCCGGGGCGTGTCATAACGGTGCCGCTACAGCCAACTGCACCATGACGTTTTAGCTCCTCGAGACAAATGCCTATGTAGTTTGCGGGATAGACGGTATGCGCGCCAAAAATGCAGACGTATTCCCCTTTGGCTCTCTGAATGCCCATGTTAAACGCGTAAGGGGTCTTCCTTTGTTGGTTGACCACAAGCGTGACACGGGTGTCATCTGATGCAATCCGTCCTACAATTGCACGAGTGGCATCCGAAGACTGACCATCGAGGATGATGATTTCCAGGTCAAAGCTGGCCGTTACTTGCCCCAAAAGTGACCTCAGAACATCCTCAATGTGACGTTCTTCATTATGAACGGGGAGGATCACGGAGACCAGGGGGCGATGTCTTATGCCCGCTTCTTTACCCTGTGGTTTGGAGATGATGGTCATTTTGTCCAGTTCTTCCGTCTCCAAACATGTCTCTGTCGTTGATCTGAAGGATCTCTTCACCCGATCACTCATTTCGCGCCCTCATTGCCATAGGCCATTACTTTGGTAAGAAGCAATCATTCGCTTTCGTTGGTTTTTGCTTGCGCTTCAGTCCGTCCGCCTTTATAGTCGGGTGAAACAACCAAAAAATCAGGTAGCTCCTCAAAGGATTTCCACTCGAGGAGCCCAGGGCGCTAGCCTCTCCCACGTCTTTGCTTCCTTTTGCATTTCCCTGCCTCTGTAGGTCGGAAAGTTTACCTTGAGGTGAAGTTGTCATGCAATTTTCTTTTTACCGAGTTAACGTTTTTTGGGGGCTTTCTTTTCACAGGATGTCCTCGATCCGTCCCTTGCGCCTCCTACCAAGAACCGCCCAAAGACCCATCATCGCCATCGCCGATATTCCATTTTTGGGAGTGTCGACCTGCTCAGCATGCCGGTGCAAGGAATATCTCCACTAACTCAATAGATTGGCTCTGTGCGCTCTGGCCAGATGGCCGGATAATTTTGGTTGCCGCGGTCGGCAGAGCTGTGCCCATTATCTATCTCCCGGCACTATGGCCGGATTGAAGTACATATGAAGGACGTCTGTGCTTATGCATATTAATTTTAAGCTATCCTCCTATTTTTCTAACTTTCCGTCTTTTCTACAGCTGAGTGTCGCGGCCAGTGTTGCGCTTGGAAGCTCGCTCTTGCTGCTGACTGCATCTCGCGCAGAAGCGCAATCCACCTATTATGTGAGTACCACCGGCAGCGATGCTAACAATGGGAGCGAGAGCTATCCATGGGCTTCGATAACTCATGCGAGCACAATCACCCGACCCGGCGACACGGTTTTAGTCTTGGATGGTACTTATTATCTTCCGCATACAGGTGAGCACGGGGAAGATTGGACAATCAGCTCAAATGGAACAGCTGGACATCCAATCACGTACGCTGCTGCGCACAAATGGCAAGCCAAGCTAGTCGGTCAGGGAACAGGTGACGGCTCTGTGGTTGTTGGGATGTCTGGCGGATATAACATTCTCGAAAACTTCGATATTACGGGAACCGATGCTAATGGCGTCAGTTTAGCAACGACAGGCACAACCGCCAGTTATAATCAGGCTATCGGCAACTACGTCCACGACATCGTGACTCCGTGTGATTCGGACGGAGGATCAGCACTCGGTTCTGGCGAAGGCAGCGACTACACTGGAATCAGTCACAATGACTTTACTGGAAACCTGGTAGTCCACGTAACAAGCGCGGATGGCTCATCGTGTTCCGAGAATGTATCATCGGGAATCTATGAGGCTGTGCCTTATGGAGTCGTAGCTAACAATATCGTCATCAACGCGGGCTATGCTATTCAAAGCTGGCATGCAGCTTCTAATCTGACGTTCTTCGGAAACACCGAAATCAATTCCAGAATCGGTATTGTGGTGGGAGCCGGAGATGCGCCGGGTGGCACAAACGATTACACGGTAGTGCAAAATAATATCGCTGTAAACAATAGTGAGACCGGCATCCACGAAGAAAACTATACCGGTACTCACAATCAATACATCGATAATTTGGGGTACGAGAATAGTAGCGATATCATACTGCAAAATGGTCTTAGCTGTTCAGGATGCCTCTACGACACAAATCCTCTCTTCATAAGCAACACTGGTGACGCCACTGGCAATTACTGCCTGCAATCGAACTCTCCGGCCCTTGGAACCGGTATTGCGCTGGCTGGCATCCTCACTGATTTTTATGGTGATTCTCGTCCGCAATCAGGAGCAACGGCCATGGGTGCCTGTATCGTTCACACTGGCAGTTCATCCGGTAGCAGCTCGTCGAATGCGTCAATCACTGCGAGCGCAACCACTGTTGCGCCTGGGCAGGGCGTGAGGCTTACCTGGACGACACAGAACGCAGTGACCGCGGAAGTGAACGGCGTAAATGTCGCATTGAATGGCACTGGTGTGTTTTACCCTACAACCACAACCGCGTATCGCCTTACCGCTTACAGTTCGACGGGCGCGATGTATGCCACCACGGTCGTCGTTACGGTGGTGAATGCCAGCATCACTGCGAGCGCAACCACTGTTGCGCCTGGGCAGGGCGTGAGGCTTACGTGGACGACACAGAACGCAGCGACCGCGACCCTGACTGGTAGCGGTGAAGTTGCATTGAATGGCACTGGTGTGGTTTACCCCACGACCACAACTGCGTATACCATTACCGCTACCAGTTCGACGGGCGTGACGTATGCGGCCAAGGTCGTCGTTACGGTCCATTGAACCAGCGGAGGGCGGAAGCCGGCGTACAAACCCGGCTACGCCCTCAACTCTCATGATCGACAGCTCTTGTCCTAAGTTTGATGACATGCCCTAAGGTTTAGGAATGACGACTGCCGGTGGCCGTCCATTGCTATGAATGGTTCAGGTTGCAACTAATCCGTATCCAAGCATGATGCCAGAAGGATTGTTAAACAACATGTGGCCCGTGTAGGTGTTATGCCTGCCGGTTTCGCCGGATTCGACAATCGCCCAACTGACAGTGCCTACTATGACGTTGTCCTTTACCACAGTGTAGTCGTTGGATATCCCTCCTGGCGCATCGCCATCCCCTACCGTGATCCCCTGTGATTGTTGGCCAGTATATTTCCGGTAATCGTTTCACGCCGGCATCGCCCTTCCTGGTTTATGCCCTCTCCGCTTTGATTGACCGTGCGGACCATGCCCTCATCGGTCGCGCTGGCGGGCCGTTCCCTTGGTATACAGAATCGCACCAATGTCCGTCGTACCAGCCTGCGGGCGAGCCTGTTCGAGATAGTCAGTGGCAATACCGGCCAGCGCGAGTCCCTTCCCGCACGCCGGCGAGTTTGATTGGAGGCCGTAATTGCCGGCGGCTGTTCCGGAGTTATTGACAAAATCCGGGTTGGTCCTGCTCAAACAGTTATTGCATTGCAAGTGATTTCCGAGGACGAAATCGTGAATGTTCTCGTAACCTAAATTGTTTTTATATTGATTGTGGGCTCCAGTTTTTCCTTCTTCGATAATGCCCGCGTACCCGTTATTTATAGAGATGTTGTTCTGCACCAGGGTGTAATCATTAACGCTGGATCCACCATCACCAGCACCGACAATTATGCCGTCGCCATAGTTATTCATCACCGTGTTGCCGAAGAACGTTAAGTTGGATGCGGCGTGCCAGGATTGAATACCTACGTAGCCCGTATTGATGACGATGTTATTGGCCACCACCCCGTAGGGGACAGCCTCATAGATACCACTAGGGGGCGCGCTGGTGGTGCATCCAGGAGCTCGGTGGATGTTAACGACGACATTTCCGATGAAATCGTCGTGGCTGATGCCCCAGTAGTTGTCGCCTCCGCCAGTATTGAGCCCTGCGCCGCCGTTCTGGTCACACGGAGTGGTGAGGTCGTGGACGTAGTTGCCGATAGCCTGATTGAAGCTTGCAGAGGTGCCGGAGGCTGCGAGAGTGATGCCGTTGGCATCGGTTCCCGTGACATCGAAGTTTTTAATAATCAGGTGTCCGCCGGTGATGCGGATAACTGCGGTGCCACCCCCGGAAGTAGTACCGACCAGTTTAGCCTGCCACTTATCCTGGGCGACATACGTGATCGGGCGATCAGCGGTGCCGCTGGACCGAAGTAGAATATCGCCAGAATACGTTCCGTTCATCACCACCACGGTATCGCCAGGCTGCACCAACCGGTCTGCATGCTGGATCGTCGCCCACGGGTGAGAAAAGCTTCCATCACCGTTGTCACTGCCTGTCGGACTTACGTAATGCATCGCAGCACGCAATTCGCGACTCGCGACGAGGACGGGCATGGTGCGCACCGCGCCCTCTGTGGTGGGCTCAGACTGCCACATTGGCCATTGCAGGAGCAAGGAACTCAGCACCACAGCTGCGAGCCTGATCATTGACTGAGCACGATATCGCATTCTTCGCGGCCAGCGACGAAGTATTTGTGCGTTGATCTGGTGAGGGAGGCGGAATCCAGCTGGAAGTGGTGTTCACGATGTGGACGGCGCCATAGACGACCGCTGCGGGAGTTCGGTTGCCTGGTCAGAGATTCGCGTATGTCCATGGCGATAACTTTGCTCTCCTTCTTCATACTTAGCGGCGCGTCGCGCTAATCGCAACCTGAAATGGAAACACGTCCGGTACCCCCAGCTGGCAGTTTTTCGTCCCTCAGCAATTCGA
This sequence comes from uncultured Acidobacteriaceae bacterium, assembly GCA_963721995.1. GTDB lineage: Bacteria > Acidobacteriota > Terriglobia > Terriglobales > Acidobacteriaceae > Silvibacterium. The sequence continues at coordinate 59,329 of CAVRNK010000091.1, read as the reverse complement.
GACAATGGTAGCCAGAAGATTTGAACGATTCCCGCCGATGCGCTGGTGTTTATAGATGAGTTCGGAAGTGAAGGTGGTGTTCGAAAATCGGCGGAGCTGCATTCGACTAAAGTGGCAGGCATGCCGCGACCCGCGTCGGTTAGATCAAAGTGGCAAATGCGTGCTCCCCGCCGAGTCCTTGGGCGTGATATTTACGCAGTACTTAGGATGTTCGAAGTCATGCATAACATACATCTGGTCATTCCAGGGTTGCGGGACCATGCGGATGTTCCTTAGAAGATGAATAGGGAAGATCTTCCGGCTGCGATTCGCCTCATTGAATTCGCGGATCGCCAGTAATTCCCCCGTGCCCTCGTTGTAAAATGCGCGCTCCGGAACAACGATGTCGTCAAAGTAGCAGAGAACTCGCGGCAGCCGACTCTCCGAGGGCCCTTTGAAGACGCTGAATGCTTTCACCGTCGAACTGTAGTAGTCGAGATCGAACGCGATGAAGCCGATGGGAAGACGATCCGGCGATCCGGTCCACGTTGGCACAGTTTCCGAGACATCACCGATCAAAAGCTTGGCCGAAGCCAGACGCGCCTGAAGGGCGGGTACGTCCATCTTGAAAAAACCCTTGGCCCAGACATGAGGCAGGTCGCGATAGTCACTCGTTTCAGGCATACCTTCGCCGGTGTCGAAGCCGAACGTCTGAATTTCGAGTTGAAGTTCGCGGCTGATTTCGCCGGCAACTCGCTCCAGTTCCAGCAGACCACGCCCGCCTGCAACGCCGAATTCGACGACGGAGATGCCGCGCAATCCGAGAGATTTTGCCTGGACGGCCGCTCTGTGCACGCCGTACGCATAATGCGGGCGGTTCCAGAGATCCATGTCCACGCGTGTTTCAATAGAGCCGAAAGGCATGCGCCGAGCGAGCTTTGTGAATACAGGAACCCGCAATAGGGAAGCTGCAGCAAGTTTGAAGCCGTACACTATTCTCCCATTTGAACGCTTGTCGCGCATGAAGAAATCCTCTCGGCACTCCTGCGCCTCGGTGAGGCCACCAAATTCCGTGACCTAGTCTTGACGCTGCAACTATCTCAGCACGGCAGAGCGGTATCGCACCTGGCCTGCGACACTGGTCTTTCAAAGCTAAAAAATTAGGTGGACACCTAATTCCTCCGAGATTCTCACTCCCCGCACTGCGTCAAGACGGCACTCCGACGATGCTTACGAACCATTCGCGGACTTCCTCGTAGCTGTGGCGATGAGCAGAAGGAGGAGTTAGGCGGTCTCGGAGGCATGTAAGGCCTCGTTCCAACCATAGATCGCTGCAGTATCGCGATCCATCTTCCGTCGGCGATAAACATTCTGGTACAGAATGTACAGCGGTACCGTTGGGGCAAGAGCGGCGGTTTGCAACGGACTCGGTAGCTGAGTCAGCACCGGTCGGCACACGTTCTCTGCCTTCAATAGTAAACGGCTCAAAAGAGAAACATTTTCGTGGTGATGAGAATAAATCCAGACGCAAAGCATCCCGCTAGTCGCCTTCGGGAGATTGGCGATATGCTTGAATGCGCTCTCAGTCGAATAGGTGTGATGCAGCGTATTAGCATCTCGATTCCCCCAGCTCTCGAGCACAGGAACTGAAGATTGCTCGGACACCGATGTGGGTGCCGACCCGACGTTTGGTTCAACTCATCGAGGGCTTGCATTTAAGGGTACGGCGATCTACACCGCCTTGCGCGGTGAGACGGTTTTCGAGTTTCTCATGAGACATCGGAGGTGCAAGATACACAAGCAGTATCGCAAGCCCCATTCCGTTGCTAAGCAGCGTGGTCAACAGACCGCCGTTCGCAAGAGCAAGGGCCGGTAAGACGATCACCAGCACCGCCAAACGCATATCGCGACCGGCAGCTGCCGAATCATACAACAACAGCACGATCGCAAACAGCAGTGTGAAGCAGATGATTCCGCTATATCCGAAATTGGCATATGCGTCTGCCCAGATATTTGCATTCGCATCCATACCGTGGAAATAGGTGTTACCAATTAAATAAGGCGGCTCCAAAGCGTAGGGATACGTGACAAATGAGCTGAAAATGCTATGGCCTAAATGCGCCTTAGGATGTGACGAGAAAAACTCATAATAATAGCCGGTCAGCAAGCCCGGTATCGCCGTCAGGCGGTCACCCACAAGCGACACGGGAACCAGTCCATAGCCGAACAACTGTAGCGCCCCTGCGCCGGCAAAGACCGCAGTCCATGTCGCGGCGAACCTTGCGCCGAACGCTTTGGTCGAGCGAGTCAGCCAGAAAATATAGAGCAAGAATGCCGCCGAGAAGAGCATCGACCGAAAACCGGCAATGGAGTAAATTGCGTATTGCCCTGCGGCGCCAGCCAGAACCCATGACGGCCGCCTCGACGTCAACCCGATGGCCATCACAAATGGATTGATGACCCAGGCCTGCCAAACGATCGCGTATGCCACTATGCCGGGGGCCTGATCTAAGGTGTTCTTATATTGAGCGCGTACGGAGTAAATATCTTCTAACGACACGAAGTGGAAACGAAAGCCGAAGGTCGCAAACATCAAAGAATAACAAACTATGCTGAGAAGGGCCAGGATGACAGTGAGTTCATAGCTCTCCAAGTGCATGCGCCGCAGGGGGAGTAGTGGAAGGCGGTACACCAATCCCGTAAGCGCGAACGCACCGACCAGGTACATTGCCAGAAACAGCGGGCTGGGAGACTGGCTATCCAACGAGTAGATTGGCACCAGGCAACCAGGAACTAGAACCAGGAGATAAAGGACCCAGTACACAACCTGCGATGGCCGCGTCAACTTGATCGGCATCCACAATGGAGGTAGAGCTGTGAGCGCCAATGCAGCAGCCGCGCGTGCCAGCGTCGCCTTGAAGTGGAATCCCTCGTATCCCCACACCGGCACGATTACCCATTTGTACACAAGCACAAAGGCTGCAACATACGCCGCACAGATCAGAACCATGCTGATCCGTGAACGTAGAAATCTCTTGGCCCAGGAGTTGCCTTCCGAACTGCCCTTTTCGAATATCGAGTAGGCGATCATGAATGCAATATGCGAGTACTGTTATACAGTTTTGAAGTGCGCCGATGGTGTGCGCATCGCGGTGGCTGCGATCCGGAGCAGCAAAAAATAAAACACAACTTTGGAGGCAGTATTCATTACGCTCATGGCTGTCACCATCTGAAGCATGGGCCACACGAACCGGCGAGCCCAATAAAACACCAAAAGGTTTGACCCGAGAATCAGCACGTCATAAATCAGTTTCAATGCCTGGCCGTGCAATACAGCGGTTAAGCGGCTTATGGGGCTGACGACGAACGCCGTCAAAAACCACGGAGAGACGATTGCGGCGATGTCGCCCGACAGTCTCCACTTGTCCCCAAATGCGAAGACGAAGAGCGGCTCCCCAAAGATGAAGAGGGCCAAAGCCGGGATTATGCCGATGGCCAACAAGGCCGCAGCGGTGCGGTTGAAAAACGATAAAAGGCGCTTCCGATCCTCGCGCGCATAAAGTGCAGCACGGCTGTGGAATGCATCGGCCATGCAGCTACCGACCAGGGCGACCGGCAGGGCCAGTACCCTCCACACCAAAGCGTAGTATCCGCCGGCATCTGCGCCATACAGGGTAACCAACAACGGTAGCGGGAGGCTCGTTCCTAGCTGATTAAGCAATGAGGAAGGCATTTGGTAGAGCGGAAAGTGCCGGTTGCTTATCAGCACCCTTGCAGCGTCACGGATAGTGAGACTATGCCGGCGCATCACAGGCAAGGCATTGCGCAGCATACGACCCATTCCGAGACCGCGCCCGGAGACCTCGCCGAATAGCAACCCGAAGGAATGCAATCCGATCGTACCCAGGGCGACCTGCAGCAGGCTGCGTCCACTATTTTGAAAGATCATGGCCTGTGATACGATGCCAAAACTCCCGTTCCGCAGCGACCAATAGCGAAGCACCGAAAATACGCCGGCACACACGATGGTGGGCACTATCAACCATGCTGCGTACACAGGCAAGGCGCCGAAGCCAGCAAACGAAAAGTGGATCATGGCATACAACAGGAATCCACCGGCCATGCCTATCGGGAGAGTGAATAACATTGATAGCGTTGCCAATTGAGCGCTTCTTTTTTCGTCGGGGGCAGAAACGATCGCGGAATCGTATTGCAGTGATGCCGCCACCACGATAACGCCAAGGAACGCGTTGAAGAGTCCAAGATTGCCGATGTCATGCGGCAGATACAGCCGCGTAAGAAGGGGCGCCGCTGCAATCGTGAAGCAATGTCCAAGCGCGGTTCCACCGCTAAGCACGGCCACATTCGTCGCGAATGGAAAGCTATTGCGAACGGTGGATAGCTGCTTGAGAATTCTGCGCGCCGGCTCGTGTGGCGGGGAGCTAGTGTAGTGTCCCATAAGTCTTAGCTGATTATGGTATGGGCCTTCGTAGGAAGGCGTAAATCGCGAAAAGCAGCCCAGCTCATTTTGCTCAACGGTTAGTCACGATGACAAGGCCATTTACTGAGCTGCGAGGCGACGTACCAGAGGAATCTCACGCCCCAGGATTACACAATCGTATATGCAAGCCGTGCTGTTCTACCTTCGCAAGTGCACTTCGTAATTGTCATGTAATTGTATCGGTATGCGCTGGTGCGCCGGTTGCCCGAAGGTGCGTTGCATCCAACGTTCTGCGATCAAGGCACGGGCAATGTCGCTCTCGTCTACACTCGCGCCACGTTGAAACTCCTCGTAATAGTTCAAGAATTTCTGTCCGTCCAGAATGCCTGCCTGGGCAAGCTGGCTGTTGTGGAACGTGGTCCGAATGAGGCCGCTTAGGTCGTATTTCAACCATCGCTGCTCGGGAGTCAAGAATCCTTGTTTATCCCTTCGCCATCGAATTGCGTCTGGCAACTCGGGTAGTGCTTGCCGCAGCACGTGCTTCGTCCAGCCATTTCGGATATTCCACTCAGGTGGAAGGTTCATCAGGAACTCTACCAGTCTGTGATCGAGAAACGGATGTCTGACCTCGAGCGAATGTGCCATCGAGTTGCGATCTTCATAATGCGTAAGTGCCGGAACGGAATACTTCTCGATGTCCGCGATTTGGCGAGAAGCTATGTCCCCACAATCCCAAACGGGCACACGGGTGTGCCCTGACTTGATTGCGCGGCTAAGCGTCGGGGGAAGTGCCCGAATGTAACGCCGGGCAGACCGCAGCGTGAATTGGCTTGCGGCTGTCCGATGCCATACACTCGCCGCCAACTGGAATAGTGCCTGCGGATACTTGTGCTGACGGTACAAAGATCTCAAATGAAAGAAAAAGAATTTCAAGTAGCCGAGCAGAACTTCGTCTCCTCCCTGCCCGCTGAGGAGGACGGTGACATCTGTACCGTGTTTAATGGCGCTGAATAACTTGAACTGCGCCATTACGCTAAGACTTCCAACGGGCTCGTCGCTGTGATCGAGAACTCTGTCAACGTCCTGAACAACATCGGCGCACCGAAAAACAACTTTAGTGTTTTTTAGGCCTGTCTCGACCATCATGTCGATGAACCGGTGCTCATCGCAAATGCCGTCCTCTGATACGATGGAATAGGTTTCCAGATGGTCGCCTATGATTTTGTTGCACCCGACGGCGATAGCAGATGAATCGAGGCCGCCGCTTAGCAGCACTCCAACTTTCACGTCACTGCGAAGTCGCAGTTTAATGCTGTCGAAAAACAACTCGCGGAACTGCTCGGCAGCCTGCTGCGAGGACCTGATGCCACTGATGGTAGGGAAGCGCCAGTACGCGCTTTCCCGCACGTCCTCTCCGTCAAGTGAAATAATGATGTTAGTACTCGAAGGCGCTCTGACAATCCCCTCGAAGAACGTCTCGCGTGAATGATCCAGCAGGCCTTGTGCAAGAAATACCGACATTATCTCTGCGTTCAGGCGGCGCTCCGGCAGCAAGGGTAGGAGTTGCTTGATTTCGCTTGCGAAATAGATGCAACCCCCGAGTTGTAAGACGTACAGTGGCTTGATGGAAAAACGGTCTCTACTCAATACCACTCGGCGCCTGGGCACGTCTGCAATGGCGAACGCCCACATACCATTGAGACGGTCAAACCCCTGTTCTCCGTATTCGCTGTAGGTATGCAGGATGACCTCGGTGTCTGTGCCGGTTGTGAATTCGTGTCCTTTTGCCTGCAATTCCCGGCGCAATTCGAGATAGTTGAAGATCTCGCCATTGTAGACAATCCAGCGACCGTTGTGATCTGTCATCGGCTGGTGGCCGTTTGAGGAGAGATCGATGATCGACAACCGGCGGTTGCCAAGGAACACATCGAAACAATCAGCGGAAGTGTTTTCGCAGTTACGGTAAGGCCAGAAGGAAATGTCATCCTGAACTGATTCCCTGCCAGAGGAGAGTGCAGTTAGAGAAGTTGTTCTTCTGTTCAAATCCGAGCCATTCTGAGTTTGCGCTAAGTGGCCTAGCGGGTGCTTCAGCTTGAACGCGTGGACGCCATGGTCGTCAGGCCCCCGATAACATGTCAGGTCATTGAGCTCTGAAAAACGCGCGAATGCTGCCCCATCGAAAAAGCGCGTCGTGTTTATCGCGCCAAATATTCCGCACATGTTGTCTCAGCCAGCGAATATGACATGTTATTGCAGATATAAGATCAACGCGCGCTTAGCGCATCGGGGATCTTCTTGACGATTTCGTGTCCACGGGGCATAACGTCTAAGACATTTCTGGTTCTACTAAGTGCGACCAGCGCTCCACTGGTTATCGTCATTGCGCCCATCCATTCGGTGGCATTGAGTCCGATTGCCGGACGGCACCTTCAACATTGAATTTCCTACGCCGGACGAACTCGCCCCATATGCGATAGGGTAACTCACGGCGCTTCGCCCAGAGGAACTCAACAGTTCGGCCCGCCTGGCGCATGTTAGCAAAACTTAGCCACCCCGTCGCGAGTATATTGAGACAGAAGGCCAGGGGGTTTGGATCTTTAAAACGGCGATCAAAAAACATGCCGGCGTTTTCCATGGCTCCCCAGCCCCAGGCGTATGCGAAGGCATACCATGCCATTTGACTGCACATTACGAACCGTGCGCCATCGCGCGTCGCTGTCGTAGCATTTTGTGCCTCGCATCTGCCGCCCGGATTGATCAGCAAAACTTTGTCCAGATCATGCAGATAGATTGAGAATGGTTTGATTCTGCTAACGACGAACCTGCCGAACCGCAGGCGTACCCTGCGCAAGGTCCTGTCTGCCGCTTGTTGCAGGGCCTCCATTGAGACGGGTTGCGGCGTCGGATCGATTGTCTTTGGCCGACTTATATCGTTCATGTATTTATCAACAGCTTCGGCCGAACGACACGTTCGCACGTCTGAGTCCCACTCGTCACCCGGATACATGAAATTCACGCCGGGTAGCCCCAACTCTGCAACGCGCCGGGGTGTAACAGCAAATTCGTTCATCCAACTATTCTCCTGGCTGCAGAAATAAATAAAACTGGCAAACGGAATAGTCATATCCGGCTTAAGAAAGGCGACTCGATATCGGAGATCTTCTATCTTAGCTTTAATCTCTCCCAGTTCATCGGCATGATTTCCGATCCAGCTTGCAAACGAGAACTGAGTCAGCAACACCGTTACTTTCCCCACGAGCTTAGAAATGTACTCGAGATGGCCTGGCGCGATCATGCAGTCATTGAGGTTCAGGAGAGTGATCCCCTCAGCGCGAATGGCTATCCAGGAATCCGTCGACCCAACCGAGCCGCACATCACTTCCAGGCCTCCGCGCAACGATGTCCACCTGTTCAGTTTTAGCTCCTGGACGTTGGAATATCCCAATCCTTGCAATGCCATCGGAATGCGTTGCGACGCATGCTTCTGGTACAGCATGATTAGACGCTTCCCATGTTGCGGGGCAACGCTCCTGAGAGTAGGAAAATGAAGGTGATCCGGATGCTGGTGCGAGATCCAGACGTAATTGATCCGTTCCCAAGGCACTACCGCCGCGAGACTCAGCAGTGCCCACCCTTTGTTGAATGCTTTGCCGAAGAGCCACGGGTCGCATAGCAGCGTGGTCCGTTTGCTCTCGACACTAAAGCTCGCATGGCTTACGAACCTGATCTTCATGGCACAATCTCGCGGGGCTTCGAGGAGTGGTCGACAAGGAATATGAGGAGTTCTCGACGCCCGAGAGCACCTTGTACCGGTTAATGCGGTACACGTTGCCGGACCCTCACTCTGCCCGTCCCCTGATAGGGAGGGCTGCGTAAACTCAGCCTCGCTCAACTGTAGAACTGCTCTGGAGGGCGGAAGTGCTGGATTGCAAGGCTGGACTACCAGCCGGCGCAGGGGTGGACCTTGCGATGGAGCGCCACATGCCAAGCAGTCTCTGCTGAGTTGCAACTAGCGTAGCCGCACTGCTGCGAAGTAGAGCTACCATGGGATAGCTGGAAGTACGGATCCAAGGTGCAAAAATCTCATAGGCGCCATATTTTCTTTTGTATTCTCCGGCTCCGCCCATGTCCAAAAAATGAACGGAGCGGTTCTTCCAATAACGTAGGATATACCAGATCAGTAACTCGTTAGGTCGCAGGTTCTGGTAGGTTCGCCAGCTCGCGGCACCCCACAATTCGGCGTGATCATGCATAGCAAAGGAGATTCCCGTTGCAATGCAGTGTCCGTCAGGGTCAATCGCCCGCAGCAGCAGCAGGTTACCTGTAGGCTTCAGATGCCGAATCAACGCTGTGACGCGTTTCTTGCCATACGTAGGGATTAAATTGTGCTTGGCAAACACATCGGTGAGTTGACTGTAGTAATCGTCCACGAACCCCGCATCGTTCGCTTCTTGAATAACGACACCCACGCGCCTAGCCTTGCGTATACAACCGCGGCACGCTTTCGTCATATTTCTGAAAAGTCCGTCTTCATCGCGAGAAAGATCGATTTCAAAGTTGTTGTAGTTGAGAAACGTATAGCGGTCCCCGACAGCGTTTGCACTCAGGTGCCGATCCATGAATTCCAGGTGAACACATCGGAGATCGAATAGTGCAAAGCGTTGTAACGCGTCAACAGCCTCCATTCTGGGCACCTCGGGCTTCAATACCAGACCCATGTAGCCGGTAGTCCAGCCCGGGAACGGGCTGCCAAGGATGCGCAGCCCAAATCTCTGAATCATGAGCCCGGAAAAATAACCGAGCACCGAATTGCCTTCGTGCAGTGCTGCAATTACGATCTCGCCCCTTTGGGTCTCCGAGAGAAAATTCAACCATGCACCGCTCTGGCACATAGTCCGGTCCGGAAACTGTTGCAGCGTGCTGTCCCAGTTCTCGAGGCTCAGATGTAGGCGGTCAAACTTCAACATAATCGCAACGCGCCTCTGCGCAGTTTACTCACGGCAGTTCTCCACAACCGCGCGTTCAGTCAGCAGAGATACATAGAAGGGGCAACAATGTTTCTTGTCATTTGACGCACTCGGATGGCGAGAGAATAAACGCCATCCCGTACGAGCAGGCCATGCAGTTTACCTGCCCTCCCGCGGTTCAATAGCCGCACCAGTGAGTCTTCCAATTTCACTTTGGTATGCTTTCGCGCCGATCGAACGCTGGGGGTCGCTTCCCCTTCGGCTTGGAAGTGCAATCGCCACACTCCTTGCCAGCTTGTCTTATTGGCCCACCCCCTAGTTTTATGAGCCCACCAGCTTGCCTTACTGGCCCATTTAAAGAAACAGAATTCGCGATTGCGCGGAATCCTCCGAGCCATCTCTGTCGGGCCCTCACCGCCCTGGCCGCACTGCTGCGAAGCAGATCCACCATGGGATAGCGGGAGATACGAATCCAGGGTACGGAGATCTCATAGGCACCGTATTTTCTTTTGTATTCTCCGGCTCCGCCAAAATCTAAAAACTGAACAGAGCGGCTCTTCCAATAACGCATACTGTGCCAGGCCAACAACTCGTTAGGTCGCAGATGCTGATAAGCTCGCCAGCTAGCGGTAGCCCACAATTCGGCACGGTTATGCATGCCAACAGAGATGAGAGTTGCAATGCAGTGTCCGTCAGGGTCGAGCGCCCGCAGCAGCAGCAGGTTACCTGTAGGCTGCAGATGCCGAATCAACGCTGAGACACGGCCCTTGCCATATGTAGGGACTAATTTGTCTTTGACAAAAGCATCGGTGAGCTGGCTGTAGAAATCGTCAACGAACCCAGCATCGCTCGCTTCCTGAATAACAACTCCCTCCCGCGTAGCCAGACGTATACTACGGCGGCACGGATGCGTCATCCTTCTGAATAGCTCGTCTTCGTCGCGAGAAAGATCGATTTCAAAGCTGTTAGCGTTGCGAAACGGATAGCGGCCTCCGATAGCACTCGCATTCAGGTGCCGATCCATGAATTCCAGGTGAACACATCGGAGATCGGAAAATGCAAAGCGTTGTAACGCTTCAAGAGCCTCCGTTCTGGGCACCTCGGGCTTCAGTAGCAGACCCATGTAGGCGCTAGTCCAGCCCGGGAACGGGCTGCCAAGAATGCGCAGACCAAATCTCCGAATTATCAGCCCGGAAAAATAACCGAGCACCGAATTGCCTTCGTGCAGTGCTGCAATTACGATCTCTCCCTTTTGTGTCTCCGAGAGAAAATTCAACCATGCGGTGCTCTGATAAATAGTCCGATCCGGAAACTGTTGCAGCGTGCTGTCCCAGTTTTCGAGGCTCAGATGTAGGCGGTCAAACTTCAACATAGTCGCAACGCCTCTTTGCGCGGGTTACTCGAGCTCTTTCTAAAACCGCGCGCGTTTAGTCAGCAGAAATGTATAGAGGGAGAACAACGTCTTCACGTCGTTTGACGTACTCGGATGGCCGGAGAATCAATGCCATCGCTCGCGAGCGGGCATACGCTTTACCTGCTCCATTGCGGCTCCAAGGCCTCACCCGAGAGGGCTTCAACCTCACTTTGGAATGCTTTCTCGCCGGGCGGGCCGGTTCCGCTTCGGCTTGGAGGTGCAATTGCCACGCTCATTCCCAGATTGTCTTATGCCCCCCCCTTGTTTTATGGGCCCACCAGCTTGCCCTACCGGCCCACTTAAAGAGACAGGATTAGCGATTGCGTGGAAACCTCCGAGGAATTTCTGTCGGGCTTTCACTGCCATGGCGGCACCGTTGCGAAGCAGATCCACCATGGGATAGCGGGAGATGCGAATCCAGGGTACGGAGATCTTATAGCCGCCGTATCTTCTCTTGTACTCTCCGGCTCCGCCCATGTCCAAAAACTGAACAGAGCGGCTCTTCCAATAACGCATCGTTTCCCACACCAGCAACTCGTTCGGTCGCAGATGCTGATAAGCTCGCCAACTCGCACCGCTCCACACTTCGGCACGGTTATGCATGCCAACAGAGATGAGAGTTGCAATGCAGTCTCCGTCAGGGTCGAACGCCCGCAGCAGCAGCAAGTTACCTGTGGGCTGCAGATATCGAATCAACGCTGCGACACGGTCCCTGCCATGTGTAGGGATTAACCTGTCTTTAGCAAACACATCGGCTGCCTGACTGTAGTAATCGTCAGCGAATCCCGCATCGCTCGCTTCCTGAATAACAACACCCAAACGCATACCCTTGCGTGCACAATGACGACAATCGTAACTACAGTTCCTGAAGAGCTCATCTTCATCACGAGAAAGATCGATTTCAAAGCCGTTGTAGTTGCGAAACGGATAGCGGTTCCCGACAGCGCTTGCACTCAGATGCCGATCCATGAATTCCAGGTGAACACATCGGAGATCGAAAAATGCAAAGCGTTGTAACGCTTCAAGAGCCTCCATTCTGGGCACCTCTGGCTTCAGCGCCAAGCCCATGTAGGCGGTACTCCAGCCCGGGAACGGGCTGCCAAGGATGCGCAGCCCAAATCTCTGAGTCATCAGCCCGGCAAAATAACCGAGCACCGAATTGCCTTCGTGCAGTGCTGCAATTACGATCTCTCCCTTTTGTGTCTCGGCGAGAAACTTCAACCAGGCAGCGCTCTGGCAGATAGTCCTGTCCGGAAACTGTTGCAGCGTGCTGTCCCAGTCGTCAAGGCTCAGATGTAGGCGGTCAAACTTCAACATAGTCGCAACGCGCTCTGCGCAGTTGACACGCTAAATAAACTTCGATTGTCGGATGCTAATCCGTTCCTGGTATCAGGTCACGGCGGTTTCTTTCTCGACAACCATGCGTTCAGTCAGCAGCGATGCATAGAAGGACAACAACGTCTTCTCTTCATTGGCCCAGCTAAAGTGCCCTTCTACAGCTTTGCGTCCACGCTGTCCCATTGCTTCTGCTTCGCCGGGAGCAGTTATCAGGTGCTCAATTGCGGTGGCAATCGCGCGCGTATCGAACGGGTTCACCAGCAACCCGCAGCCAGCCTCTTCGACAATCTTCCTCCACAGCGGAAAGTCAGAAGCGATGACCGGAATTCCTGCTGCCATGTACTCGAAAAGTTTGACCGGCTGTGAGGCTACAAAACTTTCTTCAGGATGCAATATGACCAGCCCTGCCCGTACCTCCTTGAGAAGGGAGGCAGTGCCGTTGCGATCGAGTTCGCCATGCCAGCGTATGTGTTGCCAGTGTGAACTCGCTGCCAGTTCAGTTTGGAGTCCTGGATCGAAGAACCAGCCTGCTAACTGAAGTTTTGCGCCCAGATTTTTCGGGAGCAGATCCATTGCAGCCAACATCTCATGGATGCCGCGCGCTTCAGTGATTCCTCCGATGTAGGCGACAGCAGGGCTGCGGCTCTCCCACTTCGAAATCATCGGGGGAAGGAAGTCATCAAGAACAGGGTAGTTATTCACCACAACTGTATTGTTGTTTTTAGCGCAGAATCGCTTTGCAATCGCAGGTGTTGCAGCAACCAATCCACTCATGTATCGCGCGGCCGCATTCTCCACAAGTTCCACGACCCACATCAAAGGCACACGGATAGGTTTTGCAATATACGTTTTGGAGAGCACAGTCCTTGGCAGATCCTCGTGGATGTCGTAAACAACCCGCTTGCCCGCAGCGCGGAGGATCAGCCCTACCATAAGCAGCTCTGGATCGTGAATGTGGTACGCATCCCCGTCGGACCGGAATGCTCCCCGGCAGATGGCGCCCAATTTGACGGTCATTCTTTGGAGTCGGCTGCTACTCTCTCCAAGTCCTTGCAGCTTAACCCCGTCAATGGTGTCAGTGCTCGCATAGTTTCCCAATTCAACGACCTCATAACCTGCGCGTGCGAGAGAACGGCACTCCTTGTGGAAGATGCGCTGGTCCAGCGCCGAATGCACCGATGTCAAGTGGACAATACGATAGGTTCGTTGATTAATCATCGCGCACCGTCAACTGCGACACTCGAGAATCCGAGCAGTGTGAGAAGCGCAGCTGCCTGCCAGCTTCCGAAAACTTATCCAACAGTAGCGGGATACAAAACCCGTGTTTTCAATGCTACACAGTCAATATGTCACGATTGGCGAGTCTGAACTTCCTATTACTTGGACGCCAGTTCATCACTTTCCTTTGCCATGATGCGTCGAGGAACAAAAGGCACAAACAACGTCTGCAGCAGAATGCCGCAATCGCTTCGAAACGTTGCTTGCGCTGCATATTCGCTCTCGAGCTTTGCCTTTTGTGGCAGTAGCTGTTCCATGTAGAACGATGTCAGTCGTTCCGTCGGAATGTTCGCCAACAGCGATTCTTCATCATAGAAGGTGACGCTGGCCGCCCCGGTCAGGCCAGGCTTGAGTTGCAGGACCCGCCGATCGGCGGCGGTTGCCCTCGACCAGATATTTTCCAGATCCGGCCGGGGACCGACCAGCGACATCTCTCCTCTCAGGACGTTGTAAAGCTGAGGCAACTCGTCAAGCTTCCATCTTCGCAGCGAATGACCCACGGATGTGATACGTGGGTCGCCCTTTTGCGTCACTCCTATGCCGATATTCGTTGCCGGCCTCATGGTGCGGAACTTGTGCACCTGAAATTTCCGACCGTTTTGACCGAGTCGCCATTGCCGAAAGAAGATCGGTTTGCCTGAAGTGATCGCCACAAGTAACGCAATTAAGAAGAACAGAGGAGACAGCAAAAGCAAAGCCAGCGAGCTGGTGAGAATGTCCATCCAGCGCTTCCGACGAGACCGACACCAGGCCGATGCCAGTTCCGAGTTTATCGATGAATAAGTGCCCGTAGTCATAGCAATTTCCCTGAGGTCTACCCTTTGGTCTCGGGCTGAACACGCGCCGCGTCCTCAATCAACTGGATCGCATGAAGTTCGGCAAGCTCGCGAAGCACTTGCAAATCGCAGGGCTCGCCACCGATATGCGCAGCAATGGCCCGCGTCTTTGGCGCGATTGTGGCTGCAGCGTCAGCAGGGTCTAAATTGAGCTCTCCGGGCAGGCTGTCACAGAGCACCGGTCGCGCCCCGAGATGGATCACTACCGCCGCCGTTGCGACAAAGGTATAACTCGGTAGGAGTACTCGTCCCCTCCGAAAATGCCGGCCGCATCGAGCGCGAGATGGAGAGCAGCAGTCCACGAGTTCACAGCCACCGCATACTTACGATTGACTCCCGCGGCAAACTCGCGCTCGAACTGTTGAGTGACCGGCCCCGTGGCCAACCATCCGGACTCGAGGACCTGACGCAAAGGCTCAAATTCCTCTGATCCGATCGATAGACGATGAAAAGGAATGAAACCGTCGGGTATCATAACACTCCGACAGGATTGGCGCTCAGGCAATACTGCCCGCCGAATGCCCTAGTTGTTCCCGTGCTCGGCGGTATACGACAGCCATGTCGTGGCGATCGACTTCACACAGAGCGAGGATCTCCTCACTGGGCTTGTATTCCGGCACGATGAGCTGGAACATCTGCACCAAACCATGCACGTTCTTCGCCTCAACCAGCGCTGAAAGCTCATTGAGCCAGAGTGTGACCTGTGCGAAGGACACAGATCCGCCGTCGAGGACCCGAATCATCGGGTGCGAAGTCGGTTTGACTCCCTCACCGTCCAACATGAGCTCTTCAAACAACTTCTCGCCAGGACGCAGACCGGTGTAGATAATTCGAATATCCCGATCCGGTTCCAGACCGGAGAGCCGGATCAAGTTGCGCGCCAGGTCAGCGATCCGGATTGGCTGCCCCATTTCGAGAACAAAAATTTCACTACCCACGCCCATGCTCGAACCCTGCAATACGAGCTGAACGGCCTCGGGTATGGTCATGAAATAACGTTGGGCATCGGGATGCGTCACCGTAACAGGACCACCGGCGGCGATCTGCTGCTGGAAAATTGGCACTACGCTGCCATTGCTGCCTAGGACGTTCCCGAAACGCACCGCAACGTAGCGCGTATGCTCGTGTTGCAGACCAAGGTTGATCAGCTCCGCAATCCGTTTTGTCACTCCCATGACATTGGTCGGTTTTACCGCTTTGTCCGAGGAGATCATCACGAAAGTCTTGCAACCAAACTGGCGTGAAACCAGAGCCACGTTGTAAGTACCGAAGATGTTGTTGGTAACCGCCTGGAAACAGCTTTGTTCCATCAAAGGCACATGCTTGTACGCAGCGGCGTGGAAAACAATGTCAGGCCGGTGCAGGGCGAAAACCTCACGCATAACACCCACATCCTGGATGTCAGCAATTGCGGGAACAAAATGCTGTTGGGGCCGGTTCGTGCTCAGCTCCATACCCAGCTTGAACAGGCAATTCTCTGAGCGATCTAGCAAGATCACCTTGCGTGGGGCGAAGTTGCAAACTTGCCTGCACAACTCCGAACCAATCGACCCACCAGCCCCGGTGATCAGCAGCACCCTGCCTTCGAGCTGTTTCCGTATGCTTGCCAGGTCCGTCTCGACGGGCTGGCGGCCCAGGAGATCCTCCACCCGCACCTCGCGCAGATCAGCAATTGACGAGCGCCCCCCAACAATGTGTCGGCTGAGGGGAGGAAGAATTTTGAAATCTACCTCGCACTGGCGACACTTTGCAATGATCCGTTCTACCTGGCTTCCGCTTGCGGAAGGAATCGCAATCAAGACACATCGGATGTTCATTTGGCGGATGATCTCAGGCATGCAGTCAATTGAGCCCAGCACTCTCAAGCCGTGAATTCGAATATGGTTTTTGCTGGGGTTGTCGTCAACGAACCCAACCGGGTTCAGGTTTAGCTCCGAGTTGCGTTTCAGCTCTTGCGCGATGCTGCTCCCTGCCCGCCCAGCCCCGACTATCAGTGTGTCGAGCTCTGCGCTGCTGTGCTGTGCGCTTTCCGTGTACGCACGAACTGCAAAGCGCGTGCCGCCTACAAGAAGAACCGTGAGCGCGAGGTTAATCGCCAGTACCGAGCGGGGATACCCTCTCACCTTCAGTACCAACTCGATCAGCAAATAAAGGACCGCCGTGCTCAAAAACGCGGCCTTGCAAATATCCAGGACATCGCTCATTCCTACGTAGCGCCACCATCCACGGAGAAGGCCGAACACGTAGAACGCGAGCAGTTCGACTGCAAGGACCGGAAACAGTGTCTGCAGGAACTGCAGTTGATAGCTAGCGTCTGGCCGAAAGTCGAATCGAAGAAGAAAACTGCCATAGTAACTCGTTGCCAGCAGGCACATCTGCGACCCGAGAATCAGCGGCCTTCTGTAGTTCACCAGATTGTTCAAAGTCCGCTCCTCTAGCTTGTAGACATCGGAGTAGATGATGCAGGTCTTTCGGAAGCAATTACAAACGAGAGTTACGCCGCGACGACGGTAGAGTCGCTTGTCTCTCGACAATGGCCGTTCTCAACAACGTACTTCCGACCGCACTCGCCGCAGCGCATTTGATGTGTTTCACGCAGGCGTGTTCCGCAGGCGCAAATCCAGCCGCACTGGACGGCGGGAACGCCCATCACCAGGGCGTAGTCCCGGACATTCCTTGTTACCACGGCACCGGCTGCTACAAAGCAATACCGTCCAAGCGTTACCCCGCAAAGGATTGTTGCGTTGGCCCCGATCGAGGCTCCTTGCCGTACGAGAGTCCGCCTATATTCATTCTTGCGTATGACGTGGCTGCGAGGATTGATTACATTCGTAAAAACCATGGACGGCCCGCAGAACACGTCGTCCTCAAGTTCTACCCCCGTATATACAGAAACGTTATTCTGGATTTTTACCCGGTCTCCGATCTTAACGCCTGGGCTGATTACAACGTTCTGTCCGAGGTTGCAGTCGCGCCCGATCCGCGAACCAGACATCACATGGCTGAAATGCCAAATCTTGCTGCCCGTGCCAATCTCACAGTCGCTATCGATGACCGCTGTTGGATCGGCGCAATACGTCGACATGGATTCATGAAGTTGAACCATTCTGCCTTGCGCGCGCAGGGATCGCTCACAGGCATCCAGCACCTGCAGCACCTGCACACCACTGCTGCCAGCGGTTCGGGGAGTTCTGCGGGAAACCATGCTTTCGACGAAGTGCTCGCATTCCGTCCGAAGAGGCTCCTCCATTGGGAGCGGAACTACTTGTCCTGAATCCCTGCGAGCCACCGGCAAGCGGTTCACCCAATCGATCTGGTGCGCGTAGATGGTAAGCTTCCGCTCTTTTTCAACATCATCGAAAACGGCGGTTTTGTGTCCGCCAACGATGACCATCCTCTGTTCTTTGAAGGGATGAAGCCAGCTGACGAAAATGTGTGCCTTCACGCCGCTCTGGAATTCACAGGCCGTCACGGTCGTGTCATAGATCTGTGGATTGATGTATGACCCGCCCGTGGCGGTGATGCTGACTGGCATTTCGTCCAACAAATAGAGAATGGCCGAGATGTCATGTGGGGCGAAGCTCCACAGAATATTTTCTTCTGATCGGAGCTTGCCCCAGTTGAGGCGGGAGGAGTAGATGAATCGAATCCGACCGAGTTCGCCGCAGTCAATCAATTCTTTGAGCTTCAATATGGCGGGATGATATTGAAGAATATGTCCAACCATTAGAATGCGGTATCCTGTTTTCGCTATTTCAACAAGCTCTTGTCCCTCGTCGACCCGCAACGCGAGCGGCTTCTCTACATACACGTCTTTCCCCGCAAGCAGACATGCTTTCGCCAGCTCGTAGTGTTGTGCCGCAGGGGCCGCAATCGCCACGCCTTGGATGTCGGGGTCGTTCAGAAGCGCTTCGACTGAGATGCATGTATCCACACCGAGCTGCAAATGCGCCTGTTCTACGGCCTCGCTGCGCGTGTCGCAGACGCATTTCAGTACGCCAAGGGCATGAAAAACCCGTACCAGATTCTTACCCCAATATCCATTTCCAATCACCGCAATGTTTGGGAGCATCGTCCTCCTCCTTGTGGCCAAATGCTTAGGCTTCCCGCTCGTAGAAATGTAAGATTGCTGCAACAACCGCACGCTGCTGAGAGAACGTAACCTCAGGATGAATTGGGAGAGAAAGCACCTCGCGGCAAGCTGCTTCGGCGTTTGGAAAATCGCCGGCGCTATAGCCAAGAAATGAAAATGCCCGTTCGACGTGTAGCGGACTCGGGTAATAGACCTCGGTTGAGATGCCTTGATCGCGCAGATATGTTTGCAGTGCATCTCGTTGCGGAACGCGGATCGAGTACTGGTTGTACACGTGAAAACAAAATTCCGGCGAGCAACGCAGCGCAAGCTGCTCTAGCAGATTGTATTCGGCAAACAACTCGCGGTAGCGCTCCGCATTTCGCCTGCGACGCAAAGTCCAGTCATTCAAATGCCTGAGCTTGATCCGGAGGATAGCGGCCTGTAGGGCATCCAGCCGGCTGTTGATCCCCAACAACTCGTATTGATATTTCTTCCTGGCGCCGTGCACCCGGAGAATACGCAAGCGTTGTGCCAGTTGTGGGTCGTTCGTTGTAATCATGCCACCATCACCTGCTCCACCCAGGTTCTTAGAGGGGAAGAAGCTGAAGCAGCCAAGAGTTCCTAGGCTGCCAACACAGCGATCCTTCCATCGCGCGCCGATGGCTTGGGCAGCATCTTCTATTACCGCCAGATGGCGTTTAGCAGCGATTTCCAGAATCGCATCCATGTTCGCCGGCAGGCCAAAAAGGTGCACTGGCATAATGGCCCGAGTGCGTGGCGTAATAGCGGCTTCGAGTTGCCGCTCGTCGAGGTTGAACGTATCTGCATCGATATCCACAAACACCGGACGCGCTTGCAGACGCGCGATAGAACCTCCTGTCGCACCAAACGTGAAGGGAGAGGTGATGACCTCATCTTCCGGCGCGATACCAATGGCCATTTGCGCCAGGAGAAGCGCGTCGGAACCGGATCCGCATCCGATGGCGAACTCTACGCCCACATATCGAGCCACTTCATGTTCGAGTGCCTCGACTTCGGGCCCGAGAATAAAGTTCTGGGACTCAAGGACGCGAGTGACAGCGTCCAGGATCTCATCGCGCACTTCCGCGAATTGTGCTTTGAGATCCAGAAATGGAACGCTTATGATGTTCGGCCCAATTGGGACCGGCGATTCGGATTGGCTCAATAGATGAGCTGCCATGCGGATTTCGTCCTATCAAATGGATGGGCTAAGCTTGAGCAGCTTGGCATGTAGCGGACAGGATTCAAGTGAAATATGAGCTTGGACTCGGCTATTCCTTTGACAGACAGGAGGGCGACCAGACGGACAAGTGTTTGACAGCAGCGAAGACTGTCGGCAGGCTGGACTACGCGGGCGGATTCCGCTGCTGTTGGAAGAGCGCGAACACCTCCCTCAAAAGCAGCGTGCCAGGTTTCGCTGGACGGATGTTTATTCAGCGATCAATCGATAGCTGTAGGCACTGTAGTCATCGCGTTGATTCGCGGCATTTAGCACTACGCTGAGGATCGGCGCAGAGTTAATTGCATCCAGTAATTCCATGCTCCTCGCTATAGCTCCTCGCGGAGTCTGGCCGGCGCGCCCTACAAGGACCACCCCATCCACAAGGGTCGAGAGAGCCAGCGCATCCGCATAAGGCAGGAGAGGCGGCGTGTCGATCACCGCGAAATCGAAGCGTTCGTGCACGCGCTTAACCAGAATTCTGACCGGTTCATCCGTCAGGAGTTCAACGGCGCTCTTCGTCGGCATTGTCGAGGGAATGATGGTCAGGTTCCTGACTTCGGGTGATGGATACGTGACCTGATCGAAGCTTGCTGAACCTTGCAGGTAATGCTCGAGCCCTTTTCCGGGAGTCAACTTGAAACTCGCTCCAACCGCGGGCTTTCGCAAATCGGCATCAACCAGGCACGTTGTGCCGTGCCTCGCCAGCGCAATCGCCAGGTTATTGGCCAGCGTGGTCTTACCTTCGCCAGGCAGTGACGAAGTGATCAGGATTACCTTTGGTGGATGTTCCGGATGGGACAGGAACAGCATCGACAGAAGTGCGTGTACGGCTTCTGACTCAGGGGCGTTCGGTCGTTGCAACAGAAAGCAATCAGGCCCGAAGCATCCCGCGCCGTTTCCATTCAGTAACGTGAGCTTTGTTCGATTCAGTCCCAGCATCCTCATTCCGATGTGACCGCTGTGGATCGCGGGCACGACGGTAATCGAGGGTAAACCGGTCCATTCCCGGACGTCATCGGTAGTCTGGATGCGATCCTGCATTCGGTTCTTCACGAAGGCCAATGCCACGCCCCCAATCAACCCCAGCAAGATTCCCGCCTCAATGTTCAGGGTACGGTTTGGACGGGTGGGATGGTCAAGCACGCGAGCCTGGTTCACTACGTGGATGTTGCTGGACTTGGATGCTGCAGAGATTCCCGCTTCTTTGATCTTGGCATAGAGCGCATCGTAGAGGTCGCGATCGGCTTGCGCTTCCTTCTTGAGTACGTTGTACTGTGCTAGTGTGGCGAGGTCTGTGGTTGCCTCCTCCACTTCTCCGCTCAACAATGCCTCGCGTGCTCTAGCAGCGAGATAATTGGTCGAAAGCTCGGACACGATCTCTGAACGCTGTGCTTTGATCTGGTGTTGCAGTTCATTTACCTGGTTATCCAGCTTGCGGGCTTCCAGATGGTTCGGTCCATACAGCACGCGTACCTGGGCCCGTTGCGCCTCCGCTTCAGCGAGTTTCTGCATGAGTGCCTGGACAACCGGACTATTGCGCACCTGTGGAAGCGAATCGGGGTCGGCAGCGGCCCGCCTCAGGAACGACTCAAATTGAATACGGTCCGACTCCGCCTGCACCAATTGCTTATTGAGGTCGCCCATTTTTTCGGCGTACGTGTTGGAATTCGGGTCCACATCAGCGATACCGGTCTTGGTGCCAAAATCAGCGAGTGCATGGTTTGCATTTTCCATTTTGTCGCGGATGTCGTCGAGCTGGCGCGAAAGCCACATCGAAGACTGGGCAATGGCTTGGTTCCGCTCCTCGAAGTTTCGCTCCACTAATATCCTCATGAGCGAATTCACGACCTCCGCCGAAAGACGCGCGTCGTGGGTGGCAAATCTTACTCCGACCAGGCGACTTGAGGGGTCACGGCGAATCGAAAGCATTGCTTCGAAGCCACGAATCGCTGCATTTTCCCGGGGCGTGAGTTGGCCGGCGCTAATGTCTGAAGCAGACCGGGCAGCTAGCTGACCTGTGATTTCCGGATTTGTATCCAAATGGAGCGTGCGGATCGTGGCAAGCGCAAGGTCATCTGTTTGAAGCTTCTCTGCCTCAGTGGCAATGTATTCCGAATCGAGCTCGCCACCGTTCGCTTGCAACGAAAAGGCCTCCGCACCAGGAGGATCGATCTGAAGCTGACCTTCCGGCTCGTAAATCGGCCTCAGAGCGAGCGTCACACCGGTAACCGCTGCGATCACAGTGGCGGCAAACAGCGCTGACCAGCGCCACTGTTTCGAAAGAATAACCCACACCTGCCGCCAGTCGCTTACCGTGCGTCTGCGGGAAGTAACTGGGTTTCCCAACCGCACATGGCGTTGAACATCGATTTGGGAAATGGCTTCGCCCATCTTAGCCGCGCTGTGGAAATCGGATAAGCCCTTAGTAGTCAGTTGATTAATAGATGATTTCTTTGTTCTCAAACGCGATCAATCTGTCTGCTGTCAAAAGGCCGTTCCGCATCAAACTGAGAATTACCGGCGACCCCTAAATCGAACGCCATCTCTAGAATCCAATCCAAGCATCCTACGCCGCAGACAGGAACGAATTCAGACTCGCGGCTACTTAGTACATAGCCTCACGGCATTCCAAACTGACACGCCCGAACACTTGCGTCGGTGTTATATCGCACATAGCGAGAAGATCTTAATGTTCCATCCAGGAGTAACTTTTCCCGAAGTCGTGCGTGTTCCGCACAGACGCCGATGCCAATGCACCAGCCTATACAGGGCACAGATAAGAAACCATCGTGACATGGGGGGCGCGGAGTTCTTAGGCGCGATGAAAGCGGTTATGCCCCTGAAAGACCAGTCGCGACCGTTGATCCTGCTCGTAGAGGACACAGAGAAACACGCTATCTGCTTGGGAAAATGCCGAAAGGAGACAGTGGTTTCGTGCTCTGCCAAGGGACGAAGAAGACGCCATCCTGAGAGCCCGTTCCCGGTCTCCCGATCTCATTCTGATGAGTTTAAATCTTAGGTTGGAGCAACTCGTCGCAACCGCGCAGCGAATTCGCGATCAAGCTAACCTGGCCGCGGAAGTTGCTGTCGTTTTTTTTGTTTCAACCATCCCCGAAGGCACTGAGTGGGAGATCCTATTTACGCGACCCGGCCAGACAATTTCGACCAACTGAGATACATTCTCCACCAACTTCTCCGCAAGCGGTCACCTAGGCGCTGAGTTCGCTTATTCGAGGTGACATTAGCAAACGGTCCAGTTCGTCTTCGACCGTCCGATAGCACTCGCAGGCCATCGCCTCCAGGCCTTTCCGATCGATGATCTTGATATGACCTCGGGAATATTGAATCAGACCAGCGTCCCGCAGGTGCCCGGCGGCTACGGTCACGCCTTCTCGCCGCGAACCCAACATGATGGCAATATGCTCCTGCGTTATCAGGATTTCCGAGCAATTCACCCGGTCGTGGCATAAGAGCAGCCATCGGCAAAGACGCTGCTCTATGGTGTGCAACTGGTTGCAGACAGCCGTTTGCGAGATCTGTGTGATGAGAGCCTGGGTGTAGAGCAACACGACATGTTGAAACAGGCCCCCTCGCGCAAATTCCTTCTGGAGCACTTTTGCCGGGACTTTCAGCGCGTCCCCGCCAACCTGTACCACCGCTTGATGGGGAACAGTGTCGCCTCCCAGGATCAGGGCAATCCCGACGACTCCGTCATTTCCTATCAGGGCGATCTCCGCTATCCCTCCATCCTGCATGGTATAGAGGCATGACACAACAGCGCCCGTAGGAAAGAAAACGTGACCCGGGCGTTCACCGGGCCCATACAACACCTGATCAAGGGTGAGCGTCGTGCGCTGCATACTCGGGTAAAGATGTGCACGTTCCTCCGCCGTGAGGGCCCGCAAAAGACGATTTTCGAGCGGTGCTTGTATTTCCACAGTTCTGAGCATTGGGGAACCTCACAATCGCGTCGTGCGCTGCATACTCGAGTAAAGATGTGCACGTTCTCCGCCGTAAGGGACCGCAAAAAAAGACGATTTTCGAAGCGGTGCTTGTACTTCCACGGTGCTGAGCATTGGGGGAGCTTCACAAATCGCGCCGTGCGCGACTTCGTTTGTTTGCCGTCAAAAAATTAGGCCCAAAAAACTGACTCCCGATACCCCAATAACATTCAACGCAGTCCGCAAGCGGATAGAGAAAATTCTTGGACTTTTCAGTTTGACTTTTCAGTTCGTTGTTGTCGGCGCGACCTCAACTGGGGGGATTCTGTCGCGGCTCTTTTGACGTTATCTTGGCCCGGGCCCTACCGGTCAAAAATCGCGTACGTTTTACGGTTCTCGACGATCGCGATTATGGGTTACACCGGCTGCCGACGCTAATGCATTTCGGTCACTTTAGCAATAGAAAAATAGTAATCACAGTCTAAAACAAAAGTAACCCATCTTGATACAATTTGCCTGCAACTTCTGGTATCCGGACGCGCTTGCCCCAGAAGGGCATCGTCAACTTTCCGCTGTAATGTGACTACGACTGGAAAACGGCGCTCACGCTGCCTCCATTGCCGTGCTCGCTGCGTCAGATTAAGGAGTATACGCTCTATAAATGATGACCCCAGTTGCCGCTTGCACGATTGCCTCGAGAGTTCGGTATGTGACTGTCTTTGCGGTACTGTTTGGAACAAAAACAATGTCGTCTGCTTGAAGCACCCGGTCCGGCGCCTTTGCCGCAAGGATCATATCCAGTGGGACCGGGATCTCCTGTGGATCACTGTGGGAGTCGCGGATCACCCTGACCGATTTCAGTGAAGCGGTCGAATTTGTTCCATGCGCCATGGCGATGGCCTGAAGGACGGTGAAATGCGGCCCCTCCAGAATAATCCCCGTAGGCTCCTTTACGGCTCCAACCACATAGACCATTCCGGCTTTCGAAACAACGACCGTGTCGCCTGGGTGGAGCGCTACATTACTCATTTGTTGTCCATCGGTATATGAAAGCGATACAGTTTTGGAGTTCTCGGGCCGATCACGATCCGTTATGGTGACGGTTTTCCCTGCTCTTGGTGTGGTGCCTCCTGCAGCGGAAATGGCATCGAAAAGCGTTCGGTTCCCCAGGAGCGGGTAAATGCCAGGATGTTGAACCTCGCCCAGGACCGAAATACCCTCGGTCGAATACTCTTTCACAAAGACCGAAACCTGCGGATCGTTGAAGAATCCGCCCTCTTGCAAAGTTCGCTCAATTACGCGTTCCGCCTGCGACGTGGAGAGTCCCGCGAGCTTGACCTTACCTGCCATTGGCAAAGAAACGTCACCGGCCGCGCTGACCCGTACTTCATGGTGATATTCGGGGGCCCCATCGACACTGATTACAAGCAAGTCTCCGCTGCCTATGAGCGTCTCGGATGGATGCGCGCGTTCCTGGAGTTGAACCTGAGCATCTGAGTCACGCTCGCCTAGTGTAGCTTCAACGAGGCCACTCGATACAAGCGAAAGAAGAACTACACTCAAAGTTGAAACTGTCCTTGTTCTCTGCATGTTATTGCTCGATTCATCAGCACGAATATCCAGTTAAGGAAGTGACCTAAAGAGGCCAGACCGCCCGTAACAGTGTTCTCTTCAACTGGCCAGGTCTGCTTCGGCAGCGTCCAATTCGAGCAGAATCGAACGCTGAATCAAGTCAATCGAGGCAACCAGGCCCATCTTTCCTTTGCGACGAACAATTTTTCCCTCCAATCCGGTAAAAGGTCCCGAGCGAATGCGTATCTTCTTGCCGGCGGTTAAGTATGGGTAAGGTTCTGCCCTATAAATCGCCAGCGTTGACCGAAGAGTTTCAATTTCATCATCGGGGAGAGCAGCCGCCCTGCCATTAGAACCCACCAATCGAATGACTCCGGGCTGTGCGAGAACCCGGACCCTATCTGTGGTTAACATCCTAACGAACACATAACCTGGGAACAGGGGCAGCTCTACTTTTACCTTGCGAAGATTCCACCGGCGCTCAGCCCGATAAAGTGGCAAATACGTCTCGACTTCCTCCATAAGAAGTCGGCTCGCAACAGCTTTTTCGTGTCGTGGCAATGTGTACGTCACATACCATCGCGAGAGCCCATCACCATTCTTCACTAAGTCTGAGTCTGCCAATGCTTCGTCCTTCTGAGCCATGACGTGATGTACCAATATGCCTGAGCCATGACGTGATGTACCAATATGCCGATAACAATCGCTTAGCAGAGAGTTGTTGTAGGAGCGGTGGCGAGACCTGGTTTTCTGCGAGAGTGCGAGTGGGTGCGAAGTGTAGGAACACACTACTACTCAGAAGGCCCGTCGCGTCGCCAAGAGTAATCTCCGCGCACTCCCTCGGCTGCTTGGCGTTAGCGGTTATCTGCCTTAAATGTCTTTGGGGAGTCACCCTGCTCACTCCTCAGAATCGGGACCCAAACTAGGACAGTTCAGGCTACGCCGTCGGTGTGGTAGCGCACATAATTAAGAAAACGTAATCGTAGTTGAGATAAACGGCTCTGGCGCAAGGATTGAGAGTAAAATTTCTTTCCACCTTTCGTCTCCGTTTCCGACATTGCGTGCCGGAGAGGAGCCGATCCGGGCACAATCAGCATTGGCGCGAATACGGACCACAGAATGGGCATTCCCGGCAAGATATTTGTGAGCGAACGTACAGGAGAGAAATCGATGGAACTTATAACGAAAACACAACAGTTCACGACTGGAGCCGTCCTTGAAGTTGAGGTGGGTACAACGGGATTGCGAGGCGGTGACTCGGGCCACGATGGGCGGACGCTGCTATGCATCAGAGACCTTGGCGGCCGCGATATGCGCGTGGAAACCCAACCAAGCGAAACAACACTGATCTTCGGTGGAGACGCCGAACTAGAAAACCTAATCGACGGACTGCTGTTTGCTGTGGATGTCCTCGAGCAATCGCGGAATGGTGGCACGACTGCGGAAATGCACGCCGGAGCAACTGGCAATCGAGCCGTAGCTTGAGCAAGCGGACGGAGGTTTGAAATTTACGCAGGTAACGCTAATTCTGAACATCAGAATCGACGGCAAAGTAAAAGCCTCAAGGGATGTCCGAGCGGAGAGCTTCGGACTGCTCCCCGCCCGTGTTCCAAACATCGGTGAGCACATCGTGTTCACTGCGAACGTCAGGGGATGCTCAATCTCCTGCGTCCGCATGTCGGTCATCGCGGCCGCAAGGAGAAGGTCGATGAACGCTTGATACTTCGTCGGGAAGAGATCTTTCCGCGGTATCAGCAGAAGGTCGTCTTTCAGATCCTCGAAGAGCACGGCTCGTTTTTCGCTGCTCGGTGCTTCTCGTGCAACACCAGAATGAACGGCTCAGACAGCACTATCGCGCTTGAAATTTGCTTGGGCAGTTCTTCCAAGTAAACGAAGCCCCAGATCTAAATCTCCCGATTGCAGCAACTGCATCTGGGTGGACGAAGGAACTTTTTCTCAGCGCGACAGTCACCATCGGCAATTGGGTCTTCAATTCCTCTAGCAACCGGGGGAGGATATCGAACATTGCTGTTGCGACGAAGCATAGCCGAAGCGTTCCGACTTCGCCTCGCTCTGCCCTACGCGCTGAAGACACGCTTCGGTCAAGCATTGCTTCGCGCGCTGTCTTGAGGAAGACTTTATCCTCTCCGAAAACAAAAGCTAATAACTAATGCAGACGAAACCTTGGGAAATTCCCAAGCAGCGGGCCCCGGTGGGACTTCCTCATCCTAAGTCTTGCTGTAGGCATTTTCGTGTGGCTGGCTATCGGTGTTCCACAGGCCTCAGCGGGCCGCGCAACCGATTCAGAGCCGGAGTACGCCACGCAGGACAACGATCCCAGTGCCGGATAATTCCGGTTCGAGATTGACTCGAATTCGCATGATGCTCCGGCGTCCCATCTTTGTGCCCTGTTCGATCGCCAACTCGTTGGCAGCCAGGTCGTTCGTCTGGGAATCTGTAGCTTTGGTCCACATTTCGGTCCAGGTTCCCAGCAAGACTCCGCCGGTTGTTTTCAGGACGGGCCATCTCTTGATTTCGCCCGCGACCTCGTTGCCCTTGTAGTTTGAAGTGAACTGCGATAACGCCACGCCCGATTCCATATCGACTACCCTTGCGCCAGCCTCGGCCTCAACCGTCGCAATCGTCTTGGTTGATATGGTTGTGTTTTCTCGGTGAGAGCTCTGAATCGCGCTGATCAAATCCACCAGAACAATCTCCTGCGCGCCAATAAGCTTGCCTATTCTGGCCGCTGCATCGAGCGAAGATCTGTCGCTGTTTTGAAAATTCTGGGCAGCTAACAGTGCGTCCATGTCTTTTTGGGCAATGATGACCGTTGGCAACCAGACCTTCGCTGGCGCGATACGCTGCCAGCGACCCCGCTGCCGTTCCGGTGGCCGCATCTTCCCAGAGTCCGACTGTAGGGTTGAAGAACCGTGCGTAGGCTGTTTGCGGCCGATTCGCATCGAACGCGTATATTTAGCAACCTTCTGTCCCTGCCGCTTTCAAGACGCCAAGGAGTTCTTTCACCGACGGGTTAGCTTTGTCTACGGTCTCGGGATTTACAATCCGCACCAACAGATGAGCGGCACAGGTATACGCCGGGCGCGGTGTTGGCTGGGACAGGATTTCGCGTGGATCGAGCCCGAGCGCCTTCGCCAGCGGATCCACATTGCCCAGCGGGTCCAGCAGGCGCAAAGGGGCCTGCCGCATACGACCGTGAACCCGGGCGCCGATTTTCTCACGCTCAATAGGCAGAACATTTCTGTGATGAGGGCGATATCACGCAAACAGCTAGGCCATCACTAAGTTTGCCCAGAAGAATTTCGTTGGCAGTCCAGCGGGAGTCTTCGCTCTATTCGATCGGATGCGCCGTAAACGCAATGACGCATTCTATCAGCCATGGCCAACGCCCCCGAGCATCAGCGCGCGAGGGCCTTTGATCATTGCCTCATAGGCGATTTGATATGCGGTTTCACTGTCGATTGCCAGGTTTTTCTTGGCAGCGACGGCCCTCTTTTTCGCGTCGGCTAAGAACTTCCCGACCTGTGTTGCATTAACTGGCTGCGGCTTTGTCTTGTTCATGGCCGATTAGCTGAATGCGTTTCCCGCGCCAGACATCGGAAAGAAATGGATCGTGGGCAGCGAGCTTTGTTCTTAGTTCCTGAGCCTTGAGGACGGTGTAGCTCACCTCCCGATTGAGGGTCCTTTCCGTACTGGAGACCACCGAAGCCAGTCTGGCAGCATCAGGTTTCCCGATGAGCAACAGGTCGATATCGCTAGCCGCGTCTGCTTCACCCTTGGCAAAGGAATCGTAGAGGTATGCCTCTTCGATGCCTTCCACACGATGTAAGGCCGTTGCGAGTGTTGGCACAATGCCTATCGTTCCCTGAAGAAGTGAGAAGACAGCCTTCAGATAGGGATACTGCGAGTTGATGCTGTAGTAGCGTTGCCTGCCCTCAATCTCAGACCGCAGGAGTCCTTCCCGCTCCAGCCGTGCCAGTTCGCGTGACAAATTGGTTGAATCCACGCCCAAAGCACTCGCTAACTGACGGACATACACGCGCGCTGAACGATTCGTGTAGAAATACGTCAGAAGCTTACGCCGCAGCTCGGAGCGCAGAGAAATCATTGCAGTATTATCTTACTGCATTTGCGGTAGAAAACTACCGCATTCATGAAACTTGCAGGTACACCAGCGGTACACTCATCAGCTTTTCTCTATTTGGACAAATTGCTCTAAATTACGGTCGCTCAACTACTTAGGGTTACGCTTAATTACGCTCGTTTTCCTTGTATTTTCATAGACTTACAAAGATGTCCGGAAACTCATAATCCCTTGGTTGGGGGTTCGAATCCCTCCGGGCCCACCATCCGGTATCGGGATGGTGAAGTGATTTCGGCGCGACTCTCCGGTAGCATGAGCGCGTGGCTGCTCTGCTTGAAATTGATCGTTTAACCATTCGTTTTGGCGCAACCGAGGCAGTTCGGGACCTGAGCCTGCGTGTGCAGCCCGGTCAGGTGCTGGGGCTGGTAGGCGAGTCGGGCTCCGGCAAGTCGGTGACAGCATTGGCGGTATTGCGGCTGGTGGATGCAGCGGCGCGAGTCGAAGGGGCGATCCGATTCGATAGCGTCAACCTGCTTCTGCTTGGCTCCGAGGCCATGCGGAAGCTGCG
Source organism: uncultured Acidobacteriaceae bacterium (assembly GCA_963721995.1). GTDB lineage: Bacteria > Acidobacteriota > Terriglobia > Terriglobales > Acidobacteriaceae > Silvibacterium. Next base: position 29,572 of record CAVRNK010000091.1, on the reverse strand, counting down.
CGGGCGCGATATCGCCATGGTTTTTCAGGAGCCGATGACCGCCCTGAACCCGGTCATGCCGGTCGGGGAGCAGATTGCCGAAGCAATTCGCGTGCACAATCCGGAGATGTCGCGGCGGCAGGTCCGCGAGGCGGTATTGACGGCAATGGAGGCCGTGGCCCTCAACGATCCGGCGCGACGTTACAAAGATTATCCGCACCAGTTTTCGGGCGGCCAACGGCAACGCATCCTGATCGCCATGGCTATCGCCAACCGGCCGCGACTGCTGATCGCCGACGAGCCTACCACGGCCCTCGACGTGACGGTTCAGCAGCAGATTCTCGAATTGCTGGCCAGTCTGCGGCAGAGGTTTGGGCTGGCCATGCTGTTCATCTCACACGATCTTGCGGTGGTGTCCCAGGTGGCTGATCGTGTGGCAGTTATGCGGCATGGACTGCTGCTCGAAGAGGCCTCGCGCGAGGCAATCTTTCGCGATCCCGTGCATGCCTACACGAAGGCCCTGCTGGGCGCGGTGCCCACCATGTCGACCGACATCGCCAGGCCCCTGGCGGTGCTGGACAGGGCAGCGGATACGCCCGCGCTGCCGCTGCGGGAGTGCTCGCCGGGACATTGGGCGCGCGTGGATGTCCTGAATTGACACGCAGTCCGCTCTTTGCATCCATGCAGAGTAGGACTAGATTGATAGGTGGCCTTTTTACCGGCTGATTTGGCAGTTTATCCATGCGAGCTCTCATTCTTTCCGATATCCACTCCAACCTGCAGGCTCTGGATGCCGTGCTGTCTGTGGCTCCGGAGCACGATGTCGTCTGGAATCTGGGCGACGTCGTCGGCTATGGAGCCAATCCTAACGAGGTCATCGATCGGGCGCGGGAACTGGGCCACGTCTTTGTGCGCGGCAATCATGATCGCGCCTGCAGCGGGCTCACGGGTCTGGAGGATTTCAATCCGATTGCAGGGCGCGCAGCCCGCTGGACGCGGAACGTCCTGTCATCCGAACATACCGACTGGCTGAAACACATTCCCGCCGGACCAATTATGCCTGACGGCCCGCAGGTGAGCTGCGTGCACGGATCGCTGCTCGATGAAGATGAGTACGTGATGACCCTGCGCGACGCATGGGCTCCGCTGCATGAGGCCGAGACCCGCATCAACTTCTTTGGCCATACTCATCTGCAGGGCGGATTTGCGACGAATGGCCATGAATGGTTCCGGCTCACTCCCCGCTATCACTCGCACACTGAGCCGGAGGAGTTCGAGCTGAAGCTGCGCGACCAGATCCGCTACTTGGTCAACCCGGGATCGGTGGGCCAGCCACGCGACGGAGACTGGCGGGCGGCGTTTGCGATTTATGACGACGCACAGATGACGGTGACGTTCTGCCGCGTTCCTTATGATGTTCGGCTGGCCCAGTCCTCAATCGTGCAGGCAGGATTGCCGGACCGGCTGGCGTCCCGTCTGCGCGACGGGCGTTAGCCCCGACTTCCCTCTGCAAGTCAGGAAACCTGCGCGGGCAGACTGAACGCGTGCTCACTTCAGCGGGTCGTCAGGCTTGTGGAACACGACAACATCTCCGAAGATTTCCCCTTGGAATCCCTGATTCTGATAAAGCTCCCACTTCTGCGCAACATGCGCGCAACCAAGGCAGACGATGGCACAGGGCGGAGGGATGCGCGTTGACTTGAATTTCTCGGTCGAGTTGTCAACGGCAACATACGAGAAGGTTCGAGGCTGCTTGTCTTCGCTTACGAGAGCAAAGACCGGATAGTCGAAGTGCAGCAGCTTGGCATCGAGCCCGATTGAGCGACAATGCAGCGAGGCCGTCGCCTTCGATGCCGCGATGAACGAATCGGTCTTGTCCTGATGGCGGTCGAGGAAGTAAGTCTGATCCCGCTGCATGGCCAGAATCCCCAGGCCCGGCGGGTGAAGTTTCAGCAGTGGGCGCGCCTCGTTCATCAGCGCCAGAGGCAGCGTAATCATCAGAGGGATAAGAAGGACCGTCGCCAAAGCGCGCCGGGGGAGAGTCTGTGACAGCACAACGGCGATGAACGCCCCTGCCACAACGAACAGCGGCAACTGGTATCGAGCGCTCCAGGGCGACCAGCGGAGCATCGCCGAGTACATCGTGAACGACCCCACCAGGCCGAGTGCCAACCAGCCGGTCGCCGGTCGCATCTTTCTGAAATTTACGAGATAAAGAACGCCGGCCAGCAGGAACAGAAACAGCTGTATCTGGTTGCCGCTGTAGTATTCGTACTTGGGCTCGAAGTGGACCGAGAAGGGAATGCAGTTGCCGTTCTGTGAGCAGAATATTTGCCCGGGATCACTCGGATTGACGCCGACGGCCAGCATGAAGCGGGAAAAGATCCGGGTCAGCAGATCGTTGATGTGCGCACTCGGAGTGGATACATTCAACGCAACATATCGGGCCACGCTGGCAAGCGTTCGCGCTGGCGTGATGTGAGCGTTGGCGAACATTCGTCCCTGAATGCTTCCCGCGCCGTCGAAGTAGGGCAGCCCTAGAATCGAACCGCTAAACGTATGGTTGCGCACCCAGAGCGGCCCGCTCACAACGACGCATAGCAGCGCGAACACAGGCAGGCGAAGGACGAAGCGGCGGAGCGCCTCCCGGTTCCAGGTGAGCGCGCAGGCAATAACCAGGCAGGGGAGATAGGCGTACGCCGTTCCCTTGGTAAACACGGCCAGACTCAGCGTTGAGCCGAGCGCGAGGGTATGCGCCCAGTCCTGGCGCGTTCTCCACCGGAGAAGGAAATATACGGCGAGCGCGATCCAGAAGGCCAGCACTTGATCGTTCTTGGTCCCGGAAGCTCCGAGAACAGCGGTGGGCAATGCTGCGCTCAGCGCGGCGCCAAGGAGTTGCGCGCGACGGCTGCCACCGAGTTCCTCAACGATGAGAGACACGCAGAGGACGCAGCCCGCGTACGCGAACCACTGCACAAGATTCACCAGCCGGTCTGATCCGTACAGGAGGTCGAGGTGCAGCACGATGTATTCGGCCAGAGGCGGCATGCTCAACTGACCGCGATCGATGGTTGGGTAAAGTTGCACGCCGCGATTGGAGATCCACGCGACGACGCGGGGAAGGTGATACTCCATCGCGTCCCACGTATTGGGGGCGGAGACAATCGCGGTCAGCCCGATGAGCGCGGTCAGCAGGATGATGAATCCCAAAGCGAGCCGGTCTGTTAGATCGAAGCGGGAGACGGACAGGTCGGACGGGTTGAACGGACCGGCTGTTCGCTGCGGCGTGCGTCTAGCCCAAACCAGCCATGCTAGCGATCCCAGGGCAAAGGCCAGCCATGCTAAGGACAGTCCTGCTCTTGTGAGCCAGTGCGGTGCGCTGAGACCCTCGTTGATCAACGCAACAAAGAGCGTCCATGGGATGGTGGCGTAGAGGAGGGATCTTCTCCAGTCGAGTTGTCGACGCCTGAATGCTTCGACAAGCAGGCCAAAGGACACGAGTGGCAGCAAAACGAGCATGAACGAGTCTCAGAATAGGCTGGATCAGAACGGGGAAGTCAGGCGGGGGCCGAAAGGGCGATGGGAAAATGATAGCAGCCGCCAAGGCGCGACCGAATGGCTATTTGGTGCCAGCGTTCGGATCGTCGGGGCTCGACGCCGGATCAAAAGAAGCGTGAGAGCGTCCCGTCCGATCATGCTGCGCCAGCCAGAGGTCTGCCATCTCCTGCACAAACGATAGAGGCAATCCACACGCCCAGTGAGCCGTCACTGCATTGCCGGGGAGGCATGCTGCAATGAGCTCGAGATGGGTATCGCCGATGCTGCTGCTGCCCTCGGGTTGCGGCGTGGTGAGGTTCATCACGGGCTCTCTCCTCTTTCACCGGCAGCGGGGCAGCGCGCGCGGCTCTATCTTTGGACTGTTACCAGAAGATGATGGCATAGTTTGCGGACAGCTCCAGTCCGCAAGATGTGGCAGACTTGATGCATGCTCGAGACCTCGGCCAGATTGCTCCGTCTCCTCTCGCTCTTCCAGGCGCGACGCTACTGGTCCGGCGCTGAACTGGTTGACCGGCTGGAGGTCACTTCGCGGACACTGCGCCGCGATGTGGACCGGCTGCGGCATCTTGGCTATCCGGTGCATTCGTCATCGGGCACATCGGGCGGCTACCAGCTTGGTGCGGGCGCGACACTTCCTCCCTTGCTGCTGGACGACGAAGAAGCGGTTGCCGTGGCAGTCGGCCTGCGCACGGCGGCCAGCGGCGGAGTGACCGGCATTGAGGAGTCGTCGGTGCGGGCACTCGCGAAGCTGGAACAGGTGCTGCCGACACGACTGCAACGGCGGATCAAGGCACTCCACTCGTTTATCGTGCCGGTGGCAAATACCGGGCCTACGGTCGACGCGGCCACGCTTTCGCTGATGGCCGGCGCATGCCGCGACAACGACGGGCTGCGCTTCAGGTATCACGGGAAGAAAGGCGAGCCCAGCGAGCGGCAGGTCGAGCCGCACCGCCTGGTCAGCTTTGGACGCCGCTGGTATCTGGTGGCGTGGGACGCCGGGCGCAAAGACTGGCGGACATTCCGTGTGGATCGCATCGATAAACCCGCGCTCTCCGGCCTGCGCTTCGTCACGCGAAAGCTGCCAGCCGAGGACATCGCGGCTTACGTCACGCGTGGCATCTCGTATGAGCAGTATCCCTGTAGGACCACCGTGATTCTCCACGCGCCAATCGAACGCATGGCGGAATTCGTTCCCTACACGCTCGGCACCCTGGAGGCCGTCGACGAGAAACGATGCCGGGTGCATATCGGAGCCTACACCATCGAAATGCTGGCCGGATACCTGGGCATGTTCGGCGTCGATTTCGAGGTCACCGAGCCACCGGAGCTGGTCGAGAAGGTCCGCCACATGTCGGCGCGGTTCAGCCGTGCGGCAGATTCGCAAACCCAGTGAGTGCGCCGGCTCTCGCTAAGCGGCCGGTGCTTTCAGGTATTTGTCGAACCAATCGATCATGCGCGTGATTTCGTCGATCTGGTCTTCGCGCTTGATGAAGCCGTGGCCCTCCTGCGGATAGTAGACAACGTCAACCGTCCGGCCTTCCTTCTTGAGAATATCGACCACCTGAGCAGCTTCCTCGCGCGGCACGCGAATGTCGTTTTCTCCCTGCAGCACCAACAAAGGCGCCCGCTCGTTGCGCAGGTACTTGATGGGTGAGGCCGCCTCATACTTGTCGCGATCCTTTTCCGGATCACCAAGCAGCGACTTCTCGTATTCCTGAAGATAGGGATCGGAATGCTTCAGCATGGTGTACCAGTCGATGATGCCGTATTCCTCAACGGCAGCCGCCCAGACATTGGGCGCCTTGCCGATTGCCATGAGCGTCATGAAGCCGCCGTACGAGCCGCCAGTGATGCCGATCTTCTTAGTGTCTACGTAACCGGTCTCCTTCATGAATTTGACCGCGTAGACCTCATCCTGCAGATCTCCACCACCCAGGTCCTGATAATTGGCCCGCTCAAACTCGGCTCCGTAGCCCGTCGATCCACGCACGTTGGGAGCGATCACGATATAGCCCCGCGAAACCAGCGCGATGATGCGCGGCGAAAAACTGTCGACGGTCTGACCCGTAGGTCCGCCATGCGGCAGAACGATCAGAGGATTGGTTCCGTCGCGCTTCAGGTTGAATGGCATCGACAGAAAGGCGGAGATGATCTTGCCGTCGAAGCTGCGATAGTGGACGATCTGCGACTGCGGCAGAACAGCCGCGCGAAGCGAAGCGCTTTCAACGTGCGTAATCTGTTGCGGCGCTGCCCCGCTCCCGGTGAGAACGTAGAGGTTAGGCGCGTGCGTCGAGTCCTGGTGGGAGAAGAGAAAATTTCCGGCCGAGGAAAATGGCGAAGGATCGCCGACTTCGAAGTTCAGGCCTTCGGGAATGTTGGTGGATATCGGCTTCAGGGTCTTCGCGTCTACAAACTGAATTGAGGTGCGCCCGTCGGCGTTGAGCGAATACGTGAGACGGTCGCCGCTGGGAGAAAAGCTGCCCGGAGACGCCTCCCATTGCGTATCGGTGATCCAGGTCTTCTTGCGTGAGGCAATGTCGAGCAGCGCCACGTTATCGAATCCGCCCTTTTCATTTGAGCCGATCAGGAGCGTCTTGCCATCGGGAGAAATGTCAGAGGCGGAATTCAGAACTCTGCCCTGGTGCGGAGTCAGCTCGACCGACTCGCCGGTATCGACATTGACCTGGTAGATGCTGGAGTCTTCGTGCAGATCGCCGCGGTCGGCATAGAGAAAACGCTGGTCGGGACTCCACGCAACCATTCTCCAGCTGAGCTTGGGATTCTGCTCATGTGTCAGCTGGCGAACCTTGCGGGTAGACCACTCCATGATGGCGAGATTCGTCGACGGCTCTTTCTTCTCCTTGGTCTGAAAAGCGATCAGCTTGCCGTCGGGAGAAAAGTGCGGATCGGTTTCGTTGGTCTGCGCGGTATTGGTGAGATTTTCCGGTGCGCCTCCCGAGGCGGCAACGAAGTAAAGGTCATACATCTCATTCCCGCCGTGATCCTGCTCGAAGATAATTCCGCTGCCGTCCTTCACCCAGATCGGGCCGAACTGAGCGTCGTCGGACTGGGCAAGTTGATGAGCGCCCGAGCCATCGGCATGCATGAGCCAGACGTTGAACCGCCCGGAGGCATTGCCGGTATAGACAATCTGCTTGCCGTCGGGCGACCAGGCGGCGCCGGCGAGACGCACCGTGCCAAGCAGATCCTTGATATCAACCGGGCCGGCGCCCGCTTGCTGCGCGGAGCTGACGCTGGCGGGATCGGTGGGTGTGCGAGCCTGAGGACCCGAATCTGCGCGACCCGAAGCCGTAGCTCCATTGGCGGCGAAAGCCAAAGCTGGCACAACGAGCAGAGTTATTGCGGCAAGACGCATACGGGTCATGAATCTACGGGTCATGATCGATCTCTCCGGCGGGAAGTCACAACATCGCCGATGAGTGTATATGAGCGGCAATGCGCTCAGCGGTTCTCCCTATTGAAGCGCCACTGCCTCACTCATTCCGCAAAGCCTTGATCGGCTGTATGGAAGCAGCGCGCAGCGCGGGCAGAAATGCGGCAGTCACTCCCACGACCAGCAGGGAAACAACCGAGAGGGCAAGTGACTCGACGACTCCCGAGCCGAAGGACGCGAAGGACTGCCGCAGCAATCGGTCAGCGACGATCGACAGGACGGCTCCAATGGCGAGGCCAGTGATTACCCATGCCAGCGCTCCCCTGAGAACAAGAAAAACGACATCAGTGCGCTGGGCGCCCACAGCCATGCGCAGGCCAACCTCAACCGTTCGCTGGCTGGTGACATAGCTGATCAGTCCATAAATGCCGACCACGGCCAGCAGCAAGGCAAGACCTGCGAAGGCGGCAAGCATATCAACGATCAGATGCCGTCCGGCCAGCGAGCCGGAAATGAGGGATTCAAGCGGCAGGATGTCAGTGACCGTCTGTGTGCTGTCGGCTGCCGTCACGGCCCGCTGCATGGCTGAAGCCAGAGCGCCGGGATCGCCGTTGGTGCGGACCAGAAAATCAGCGCGAACATCTTTGGCTTGCGCAAAGGGGTAGTAACGCATGCCGTCGCTGGTGTCCTGCTCCAGCGAGCTGTTACGGATGGTCGACACCACCCCGATGATCACGGCGGACTTCGGTCCTCCGCCCGCAAGGTGCTGTCCCAGGGGACTCTGATCCGGCCAGAATTTGTGGGCGAGCCGGCTGTCGATCACGACTACCGGCTCGGTGCTGCCCCGGTCGTCGGGAGATATCCAGCGTCCGGCGATCAGCGGAATCTGCATCACCTTCAGATAGCCGGGTGTTGCCAGGGTGATATTGCTGTGCGGGCCGGGATCGTTCGGGGCCAGCGGCCGCCCGACGATCTGGAAGGAACTCGATCCACCATTCGTTGGGTCGAAGGGCAGCGGATTCACCGCGGCCGCCGCGCGGACACCGGGCTGGGATGACAGATTGTCAATAACGGTGTTGAGAAAGGTGGCTTGGCGGGCCCCGTCCTTCTTGAAATTATCGCCTGAGTAGAAGACCGAAGCGTCGAGGACGCCATGCGGGTTGAATCCCGGATCGACCTGCTGAAGCGCGCGCAGACTAAAAAGGAAGAGCCCCGTGCCGGTGAGCAGCAGGCAGGCAAGCGCGACTTCTCCGATGACAAAGGCGCTGCGCAGCCGTTGTTTCTCAACCGACGCCGTCGCGTTGCGTCCGCCCTCGTGCAGATCGAGTGACTCATGCTGGCGCAGCAGGCGAAGCGACGGCCCGATCCCGGCAATGAGCGAGGTCAGGAGCCCGGCGCAGGCAGTAAAGGCAAGGACTGCGGGGTCCATGTGGACCTCATACCCTTCGGCGAGGCTGTGCGGTATCAGCCAGAGCAGGATGCGGCCGAAAATCGGCCCTGCTGCGATGCCAATGAGCGTGGCCGCTCCGGCAAGAAGCATAGTTTCGGTGAGCAACTGGCCCACGATGGCGGATGCGTTTGCGCCCAGGGCGGTGCGGATAGCGAATTCGCGGGTGCGAGCCGCGGTGCGCGCCAGAAAGAGTCCCGCAACGTTGGCGGAAGCGATAAGCAGCACGAGTGCGACCACCCCGAAGAGAACATAGAGGGGCTTGCGCAGCGGCCCGGCGGCGAACTGGGTTAATTGTGACGCGTAGAAGGACCAGCCGGCACTGTTTCCGAAAGAACCTGCCCCTTCCGTGCGAATCTGCTCGCGGACTTTTCCGGCAATTCCGGCGTTGAGCTGGGCGATGGTCGTGCCCGGACGGAGACGAATGAAGGTCTGATAGTTTTCGTTGTAACGCTGGTTTGCCGCGAAGTCTTTCGGGGCGAGGGCGATCGGGATCCACACATCGTTACGGCGCGGCCAGTCGAAGTCGCTGCGCATTACGCCGATCACCTGATACGCCTTCTGATCGAGCATCAGCGTCTGGCCGACAACATCCCGGCTTCCTCCGAAGACCCGCTGCCAGAGCCCGTAGCTGATCACCGCTACCGGGCCGGCGTTGGGCTGATCTTCCTCTGCGGTGAACGTGCGGCCCAGGATCAGCCGCGCGCCGAAGATCTGGAACCACTGCGAGCCGACCTGCGCGCCCGTCACATGTTCCACCCTCGCGTTGTGCTCGGTGTTGAAGCCGATCGCCCGCTCCATCGCCGCCGCCTCGACAACATTCTTGAGCGAAGCAGTATCGGTATAATCGGGAACCGAGATGAAGGGGACGTCCAGCGCCAGCTGTTTGTAGTACACGTTCATGACCGCCACGCGTTCCGGATGGTCGACGCCCGCCGGGTGACGCAGCACAGCATTCACCACGCTGAAGATGGCGGTATTGGCTCCGATGCCCAACGCGAGCGTAATAATCGCAGTGATGCTGAAGCCGGGAAGACGGACAAGCTGGCGAAAGGCGTGGCGCAGGTTGTAGAAAATCATCGATGGCATACTCCCATAGATCGTCTACGCATGCGGGAGGCCACGCGGTTCCTCCCGCATGTGATTGAGGCGAAAGAGGAAACCGTGGACCTCAATCAATTGGGCGTGTCCGAAACCGGACTCTGCTGGTCGCCAGCGGGCGTTTTCCCGCCATTCGGGTGGCAGCATCGAAGATCGGCGGCGGGACGGCATCCTGCAATAATTGAGCTGCCCCGTTCGGGGTAATGAATCTTCCGTAAATAGTTGTTAATCTAAATAGATATGAAACGTGTGTTGTTATATAGCCAGCCAGGATGCCCGCCCTGCTATGCGGCAAAGTTATTTTTACAGGTGCATGAAGTGCCTTTCGAATACAAAGACGTCCAGGCGGATCCGGTAGCGCTGCGCGAGCTTATGGAACTGAACAGCCGGTCGACCCCGACCATCGTGGTCGGCGACGAAGTGATGATCGGCTTCGATCCCGATCGGCTGGAAACACTGCTCGCCGGTTAAGCTTGGCCGAGAATTACGCGGAAACCGATAAAATAGAAATAGGAATAGAAAAGGCCCGGTCGCCAGTTGACCGGGCCTTTTCCTTTCTGGCAGTACCGCGAAGCCGTAAGTCCTGCGGCAACAATCGGTTACAGGTAAAGATCCTGATATGAATGAGTTGCAAGGTACATTTCGCTAACCCCAACAGAATGAATGGATAACAAACTACAGGATCAGGGAGGGGGGAGGGGGTACCCCGGCTCATGAAATCGCGTGAGCAAGGCGCAGGTAGCGCCGCGCGTAAGCTACGTCCCGGAGAATCTGAGCCTTCAAGGCTTCCGGCGAGTCGAAGCGCCGCTCCGCCCGGATACGGACCAGGAAGCAGAGCTCGATTGGCGTCTCCTCAGTAAGATCAAGCGGACGGAAGTCGAGCAGATGTGACTCGATGGCGTAAGAGTCTTCCCCAAACGTAGGCCGGTTGCCCGCGTTCGTGACCGCGTCGAAGGTTTCCCTGTTCAGCCCCGATCCAATCGTGATGCGAGTGATGTAGACCCCATTGGCGGGCACCAGTTCGCTGTACGGCGCGAGATTGATGGTGGGCACGGTAAGGCGTGTGCCGACCCCCCGGCCCCGGGCCGGCGTCGACCGGATCGAAAATGTCCGTCCCAGCAGCACGCGGGCGCAGGAGACATCGCCCGCGGCGATCCGTTGCCGTATCTGCGAACTGGAAACGGCGATTCCGCGAATGGTGAGTGCAGGGTGCGCGGCCACGTCAAAACCGAGCTCCCGTCCCAGTTGTATAAGCTCCGCGGTACCCGCCCGGGCTCCATGACCGAAGCGAAAATTGTCGCCCTCATGAACCTCGATCGCGTGCAACGACCGGCGCAGAACCCCGTCGGCGAACTCGTGCGCCGAAAGCTGGGAGAACTGCTCGGTGAAGGGAATGACCACAGCAAAGTCGATCCCGGTCTGGGCCAGCAGGTCCAGCCGCTGGGGCAGCGGCGTGATGAGCCGGGGCGCCTGATCCGGCCGGAGAACCCGCATCGGGTGCGGATCGAAGGTCACCGCCGCCGACTGCGCGTCGAGCAGACGGGCTCGCTCGCGAAGCTCCCGCAGGATCGTCTGATGTCCGCGATGCATGCCGTCGAAGTTGCCGATGGCAAGAACCGTGCGGGTCAGGGCTGCCGGTATCGATTCGAGAGATGAGATAACTTGCATGGTCTAGATCTCGAAAGGAATCCGCAGCCCGTCGTACGCCAGTCGCACGCGCGGCGGAAGCTCGTTTTCTGTCTCGGAATGATCAAGCTCGTGGGACATGTGTGTGAAGAAGGCGCGACGCGGTGCGACCCGCTCAGTCCACGCAAGGGCCTGGTCGATATTGGCATGGCTGGGATGCGGTTGTTTACGCAGGGCATCGATGATGAGCACGTCGAGGTCTTCGAGCAACGCGAGACTGCTCTCCGGGATGCTGCTCATGTCGGTCAGATAGGCGGCTGATCCGAAACGAAAGCCACCTACCGAGAGGTCACCATGCAGCAGGGGTACGCGTTGAAACCGGACGCCGCCGACATCCGCGGACTCGCGATCGTTGAGGCGGCGCAGACTGACGCGTGCGCGTGTGGGGTACTTCGCATGCGGAGAAAAGGTGTATTCGAAGATGCGCTCAAGCACAGATGCGGTGGTTTCGTCTCCGTAGAGCGGGAGGCCGCCGGGATGGCGAAAACTCAGGGGCCGTAAATCATCGAAGCCGAGAATGTGGTCGGCGTGGGCGTGCGTGTAGAAGACAGCATCCACGTGCCGGATCCTTTCCCGCAGCGCCTGGTTGCGGAAATCCGGGCCGGTGTCGATGACGACCGTCTGCTTGGCAGTGTGATCTTGCCACTGGACGGCAATGGATGGGCGGCCGCGCTGATTGTGCGGGTCGTCTGAAGTGCACACCGCACATTCGCACCCCAGCGTAGGGACGCCCATTGACGTTCCGCTGCCGAGGATGACGATCTCTGCCCGCAAGCGGCTACTTTTTTCCTTTGGGCGGATTCTGCGCCTGCTGCGCGATGGCGTTAGTGATCTCAAGAAACATCATGCGCAGCTCGAAGAGGGCATTCTGTAACAGGCGCTGTTCCTTTTCTGTGAGGTTGCCCTTGGTCTTCTCCTGCAGTACGCCAAGCATGTCGACGCTCTGACGCGCGCCCACGATGTCGATGCGGGGCTTCTGGCCGGGCTCGGTTGCCGCGCCCATGGCCATGATGGCGGAGATGTAGATCGACTGGATGACGTGCTCCATGGTGACCTCAGCCGACGCGCCCATGCCGGGATTTGCCTGGCGCAGCATCGAGTCGAGGTGCTCCGAAGATGCCTTGTACGCCGTGTGTTGCTCGGCGGATTCCTCGGCGGTTGGCTCGGGAAGAGGCTCTTCCTCGTCGAGCGCGGCAGTTTCCGTTGCTGGCGTAATGGGCGGAGTGACGAGGCGCGGCCCGGGAGCCGGCTCGGCGGGAGCCGCCGCAGGCGTGAACAGCGCGTCGGGAGTTGCGGCCTGACTGGTTGCCGGGGATGGAGCGGCTTCACCGCGCAGTTCGCCTTCGAGCGTGAACTTGCGGCGGTCGGAGACGGTAAAAGAGGGTTTTTCTTCTGCCATAAGAGATTCCTTCGGGTCTTAGATGGTCGGCGGTGCGTCCAGCGCTGCTGCGGTGCCATCGCTGTATGTAATGAGTGCTTTGCGCTCCAGGACTTCCGTCCGGACAAATCCGAGCGCAAGGGTACCCGTGAAGCCGGGAAGCTGGTAGTGAGCAACGCTTGTAAGCTCGCCGACCGGATTTCTTTCGGTGCCTTCCGCGTTGAGCGGGACAATTTGCCCGGGTCCCAGCGCCGGAGTATTCCCGGTCAGCGAGAACTGGCGTAGTGTGCGGTGAATCGTCGCCCGGGAGCGGATGCGTTCGACGATCTCCTGCCCGAGATAACATCCCTTATTGAAGTTGAGCGCTCGCGTCTGTGCCGTTTCCTGGGCAAGATGGCGTTCCTCAATGTCGACGCCATACAGCGGAATCGCAGAGAGGACGCGGAGTGCTTCGATCGAGTTGACTCCACAGGGAACAGCCCCTGCAGCGGTGAGGGCTGACCAAATCGACGGCAGCGATGCCACAGGTACCCGGAGTTCAAACTGGGGGACGACTGGACTGTAAGTATGCACGATCGTCACAGCGGATCCGTCGATGTGGGACTGAACAAAGGCATTCTCAGTTGGCGGTGTGAGTCCTAGTTTGCCGAGAATCTCCGCCGATTGCGGCCCCGCGATGCCAATGACGCTCGTGGATGCGTCTAACCCATGTAGTTCCACGTCGTCCATAATGATGAAGTGGTCGAGGTGGGCGGCAAGACGGGCGATGTGACTGCGATCGATTTGCAGGAGCAGTTGGTCGGAAAGGTGGTAAATCGTTGCATCACCGAGGATTCGGCCCTGGGCATTGAGCAGGAAACTGTAGTTGGAGCGCCCTTCTTCGAGCGATTGGATGGTATTCGTTACCATGCCGTTCAGCCAGCGGACGCGGTCGTTTCCGCTAACGCGCAGAAAGGCCATATAGCCGAGATCGTAGCCCCCCGCCGATTTGGTCAAAGCGGTCAGCTCGCCGCTGTAGTCGGAGAAAGTTCCGGGAGTGAGGACACCCCGATACGGCACCAGCTGCAGGCCGGGCTTGCCGGCGACAAGATACGCAGCCAACGGCGTTGCAGCGGCTGGACTTGGCGGTGCGTAAGCGAGTTGGGGAGCGGCGGACATTGAGGTATTGGCTCTAGGAAAATTATAGCCTCGCAGTAACCGCAGAGTTTGAAGGGACGGGAATGGGATTGATTGGAAGATTGCGCGCGACCGGCATTCTGACGGTAACAATAGTCGTCGCAGTGTCGATGCGAGGCCAGCAGACGCCTCCGCAACAGGCTCAGGATGCGCCCAAACCGGAAGTCCGCATGACGCAGGCGCAGGCGAAGGAGCTCTTCTCCTCTGTCGACACCATCATGCAATTTGCCTCCGACGATTCAAAGCTGGCCATCAAAAGCAAAGTCAAGCGGCGCCTGACTTCTCGCGATGCAGTCGAGAAATATCTGGTCGACAAGATGAAGGACGACAAGGACGCGAAGCGCATGGAGCGCTCCGAGATCGTGCTGAAGAAGTTCGGCCTCATCGATCAGGATTTTCATCTCCAGCCCTTTCTTGTGAGCCTGCTGAAGGAACAGGTCGCGGGTTACTACGACAGCAAGACCAAGACCGTAAACCTGCTCGACTGGATCGAGCCGGACACGCAAAAGCCTGTTCTGGCGCACGAGTTAACGCACGCCCTGCAAGACCAGCGAGTGAACCTGGATAAGTGGGAAGACCAGAGCAACGACGACCTGTCGCACAATGTAGCCGAAGACAATCAGCACATCGCGACTGACGAGCAGGACACCGCGCGGGAAGCAGTGCTCGAGGGCCAGGCGATGGCCGTGCTCGTTGACTATAGCCTCAAGCCGATGGGCCAGAGCATCATCACCCAGCCGGACCTGGTGAAGGCAAAGGCTGACGAGCAGAGTGTGGATGCCGATTCTCCCGTGCTGGAGAGGGCGCCGCTCCTGCTGCAGGAGGCGTTGCTCTTCCCGTATCGAGAGGGGTTGAAGTTCGAAGTGGATCTACTGCAGGACAAGGGACCATCCGGAGCCTTCGCTGGTGTGCTCGATCGTCCGCCGGCAACCAGCTTCGAGATCATGAATCCCCGCGCTTACGAGGCTCGAGTCAAGGTGCCGCTGCTGAAGATGCCGGATGTTCATCCCCTGCTTGATGCGGAATACTCTCCCTATGATATTGGCGTAATGGGCCAGCTCGATGTGCGCATTCTGGCCGAGCTCTTTGGCGGACCCCAGACCGCCGCTGCTCTAACCCAGTCATGGGCGGGCGGGGTCTATTACGCGGTTCAGAAAAAGGACGCGCCGAACAAGGACTCAACCGCCTCCATCTCCCTGCTTTATCTCTCGCAGTGGAAGTCTGCGGAAGCCGCCGCGGCTTTTGCCAGGATGTATGCCGACGAGCTGGGGAAACAATACTCTGCGGTAAAGCGTGACGCGCAGGCCGAGTCCGACGAAAGCGAACAGGTTTTCAAGACAAACGAAGGCCCAGTGCTCATCTCGACGACTGGCAGGTCCGTCTTCGTGAGCGAGAGCTTCGATCTGACGCTTGCCCGCAAGCTCGAATTTCTGATGATGGGCGCCCAGCAGGGCAATGACCAGAACCAGGCAATTGCTCTCGCACGGCCCAGCCACGCCCTGACCGGCAGCATGCTGAACTTCTTCGCCGGATGCGGGTTGCTGCGCGCGGCGATACCGCATGGCGCAGCCCGTTTATACTGAAGTTTCTGCATATTTTCACTCATTCGCGAACCTTCAGTCGGAGAACAGATTGCAACAGGCAGAAATTGGAATTATCGGAGGCAGCGGCCTGTACGCCATGCCCGGACTCACCTCTGTGCGCGAAGTGCACGTGGAGACCCCTTTCGGCGAGCCGAGCGACGCCTTTGTCCTGGGCGAACTTGAGGGGCGCAAGGTCGCTTTTCTGGCGCGGCACGGCAGAGGGCACAAGTTGCTGCCCTCGGAACTCAACTTTCGCGCCAACATCTACGCATTCAAGAAGCTCGGAGTGGAGCGGATCCTCTCCGTCTCTGCCGTCGGGTCGCTCAAGGAAGAGCACAAACCCACCGACTTCGTCATCCCTGACCAGTTCATCGACCGGACGACGAAGCGTGTCTCAACCTTCTTCGGCGACGGCATCGTCGGTCACGTAGCATTCGGCGATCCCGTCTGCGCGGTCGTTGCGCGGACTCTGGTTGGGGCTTGCGAGTCGGAAGGACTGGTCGGCAAATCCGGCGGAACCTATGTCTGCATGGAGGGCCCGCAGTTTTCCACGCGAGCAGAGTCGAATCTGTATCGCAGCTGGGGTGCCGACGTGATCGGCATGACCAACTTGCAAGAGGCCAAGCTGGCCCGAGAAGCTGAGATCTGCTACGCGACAATGGCCATGGTGACCGATTACGACTGCTGGCATGAGGGACACGATGACGTGACCGTCGAGCAGATTGTCGCAGTCTTGAATCAGAACGCTGCCAACGCCTGCAGGGTGGTCAAGGCCGCAGTGGCGGCGATGCCCGCGGAAAGAAGCTGCGCCTGCGCGTCCGCTCTGAAGTACGCGATTCTCACCAGTCCGGCTGCAATCCCTGAGGCCACCCGAGAGCGGCTGGATCTGCTGATCGGCAAATATCTCACCGTAACCGCGAAAGGATAGTGGATGGCGATTCTAGTCGTAGGCAGTGTTGCATTCGACACAATTGAGACACCCTCCGGACGCGCGGAACGTTGCGTCGGCGGAGCGGCCACTCATTTTGCGCTCGCTGCCAGCTACTTTACCGACGTGCGCGTGATTGCGGTCGTCGGAGAAGACTTTACCGCGGAGCACGAAGCCATCTTGACCCGGCGCGGTATCGACACGCGTGGCATCGAGCACACAACAGGCAAGAGCTTTTTCTGGAGCGGGTCTTACCTGAGAAATCTGAATGAAGCACAGACTCTGAACACCGAACTCAATGTCTTTCAAAGCTTCACTCCCAAAATTCCCGCCGAATACCAGGACAGCGAGTATCTCTTTCTGGCTAACATCGATCCGGTACTGCAGGCCGATGTATGCAGCAAGATGCCCAGGGCAAAGCTGGTCTGCGGCGACACGATGAATTACTGGATCAACGATCATCGCGAAAACCTGGAGCGCGTTCTCCACGGCCTGGACGGATTGCTGATCAACGATGGCGAAGCAAAACTGCTGGCGAAAGACGCGAATCTGGTTCAAGCCGCGGAAAAGATTCTTGCCATGGGGCCGAAGAGCCTGATCGTGAAGCACGGCGAATTCGGAGCGACGGCGTTTTTCAGCCACCGCTCGTTTGAAGGCGACGGCCGCCGGACACTCTTACCTTTCCGTGCGCCTGCCCTTCCCCTCGCCGAGGTCGTCGATCCCACGGGTGCGGGTGACTCATTTGCAGGCGGTTTCTTCGGGTATCTTGCCTCACAGAAGGAGCTGACCCCGGCGGTCTTCAAGAAGGCGATGTTCTATGGCGGGGTGATGGGCTCGTTCGCCGTGGAGCGCTTCGGCACCGAACGCCTGCAACAGCTCGATCCGACGGAGATTGACGAACGCTTTGCGCTCTTCCGCGAACTCTCGCATCTTGACTGACGCTGAAACGCAGAGACTCAAGCTGCGCGGTGAGACCTTCATCGTCGCCTGGAGCGCCCTGCTGGTTTCGCTATTCGCGCTTTCATTCAGCTATTCACGCGGCATCATGCTGCTCTATGGGGACGCAGTTGCGCATCTCCATATCGCGCGGCGCATCATTGACTCGCTCAATCCAGGACTGACGCAGCTCGGTTCGGTTTGGCTCCCCCTGCCCCACCTGCTGCTTGTTCCTTTTGTCGTGCGCCTGGAATGGTGGCAGTCAGGTGTGGGTGGCGCGTTTCCCTCGATGGCGGCGTACGTATTTGGAGCCGCCGGAATCTATCGTCTCGCGCGTCTCTGGATTCAGCCGGGCAGCGCTCTGGTTGCCGTGCTGTTCTTCGCCCTGAATCCCGGTTTGCTCTATATGCAGACGACCGCGATGAACGAACCGCTGTTCCTGGCGGAAATGATCTGGGCAGTCCTGCTTGTGGCTGAGTATGGAAGGGCTTTGCAGGCAGCCGAGCTGGAGCGCGCAGCGAATTTGCTCATCGCCGCTGGCATCGTCCTTGTGGCTGCGGTATTTACGCGCTACGACGGGTGGATCTTTGCCTCCCTGGCATGGCTGGTCGCTTTCGCGAAGACATTGCGGAGCAGGCAGTGGAATACGCGGGTCGGCGGAGCATTCGTTCTCTTCACGGTCATGCTGGCCGTTGCGCCGGTCATCTGGATGGGCTACTGCGCCCGGCAGTTCGGCGATCCGCTCGACTTCATGCGCGGCCCATATTCCGCGAAGGCGATTGAAGAGCGGACAGCGACCCCGGGAGCGCCGCACTATCCAGGCTGGCACAGCATGCCGGTGGCGGCCCTCTATTTTCTAAAGGCAGCGGAATTGGGCGCGACGACGCTCCGCTTTGCCAATCTGCTCTTGATTTTGTCGATTGCCGGTACTGTGGCCGCGGCGATTCGGTGGCGCGCCCGGGATGGATTTGCGACGCTGCTGCTGTGGGTTCCACTGCCGTTTTATGCCTACTCGGTTGCCTACGGATCGGTTCCGATCTTCATTCCTCTGTGGTGGCCGCACTCCTGGTACAACACACGCTACGGCATGGAGATGCTGCCGGTCTTCGCGCTGTCGCTTGCTTTCCTCGTGGCCTGCATATCGGACTGGACGACGCGGTACCGACCCGCAATCGGCCACTGGATACCAGCGGTGATCGCGTTACTCGTCGTCGCCAATAATGCGGTGCTTTTGCGGGCCCGGCCTCTGGTGCTGGACGAGGCCATCGCGAACTCCCGCACCCGTATTCCCTTCGAGGTGGCTTATGCTCACGCCCTGGAGTTGCTGCCTCAAAACAGCACGATTTTAGCTTACACATCCGATCACATCGGCGCCTTTCAGCGGGCCGGTATCGCCCTCAGGCGAACCATCAATGAGACCGATTACTACCAGTGGCAACCGGCGCTGAAAGACCCTGCCAAGGTCGCGGATTTTGTGGTTACGACGGACGGAGACCCTGTTGCGAAGGCTGTAGCTGCGAAGCCCGAGGGCCTGAAACTGATCAATATCGTGTGCTCGACTGGTCAACCCTGCGTGCGCATTTACAGTTCTGACCGGCACTCGGTGGGTGGTAGCATCACCCCAAAATGATCTTTTGCGGAAAGAAAGAATGAAGCGGTTCGTAAAGGCCCACGCCTGCGGTAACGATTTCCTGATAGTTGAGGACAAGTGCGACCCCGAGCTGGCGGTTCGTCTCTGTGCGCGCAACACTGGCGTCGGCGCTGATGGGGTCGAGTTCCTGGAGTGGACGGGAGACCGTTCGGGACGCATTCGCCTGGTAAACGCCGACGGTTCGATAGCGGAGATTTCAGGTAACGGTACGCGCTGCGTTGCCGCATGGATCGCGCATCAGAAGCAGGTGCCTGTGGGAGAAAGCGTCGTCCTGGAGACAGATGCGGGAATGCGTAGTTCCAGCCTGATGCGCGCTGAGAGACCCAGGTTTGAGTTCGCTGCGGCGATGGGTGTTCCCGTGCTGCGCGACAAGGAGATCGTACTGCGCGACGGAATGGCGGTTACAGGAGTTGAGGTCTCGACCGGCAATCCTCATTTCGTGATCTTTGTTGAAGATGGACAATTCGAATCATACGGCCGGGTGTGGCAAGATCTTGGACGAGAGATTTGCTCTCACGTGGATTTCCCCGGCGAGACGAACGTCGAATTTGTAAATGTTATCGATGCAAACAGGATTGAAATACGCATCTTCGAGCGAGGCGTGGGTCCGACGACATCATCCGGAACGGGAACCTGCGCGACGGCTGCAGCGACGATCGCACGGCGCGGGTGCAATGCACACCTTCTGGTGCGCGCGCCTGGCGGCGAGCAGCAGGTTGACTGGGCAGGCGACGGTTCGGAGATAATGCTGACCGGTCCGGCCGAACTGGTCTGCATTGGCGAGGCATGGTGAAGAGCTTGCTCAAGCCATACGCGGTATCTCCCGGCACTCGGGTGTCGGTTGTTGCGCCTGCCAGTAATGCAAAGCCGGAGCGCATTGAACTCGGTCTGGCAGCGCTGCGCAGGCGCGGATTCGATCCGGCTGTCGGTTCCAATGCCCTGGGCAAGGAACCCCCGTTCTTTTCCGGAACGGTTGCCGGGCGGCTGGACGATCTGCACCGGGCCTTCGCCGATCCGGCCGTACGAGCCGTGTTTTGTACCCGCGGCGGTTACGGATCAAATTACCTGCTCGAGGACCTGGATCTGGATTTGATTCGCGACAATCCGAAGCCGTTTTTTGCTTACAGCGATCTGACCACGATGCAGACGTGGCTGCTTGATCAGCTTGGGCTGGTGGGATTTCACGGGCCGATGGTCGCGGCGGACTTTTACCGGGAAGGCGGAGTGCACGAGGCCAGTTTTGAGGCCGCGCTGAGCGGTGTTTCGGCGGTTGCGGGCGCAGACGAAGGTCTGCGCATTCTCAAACCCGGTCGCGCGCAAGGCGTGGTCTACGGAGGATGCCTGAGCATCCTGACGTTCGCTCTCGGCACGCGCTTCGCGGCTCAGACCGAGGGCAAGCTGCTCTTCGTCGAAGACGTAGCCGCCAAGCCTTACCAGATCGACCGAATGCTGAGACAGATGCTGCTGGCGGGAAAGTTCGACGGTGTCACCGGCTTGATTTTTGGCGAGATGCTGGAGTGCACCTCACCGAGCGCGAGCCCGGAATTGCTGGACGAAGTCATCCTTCGCGTCTTCGACTGGTTCGAGGGGCCGATTGCGACTGGCCTGCGCTCCGGACATGTGTCGCGTGGCAATGTCACGCTGCCCCTGGGGATCGAGGCGGAATTAATTCTGGAGGATGAACCGGTTCTTCGTTATCTGGAGCCGGCGGTGCTGGTCTGAAAGAGATGCGAGAGAAAAAACATATTCACCTCATTGGAATCTGCGGTACAGCCATGGCGTCGCTCGCGGGGCTGTTGCAGTTGAAGGGGCATCGGGTTACAGGTTCGGACCAGGCCGCATATCCACCCATGTCGGACTTGCTGCGCAGTCTGAACATCCCCATTGCGGAGCCATTTTCTGAGAAAAATCTCGATCCGCGACCCGACCTTGTGATCGTCGGCAATGCGATGTCGCGCGGCAACGTCGAGCTTGAATACGTGCTCGATGAGAAGATTCCCTTCACATCGCTCGCGCAGGTGATCCATGAAGAGTTTCTGCCAGGACGGGAGTCGCTGGTGGTTGCGGGAACACACGGCAAGACAACCACGACGAGCATGCTGGCTTGGATCTATGAGGTTGCCAGCAGGAAAGATCCCCTGCTACGGCCGTCAATTCTGATCGGCGGGGTTGCAGAGAATTTCGGGACCAGCTTTCAGTTGTCGGAGGGACGGCCCTTCATCCTCGAGGGAGACGAGTACGATACCGCCTTCTTCGACAAGGGACCGAAATTCATGCATTACTTTCCCGATGCCCTGATACTCACGCACGTGGAGTTCGATCACGCGGACATCTACCGCGATCTCGATGCGGTGAAAGTGGCATTCAAACGCCTCGTAAACGTGGTGCCGAAACGGGGAAGGATCGTTGCCTTCGATGGCGCTCCCAATATCGGCGAGTGCGTGAGCCACGCCTTCTGCAAGGTGGAACGCTACGGCTTTGAAGCCGATTCGTTCTGGCGGATTGAAGGGCTGGAACATGAGGGCTCTCAGACTCGCTGGCGGCTGCAGCGAGGGGGCAGGCCATGGGCAGAGTTCTCGATGCAGCTGGCCGGCGCACACAACGCCCTCAATGCCACGGCGGCAGCTGCATTGGCTGCCGGGCAGGGAATTCCTATGGATGCCATCGCCGAGTCGCTGGCAAGCTTTCGCAGCGTCAAGCGACGTTTGGAAGTTCGTGCGGTGGTCGATGACGTTACAATGATCGACGATTTTGCCCATCACCCAACGGCGATTCGCGAGACGCTGAAGGCATTGCGGGAGGCATATCCCGGCCGTCGTCTGTGGGCGGTCCTCGAGCCGCGCTCAAACACACTGCGCCGCAACGTCTTTGAGCGTGAGCTAGTGGACAGCCTGTCGCTTGCCGATCGCATCGTGCTCGCCGGAGTATTCAAGCTGGAGAGCATCCCGGAGCCGGAGCGGCTGCATCCGGAGGCGGTCGTTGGCGCCCTGAAAGCTGCGGGGCACGAGGCCATGCTGCTGAAAGACGCAGACACAATCGTCGAAGCAATTGCTCCGGAATTGCGTCCGAAAGATGTAGTTGCCATTCTTTCGAATGGCGGCTTTGACAGTATCTATGACAAGCTGCCGCGGAGGCTCCGCGAATTGACTGCAACGCCCGGAGGCTAAAGGCGATGCTGCCCGCTCTGACTCTGCTTTTCGTCTACACTGTGCTCGGGATCCCGGCCGCGGTCATTGGTATCCCATGGACGCTCGTTTCCGGCGACATCAGCATGGTTTACCGATGGGCAATGTGGATCCTGCACGCCGGGTTGCGTGCGGCCGGGATCCGCATCGAGGCCGTGCGGCGGCTGCCACTCGATCCGGCGAAGCATTACATCTTTCTCTCCAACCACATCTCGAACCTGGACCCTCCGGTCCTTCTGCCGCTCCTGGGGGGCAGAACGTCGGTTTTCGTCAAGCGATCGCTGATGAAGATTCCGGTAATTGGTTACGCGATGAGGCTGGGAGACTTCATCCCCGTCGATCGCGACGGCCGGGTAGAGAGCGCGAAAGACAGCGTAACGTCCGCCGCTCGGGTGCTGTCGTCAGGCCTGAACATCACCTCGTTCGTAGAGGGAACGCGCTCACGCGACGGGCGGCTGCTCCCGTTCAAGAAAGGGCCATTCTATCTGGCGACCGAGACGGGAGCGCCCGTTGTCCCGGTTTCTATATGGGGGACCGAGTCGATGATGAAGAAGGGAAGCCTGCGGATTTACCCGGGCACGGCTCACGTGACATTTCACGCCCCGCTTGATCCGAAGGATTTTGCAACCCGAGAAGACTTGATGGCTGCCGTTCGGGGTGCCGTGGAATCTGGTCTACCGGAATGGATGTGGGCACGGTCAACTACTTGAGGATCGCATTGTAGCCATCGGCCATCAGCTTGGCGCGCATGGCGCGGGCTTCGTCACGAGTGGCAAACGGACCGATCTGGACGTGCAGCAGATTGTCCTTCGAATCGTTGCGCACGACTGCGCTATACCCGTGCTTTTTGAGCGCGGCGACCAGGACATCCGCGTCTTCTTGGCGCGAGATGGCGGCAATCTGAACCATTGCAGGCGGACCGGATGGGGGCTTAGCCGCGGCGGAGAGCCCGGGCGTCGGCACCGATGCAACCGCAGGCACCGCCTTCGGCGCGGCGGGCGACGTGTCAGTAGCGGGCTGTACCGCAACCGGATTCATCACGCTCGCCGAAGGCTTGCGCGAAGGCGGAGCAGCAGGAAGCCCGGCGCTTTCCGGCTCTCGTGCATCAGGGCCCGGAGTGTACGTAGCGGGGTTGACCGATTCGTCCTCACTGGCAGGCGACGCTACGGCGGGCTGCGGCGCGAGCTTCGGAGCCGGCTTAGCCGCCGATTCGGTGGCCGAACCTGGCGTGGGCCGGGAACTGCCCCGCCCGAGCGAGTATCCAAGTCCGAAGAAAATGCCGCAAATCAGGACGAGACCGAAGAAAACGCCCAGCAACGACTTCATGCCGAGGGTGATTTCTGTGTCGGTGTGCTCCTCTTCTTCCGTTTCCTGAATCGACCTCATATCTCGTCTAACCCGTTAGCTCGGTTCTTGTGGCGGCTGAGTCGGCGCGGAAGGCACAGGCGCGTTCGCCGTTGGGACAAACTTGCCAAGCAGCGCTATCAGCTCGACCGGCAGCGGGAAGACTACGGTGGTGTTTTTTTCCGTCCCGATGTCAGTAAGTGTCTGCAGGTAGCGCAGTTGCAGAGTTAGCGGCTGCGTGGCCAGCATGTTCCCTGCATCCACCAGGCGCTGCGCCGCGGCAAATTCGCCCTCGGCGTTGATGATCTTGGAGCGTTTCTCGCGCTCTGCTTCGGCCTGCTTGGCCATGGCGCGAAGCATCGACTCGGGAAGATCTACCTGTTTGACTTCGACGCTCACGACCTTCACGCCCCATGGCTCAGTGCGCTGGTCAATGATGGTCTGGATGCGCTGGTTGAGGGCATCTCGGTGCGAAAGCAGGCCATCCAGCTCGACCTCGCCCAAAACCGAGCGCAGGGTGGTCTGGGCGAACTGGGAAGTTTGGTAGACGTAGTTTGCAACTTCAATGACCGCTTTCGCCGGGTCGAGCACACGCAAGGTGATGACCGCGTTCACCTTGATAGTCACGTTGTCGCGGGTAATGACGTCCTGCGGCGGAACCTCAAGCACTTCCTGTCGGAGCGAGATGCGTACGATCTGGTCGAGAGGCCGGAAGACCAGGATGATCCCGGGACCTTTAGGCGGGAGCAGCACGCGGCCAAGCCGGAAGATGACACCGCGCTCATATTCGCGAAGAATCTTGATGGAATTGAAGATGTAGAGGACAACAACTGCAATTACGATCAGCCCGGGAATTCCGATCATGAGACTTCACCCGCCAGCGATTGTATCGCAGCCGCACGGAGGGATTGCGGTTAATCCGAAGTGCGTGCCGTTTCGGGAATCCGGTCAACTAATAACGTGAGACCGTCCACCGAGCGCACGCGCACCTGCTCTCCGGCGGCAGCCGGCCCGGATGACTCGGCTTGCCATAGTTCTCCATGAACGAGGATCTGTCCGTGCGGCATAAGCGGTTGCTGGGCGATGCCGATGTTGCCGATGAGCGCCTGAGGGCCGGTGATCGCTTTATTCCGTCGTGCGAGCAGGGCAATGCGAACCAGAAATGCGGTAATCAGCCCGAAGGCCAGTCCGCAGGCGATTGCCGTCGAGACGTGCACGCGCATTTCGGGAATCGGGCCATCCACGAGGGTAAGCGTTCCGAAAACGAGCGCAAGGATGCCGGTGCCGGCCAGGACGCCGTGGCTGGGGAACTTGGCTTCCAGCAGCAGCAACGTGAACGCAGCGATGAGCAGCATGACCGCCGTGTAACGGACGGGCAACATGTTCAGTGCGAAGAACGCCGTCAACACGAACAGAGTGCCGAGCGCGCCGGGAATAATGGTTCCGGGTGAATTGAACTCGAGATAAATCAATAAGCCGCCGATGACCAGAATGAGCACGGCGAGGTTCGGATTCATCAGCCGGTCAAGGATCTCCTCGCGCACAGTCGGCTCAAGCGGGAGCAGGTCGGCGTCGCGCGTGTGCAGCGTAACCGTGCTGCCGTCGAATCGTTTGATGGTGCGCCCGTCAAGCGCGTCGAGAAGCGCGCGGTCGTTTGGTGCGATAAGGTCGATGAGGTGAAGCTGTTGGGCTTCCTGCTCAGTGTAGGACTTCGAGTTAAGCACGGCATCCTGTGCTGCTGTCGAGTCCCTTCCGCGGCGCGAGACGTAGGAGCGGAGGAAAGCTGTGGTGTCGTTTTCGAGCTTCTGCTTCATCACTCCGTCGATCTGCGCGCCTTCGACAACGGGATGCGCGGCGCCGGCATTAGTTCCGGGAGCCATGGCGGCGATGTCGGCCGCCTCTAAGAGGAAGAATCCAGCCGAGCCTGCGCGGCTTCCTGACGGGGCAACGTAAACGATCACCGGCACAGGCGACGCGAGTATCTTCCCGACCATCGAGCGCGTCGAGTCGAGCAGACCTCCCGGCGTATTCAGCTCAACGAGAACAGCGGCCGCATGATCGACAGACCCCAGCGCGAGGCCACGTGCCAGATATTCTTCGCTGATGGGTTGAATTGTGTCGTCCAGGTGAAGGACGACCACCTGTGGCTTGCTACCGGAACCTTCCGTGCGTGCTGGCATCGCGGCCAACGCGATCAGGGCCGCCAGCGTAACAACGAATTGCACGGAACGCCTCATGGAACCTGCTGTCCCCGCGATTCTAGCGCCTGCTTCATACCGCGTGCACTCGCATTTGCAGGCTCTAGCTTCAGCGCCTGGCTAACTTCAATGGCTGCAGTGCCAAGCTGATTTGTCTCTAGGTCGAGGCGGGCGAGCACAAGGTGTGCCGGCACATTGGGCGCCAGGACCAAAGATTTCTGAGCCTCCTGGCGAGCTGCGTTGGAATCGCCGCCATGCTCGCGAACCTGGGCGAGGCCGGCGTGGGCCAGTGCAGAGGACGGATTCGCCTGTAGAGCCGCTTGGAATTGCCGCTCGGCTTCCAGGGTGAGGCCGCTGTTCATGAACTGATCGCCCTGTTTTACGAGCGCGGAAGCTCGTGCATCCGCGGGCAGGGAGGCCAGGCGCATCGCTTCCACCTGCTCCATCTCAAAAGCCGCCTGGCGAAATCCGCTTTCGTTATACGAGCGCTTGATGCGCTCCAGGGGCAGCGTGTCATCGGGAACCGCCTTGCCTCGGTCGGGATTCACCTTGACCGCGGCGGGATTCTTGAGCGCGTTCGCGAAAGCTTGTGCTTCGGTGTCTTGTGGCCGCAGCTTGAGCTCCTGGTCGATCTCGCGGATGGCACCCTGGATATCGTTGCGACGCCGGAGGCTCACGGCAAGATTGAAGCGGTAGTCAGGATCCTTGGGGTCAGCGGTCACGGCCTGCTGGAAAAGGGGAACGCTGTCCCGTCCACGCCGGCTGGCTGCAACAGCCTGGTTGTTGACCACCTCGGGCAGCGGAAGGCGAAGGCTCACGAAGGCGAAGGCATCCTCGGCTTTCATGTAGTTCGCTGTGTAAAAGAAGGCCAGTCCGCGGTAGAAGTCTGCCTCGAGGGCCTTCGGATCCTCCTTCGAAAGGCGGCCGAAGGTCGCGGCGGCCGGGTCATATTCCTGATTGGTGAAGTACGCCATCCCCAGGCCGAACCACGCCGGGGTGAAGCTCGGATCAAGCCGCAGAGATTCCTTCAGATGGACAATGCGTTCGGAGGGAGCCTCGGCGATGATGCCGCGGATATAGTTCTCAAAGGCTTCGACGCGAAGGGGGCCATCGGCGGCGAGAAAGGTCTGCTCAGCCACCGAGTAGTTGGGGTGGATCTGGCGGGCCACGCGCCAGGCGAGGCTGTTCAGGATGTCGAGCAGGTTCTTGAGGTCGCCCTCCTGCCGGATCGGCGGGCTGAGCGTGAGGGCTTTGACGTTCAGAATCTGGGCCGATGCGGTCAATTGGTCCCCGGAAAGGGTGCAAAAGCCCAGAATGACCGAGTCCGCGTCCAGCGTTTGTGCAATTCGGATGGTCGTAGCATGCGAGGGTTGAAAGGACTGTGGCAGTCCCAGCCGATCGAGCGCATAAAGGCGATCGCCGCGCCCGATAGTTAGAAAGCCGGCCGAATCGAGGCGGCGACTCAGGATGTTGGCGGCGCCTTCGCCGATCCAGTCAAGATTTGGCTGGGAAGTGTGGTTCTCAAAAGGCAAGATGAGCAGCAGCCGTCCTTGGGCGCTCGCGCCTGCAGGCGGGTCAGATGGATAGGTCTGGGCAACTGCACTTCCACCAAAAAGGGCGATTGATATTAAAAGGGATGACGAAAGCCAGAAAAAACGCTGCACATGCCGGATTATAGTTGGCCCGTCCCCGCGAACTCAGGGACCGAATACAAGGATTGAGGCAGGCTCGCCTCTTGCGGCCCGTTGAAGTGCAGCACCGCTGCCCATTGTCCCCTACGCTCGGCCTGCCATGTGACAGAGCCGTCGAGAATCCGCGCGATCACCGCCGGCGCAAGGTCATGATGGAAGTCGAAGAAGCGCGTGTCGATGGCTTCATTTCGGCGCCCAAGACTGAATGGCAAATGCGGTGGGTCATATTTCGTCGAGAAGACGAAAGCTGCGGTATAGGGATCGGCGATCTCCCTCGCTTTCTGGATCTGCGCGAATGAGAAGTTGTCGATGGCAACGACAGGTATCGGGTCCCTCACATAACCCAGTTCGGGTTTGGAAAGCTCGTCGGTTGCCGGCCACGCCGTAAGGACAACGGAGTGCGGATAGTGTTCGAGAATCTGTGCGATCGCGGCCTGGTGGAGCAGGATCACGTCGCGATAAGCGAGATTGTCCTCCGGCGCAAAGCGATACGGAGGGTTGACGAACAGTCCTGCGATAAATGCGACTGCGCTGAGGGCGACGAGGGCAGGCCATTGCTTCAGACGCCGGCGGAAAGTATTCACGCACAACAGGATCATGAGCGGATAAAGCGGCAGCAGGTAGCGCGTGAGCAGGGCCCCGCCAAGAATCGAAAATAAAACCAGATTGACGAGGATTACTACATAGAACAGCGCCTGTACGCCAAACGAGACGCGCCGCCGTAGCCCGCCGTCATCTTCCTTCAGAGGGGCCAACAGCATGCAGGCGAGCATCAGAAGTACAGGGACGAATAGATTCATGTGCGCGGTGATATGCAGCAGACGATGGCCAAAGGCGATCAACACGCGCAACGGTGTGAGTGTGGCTGTGGCGTTGTAGCGAAGGTATTCGGGATTGCCAAATATAAAGCCGGTTTTGTGCCAGTGATACAGGTACCAGAGAGCGAGTGGAATGGCGGGCAGACAGAGAATGGCCGCGCGGGCCAGATTGTTCCTGGCACGGAATTTGACAGCGAGCCACAATTCCCACCCCGCGACTGCTAGGGGCGTGACGATGGCGGTTTCCTTCGACAGCGCCGCCAGTGAAAAGCAGATGGCAGCGAGCCAAATCCCGGACCTGCTTTCGCTTAACAGGAAGACGATCGCCCATAGCGTGGCCGCAGCAGCGAAGACATCCGCATGCGCGAGCGAGCTTTGTGCAAAAAATACCGGATAGATCGCGGTCAGTCCGACCGTTGCAGCGGCGACTGATTCTTTTCCTGTTGTCACCACGGCCAACCGCCAGGTGGCGGTGAGTGCTACCGCTGCCACACAGCACATGCCCACACGTGTCACCAGCGGCGAGAAGCCAAAGAGCTTCCAGAGCGCCGCAAGGTATATCGACGGCAGTGGAGGGTGAGCATTTGAAAGTGTTGAGAAAGGAATCAGCGAGCCCGTGCGAAAAAAATCGTAGGCAGCGGGAATGTAGTATCCAGCTTCGTCCCAGTAATAGGGCAGCCGTAGTAGCGGCCCATGCGCCGCAATCACCGCGACCAGGATTATCGGGAATACAGCCCAAAGCGGAAAGGATCGATGTTGACGAATTTCGCTCAGCGTCGATGAGTCGGACACGCGCCAGTGTATCAATTCCGAGAGGTGCGAACTGCCTCGCGACGACTCAATGCGGAAATAGCTGCTGAACGCCCGTGCTCAGGCCGTTCCACATGATCTGCACACCAACCACGACAAGGATGAACGCCGAGAGACGCATCAGGATATTGGTCCCCGACTTGCCAAGCAAACTCACAAGCCGCTCGGCGTTGCCGTAACAGAAGTACACCGAGATGCACATGAGCACCATTCCCGCTAGAGCTGCCAGAAACCGCCGCGGATAGCCGTGATCGAACCCAACACCTGCCTGACGGCGAAGATGGGCGCCTAGCGTAATTGCGATGGAGATGCAGCCCGGCCCAACGGTGAGAGGAAGCGTTAATGGAAAGAAGGCATGCTCGAGGGCATCTTCGAGCGTGGCCGGCTCTGCCTTGCCGGACGATTCTTCGCTTTGATTCAACAAAGTCCAACCCGTGGTTGCAACCACCAGGCCACCCGCAAGCTGCACGACAAACAGCTTGACACCCAGGGCAGCGAGGATTTCACTGCCTACCAATAACGAAACAATGAGGATTACGAATCCGTAGGCAGCAATCTTGCGCGCCAGAATTTTCTGGATGGACTCAGGATAGCGCTGGGTCAGACTAAGAAAGATCGGCGCAGTTCCGATTGGGTTCACGACCGGAAACAACGTGATAAACGTAACCGTCAGAACCTTGATGAAATCGACGACATCCATCACCATTCA
>CAVRNK010000090.1:0-79840 GCA_963721995.1 uncultured Acidobacteriaceae bacterium | reverse complement strand
TACGAGTTTTATGTTTCTGCCTCAACGGGCCCCGAAGTCTCGACGCCTATTTGTCTTGGATGCAGTGATCGTTCGCAACTGAATCACCATTTCACCGGCAGCGGTAATCAAATTCGCTGGCTGAACGGTTGGCGCGCAGGTCTCCTCATCATGGCTGCCTGTTGCTTCGTTTTTGTGAGCTTCAGCGACGCAGCGGCGACTGCAGCGGCGACGCCAGTGTTCAGCCCGGCTACTGGCTCCTATACCAGCACGCAGCGGGTGACGATCACTGATGCCACACCTGGCGTTACTATCTACTATACGACCAACGGGACGACACCGACGACATCGTCGACGATATATAAGACGGGGCCCATCATGGTCAGCAACTCGGAGACGCTGAGGGCGATCGCGATAGCCACGAACTACTCACCATCAGCCGTAGCCTGGGCGGGCTATTACTTCCCGACGGCGACGCCGGTATTCAGCCGACCATCTGGAACCTATACCAGCGCGCAATCGGTGACCATCAGCGATGCGACTGTCGGGGCAACCATCTACTACACGACCGATGGATCGTTGCCGAGCAGTTCCTCGACGATCTTCAGCAATACCCACCCCATCACTGTTAGCTCAACGGAGACGATCAAAGCTCTCGCTGTCGCTCCGGGTTATACCACGAGTCCGGAAGGCGTGGCCACATATACCATCAGTGCACCCGCGGCGCCGGCGACAATCAGCTTCGTGCAGGTAGCGTCGGCCACGCCGCAAACCGCAACAGCAAGCGTGAGCGTAAGCTACTCGGGAGCCCAGACCTTGGGAGACCTGAACGTGGTGGCGGTGGGCTGGAACGACACCACAGCGACGGTGCAGTCGGTGAAGGACAGTGCGGGGAACACCTACCGTCTGGCGATCGGGCCGACGAGCGGGACGGCATTGCGGCAATCGATCTACTATGCGCCGAACATTAGGGCTGGTAGCAACACGGTGACGGTGACCTTCAGCCAGGCGGCGGCATATCCGGATGTGCGCATCCTGGAGTACCGAGGAGTCACGGCTCTGGATGTGACGGCGGGAGCAAGCGGGAATGGTGCGGGTGCGAGCAGCGGTGCGGCAACGACGACCAGTGCCACCGAGCTGATCTTCGGGGCGGGCATGGTGCAGACATCTACCGGAGGAGCGGGAAGCGGATTTACGTCGCGCATCATCACGTCGCCGGACGGAGATATTGCCGAGGACAAGACAGTGACGACGGTAGGCAGCAACAATGCCACGGCAACGTTGACCTCCGGCGGGCCTTGGGTCATGCAGCTGGCGACTTTCTCGGCGGTTTCTCCTGCTGCACCAGCGCCGGCGTTGAGCGGGCTGACTTGCAGCAGCGCGTCGATGACGGGGGCGGGTAGCGATAGTTGTACGGTGACGCTGAGCGCGGTAGCCCCCAGTAGTGGTGTGAGCGTGAGGTTGTCGAGCAGCAACACGGCGGTGAAGATGCCGGCCACGGTGACGGTTCCGACCAATGCGACCAGCGTCGGGTTCACGGCCAGCGTGTCGTCGGTCGCCTCTGCGCAGGCGGTGACGCTGACGGCGAGCGCGGGTGGCGTTACCAAGAGCTTTGCCCTGCAGCTGAATGCCACAGCGCCGACGTTGAGCGGGCTGACTTGCAGCAGCGCGTCGATGACGGGAGCGGGTAGCGATAGTTGCACGGTGACGCTGAGCGCAGCCGCAGCCAGTGGTGGAGTGAGTGTGAGCTTGGCGAGCAACAACGCGGTGGTGAAGGTGCCGGCCACGGTGACCGTTCCGGCGAATGCGACCAGCGTCGGGTTCACGGCCACTGTGTCGTCGGTTACCTCTGCGCAGGCAGTGACGCTGACGGCGAGTGCGGGTGGTGTTTCGAAGAGCTTTGCCCTCCAATTGAATGCCACAGCGCCGACGTTGAGCGTCAGCGCGACCGGTGTGGCGTTCGGCAACGTCGGGGTGAAGATGGCCGCGACGCGGACGGTGACGCTAAGTTCTACAGGGACAGCGGCCGTTACGGTGAGTTCGGCGACAGCGACGGGCACGGGCTTCACGGTGTCGGGCGCCACCTTCCCAGTCAACTTGAATCCCGGTCAGTCGGTGACCCTGAATGTGCAGTTCGATCCTATCGCCACGGGAGCGGCGACGGGGCAGCTGACTATCAAGAGCAACTCCTCGAGCAACAGTACGGTGGTGATCAGCTTGAGCGGCACGGGTACGCCGCCTGAAGTCGATCTGAGTTGGGACGCACCCAGCAGTTCTACTGATCCGATAGCAGGCTATAAGATCTATCGGTCAACAGGCGGCAGCTCTACGTATCAGCTACTGAACTCGTCCATTGACGCTGACACGACATTTGTGGATAGCACCGTCCAGAGTGGTACGGCGTATACCTACTATGTAGAAAGTGTCGACTCCTCCGGGAGGCAAAGCGCTCCGTCAAATCAGGTAACCGTGACCATTCCCTAAGAGCATTTCGCCCGACGGTGTCGTACGGCGGAAGCTGGTAAAACTGAATATCTGGCAGTGACCTGCGACCCCGCGGATGGCGTAACGGGACCGCGGGCCGCTTTACTCAGGTGTTTCAATAGGTTGTCGTCCATTCGGTGGATGTCGGGAGTCCATTCGCACGATCAAGCTACGTCATCGAGAGTGCTCCGGATTGTGCTGTTTTCAAGGGATCCCTTGGAGGAACCGCGGCTCTGCCTTCACCCTCCCGGTTACCCTCCAGCAGAACCGAACGTGTTCCTTCTACTTTGAACCTTCCAGAGCAGGCCACAACAAACCGCCGCAGTAGCCATGGCCCCCTTTTCTCTTGTTTGGGATTTTGAATGTCAATTTACCGACGGGATCTGTTCGTAGCAAATGAAAATGTCCGGTTTTGTTAGCAGGTGAAATGTCCGGTTTATATTTCATCCAGCCGCCGCCGTCGTAGCTGTTGGAAAGTGGGAATCCCGCGCCGTTTGCGGGATTTCCAAGCGAGGTGGAAAAGTCGGCTTTTGGACTTTCCCACGGAGCGGCTTTTCAACAGCTTGCTTAATTGCCGTCTGCGTGATCGGTGTGCCCTGGCTGGAGTAGCGTCCGAGGCGGCGTGGCCCGTGGGTCATGCTGAGAGTGCCGTCCAGATGCTGGTGCACGATGACGTTGCAGTCGGCGAGGGTGCCGCGCCAGCTTACCTTGTCGATCTGCAAGGCCAGGTTCTGGAAGCTGACGGTGTTGTCGCGACTGACCGTACGCTCGAACTGGAGCGAGAAGATCAAGTCGAGGTCGCGGCGCGGGCAGGCGGTGAAGGCGGTGCCGCGCTGCGCCGCAGGCACCTGGAAGCGGCGGTTGAACTCGTCCACGTAGTGCTCGCGCAGAAAGCGGTTGGCTTCCGCAAGGGTGCTGATCCCGTGCAACCGGAGCTCCTGCGGCAGCCGTCCCTGCCAGGTCCCGAAGTTGCGTTCCGAGCGGCCCCGCGCCTGAGGCGAGTAAGCCGGAATCATCTGCACGCCCAGATCGCGCAGCGCACGGCCCACCTGGGTCAAACGATGCGGGTCCACCTTGCCGCCAGCCTTCGGTGTCAGCCAGAAATGACTGCCTCGATCCGAGTACAAGGCGCAGAACAGCCCCTTGCGCTCGATGACTTCTCGCAGCGCGGCC
The DNA here is from genome assembly GCA_963721995.1 of uncultured Acidobacteriaceae bacterium. GTDB lineage: Bacteria > Acidobacteriota > Terriglobia > Terriglobales > Acidobacteriaceae > Silvibacterium. The sequence continues at coordinate 76,204 of CAVRNK010000090.1, read as the reverse complement.
ATCACCGTAATCGTCGATTCTTCTTCCACCAACTGGGCGTAATAGATTTCACTGGTAGCGTCGTCCAGAATCACGATCAGGTCATACCAGCGCTCATCCTGAAACCACTGGTGGCGGCTGCCGTCGATGTGCAGCAACATGCCCGGCAGCGGGCGCCGTTCGCGCCGCTTGCGGTGTATGCCGCGCTTGCGGGCCTTGGCCACCAATCCCGCTCCCTGCAAGGCCAACTTTACCCAGGTATAGCTCAGATGGATCCCGTGCTCGGCGCCGAGCTTCTCGTGAAAATGGCGCACGTTCAGGTCAAAGTACTTCTCCCGGTAAAGCCCCAGCACCTGCTCGGCCTGCGCCAGTGGCACACGCTTTTGGCTTGGCCGGCCGCGCCGCCGGTCGATCAGTCCGTCGTAGCCGTGTTCTTCATAGCGCTCTCGCCAACGCCGCATCTGTCGCTCGCTGATGCCGATGATCTCCGCCGCCTGCCACCAGTTGATCTTCTTCCCCATCGCTCGCAAGATTACTTCCTGCACCTTCATCGCCCGCTCCACTGCGGCCCTCGGATACGTACCCACGCTCTCTCGCATGGACATATCCTCGCCGCCCGCTAAGCGGACATTTCACCTGCTAACTTCACCGGACATATCATGTGCTAACGACAAATTTACCGACGGGATCTTGAAGAAGGCGGGTCCTCGGTGTAAAAGAAACATCAGCGCCAACAATTTATCGGACAGTGTGCAGTTTGAAGGGCAACCTCGATATTTAGCGGGGATTTGGACGCTAAGAATTGCACCAAGCTCGCATTAGCTCCCGATACCAGAAATGATGTTACTGCGGCCGGGTACCTTGACTCAAGATGGGCTGCAGGCATTACGGGCTCTCAAGGCACCACCATCCATAATTCCCCTCTTTGACCTGCGCCTCTGACCTGCACGAACGTTTGAAAGAGGTGAGCCTAGTGCATTACGTTTATGTTTCATCACTGTCAAAACCCGAAGTTGTACCATCCATTGCCCTTGCATGCAACGACTGTTGGCAACTGAAGCAGCATTGTGCCTGCAGTACCGCTCAAATTGGCCGGCTGAACGGTGGGTCAGCGGGTCTACTCCTCGTAGTGGCCTGCTGCTTTGTCTTTACCCTATCGGGTTGCGGATACGCTGTGAGCGGATCTGCCATGGGCAGCGTCCTCGATTCGCCTGGCTCCGTAGCCTTTCGCGCTGTGCGTGTCGGTCAAACGGCCAGCAGCAAGGTTCCTCTTTTGAATGGCGGTTCGGCGCCGATCGATATCTCACAGCTCAAGGTGGCCGGGAAAACCTTTTTTGTGAACGGTCAGAGCAACCTTCCCGTCACTATTGCTGCTGGTGGCTCTTATCGTTTCGAACTCAGCTTCAAACCCGGCAATGTCGCTCATTTCTCTGGTGAATTCATGGCGATCGATGCTGCAGGGAATCACATCGCCCAAGGCTCAATCAGTGGGTCGGGAATTGATGCTACTGTTGCGACATGGCAATTGTCAGCTGGCACCGCCAGCGTGAGCTCAGGCAACGTGATATTAAGCTATGCGGCGACGCCTGTATTCACTCTGGCGAGTGGCTTTTACAACAATAGCCAGATGGTGTCGATAACGGATGCGACGCCGGGAGCTAGGATTTACTACACGACCAACGGGACGACGCCGACGACCTCATCGAATGTGTATGGCGGCCCTCTTACAATCAGCAGCACCGAGAGAGTGCAGGCGATCGCCGTCGCCACGAATAACTCACCATCGGCGGTAGCCACTGTCCTCTATTACATCGCGGCGGCGACGCCGACGTTTAGCGTGGCCTCTGGAACCTATACCAGCGCGCAGAGGGTCACTATCACGGATACGACGCCGGGCGCAATCATCCACTACACGACGGACGGGACGCTACCGGGCTGGTCTTCGCCGGTTTACCCTGGCACGACCCCAATTATCGTAAGCTCGACCGAGACCATCAAGGCGCACGCCGTGGCCACCGGCTACACCACCAGCCCCGAAGGCTCGGCCAAGTACACCATCATCCCTCCCTATGCGGCGACGCCTGTATTCACTCTGGCGAGTGGCTTTTACAACAACAGCCAGATGGTGTCGATAACGGATGCGACGCCGGGAGCTGGGATTTACTACACGACCAACGGGACGACGCCGACGACCTCATCGAATGTGTATGGCGGCCCTCTTACAATCAGCAGCACCGAGAGAGTGCAGGCGATCGCCGTCGCCACGAATAACTCACCATCGGCGGTAGCCACTGTCCTCTATTACATTGCGGCGGCGAAGCCGACGTTTAGCGTTGCCTCTGGAACCTATACCAGCGCGCAGAGGGTCACTATCACGGATACGACGCCGGGCGCAACCATCTACTTCACAAGTGATGGATCGTTGCCGGGCAGGACTTCGGCGATCTACACGAGCCCACTCACCGTCAGCTCAACGGAGACGATTAAAGCGTTAGCTGTTGCTCCGGGTCATACCACAAGTCCGGAAGGTGTTGCCTCCTACACCATTCTGGCGCATCAGGTCGATCTGAGTTGGGATGCGCCCGGTAGTTCTCCTGATCCGATAGAAGGCTATAAAATCTATCGATCAACAGGCGGCAGCTCTACGTATCAGCTGCTGAACTCGTCAATCGACGCCCAGACGATTTACGTGGACAGCACGGTCCAGAATGGTACGGCTTATACCTACTACGTAGAAAGTGTCGACTCCTCCGGGGTCAAAAGCGCTCCGTCAAATCAGGTAAGCGTAACCATCCCCTAAGCAAATTTCGCCAGACAACGCTGTATCGCGGAGTGTCACCAACTGAGTGTCTGGCTGAGCTGCCCTTCGGGTTGGGATACGAAAACCGACACTTCTTGGCACTCCGCACACGGCTTTGAGCGTCTCGAAACCTGAAGCCCCCCGCTCCGCCTGAGGATAGTCACATGAGTGCGACCACGCTATGGCCTTCGCGTTTCACAACCATGTCCACGATATACTTGCCAATTGCAAGCGATGCGGTCGCCGCGGGCGATGGAACGTTGCATACGTGCACCATGCCCTCGGTGTAAACAAAATGAAAGTCGTCAATCAGCTTGCCGTCGATGCCGAGCGCCTGAGCGCGAACTCCGGCTCCGCCCGGCACGATATCATCTGAGCTGAGCTCTGGCATGAGACGCTGCAGCGCTCGGACAAACGTCGCTTTACTCCACGAACGATGATATTCGCCAACGGCCATTCGCCAGTATCTTGCGGCCATAATCCAGAAACCGGGGAAGGCGAGATATTCGAGCACGTCGCTCGCGTGAAAGGATGTTTTTGAATATCCCTCCCGCTTGAGCGCGAGCACCGCATTTGGGCCAGCTTCGACTCCGCCTCCGATACGCTTTGTGAAGTGAACTCCTAGGAAAGGGAATCGCGGGTCCGGGACCGGATAGAGTAGTCCTTTGACGTAGTGGTGCTTCTCTGGCACGATGTGGTAATACTCACCGCGAAAGGGCACGATCATGAGATCAAGTTTGGCCTTTGCCATCCGGCTGATACGGTCACTCTGCAGACCTGTGCAATTGATCACGAGCTGTGCTTCAATTGCCCCTTGAGTGGTTTCGACGATAGTACATTGGCCGAGGCGCTTAAGCCCGACGACCTCACTTGACAGGTGAATCAGGCCGCCTCCCGCGCCTATGAGCTCCGCATATTTTTCAGAGACCTTGGCGTAGTCAACGATGCCTGTGCCCGGCACTCGAATGCCGCGTATGCCGGCGGCGTGCGGTTCTATCTCCCGAATCTCTTCCGTCCGCAACATGCGGAGCCCCTCAAGCCCATTGCCCTGACCGCGTCTGAATAGCTCTTCGAGCCGGGGAATCTCTTCGTCTGTGACCGCGACAATTACTTTTCCGCAGATGTCGTAAGGCACTCCATTTTCCTGGCAAAAACGCAATAGAGCATGCACGCCCTCGACGCAAAGGCGGGCTTTGAGGCTTCCTGGCTTGTAATAAATTCCAGAATGGATGACACCGCTGTTGTGGCTTGTCTGGTGGCAGGCGAGTGTTGGCTCCTTCTCGACGATTGCCAGAGAGAGGCCCGGGAAACGCCTGGTAAGCTCCAGTCCGGTTGCCAGCCCGACGATGCCGCCCCCGATAATTGCCACCGTATTCGATCGTTTTGGCATATGAAGATGCGACGGCGATTCTTACCATTAATGGAAGACGCCCACACTCAGGGTGAATGCGAAAGTCAGGACTCAAGAACACTGCGCACTTGCATCGCGTGCAGTTTGTTGTAAGTGGTCTTAAAATGTCAGTTCGTCATCGCGCAGGAATCTAGTCGGAGGCCACGCGCAATTCCTTGCTTGGGGGACGCCCAGTTGCATCTCTTATCAATGTCGAGGTAACCTTCGTCGAGGTAACCTTCTGCGATTTCTTCAGCCACTCGGCGGCCATTTGTTCGGCTTGGAGCAGTTGCTCCATCGTTAATGCCTTCGCCACACTTTCGCTGGTTCGTGATATTTGCCGAGTCGCGATCAAATACCACTTGTAGGCTTGAATGAGGTCGTTGGAATCAGATCTCCGGCTCCAGTAATACCGAGCCAATTCGAGTTGTGCCGCGGGAACGCCCTGTTCAGCAGCTCGCTGGTACCCAGCGAGGATCGAAGCGCTCTGAAAGTCTTGGTCTGCACCATCCGTTCCAACGACACTGACCACTGAGTCCGACGGGTAACTCCGGCTGAGGGTCATGAAAAGAAGCTCGACGCGGCTCGAGACTCCGAGTTTGTCATATACCCGAAACAGATAGTTCTTGATAGTGTGCTCGCTCAGGCCTAACCGCCTGGCAATTTCACGATTTGTCAGGCCTTCAGCAACCGTATTCACGACCTCCATCTCTCGCTTGGAAAGCTGCTGCATACCCTGAGCATTTCCGGGCGAAAGATTGTGCGAAGCCGCCAGAGCTTCAACCACCAGACCCATTTGTTGACTGTTGGCCCAGATCTGTCCTTGATGCACCCTTTGCACACATTTACTCAAGGTTTCAATCGAATCTTGTCTGCTTAACACTCCGCGCGCGCCGGCACGAAACGCTTCCAGTATCGCTTCAGGTTTCGAGGAGTCCAGGAGCATTACCGCGCGGACCCCAGGGTGCGACGCGTGCACCTCTCGCAAAACCTGGAATCCGCCAGAGGGACGATTTAATTCAGAGCTAAGCAGAAGGACATCGATATTGCGTAGGTCCTCAAGCGCGATTAATTCCTGCGAATTCGCACCGGCTACTTCCAGCGACTCGTCAAGCTTCAATGCATCGGCGAGCAACTGGGTGTGGAGTCGCGTATCGTCGGCGACGAATACGCGAATCACCGCCTCGACGGTTTTGTCGCGCGTTGTTGTCCTCACAGAACCTCTTTGCACCTTTCAGGACTTACGGTCGGGGGAGGACGTCGTCTTAAAAAGTTGGGGCCAGAGCTAACTACGAGGTGCGTGCGGCTTTCGCCCCTGGCAGAGTCACGACAACAAACAGGCCCATTTGGTTGCAATCTTGCATACGGGTGGATGCCGTACTAAAGCAAGTGCACCGACTACGATAATCACACGGCAACGTAAGGCGCAAGCTATAAATTTCAGATGCCTCAACTTCGCGTCTCTTTTATTCGTTGCTTCGTATAGTCAATGACTTGCGATGCTAGCTCGTTCAGTGTTACAGCACGGTGTTGTTCCCGAAATCAACCTGCAATGAGAAGATCGTCTCATGGGTTTTACTATCCATAGGTGGGACAAAAGGCCCCAGAGCTAAGAGAAATACTTCGCAGAGGTGGTTTACCACTTGCAGCCACCTGCACCTGCCTGTACGCTGAGTCTCGACTTGGGCAACCGGCTGTGGCAAACAGTCTCCAACCCCCTTCCCAAGTAATCCCAGACCCTGTAATTCATGGGTGCAGCTGTGTCTGTCGGCTGGCTCGTGGATCCCCCAACCGGCTTCTGGATCAGAGCAGCATTTTCGGCAAAGTAAGGGTCATGCGACATGTGACTCAGAGGGCGAAGCTACACACACTAGGAAGCAGGCCGTGAAAACTTATCGGCGCCTGCCTCCAACATTGAAAACTGGCGGACCAATCAGCAACCTGCTGGATTGATGGCTTTGAACGGCTGTATCTGACCAAGCAACAGAGATCGTCCCCCGATCTCTCGACGTTCTCTCGGATCTCCACAGCGGAGACCCCCCAGAAAAAGCGCTTTGAAAAAGAAAGCAGGGCATTCTCGAATGGTGCCCAGAGGGCGAAGCTATGTGTGCCACCAGCCTGTCAGTTGGTTTTGCAGAACCGGCTCCAATGGCCGGGAAAAACATCGAGAACTGGTACGCAGTGCAAACTCGGGCTCGTCACGAAAAAGCTGTGGCCAGCAGACTTTGTGAAAAGGGCGTCACTATTTTTTTCCCGACGGTCAACGAAGTTCATCGCTGGAGTGACCGAAAAAAAACTGTGGAACTGCCACTGTTCAGTTGTTATCTGTTCGCCAAACTGATGCCCAGCAATGAAGACCGTCAAAAAGTACTTCGTGTAGACAGCGTCCTGGGATTCGCTGGAGATCCCGGGTATGGCACTCCAATCCCGGACGAGCAGATCGATGCGGTTCGGACCTTAATCGACGAACGGTTACCTTATACCTGCCACCCATTCCTCAAAACTGGGCAGCGCGTGCGAATCCGAAGCGGTGCATTAGACGGTCTCGAAGGAGTACTCGTTTCTCGAAGAGGGGACCGCAAATTAATCATCTCGGTGGATGCGATGCAAAGATCTCTAGCCATTCAGATTGACGGATACGACGTAGAACCCATCTAGTGCTTCTTGCTCCCTGGTGCCCGCGCCCAGGAGCCGACTCGTGACAGAAAAAGGAATTGACACAGCAAGGCTTATTGTTGTCAGCCACGACTCTGCCGTTCTTCGCTCACTCTCGTCGATCGGTGAATCCAACGACTGGCAGTGTGAAAGTGCCGACAACGCCTGGGAGGCGATTGAGCTAGTGCTATCCGGGGTGGCGCCGGATCTGCTCTTGTTGGACCAGCCTCACGGGGATGCGGACGGGCTTCATATTCTGCGCTGGTTGCGCCGCCTTCGTCCATCGCTACCAATTATCTTGATTGGTCATCCAGATGACACCGGCAGAAAACAAGAAGCCATCCGGATAGGCGCGCGGGATTATCTTGTAAAGCCCCTCGACAACCGCCAACTTGAATTGGCCATCGGACAGAACTTTTCCCAGCCATGGGGAGACGATGAGAGGGAAATCGCGAGCGATGACGTCGAGCTGGTTGACAACGACAATTTCTTCATAGGAATCAGCCCAATCATGCGAAAGCTTCGCGCCCAGGCGGCACTACTGGCGGAGGCGAACATGCCGGTCCTGATTCTGGGCGAGAGCGGGAGCGGCAAAGAGACTACCGCCCGGCTTCTTCATAAATTGTCTGTTCGTTCTGGATTTGAGTTCGCAAAGGTCAATTGCGCAGCATTGCCCAGCGATCTACTGGAGCGGGAGCTTTTCGGATATCAGCAAAATGGTACGCCGGGGCGGACCAAACCAGGCAAGTTGGAACTGTGCGCAAAGGGCACGATTCTACTGGACGAAATCACCGAGATGTCGATGGATCTGCAGGCGCACCTGCTGCAGGTACTGCAGACCAAACGATTTCTTAGGCCGGGAGATTCAACTCCCATCGAGGTTGATGTCCGTGTTCTGGCCTCCAGCACCGCGAACATGGAACACGCTCTATCGGAGAACAGACTTCGCGAGGATCTTTACTACCGCCTGAGCGCATACACGATTCACGTGCCCTCTCTGCGTGAACGTAAAGAGGAACTTCGGGTTCTTTCGCGTCACTTCATGCACCAGCTTGCCAGGCACTACGGCCTCTCGCCGCGCGACTTTTCGCCTGCGATTATCGAGGCCTGCCAGTCACACACCTGGCCCGGGAATCTGCGAGAGCTTGAGACATTCGTGAAGCGTTACCTCATGATGGGAGACGGTGACCCTGCCTTCGCAAGGAGCCTAGCGAGCCTGCATGAGGTGAAGCAGAGGATTGCCTTAAGAGCGCCACAAACCTTGAACCCACCGGCGCCTTTGCTTACGTCACCGCGCGACGGTCCAGCCGGTTCTGGTTCCCTTAAATCTCTCGTACAGGGTGTTAAGTTGGAGACCGAGAAGCACGCGATAGCCGCAGCGCTGGAGAAGACTGGTTGGAATCGAAAAGCGGCCGCACGCCTACTCAAGGTCAGCTATCGGACACTGCTGTATAAGATCGAGCAGTACCAGATGAGACCATCTGATTCCGCTCTTTTTCCAGGAGACAATGGGCTGAAAAGCAAGGTGACTGGATCCCGCGGCCACGGGCGGACAGATTGAACCGGGAGGCAACCTCCAAGGTTATTGACACGAGTCGTTATGAAAAACAGAGCCGATCACCCAATAGGCTTAGGATTCGTCCTGATAGTTCTTACCAGTTCCCTGTGGGCACAAACGCCAGCCTCCAGTGAGGCTCATTTAGGACTCCCGGCACCTGCCGCGACGGCTTCGCTCGCACAGCCCCCTACAACATCAGTCAACAAGCCCCACGACGACAGTTTTGTGATTGGTATTGACGACCTCTTATCGATCAACGTGTGGAAAGAACCGGACGTATCTAGGCCGTCGGTCCCAGTGCGGCCTGACGGAAGAATTTCGCTGCCCCTGGTGGGCGAGGTACAGGCGGCGGGACGAACTCCTTTGCAACTCGAAGCAGAGATTACTAGCAAATTGCGGACCTACATAGCAGAACCGGAAGTTACGGTAATGGTCCAACAGATTAATAGTGAAAAGTTCAACATTCTGGGACAAGTAGTAAAGCCGGGATCTTATCCCCTGACACGCGGGATGACTGTGCTCGACGCGATTGCGGTCGCCAACGGATTCCGGGATTTCGCCAAACAGAAGGCAATTTATATCCTTCGCCCCAATGCTACTGGTGCTGAGTCACGGATCCCCTTCAACTACAAGGATGTCATTCAAGGAAGGCATCCAGAGCAGAACATCAAGCTCGAGCCGCGCGATACTATCGTCGTGCCATGAGACCAAGTCATGCTTGTACGCGTTTGTTTGAGTTTTGTGTTGGCTGCGATCACGCCCGCCTGGCCCCAAGTGGGCGCGAGCGCCCCCGGGGGCACTGCCAATGAAAGCCAAATGCAGACGCCACCCCCCGTAAGTAACCAGGCCTATTCGATGGATCCTGGCTCCGAAGCACGATCGAATTACCTGCACACGGCGCTGGTTCTCAATACGGCGTACGATGATAATGTGCTCCCGGAGGCAGGGACCGCGCCAATAAGCGACGTCAGCTACACGATTTCACCTACGATTATGCTCGACCAGACTACCTCTCGGCTACATGAGACATTTACCTATCGTCCGGGGTTCACATTCTATCAGCACAATAGTTATCTTAATGAAGTAGATCAGAATTTAGCTCTAGATTTTCAGTATCGTTTAAGCCCTCATCTGACAGCCAGCGTGACGGATACGCTTCGTAAAAGCTCAACTGCGTTTAACGAGCTCTATGCCCTTTCAGGGGGAGCGATATCAGGCTCGGCGCAGTCTTCTCTGAACCCCGTTTTTGCTCCGACTGCAGCCCAGCTCAACAATTCAGCAAATGCGGCGCTGTCATATCAATTTAGCAGAGATTCCATGTTCGGTGCTTCGGGAGCGTTTACGATTCTGCACTATCCGAATCCCAGCGAGGCGCAAGGACTCTACGATTCGAATTCTCGCGGATCTGCCGCTTTCTACAGTCATCGCTTGTCCAGAGCACAGTACGTTGGAGTGACCTATCAATTCTCAACAATTCTTAGCTCCCTCCCGAGTTCTGAGAGCAAGGCACAGGCTCAAACTAATAGCGCGACTCTCACGCACACGGTCTTTCTTTTTTACTCGCTTTATCTATCACCTAATCTGTCTATTTCAATATCGAGCGGGCCGGAATATTTCGATGTCTCTCAATATCCATTTCCGCCTATACGCTCGTGGACGCCTGCCGCAATGGTGAGTATGGGGTGGCAAGGGCGCCGTACGGGCTTTGCCGCCCGCTATTCGCACATCGTTAGCGGTGGTGGTGGCCTTCAGGGGGCCTTCAATTCCAACAGCGTCGGCGCGTCTGCCCGATGGCAGATGGCACGCACGTGGACCGCAGGATCTGCAGCAAGCTATTCGATTAACAAGAACGTAAGTAAGTTTGCGTCTCAATCGAATCCGGGAGGACATACAATCTCCGGAGCTGTCACGGTACAACACCCGATCAACGATCGCCTCAAGATGGAATTTGGATACATGCGCTTGTCTCAGAGCTACGCCAATATAGCCTCTGTATCCAGTGCACCGAATGCCAACCGCGAGTATGTCTCCATCTCCTATCAGTTCGCAAGACCGCTGGGAAGATAATCATGCCAGAAGTCCCTGAGGAACAGAATTCAGAACCGCTTGACATACAGCGCTATCTGGACGTAGTGCACCGCCGCTACCCCTATTTTTTAATCCCGTTATTTCTTGGGTGGCTTGCCGTCTGGGGAGCCAGCTGGATTCTACCGACAAGATATAAGTCGGGCACACTGATCCTGGTGGAGCAGCCCGACTATGCCGACAAACTATGTCACACCGAATATCAACGAAGATTTGCAAGGCAGACTGCAGAACATCACTCAACAGATTCTTAGCCGCACGCGCCTTCTCAATATCATCAATCAAGTGAATCTTTATGCTGAGAGCCACACCAGCATCACGCCAGATGAAAGGGTCGAGCGCATGCGCAAAGACATTCAGATCGAGCTTGTGCGTGATCCCCGAGAGGCGATCACCGCATTCAACGTTTATTATTCAGCACGCGATCCGCGTGTCGCCCAACAGGTCACCGGTGAGCTGACCAACCTGTTCATTAACGAAAATCTGGAAGCACGCCAACAACAGTCCGAAGACACCACCAGGTTTCTCGGGAGTCAGTTGGAAACCGCACGTCAGAGCCTCGCCGAGCAAGACGCCAAAATTCGAGAGTTCAAGGGAGAGCACGAAGGCGAATTGCCCAGCCAGCAAGCGAGTAATCTCCAAATCCTTGCTGGCCTGCAATCGCAGCTAGAGAGCGAACAGCATGCACTCAACACCGCGCAACAGCAGCGAGTCTACTTGCAGACGTTGATCAATCAATATCGGACCCTTCAAGGAACTTCCAAGACAGTCGACGGCACTCCAACGGGTTTGCCGGCGATTGACCAACAGCTCGACAGGCTAAAATCAAAATTGGCAGATCTTAGCGCTCACTACACTGATCGATATCCTGACGTTCAGAGCCTGAAGAGTGAGATAGCCAAGACCGAAAAGATGAGGGACGAGCTCATCGCTGATTTGAGGAACAAAGCGAATAGTAGCCAGGCCGAGGGCGTCTGCGGTTGCACATGAGCTGATAGATCCTGCACAAAACCCAGGGATGTTTCAACTGCGAGGTCAGCTGCAAGCCAATCAGGCCGAAATTACGAATCATGAGCAAGCGATTACTGACTTGAAGGTCAGAATCAACGATTACCAGGCACGATTGAATCTGGAGCCGACGCGCGAGCAGCAGTTGGCAGATCTGACGCGCGGGTACGATCAATCCAAGGCTAATTACGACGACCTATTAAAAAAGAAAAACGAGTCGGCAATGGCTACCAGCATGGAACAGATGCAAAAAGGTGAGCGTTTCCGCATGCTTGATCCGCCGAGTTTGCCACTGAAACCAGACTTTCCCGATCGGCTCAAATTTTGTGGAATGGGATTGGGCGTGGGTCTGGCGTTAGGCCTCGTGGTGGCCGGTGGATTTGAATTCATGGACGATCGCCTCCACAGTGAAAAGCAAATCAAGACCCTGTTGCCGATGAGGGTGATCTCTGAGATCCCGGATATCGTGACCCTGTCGGACGAACGAAGGAGCAAGAAGAGGATGTTGCTGGGATGGGCAATGGCCGCAATCGTGGTTGTCACCATCTTGGCGGGTACCGCCATCAGCTATCGGCACAGTTAAAATTTCACCGCCCAATGTACAAGGCCTTTTTCAATCTCACACGCAACCCTTTCGATCTCACACCCGATCCCACGTTTCTTTTCTCGACCAAACGGCATAACGAGGCGCTCGCAGCGCTTTACTATGGCATTCGGCGGCACAAGGGATTCGTTGTGGTGACCGGAGAGGTAGGCACCGGGAAGACCTTGCTGCTTCGCTGCTTGCTTCGATTATTGAAACAGAGCAAAGACGTCGAGTACGCCTATCTATTTAACAGCCGGCTCTCTCCCGCGGAGTTCCTGCAGTACATTCTCTCAGACTTCGGGCTCTCTGCTTCCGGTAAGAACAAAAGTGAGCTGCTGCTTGACCTGGGTCATTTCGTAGTCTCGCGCGGATCGAAGAAACTGACCACTGTACTAATTGTGGACGAAGCACACCATTTGTCTTCGGAAATACTTGAAGAGGTCCGCCTTCTGACGAACTTGGAGACAACTGAGGACAAATTGCTTCAAGTAGTATTAGTGGGCCAGCCCGAACTTGACGAGAAACTGGATTCCGTCGGACTCCGACAACTCAAGCAGAGGATTGCTCTTCGAGCGCGGCTTGACCCTCTGGATGGCAATGAGACCAGCGGATACATTGAACGGCGCCTGCAGATTGCTGGAATGCAGGCGAACACGTTGTTCTCTGAGCAGACCATTGCTGCTGTGTATCGCCATTCGCGGGGCTTCCCTCGGCTGATCAACACAATCTGTGAGAACGCCCTTATTAATGCCTACGCAAGACAGATGCGAAGCGTGACTCCGGACGTCATAGAAGATGTAGCGAAGGAGTTCCGCTTCGATGTGATTCATTTACCTGAGGCTGAAACGACCGACGCCTCTAACGGGATGAATGGCCAAGGAACCACAACAGTCGTCCCTGATCTATATTCCGTCCTGCGAGGACATGTTTCGAGCGAATCAGATTTCGCAGCGCCTGTAGTCGTTCACGCGAGCAAAGATGAGCCTTATATTTGACGCGTTACAAAGATCGGAGGCCGAGCGCTCTGGAGTTGCACTGCCGGCGTTGACGGCAGCGACTGAGGTGCTGCGGCTTGCGGAGCTTCACGCGGCCTCAGAACGGGAAACCGCGGCACAGTTCGAGCGCTCCGATGCGACCGAAAGCGCAGAGCGCGACACATCATACCGGCTATCAGCTGTGCCGCAAGCTGCGACGGCAGTTGAAGCTCCCGCAGACGCCGAGCTCTCAGTCGATGACAGGCACTTGGCTGCGTTCAGCCAATTCCAGTCCCTACAGGTCGTGGTTCCTCCTGAAAATCGGCTCGTATGCCTCACAGATAACGAAAGTTTGGCCGCGGAAAAATTCCGCTACCTGGGGGTCCGCTTACAACATCTCCGGCGGGACCGGCCGCTCAAGAAAGTGCTGATTACGAGCACAATTCCCGCGGAAGGCAAGAGTATGGTTGCTGCCAACCTCGCCTGCACCCTCGCTCGAAGAACACAGCAAAGGACCTTGCTTCTGGAGGGAGACCTGCGGCGCCCGTCTTTATCGCAGATGTTCGGGTTGGAAAGGATTCCGGGCATCTCTGAATGGCTGCAAGGCGAGCGCAGTCTGATGACGAGCATTTACTATCTCGAAGGCCCGGGTCTCTGGATTTTACCGGCAGGCAGCGCTCCGAAGAATCCTCTGGAACTCCTGCAATCAGGAAAACTGTCTGCACTGATGGATCAGTTGACTGCTTGGTTTGATTGGATCATCATCGATTCGCCTCCTGTGCTGCCTCTGGCTGACACGAGCGTCTGGATGCGGGTGGCGGATGGAATTCTTCTGGTTGCGCGTCAGGGAACTACGGAGAAGCGGCAATTACAGAGAGGCCTCGAAGCGATCGAGCCTAAAAAACTGATTGGTGCGTTGTTGAACGGATCTAAGAGCGCAGCCCGAAGCGACTATTACTACCGTCCACCCGCAGACTTCACGGCCGAATGACGTGTCGATTGAGTAATTCACTCCAAACTAATCAGATATCTTCAGCGTCTGTCCAAAGCAGTTAACGCGCAATTCCCAACAAACGGACAATCGATATGTGCTTTTGCTCCTGCCTATAAAAATGAGCGGGACGAGAGGAGGGAGTCGTGACCCTGCGACACTCGGGCAATGATTCAAACCTAGGGGCCCTTCTATTCGAATCGGTACCAGCTCGGGGCACGCGAGGTCCTGAGACGAAGAGGCCTTTCGGCGGATGATCGCCATCGAGCGCAAAAGAACGGAGCGTTCCAGGAAACCGTTCCTGCTTATGGTGCTGGACGCCGGCAATCATCAGGGTTCGGAAAAGAATGGAAAAGCCCTCGACAGTATCGCGCCTGCCCTACTGTCATCCACCAGGGAAACGGATGTAATTGGGTGGTACCAGTCCCGCGCTGCAGTTGGCGCGATCTTCACAGAGATCGTGGTCGATGACAAGAACTCAATCCTGAGCACGATCCTAATCAGGGTGAGCACCACGCTACGAGACACCTTGACGTTCGAGCAATTCAATCAAATCAGCATCTCGTTCCACTTCTTTCCCGACGATTGGGATCATGACATTTCTGGGCGTCCAAGCAATCCGGCCTTGTACCCTGACCTGTCGAGCCGCGACAACGGCCGGCGGTCCCTGTTGGGTACAAAGCGGATGATGGATATTGCCGGCAGCGGACTGGCATTGATCATGTGCACGCCGCTCTTCGTGATGATTGCATTGGTAATCAAAGTGTCATCTAAAGGCCCTGTTTTTTTTAGACAGCAACGGGTTGGCCAGTATGGTAAGCGCTTCACATTCCTGAAATTTCGGTCGATGCAGATCGACAATGATCCTAGCGTCCACAAAGAATACGTAACGAAATTGATCGCCGGTCAGGCTGAGCGTCAAGCGTCGAGCGGGAATGGCGAAGGTGTATACAAGCTCACCAACGATCGAAGGGTCACACGAGTGGGAAAGTTCTTGCGGAGAACCAGCTTGGACGAGCTGCCGCAGTTCCTGAATGTTCTCAAAGGCGATATGTCGCTGGTCGGTCCTCGTCCCGCGATTCCCTACGAAGTGGCAGCTTATGAAACGTGGCACCGTCGCCGCGTATTGGAAGTCAAACCTGGGATTACAGGCTTGTGGCAGGTTCACGGCCGAGGCCGCGTCAGATTCGACGAAATGGTCCGGCTAGATCTGCAATACGCGAGCTCGTGGTCTCCTTGGTTGGACATAAACATCATCATGCGCACACCTCGTGCAGTACTTAAGGGCGCCGGTGCGTGCTAAGTTCGGCGTCCACAGCCTCTCCTGTCGGTCAAGACGCCTCCGCTCTACTCCACCTATAGCTCGCCTTTCCGATCCGATGCATCTGGCCATCATCAGTAGTGTTAAAGGGCGGTGAAACGTCGTGAACTTCGGTGTAATTGGTTACGGATACTGGGGACCAAACGTCGTGAGGAACCTCTCGACTTTGGAGGGTTCCCAGGTGCTCGCCATAGCGGAGATGAACCCAACCGCCCGAAAACGCGCACAGAAAGCTTATCCGGGAATCAATGTCACTCCGGACGCTTGCGACGTGATCTCGTCAGCTGAGATCGACGCCGTAGCCATCGTCACCCCGGTCTGGACGCATTACGAGTTGACAAAAGCAGCGTTAGAGAATGGTAAGCATGTGTTCGTTGAGAAGCCGTTCACCAGCAATGCCGCCCAGGGGGAGAAATTGATTAACTTGGCACAGCAAAAGAATCTCCAAATCATGGTGGACCATACCTTCCTCTTCACCGGTGCCGTGAAGAAAATCTGGCAGCTTCTCGATGAAGGAACCCTGGGCAAGCTTTATTACTACGATTCAACTCGCGTCAACTTAGGTCTTTTCCAACACGACATCAACGTTCTTTGGGACCTTGCGCCGCACGATCTTTCCATCATGGATTACCTGATCAATGCAAGCCCTGAGGCAATCGTTGCAACTGGACAAAGTCATCTGAACGGCCACGAAGACGTGGCCTACATGACACTCTATTTTCCCGAGAAGGTCATAGCACACATCAATGTCAACTGGCTCTCGCCGGTAAAGGTTAGAACCACGCTTCTCGGTGGAGAGAAGCGAATGTTGGTCTGGAACGATCTTGAAGCCGACGAAAAAGTAAAGGTGTACGACAAGGGAGTGAACATCACGAATCGCGAAGGCCTCTACGAACTGCTGGTGAACTATCGTTCTGGTGACATGTGGGCTCCTCAGCTAGAGCAGGTCGAGGCTCTACGTCAGGAACTCGCCTACTTCGTGGATTGCATTTCAAGTGGGCAAACCCCGTTTAACGACGGATGCGCCGGGCTCCGAGTGGTTAAGATGCTGGAGGCCGCCAGCGAATCGCTGAGCAAGAGGGGGTCCCTAGTTTATCTATGAACTCGTACAACTGCATCACGGACGATGTAAAGCTCGGAAAAAACGTCCGGCTGTCACAATTCATAAATCTGTACGGATGTGAAGTCGGGGACGAGACAAAGATCGGCGCATTCGTTGAAATCCAGAGAAATGCAAGGGTCGGCAGGTGCTGCAAGATATCGAGCCACACATTTATCTGCGAAGGCGTGGTCATTGAGGATAACGTCTTCATCGGGCACGGAGTGACGTTCATTAATGACAGCTATCCCCGTGCCACGACTCTCGAAGGAAATCTGCAAACTGAAGCCGACTGGAAGGTCGAACGCACGGTCATCAGGAAAGGTGCATCCATTGGCTCTGGGGCCACGATTCTTTCCAACTCCCACATCGGCGAGAATGCGATTGTAGGCGCTGGCAGCGTCGTAACGAAAGATGTCCCTTCCAACTCTATCGTTGCGGGAAATCCGGCCAAGATTCTCCGTTACATCGAACAGCCTGTGGAAGGTTCCAATGTCCATTCTTAACAGTGTTCCGAACAGCGTTCCTTTTCTTGACCTGGTTGCGCCACATGTAGAGCTTGAGCGAGAACTCACTTCCGTGTTCCGTCGAGCTCTGCACACCGCCGGCTTTATTGGCGGCCCTATGGTGGAGGAGTTTGAGGAGGCATTTGCGGCCTTCTGCGACGCGAGCCACTCGATTGCGGTTAGCAGTGGCACGGATGCCTTGCGCTTCGCGATTATGGCGTGCGGTGTACAACCCGGCGATGTTGTATTGACCGTACCGCATACGTTCATTGCGACTACGGAAGCCATTTCACAAGCCGGAGCTTTGGCGGAATTCGTCGACATAGACGAGCGTACCTACAACATGTCGGTCGAGATGCTGCGACAGTATTTGGAAGAGGAGTGTATCCAGGACAGATCAGGCAGAATCATCAGCCGTCGCAGCCGACGGCCCGTATCCGCGATCGTGCCTGTACATCTCTATGGCCAAATGGCTGACATGGATCCGATCTTGAGACTCGCCGAACAGTACGGACTCACGGTAATTGAAGATGCATGTCAGGCGCACGGTGCTAAATACTTCTCAAAAAAACACAATTGCTGGATGAAAGCCGGATCTATGGGCCGTGCGGCTGCGTTCAGCTTCTATCCCGGGAAGAATCTTGGAGCGTGCGGCGAGGCCGGGGCAGTGACCACGAATGATGCCAGTGTTTCCGCCAAAATCAAGATGTTGCGCGATCACGGTCAGGCGAAGAAGTACCACCACGATGTGGAAGGCTACAACGGGCGGCTGGACGCGATCCAGGCCGGGCTTCTGCACGCGAAGCTAGCTCATTTGGCGAAGTGGAATGCGCAACGCCGCGAGCGCGCTGCCGAATACAACCGTCTTCTGGCTAGTAATGAAGCCGTAAGTCTTCCATATGAGCCCTCCTGGTCTCGCGCTGTGTATCACCTCTATGTGATTCGCATCCTCGACCGCGATGGCATGATGAACCATTTGAAAGAGGCGGGCATTGGCACAGGAATTCACTACCCGATCCCTCTGCATTTGCAGAAAGCCTATGTCTCGCTGAACTACTGCCTAACAGACTTCCCGATGGCAAGACGAGTCGCTGGCGAAATCATCTCTTTGCCAATGTTCCCGCAACTCACAGTAAGCCAGCAGGCTAGGGTTGCTGAGGAGGTCATTGTGTTTACCTCGAAGACCGCTCGAAAACACGCGGACAGTAAAGAGAACTTGATGGTAGCTGCAGAACAGACCGCCTAGAACCAACGCCCTTCCCTCCGGAGAAAAGCAGAATGAAAATCTCGGTCATTGGTGCGGGCTATGTAGGACTCACAACAGCGGCTTGTCTCGCGCAAATCGGCCATGACGTATTTTGCGCTGAAAAGGATCTCGACAAACTGTCGCAATTACAAAACGGTAAGATGCCGATTTTCGAGCCGCATCTTGATAACGTAATCAAAGCTACGCACGAAGCAAATCGGCTACGTTTCGGATCCACTGAAGACGCCATAAGTTGGGGAGTTGCGATCTTCATTTGTGTCGGGACGCCTCCGCTTCCTAATGGTGATGCCGACCTGCACGCAATTGAGGAGCTTGCATGGACCATTGCGAAACGAGCCTCGGGCTACCGGTTGATTGTCGAGAAGAGCACTGTGCCGGTGCAGACGGGCGCTCAGTTGCGGAAACATCTGGCGATGCTCGCCACGAGGAAGTTAGATTATGACGTAGCTTCCAATCCGGAGTTTCTACGCGAAGGGAGTTCTGTCGAAGACTTTCTCCATCCTGACCGGATCGTAGTTGGCGTCGAGTCGGCCAGGGCCGCGCAACTGATGCGCGAGATCTACGAGCCAATTATCCAGCGGAGGTTCGGATGCCCCATCCACGAAAGCTGCCCGAATGTGAAAGAAAGTGTGTTTCTGGTTACGGATACCAACTCGGCCGAGCTTATCAAACATGCTTCCAATTCGTTCCTAGCCATGAAGATCTCGTTCATCAACATGGTTGCCGACCTATGCGAGGTCGCCCATGCTGACGTCAGCAAAGTGTCCCAGGGCATGGGTCTCGATCCACGCATCGGAAATGCCTTCCTGAACGCTGGCATCGGTTTTGGCGGGTTCTGTTTTCCCAAAGATATTCAGGCCTTCATCCGCATCGGTGAGAAGTCTGGCTGCAACTTCTCGCTTCTAAAGGAAGTCGAGAAAATTAACCAGCAGAGAATCGTGCACTTTACCGAAATGATACGGAAAGAGTTGTGGAGCCTCCGCGGAAAGAAGATCGCGGTTTGGGGGCTAGCTTTCAAACCAGATACAGACGACATCCGCTTTGCCCCCTCCATTCCATTGGTTGAGACCCTGCTAGAAGGGGGCGCCACGATCAGCGCCTATGACCCCGAGGCGTCCGAGAAAGCGAAGGAGTTTCTTCCGACAATCACCTATTGCGAGGACCCTTACAAGGCGGCTCAGTCCGCGGATGCAATACTGATCGTCACCGAATGGGATGAATTCCGCACGATCGACTGGCAGCGCCTTGCCAGCGTGGTCGAGCGCCGATTGATAATCGATGGAAGGAACTTGTTCAATACACCCGACGTGACCGCCCATGGATTTCAATACATTAGCATTGGCCGGTTGCCTGGTACGCCCGAGCCGCATGCCAGAACCGACGCCGATAGTCCTGAACTCGTTGCTGCCGCGATAATCTGAAGCATCATTTCCTTGAGACGGGAGCGACCGTGGCAAAGCGCGTAGTGAAACAACTTCACGACGAATCGTCCGCGAGGTTGCCATTGGCAGGAGGATATAGAACAGAATGGTAGCTCTCGTCTTCGTACCACAATCACAAGTTAGACGTTTCTAGTTTGTCGTCCATCCATCAGCACCAACCTCCCGGCGTCATGGCAGAGACCCCAAGCTACGTAGTTATCACACCGGCGCGGAATGAGGCTCAATTCATCGAATTGACGCTACAATCCATGGTGGCACAGACGTTCCGCCCCCTCAAGTGGATAATAGTCAGCGACGGCTCCACCGACGGCACAGACGATATCGTAATCAAGTACATGGCCCACAATCCCTGGATTGAGCTTCTGCGAATGCCAGAGCGTCAGGGTCGGAACTTCGCCGGAAAAGCATATGCCGTTAACGCGGGTCGCGCACGTTTGGGCTCGCTGCAGTATAACGTGATCGGCAATTTGGATGCGGACGTATCTTTTGAGCCGGACTATTTTGAATTCCTGATGGCCCGGTTTGCCGAGAGCGCCAAGCTGGGTTGCGCCGGCACCGCTTTCCGCGAAAAGGGAATGAGTTACAACTACGAGTTCGTCGGCACCCAACACGTTTCCGGCATGTGTCAAATGTTTCGCCGCGAATGTTTCGAGGAGATCGGGGGCTACGCGGCAATAAGGTCAGGGGGTATCGATCTGATCGCGGTTCTCAGCGCGCGGGCCAAAGGATGGGAGACACGAACGTTTCCCGAGAAAACGTTCGAACACCACCGAATCCAGGGAGGCGCACTCCACGCAGGGCTGAGAGAGAGACTCTATACGGGCAGGAAAGATTACCTTTTGGGAAATCACCCACTGTGGGAATTATCTCGAAGTGCCTATCACATGCGACGTAAGCCCTATGTCGTTGGCGGCTTGCTTGTTTTAGGATCCTATCTGTGGAATTGGGTGCGAGGAGTTGATAGAACGATACCCAAGAACCTTATGCTCCTGCGACGTGACGACCAGATGAAACGTTTGAAAAGAATCCTCCAACGCCGATTTCCGTTGAGTGGCGCAACACCTTCAGGCAATTGAACTCGACGCACGGCTAATAGCCCGGACAATTCGATGCACCGATCAGAATTAACCATTCCAAACAATTCACCTGGATTCGCGGAAAGCCTGCAAAATGGTGCGGCGAGTGAATATATCATCAGCAAAAGTGATCCCGTGCTTGTGACGGGAGCGAACGGATTTATCGGTTCTCGAGTGGTTGAGGGTTTATTGGAACTTGGTTTTCAGCACGTTCGTTGTTTTGTAAGATCGTCGAAAGGCAGAAGCCGGTTAGAAGGGCTCGCCAGAATAGACGGGATCGGTTCGAGGATGGAGATCACCGCCGGGAATCTCCTATCGCCGCAAGACTGTGTGGGCGCCGCAAAGAATGTAAAAGTCATATACCATCTTGCGGCAGGCCGAGGCGAAAAGTCCTTTCCCGATGCATTCATGAATTCCGTTGTCACGACGAGAAACTTGCTAGAGGCGGCGGCGAGCCATGGCTGTCTAGAACGCTTCGTCAACATCAGTTCATTTTCCGTTTACTCCAACCAGCGGAAGCGCCACGGCATGGTACTTGATGAGTCGTGTCCCGTTGAACAATCACCGGCGCTCCGGGGAGAGGCTTATTGCTTCGCAAAGGTGGAGCAAGATCACATTGTGACCGAGTACGGCAAGACACGCGGCATCCCGTACGCGATTGTCAGGCCAGGTCAGGTGTATGGACCGGGGAACGATGGGATTACGGGTCGTGTTGGAATCGGGACGTTTGGGATTTTTCTGCACTTAGGTGGTTCAAACACACTACCGCTGACGTATGTAGATAACTGTGCTGATGCCATAATTCTCATCGGGCTTAAGCACGGAGCTGACGGACAGATATTCAATGTTGTGGATGACGACCTTCCAACCAGCCGCAAATTCCTGCGGCTATACAAGAAGAATGTCGCTACGTTCCCCTCTCTGTACGTTTCACACGCGGTCAGTTACGTGCTCTGCTACTTGTGGGAAAAATATTCAGTCTGGTCGCACGAACAGTTGCCTCCGGCATTTAATCGGAGAAGATGGCACTCGTATTGGAAAAGCACGAGCTATAGCAATGAAAAACTAAAGAAGCAACTCGGTTGGAAGCCTCGAATTCGTACCGAGGATGGATTGAAGCTATTTTTTGATAGTTGTCGATCGAAGAGAGCAAGTGCTTAAGATTGCCATTGTCGGCTGCGGGAAAATTGCAGACGCTCATGCCTCCCAGATAGCGAGAATTAAGGGATGCGAAATCGTCGGGGTCTGCGATCGGGAGCCTCTGATGGCTCAGCAGTTAGCCAAAAGATTTCCTGTCAAGCGAGCGTTCAGCAGCCTGATCGAGCTCTTCGATGAAGGCAAACCCGATGTTGTACACATCACGACGCCCCCTCAAAGTCACTTCGACTTAGCGAAGACCTGTTTGGACCGAGGATGCCACGTCTACATCGAAAAGCCGTTCACCTTATGGGCGGATGAAGCGCAAAGGCTGATCGCAGTCGCCAATGAGAAGCGGTTGAAGTTGACAGCAGGTCATGATGACCAGTTCAGTCACGTGTCACGACGAATGCGCTCGATTGTGCGCAGTGGATTTCTAGGCGGCACGCCCATTCACATGGAGAGTTATTATTGTTATGAAATCACGAAGACCGGCTACGCTGGGGCGTTTTTGGGGGACAAGCAACACTGGGTAAGGCGACTACCCGGGAAGCTCCTACACAATATTATTAGTCACGGCATCGCCCGGATCGCAGAATTCCTAACAGGCGATTCGCCGGAAGTGATCGCTTACGGCTTCACCAGCGGTCTTCTTCGCGCCCTTGGCGAAACGGAAATCATCGATGAGCTACGGGTGATCATTCATGATGCAGATGGGACGACGGCGTACTTCACGTTTTCTTCTCAAATGCGTCCGGGGCTCCACGAGTTTCGGATCTACGGCCCCAAGAACGGCCTCATCCTCGATCAGGATCAAGAGACACTAATCAAAATACGCGGGGCGCGTTACAAGAGCTACGCAGAGAAATTCGTGCCACCGATCATCCTAGCGGGACAGTATTGGCAAAATCTCGGGGCTAATCTCAAAAGGTTTCTTGGTAACGATTTTCATATGAAGGCAGGGCTGAAGTGCCTGATCGAGCGGTTTTACCACGCGATCGTCGCAGGCACGCCTACGCCGATTCCTCATCGAGAGATCCTTCTGACTGCCACAATCATGGAAAAGATTTTTGGCCAACTCGAGAAACAAGGCTTTGGCGCCTCGGAAGAATTCAGATTAACCGCGAATATAGAGACCAGGAACTAGAGACACATACTTTGAAGCGGAGACATTCGATGGAAGTCTGCGGTAAGGATGTTCGAATACGAGGGAAGCTCCTTCGTATCGGGTATTTAGACGGCGATAAGTACAATTTCCCTGAAGCTCCCGAGGCATTTGTAGGCGCTCTACGGAAATGTGGAGAACGAATCGATCTCTTTACTTTTCTGCAAAAGCTGCCCGATGCCTCACCGAAGTATTCCTATCCGGTGGAGTGGGACAATCTCGCCGTTTTGCGGGTCAGCACGTTCGATCATTGGTGGAATCATCAGATTCGATCGTATCCGCGAAACCGAGCCAGGCAGGCCAAGAAAAAAGGAGTTGTCCTGCGCGAAATACCGTGCAACGAAACGCTTTTTGCAGGTATTTGCGGGATATATAACGAATCGCCGGTCCGGCAGGGGAAGCCGTTCCCTCACTATGGGATGACGATCGAGAAGGCCCGCGATTACGCCTCGACGTTTCCCGACCGCAGCATTTATGTCGGCGCGTTCGTCGGCGACACGATGATCGGCTTCATCAAACTGGTGATGGACGAATCTCGAACGCAGGCATGTTTGGTACATATCCTTTCGATGTTGCTGCACAAGGACAAAGCTCCGACGAATGCCTTAATTGCGCAGGCGGTGCGCGTTTGCGCTGATCGAGGAATCAAATACTTGGTGTACGAAAAATTTGCTTACGGGAAGAAGCGCGGTGACAGTTTGAGTCATTTCAAGGAGGTCAATGGTTTTGAGCGTGTAGATTTGCCGCGATACTACATCCCGTTGACTTCTTTCGGACAGATTGCATTTCGGCTTGGACTACACCACAAGCTCGTTGAGCATTTGCCGGAAGCCGTTGCTACGAAGTTTCGGGACTTCAGGCGCTTGTTGCACGGCCATAAAGTCCAGCAGGTGTCAGAGGCCTAAGATGCCGGGAATTGTTGGTCTGATAACGAGAATGCCGCGTGAGCGTGCCGTCGCGCAACTCAATCGCATGGCGCAGGCCTTGCGGCACGAGACTTTTTACGAGACAGGTACCTGGATCGACGAGTCGCTCGGAATCTACGTGGGATGGGCAATTCGAAGAGGGTCTCTCTCCGACGGACTTCCGATCATGAACGAGAACCAAAGTGTGACACTGTTTCTTTCGGGGAACGTTTATTCGGAGCCCCAAACGATTCGCGCACTAAGAGACAGGGGCCATTCCATTGACGGGCGAGCGGCTTCCTATCTCGTGCACTCGTATGAAGAAAATCCCAAGTTCTTCGCAGATCTGAACGGGCTTTTTCACGGTCTTGTCGTCGACAGAATGCGCGGGACCGCGACACTATTCAACGATCGTTATGGTATGCACCGTCTGTGCTACCACCAATCGAATGACGCCTTTTATTTTGCCGCAGAGGCAAAAGCGATGCTGGCCGTGCTTCCGGAATTGCGTCGCGTGGACGACAAAAGCCTAGGTGAATTCGTGGCTTGCAGCTGCGTCTTAGAAAACCGAACGATTTTTAAGAATGTATACGTTCTGCCCGGCGGATCGGCATGGACTTTTCGCAATGCTGCTCTCGACAAAAAGGCCACCTACTTTCATCCTAAGGAGTGGGAGGAGCAGACCTCGCTAAGTCAGGAAGATTACTATCGCGAGCTGCGAGACGTCTTCGCCCAAAATCTCCCGCTATATTTTTCGGGGACAGAGCGCGTCGGCATGGCGCTAACGGGTGGGCTGGATACGCGCGTGATTCTGGCTTGGCACAAAGCCGAGCCAGGATCGATGCCCTGCTATACATTTGGCGGAATGCTGCGGGATTGCGAAGACGTGCGCATTGCACGTCGAATAGCAAACATGTACGAGCAACCGTATGAAGTGATCCCAATAGCGACGGAGTTTTTGTCGCGCTTTCCGCACTACGCTGAACGAAGCGTCTACATGACGGAAGGTGGCGTGGATGTCTACAGAGCTTCCGACCTTTACGTAAGCGAGAAGGCCCGCCAGATTGCTCCGGCGAAAGTTGTCGGGACATATGGCAGTGAAATAATTCGTCATGCGGTCATGTTCAAAGCGACTTCGCCGGCCGACGGGCTATTTCGTCCGGAACTCACAAATCATATTCGCCAAGGAGCGGAGACTTACAGAGAGCTACGCCGGAAGCATCCGGTAACCTTCGCGGTGTTTACCCAGTCTCCCTGGTACCACCAGGGAATTCTCGCGCTGGAAAGTAGTCAGTTGACGGTCCGATCTCCCTATCTCGATAACGAGTTTGTCCGAACCGTTTTTCGTGGCCCGAAATCTAACGGGTCAAGCCCCGACATCCGCCTACGGCTGATACAGGATGGGAATCCTAGGCTTGCGAAGATTGCTTCGGATCGTGGAGTCGGCGGCGTCTCCGGACGTTCCTTCCCAATCTCCCGTGGAGTGCTCGAATTCACCTTTAAGGCGGAGTATGCATACGATTACGGCATGCCGCAGTGGGCGTCCCGCATCGACTCGCTGCTTTCTCCGTTGCACGTCGAACGTCTTTTTTTGGGCCGGCACAAAGTCTCTCATTTTCGCGTCTGGTATCGAGACGCTCTATCTGAGTACGTGCAAGAGATACTGCTCGACCGGCGAACTCTTTCACGCCCGTATCTTGAACCGAAGTCAGTACAAGCGATAGTTGACGGTCATACGAGACGAGGACAGAATCACACGACGACCATTCATAAGCTTCTTACGCTGGAGTTGTTACATCGGCTCTTCTTGGATGCCAGATGATTTTGCAGGCCTGCCTCAGCCGCGATTGGCCTACCTAAGATGAATCCCTCACTCGCTGCGTTTATCTGCGCCTGCGGAATTGCTGGTCTTGTCTACCTCGATCGAGACACTACAATCCGCACTTCCAAAGCGCTCTGGCTCCCGGTCATCTGGATATGGATCGTTGGATCAAGGGCGGTGTCGGCATGGTTCGATATCAGCCTTGCCGGGGCCAATTCGCAACTTGATGGCAGCCCTGTTGATGCTGCTGTTTACGGAGTTTTGTCGGCTGCCGCCATCGGTGTCTTAATCCACCGCCGCAGCCGCACGCGTACTTTATTGGCAGCAAACTGGCCGATAGTGGCTTACCTCTTGTATTGCCTCGTTAGCGTCACTTGGTCATATCATCCGGATGCTTCGTTGAAGCGTTGGATTAAAGCCATCGGCGACCTAGCGATGGTGCTCGTCATTGTCACGGAGCCACGGCTTCGCGATGCTCTTTCCCGTCTTTTCTCCCGCGTTGGATTTCTGCTATTTCCCACTTCTGCGCTTCTCATTAAGTACTACTGGTTACTGGGCCGAAGTTACACACCCGACGGGTTGCCGATGAATACCGGAGTGACGACTAACAAAAACTCGCTAGGGGTCACGTTACTCGTCGTATCGCTCGGCGTAGTTTGGCGCGTCGTCGCCCTGCTTCGCGACAAGAGTGAGCCCAATCGGCGCAGGCATCTGTTAGCGCAGAGTATCTTACTGGCGTTCGGAATCTCACTTTTCAAAATGGCCAACTCAGCAACCAGTACCGCATGCTTTCTCCTCGGCAGCGTGATCCTCCTCATGACAAGTCTGCGTGCGATCAGAAGCCGGCCCGCCCGAGTGCACTTGCTCTGTTTCGGGGTCGTCCTTACAGGAGGTCTCACAATGCTCTTCGGGGGTGAATCCGTTGCCACGAGAGCGCTCGGCAGAAGTTCAGATTTTAGCGGACGAACGATAATTTGGGAGGCCGTGATTCGGGCGGCCGGAAATCCCGTATTTGGTTCTGGGTTCGAGAGCTTCTGGATCAGCCCGAATGAGGTGGAGTTTGAGCGCAGCCTTGTGGGGTGGTGGCACCCGGAAAATCTCAACGAAGCGCACGATGGCTATTTAGAGGTTTATTTGGAGCTTGGCTGGGTGGGTGTGGGCCTAATCTCATTTATTTTGATAAGTGGTTATACGCATGCCGTAGCGGCGTTCCGGCTTAACCCTTCCATGGGGGGTCTCATCCTAGCGTACATCATCGTCGCGACTGTATACAGTATAACCGAGGCAGGCTTCCGGGAACTGACTGTGGAGTGGATCTTTCTGCTGTTGGCTGTAGTCGCTGCGAGTGGCGTTGCCGCCGGTCTCTTCGGGAGCGAAGCGCCGAAGATTCTTGCTTCACGCCGCGGCACTGCCGGCAGAACGCCTGCCAGCAATAGACTTACCCCAGAAGAGGAGACCATTTACGCCACCGTCGCGGTTTGACTGAATGTGAAGTCACTCGCGCAAACAATCTCCGCTAATGCGTTAGTGCCGCATAGGGAATGGTAAGAATGTTTACCTTTAGGAACCTGTTGAAAAAGGGTTAGACGGCCCTAAATTGTAGTGGAAGTCGAAATCTACTTCGCACTGAAATGGGCCTACAAGGCGTCGATCGAGTGTTGGCATACATTTCCTATCACTCATTCGCACCTTGAAATAGCCTCCGAAAATCGTTTTTCAACAAGTTCTTAGGCGAAGCAGGATAGCGGAGCGTGGCAATGCGTGTGCTCTTCGGCTGATTGCCGCAGCACGAGTTGGAAATC
The DNA here is from genome assembly GCA_963721995.1 of uncultured Acidobacteriaceae bacterium. Classification (GTDB taxonomy): domain Bacteria; phylum Acidobacteriota; class Terriglobia; order Terriglobales; family Acidobacteriaceae; genus Silvibacterium. Next base: position 48,636 of record CAVRNK010000090.1, on the reverse strand, counting down.
GTGTTTGGTAAGGTGGTACGAGACCACATACACATGTTTGAGTCATATCTTATGCGTCAGGACGAGCCAGATCATGCAATGGCGAAACGGGATCAGTTCGCGGGTACTGTTGCCGGAGTTTCCCCATCTACACAAGAAGTTGCGGGGATGGCATTTCTGAGCGCGAAGCTACTTGGACGAAATGATTAAAGAGTATATCGACGAACGGAGGGCGAGCAGATGGCCAACGAAAGTCGATTTCCAGAGCGGTAATGTATGACGCACATTGGCCCAGGCGCTCCAAGTCGTCCGACAAATCCTTCCAGCGACCTCGTGGCTCGGCTCGCGATCAGCTCTCTACCGCCTTCGGAGGGTTTTCCAGCATGGATGAGGTACAGATATATGCCCGCTTGTCGAAGATATTTGAAGATGTCTTTGACGAAGATTCTATTAAAGTCACTCCGGAGCTTTCTGCGAGAGACGTCGACGGCTGGGATAGCCTGACTCACATTCGACTGATGGTCACTGTGGAGAAAGCATTCAAGATCAAGTTTTCTACGTCAGAGATCGGCAAGCTCGAAAATGTAGGCGACCTCGTGGCGCTTATCGCAGGGCGCGCCTAGCACTACGCGCTGACCATACCTTCTGTGCTTTTCCTGAAGGGAGAAGGACGGTTATCTGTACCATGAATGGGTTGTACTCTGAATTGCTATGGCTCCTGCCCGCGCCGCGGGAGTTTTCTGCGAAGCTGAAGAAACTGGATCTCGCTGAAAACAACCTGGGATCGGAGGTGCGGTCGTTGTCTGCGCATGGCCTGGATCTGAACCAGCTGACGAGACTGGCAAGGGTCATGGGCAATGCGCGCTCAGAGGGCAAGTCTCTGGAGCCGCTCGCGCCTTTTCGTCTTGCGGTGCTCAGCAATTCGACAATCGACTTCATTGTACCCGCGCTAGTAGCAAGCGCTGCGCGGCATGGCATAGTGCTCGATGTGATCCAGCCGTCCTACGATCAGGTAGCGCAGGAGGCTCTGACGCCGGACTCCAAAGTCAATAGTTCAAAGCCAGATGCGACGCTCTTAGCGCTGGACTATCGTGCGCTACCGTTGAATCTTTCGTTGGGCGACATCGAGGGTTCGGCGGCCACGGTGAAGGGAGTCATGGGTTACCTCCAGACCCTCCGTGATGGTATTAAGTCTCATTCAAGTGCGGTTTGCATTTTCCAGACTGTGGCTCGGCCCGTGGAACCGCTCTTTGGCAGTCTTGACCGCGCGTTGCCGGGAACAATGAGGAGCCTTATAGACAACGTTAACCGCGAATTGGCAGAACATGTCCTCAGCTCAGGTGACGTGCTTATCGATATTGCCGGCCTCGCTGAAACGGTTGGCCTCGCCAATTGGCACAACGCGCAATTATGGAATATGGGGAAGTTCTCCTTCTCCGACGAATTTATCCCGCTGTATTGCGACCATGTTGCACGTACCATTGCGGCGTTGCTGGGCAAGAGCAAAAAGGTCTTGGTTCTCGACCTGGACGATACCGTCTGGGGTGGTATCATCGGCGACGACGGGCTGGAAGGGATAAAGGTCGCCCAGGGTGACGCCCTCGGCGAGGCACATCTGGCCGTTCAGAGGCTGGCGCTGGATCTGCGCAACCGCGGAATAGTCCTTGCCGTTTCCTCGAAAAATACCGATGACGTCGCGCGGGAGCCTTTTCTCAAGCATCCGGAAATGCTACTCAAGCTCGAACACATCTCTGTTTTTCAGGCCAACTGGAACGACAAGGCTAGCAACCTCAGGGCCATAGCCGATGAACTGTCGCTTGGATTGGACTCCCTCGTCTTTCTTGACGATAGCCCACTAGAGCGTGGGCTGGTGCGCAAGTTGCTGCCACAGGTGGCAGTGCCTGAGCTGCCTGAGGATCCGGCTTACTTTGCCAGAACGCTTGCCGCGGCCGGATACTTTGAGTCCGTGGCATTTGCCGACGAGGATATAAAACGTGCCGGCTTCTATCAGGACAACGCCAAACGCGCCAGTCTCCAAAGACAAGTGGGCGGTGTCGATGCCTACCTAGCATCGCTGAACATGACTATTACCTTTCAGCCGTTCGATGTAATCGGACGGGCCCGCATCGCGCAACTCATCAATAAATCCAATCAGTTCAACCTGACTACACGTCGCTATACCGATCCTGAAGTTACCGAGATGGAAAACGATCCTGAAGTCTTCACCCTTCAAGTGCGCCTCACAGACATCTTCGGGGACAACGGCATGATCAGTGTTGTCATTTGCCGTCCCGGCGAAATTGGAGTGTGGGAGATTGACACCTGGCTCATGAGCTGCCGCGTGCTCGGTCGCAAGGTCGAACAGATGGTGCTCCGGGAGCTCATCCAGCACGCTCGCGCCGCTGACATTCGCAAGCTGGCTGGCGTATACCGCCCTACAGATCGCAACAAACTAGTCGTCGATCACTATGCGAGGCTTGGGTTTACTAAGCTGTGTGAGCAAGAATCCGGGCTCACGCGTTGGGAGCTCCTTATCGATGGTGCGAACCCGGAGTGTGTGCCGATGAAGGTCGTCTCTCAGGGCTGGATGACGGTCAAGGAGGAATTGCCCGCGTGACGCGATCTGCCAAGGATGACCGAGTAGGCATGCGAGAGAAAAAGCTGCGGTGGCGGGACTGGATTCTCTTGCCTACACTTGGCTTACTGACAGTTTGCATATTGGCGGCTTCTTTAGAGCTGATCGGATGGCTTACATTCCGCACATCCTTTGGCGGACCCGCACCTTGTATCGTCCGCGACCCCTCGGTCGGGTTGCGGGGAATTGCAAATAGCGTGTGCTGGGAGAAGCGCGTCGAAAGTCAACCCGTAGAATATAAATTCAATAGTTGCGGACACCGTGCGGGCATGGACTGCAGGCCAAGGATGCCGAATACCTATCGGATTGTGATGACGGGCTCATCCTTTGCGATGGGATCTCTTGTACAGAGAGAGAGAACTTTCGCAGCGTTGTTGCCCGTTGACCTCTCCCAGCGGACAGGACGCAAGGTCGAGCTCTACAACGAAGGGTTGTCCTGGAAAACTCCGCAAAATGTCTCGCTGGGATTCAATGATGTTCTTACGGCACAGCCCGACCTGGTTATCTGGATCCTAACCCCTTGGGACATCAATGGCGTGGCGAATGCGCCTGTAGGTGATTCATCGTTGTCCGAATTTGGAACTCGATGGAATACCATTCGCACCGTGATGGAAGCGTTGAAACGGAAATCGCTTCCGGATGCTGCTCCCGTGATATTAGCTGCGATTCGGACGAGGTGGGAAAATACTGAATCTGGAGTTCTGTTACAACACTACTTGTTCGAGAGTCAGAGCGAGTATGTGAAGCTTTTCCTGATGGGCCCTGCCGCCGAGTTCCTGAGGACAAAACCCGACTTGAAATTTCAAGCCAGTATCGATGAGTTCAATGACTATGCCGCTGACATTGAGGGGCGTGCAAAGGCAGCGGGAGTGCCTCTTGTTGCTGTGCTGGTGCCAGATCGCGCGCAAGCGGCCATGGTCTCGATGGGGAAGTGGCCCGTCGGCTTCGACCCGTACAGATTGGGCTTGGAGATACAATCGATTATAAGCAGCCACGGTGGTACTTATATCGACATCCTGCCTGACTTCCGCTCAATTCCTAACCCAGAGCAATATTATTTTCCAATCGACGGCCATCCCACTCCAGAGGGGCACCGAATCATCGCCGACCTTTTGGCCAAGGCACTTACGGGTGGGCCAATTCCATCATTTAGAGGCACCACGAGCCGTAGTACGTGTTTGAGACTCGGCAAATAACCATGGACACCCCTTCTTTTCAGTTTGTGCTTTTCGGCTTGGTGGCGGCAATACTGTCTAACCTGAGCCGTTCTCGCGCCTGGCGGGCTATCGTTCTTCTGGTAGCCACTATCGTTTTCCTCGCTCTACTTACGCATAACCCTGTCATGTTCCTGCCGCTCGCCGCCTTCCTGCTCTTGGGTTACGCTTTTCTTCTCTTGCTCGAACGTGGGTGGTCAGAGTTGCAGGCTTGGGCTCTTGTCGCAGTTGTCTTCGCCTACATATGGCTAAAAAAATATGCATTTCTGCCGGAAGGCACGTTCATCGATGCCCCTTATCTCACACTGGGTCTTTCGTACATTTTCTTTCGCGTGCTCCACGTGTTGATTGAAACGGGCGATGCCCCGGGGAAGCGCCACATTGGCCTCGGTGCCTACTTGCTCTACATGCTCAACTTCACCACATTCATTTCCGGCCCTATCCAACGCTACGACGAGTTTGCACGGGACCAGTTTGCCTTTGAGCCAATTCCTCTGGGACTACGCACTATCGGCTTGCAATTGGAACGAATAGTGCGTGGATTCTTCAAGGTAAACGTGCTGGCGACGCTGTTCGATATAGTGCGCGTCGATGCAGTTAATCAGATGTTCCAACCGCTGCCGTCGCCGCTGAAGCTTGAGGCAGCCATCCGCGTGGTCGTCTTGTATCCGCTCTTTCTATATGCAAATTTCTCCGGCTACATCGACATCGTGATCGCCTTGGCGCGGCTCATGCGGGTTCGTCTCCCGGAGAACTTTGATCGTCCCTTTTCTGCTTCCTCGTTCATCGATTTCTGGAACCGGTGGCACATCACGCTTTCAACCTGGCTCAAGTCTTACGTCTATAACCCGCTGTTACTCGCGCTAATGCGCCGTGTGCCATCGGAGGCACTGCAACCATTCCTCGGAGTCTTCTGCTTCTTCGTAACGTTTTTTCTTGTCGGCGTCTGGCATGGCCGTACTTCGGAATTCTTGGTCTTCGGCGTGCTGCAGGGCGGAGGTGTCGCTATCAACAAGCTCTGGCAGGTAAGCTTGGCGCGAGCCTTAAGCCGAGCGGGTTATAAGAAGCTGGCGACTAACTCCATCTATATCTCTTTTGGCCGCGGCCTGACTTTTAGCTGGTTTGCTTTCACGCTGTTCTGGTTCTGGGCTGACTGGAAACAGATCGATGTAATCTTCTCCGCCATAGGCTTAGTTCCATGGCTCGGTGTCTGGTTGTTCATTTGGCTGTCTGCGACGGCGGTACTGGTGTTGTGGGAGGTTCTGCGTGCTGCGCTCCTCTCGATAAGGACCGCCGAAGGGCCCATATTCACAAGCCGCTATGCGCACGTGGTCTATGCGTCCTCGTTGGGCTTGGTCAGCTTTCTCATCACGGTCCTGCTCAACCAACCTGCTCCCGATATTGTCTACAAGGGCTTTTGAATATCTTTTCCACTTAATGCCGCCATCGGGACTGGTTGGAAACCCCGCGCCTTTAGGCGAAGCAGGGAAAGTGTCATATCATGACCCAGTTGCGGATCCTGGTGCTAGCGCCTGATGCCAATCCGGAGTCTATCAGCGTTAATCTGGTTTGTTATCGACAGGCTGAAGCACTCGCGCGGCTACACACGGTAACGTTGGTGGGTCGCACGTGGCACGAGGGGGCCCTGCGTCGCGCGCAGGCGCCTTTTCGCACCATTGAGACGATTACTATTCCGTGGCTAGATCGCATGTATGCCTGGAGCTTGCGTTGGATTTTCAAATATAACTTCCACAACCGCGCCATGACCGCTTTCCTTTATCCTTCTTACCTTATTTTTGAATGGTGTGCTTGGCGGCGTATGCGGACTCGGATGGCGGCCGGGGAATTTGACATCGTCTTGCGCCTGTCGCCAGTGACTTCAGTCATACCAAGTGTCTTCCACTATTTTCTGCGCAAACTATCCGTACCCTTTATGATCGGGCCGATCAATGGTGGTTTGCCCTGGCCCAAAGGTTTTAGCCAGGCTGCCAACCAAAAGGCGTGGTTCGATAATCTCAGGAGTCTCTATCGATTTCTTCCCTTTGCCAAGTCTACTTACCGCAGAGCGGCTGCGATCGTCGCCGGTTCATCGCAGACATATGCCGATTTTGCGGGCTATCGCGATAAGCTTTTCTTTGTGCCAGAAAACGGGGTCAGCAGTTCACTGTGTTCGGACACAGTGCACCGTACTCGGCGCGACGGCAAACTTGAATTGATTTTCGTAGGGAACTTGGTCCCCTATAAGGCTTGTGATCTCGCATTGCGTGCCGCAGCTCCTTTCTTGCGAAGCGGTTTAGCGCACTTTTCGGTCGCCGGCGATGGCCCGGAACGGGACCGCCTAAACAAACTTGCGGAATCTCTGGGGATCAAGGAAGCCGTCTCATTCTGCGGAATGCTCAGTCATAGCGAAGCCATGGAGCGGTTACGGTCGGCGGACGTAATGGTCTTCCCATCCGTTCGCGAGTTCGGTGGAGGTGTCGTATTTGAGGCTCTGGCGGTCGGCGCAGTGCCTCTTGTCGTTGACTTTGGCGGCCCCGGCGACATTGTTCATTCGGCGGTTGGTTGCAAAGTGTCTCTTACTAACGAAGGCGATGTTGTGTCGCAGATGGAAAGGCTCTTGGCCAAGCTGGTACACGATAGGGATTTCCTCGAACGGTTACGACAGCAAGGCATCTCCTACGCTCGCGAATCCTTAACCTGGGATGCGAAGGCGCAAAGTGTTACTCGAATCATGTACTGGGTGATGGGGAGAGGTCCGAAGCCTGATTTCCCGGCCCCAAAATCGTACCCCGCACGTGGCGCTCGTGGGCTTTCCGGGGCGCACTAAATTCCGAAGCTCCGACTCTCCCGGATGACAGTAAATATTACAGCTTTGGTGTTTGCACCAAGACTAGTTAAGTATTTTGTTTGAGAAGGAGGTTTGGATGGCACGCCAATGGAAGCCTCACGATTTCGACTCATTGTATGAGCGTTATGTCTGTCAAGACGAAATGCAATTTGGCGGGCGGGCCTACTATCTACGATATCGCTCACGCTACAAAGAATGCATGCAGCGACTTGCTGCTTTGGCTCCGCCACATCCAGTCGATGTCCTGGATGTTGGGGGAGGGCAGTTGGCACTTATGGCCACCAAATTGTGGGACGACCACGGCGTTGTGGCGGACCTTCCGGGGCCGCATTTGTTGTACATGGCGGACCATGGCGTGGAAACGATTCATTGGAACTTATGCAAATCTGAACTGCCTTTCGACGCTAAATTCGATTTCGTCTTTTTTTCTGAAGTCATCGAGCACCTACCGATACCGGGTTATATCGTATTAGAGCGTCTCCGAAAGGTTTTGCGGCCTGGTGGTGTCATCATCTGCACCACGCCAAATCTCTACCGCTTGCGAAACGTAGTGTATATGGCGCTGGGCCGACCCATCTTTGACAATTTTCAATATCCAGATCGCGAAACAGCTCTCGGTCATGTGCTTGAATATAGTCGCGATCATCTTGAATGGCAGTTTAGAAAGGTCGGCTTCACGCAATACCGCGTAGAATATTCTTAGATGCACCATTTACCCACAAATCCGCTCTTTCGACCACTCGCGTGGCTGGGCTACCCGCTACATATCGTTCCTCGCTGGCGCGACAATTTAGTCGCAACCGCGTACGCGCCGTCCGAAGTAAGTGGTGCCCATCAGAAGTAGCTGAGATCGTATCGGATCAAACGTGGGAACGCGAAAAACTTATCGTTATCACGATGGTTCTATTCCCAACCCTCTCTGGTAAGATTTCACCCCTGCTCAGTGAAGCAGCTTTACGCTCATGATCGCGAAGTATCTGCAGATTACTGCGCCGTCGCCGCCACGTTCGTTGGGGGATTAGGAGTTGCACCCGAAGTGCTACCGGTAAGAAGAGGATGCGGATAAGTATACGGCGTATAGTGCAGCGTCCAGATATTCGTCGCCGTGCAGACATAAAGCTCGCCCTGGCCGAATCCGTTGCCGCTCTGATTCCAATTGCCCTGATCGGTAGCGAAGTAGCCAACTTGGGCTGTGCAGGTCGTGGGTCGGTTTGCCAGCGTCCCGAAGCCCACACCGCTGGTGCCTTTAAAAGGTGACGTGGGCGATATTTGCGACTGCGGGCTTCCGTTTGAGTTATCCGTGTACCAGTCGCGATTCGCAATCGTGCGTCCTGTATTGGTGCCAATGTTGCCATGGTTGAGGTTAGCTGTAGTGTTATCCCACTCATAGATAGGGTCGAGAACCTGCGATAGGGCCGATGCTGGGGAAGGAGTTGAGCCTGAAACGTAGTTGCCCCGCCCCCTGCCCCCCTGATCGGCGCAAACCGTGGCCCGCAGGATTTGATAACTATCACCAGAACTTAAGCTATTGGTTTGCTCAGAAATACTGGGTTGAATTGTCAAAGTCGTCGCTGTATTCGAGGCGATTTCTGCCCACCAGCCATGGGTCACATCGTAGACGGAATAGGGCGCACCAGCGGGAGCGAGTTGATTCGTCGTCCAGGATTTCGAAGAGTCGGTCAGTGTGCTCCCCGAAGTTGATGTTGTTCCTGAGTAATAAACCACTCCGTCATTGGTGTCATAGGGGCTGCTGCCTCCACACGCACCCCATCCGCCACTTGCGGTAAAAACCGTGCGATAGACCGTGATGTCTGCGATGTTGTTGTACCAACCTCCGGTAGCTGAATAATCCGCATTCAAGCTATTGGCAAAGACGATGCCTGTTCCGCTTCGGAAACTTGCCACGCCTGCGCCACAACTTCCATTCGCGCAATTGATCGTATTGCCGTAGGCTTCAATGCTTCGACCACCCTGGGGTCTGCCGTCTGTATCGAGGCCATGAAAGGTGAACGCTACATAAAAACCCGCGTCTGTTGCGTTCACTTTGTTGAAGCGCCATACCTGTTTGCCGCCGCCAACGCCTCCTCCCATCGGAGCAAATTCTGCATCGCTGACGGACGTGGTTGTGTAGATAACATTGTTCTCACCAAAAAGATTGTTCGCTCCTCCGAATGAATCAGGCTGCGCCCAAGAATTGTCGCCATTCGCGCCGGTGCCTAGATAAGCTGAGTGGCTGATGTTGATGAACCAGCACTGGGTTCCGCTTGGTGTTGAATTGTGATCGATTACGCCGAACACTCCATCGGTTCTGATCAGTGCAGCGGCCTGCGTGCCGTTACCATTTTCAGTCCATGGAGTTGTCAGTCCGAAGCCGAGGTTATCAACCCTTATGTTGGGACAACCGCTCGACGTGCAGGTTCCGGCCACACTGATGGGGGACCACAAGGCAGTAGATGAGGAATTCGGCTCGATATCCAGAGTTGATAACCGGAATAAGCCTCCTGATGCGTAGCTAATCTCAATCGTAAAAAGCGGTGAAGAGCTGCCAGCATTATCGACGATGACCGTGTTTAGAGTGCCTGCTCCAAAACTGGAACTGCCATTGTTCTGAGTGCCGGACCCTAAGATTGTGATATTCGCGGTCACTGTGATCCCGCTGGTCCATGTGCATCTTCCGGAAGGAATTTGAATTGTATCGCCCGCGCCCGCCGTATGCGTTGGGCCGTTGATAACCGCATTCACATCGCTCTGGTTACAGGACGCAGCGGTGTAGGTGCCAGCGTGTAACAGTGTCACCACAGGTGGCGCGAACAGCAAAAGAAAGAATGAAAGTAAGCGAGCGCGTTTCATGATGGGGGAGGGCTCCTTTATCAGTCCGAAAATGCTTTCTCTGACGCCACCGGCTCGAGGTCGTCGGAAACCTCTGATAATGGTGGGATCAATAAAGCTGGGTATGGTGACTTCGATTCTATAACGTAAGGGATAAAAGGAGAACGCGAGGAGAAGGCGAATAAGTTACAGGAGTAACCGGGTAAAAACCACACACCACGTGGTATTTTTTTCTCGTTTCAAAGAAATGAAACTGGCTCTCGACAGATCCTTCGGCAGTGAAATCGTGGCTCCGTTAATTACATCGGCCCTGTGGCGGGTCGATCACCTTGCGTAATACCCTACCCACTAGTGATTTCTCGTGTGTGTGAGCCTTTGGCCGCGAAGGCGTTAACACCTGATCTAACGTCATCGAGGTTAACCAATGCGTTAGATGGCGCCGAGCCGCATCTGGGTCTCTATATCTCTTAGAATCCGACTCATTTCTATCTCATGCCCGGAGCCTCATCTGTCGAGCAAAACTCCATGGAGATCACAATGTACATCATGCAACGCACGCTAACCTTTGCGCGTGGGTTTCTCTTAAGCTACGGTCCAACGAAGATCAAGAAGACGGTATGGAATCAGGAATTCTCCGGCGACAAATGGAACTTCATCGACGACACGTCAGGCGACTGCGTTTACCCACATCTGGAGAAACATGCTCAAGGAGGAGACATCCTCGATCTTGGCTGCGGACCCGGCAACACGGCTAACGAAGTAGCCGAAAGCGCATATCGCTCTTACATTGGAGTCGACATATCCGAATCTGCCTTAGCTAAAGGAGTGAAGCGCACGAGCGATAACGGCCGAACGGGGAAGAATAGTTTCGTCTGTTCAGACTTCCTTAGCTACATGCCAGGCCGCCAATTTGACGTAATCCTCTTCAGAGAGTCCATGTATCACGTTCCGTACGGCCAGGTTCTAGGATTGTTGGCCAAATACTCAAAGCATCTCAAGAGTAGCGGCGTCTTCATCGTTAGGCTATATCTCGGGGATAATCGAACTGGAAAGATCAAGTTTCGCGTAAAACGAAAGCTAGACTTGATCAAGCGCAAGTTCGACATCGTGGAAGTGTGCCAATATGACAAGCCTGGAATGCCGACAGTCTTGGTTTTTCGGCCTGACCAGCAAGGTTGATTGGTAAACAAGGTCGACAGTTCAAATAAGTGAGCGACCATATCGGACGCGGCCTAACCTGGCAGGCGTCTTGAGTTGTGTGAATCTGTAGTCACCAAATCGACCCGCAGTCTGCATTGACGTGAACGTTGTCCCAACGGACATGGGTGCACGTCATTCTTAGGCGACGATTACTCGAGAAGGAGCGCACTTGAAAATTAGTATTTTCGGTATGGGCTACGTGGGAACGGTGTCTGCAGGGTGTCTCGCGCGCGATGGCCATGAAATCGTCGGTATAGACCCGATACGCGCAAAGGTTGACCTGATAAACGCCGGCCGTGCTCCAATAATTGAGGCGGATATTGGGGAGATCGTGGCCGAAGCAGTCAAAGCGCAGCAGTTGCGGGCTACGAGCGATCAGAGCCAGGCGATCCGCCAAACCGACCTATCCTTCGTTTGTGTCGGCACTCCGAGCCAGACCAACGGTAACCTGGACTTAACCTACATCCGACGCGTTTGCGAACAGATCGGTGAAGCAATTAAGAGTAAGTCAGAACACCATACGGTAGTGATCCGTAGCACTGTCCTACCAGGTACAATGCGTCAAATGATCATCCCAGTCCTGGAAGAGCATTCCGGCAAGAAAGCCGGGGATGACTTTGGGGTGTGCAATAATCCAGAGTTCTTGCGCGAAGGTTCGGCTGTAAAAGATTTCCACGCTCCTCCCAAAACCGTGATTGGCGAGCTCGATTCGGCTAGCGGTGCTCTGCTTGTCCAACTCTATGAGAAGCTTGACGCGCCACTGATCCGGACAAGTTTGGAAACAGCCGAAATGGTTAAGTATGTCGATAACTGCTGGCATGCGCTGAAAATTGGTTTCGCTAATGAGATAGGCAACTTGAGCAAAGTTCTAGGGGTCGACGCGCATGAAGTCATGGATATCTTTTGCCAGGATAAAAAGCTGAATATCTCCCCGGCCTATCTTTTGCCCGGTTTTGCCTTCGGGGGATCGTGTCTACCCAAGGATCTGCGCGCGTTGGCATACACGGCCAAGGCGCACGACCTCAACCTTCCAATTCTTACATCCATTTTGCCCAGCAATGAAATCCAGGTCGGCCGTGGTCTGCAGCTAATCATGCAGAAGGGACACAATCGGGTCGGCGTCCTGGGTTTCAGCTTCAAAGCAGGCACAGATGATCTTCGAGAGAGCCCACTTATTGAAGTAATCGAGCGCCTCCTCGGCAAGGGATATGACTTGCGCATCTATGACAAGAACGTCAATATAGCTAGTCTGGTTGGCGCCAATCGCGATTTCATCCTCAACCGTATCCCGCATATCTCGCGCCTTATGGTACCAAACTTGGATGCAGTTCTCGATCATGCGCAAACGATAGTGATAGGGAACCAAGATCCGGATTTCAGAAACGTGCCTCATCAATTACGAGATGGTCAGACCATAGTGGACTTTGTTCGAATTGCAGATCGCAGGAGTGGAAATGGCAAGTACGACGGCATTTGCTGGTGAGAAGTTCGAACCGGAAGTCGAGAGGGAAACTCACGCAAGCGAACTGCTCGAATCCATCTATCGACTATCTCGATGGCTGGAGCGGAATGATTTCCGGGGTTATGACACGTTCGACGGCCTGAACGCAAAATTTGTTCGCCCGTTCACCTTCGAAAACAGATTTCTTCGCACCGTGTTGCAGCAGGGTGTGCGGCGGTTCCCTTTGAATGTTCGCCCGCTATTGGGAATTCAAAAATCTCACTCCAGCAAGGGAATGGGCTTCCTGGCCCGGGGATTCATGCGGCTTCACGGAAGCACAGGTGAGAAGATATGGCAGGACAAAGCCGAAAGCGCTCTCCGCTGGCTTATCGCGAACCAGTCCAAAGGGTATAGCGGATCATCCTGGGGCAACCATTTTGATTATCAGTCCAGAACGTTTTACTTACCCAAGGGTGTACCTACCGTTGTTTGGACCTCGCTCATCGGCCATGCGTTTCTTGACGGCTATGTTCATTTTAAGGACGAGCGATATCTACAGATCGCTGTGAACGCATGTGAGCACATCCTCTGCGACCTGAACAGATACCCTGACGGGAACGGCGTCTGCATTAGTTATGTCCCTGGATTGAATAGTCAGGTGCACAATGCAAACGTGCTCGCGGGGAGTCTGCTTGCGCGAACTTACCTGTACGGGCGCAACAATGAATATCAGATGCTGGCCCAAAAAGTCATGCAATACACCGCACAATACCAGCAACCAGATGGTGCATGGTGGTATGGGGAGAAAGCGAATCTGCGGTGGGTTGACAACTTTCATACCGCGTACGTTTTGGACTCCTTCAAACATTACGCCAGCGGCACAGGCGACCATCGCTTTGACGACAATCTGATGCGCGGCTACGAGTATTGGAAGAATACCTTCTTCCTGGTAGACGGGACCCCAAAGTACTACAGCCATAGGATCCTTCCGTTGGATATACAGTGTTGTTCACAGGCTATCGACACATTAGTCTTCTTCTCTAACCACGATCGGGATGGCTTGCAATTGGCTCTGAAGATAGCGCGCTGGACGATCAAGAATATGCAGGACCGCACCGGATACTTCTATTATCGTCGCTATTCTCCAGGGATTGTAAATAGGACACCCACACTGCACTGGGGGCAAGCGACCATGCTGTGCGCCCTCGCCGGCCTTTATAAACAACTAGCCGGCGACGCGAGGTGCGCGTGAAAAAGAAGATTCTTATCGTTGTTGAAAATCTTCCCGTACCCTTTGACACGCGCGTATGGAAGGAGGCAGTTGCCCTTCACAAGGCCGACTACGAAGTGACGGTGCTGTGCCCGAAGGGCAAGGGGCATGAACGATCATATGAGCTGCTGGAGGGAATTCATATCTACCGACATCCAATGCCCAAGGAAGGGAACACCCCGCTAGGGTACGTCTGGGAATATAGCTGCGCGCTGGCATGGGAGGTTGTGTATTCGTGGTGGATTTACTTGCGGCGCCGATTTCATGTCATTCAGGGCTGCAATCCCCCCGACGATATCTTTCTGGTCGCGCTGCCTTTTAAGCTTGTTGGAGTCAGGTTTATTTTTGATCATCATGATGTAAATCCGGAATTGTACCTATCAAAATATGAAAGAAACGACATATTTTACAAAGCTCAAATTTGGTTGGAAAAGCTGACATTTCGCACAAGCGACGTCGTGATGTCGACCAATGAGAGCTACAAGGATATCGCGGTCAACCGCGGAGGCTTGGATCCGGAGGATGTTTTCGTAGTTCGCAACGGACCGGATCTGAATACTTTCAAAGTTGTAGCGCCAAATCATGCCCTGAAACATGGCAGACGCTATCTCATCGGGTATGTTGGCACAATTAGCGTCCAGGAGGGCTTGGATATCCTCTTGGAGGTGGCGCAGCACCTTAAGAAAATGCGCCGGGAGGACATTTATTTTACCTGTGTTGGCGGGGGGCCGGGGCTTGCCGGACTTCAGAAGATGGTCGTGGACAAGCATCTTGAGAATATGGTTAAGTTCACCGGCAGGGTTTCCGACGCGGAATTGTTGGAAATTCTATCCACGGCGGATGTCTGCGTAAATCCGGACAGACCGTGCCAAATGAATGATGTTTCCACCATGATCAAGATAATGGAATACATGGCCTTAGGAAAACCTATCGTCCAGTTTGACCTGAAAGAAGGCAGGTTCAGTGCGCAGGAAGCATCCCTGTATAGCGATCGAGTGAACTGCGTGACGGATTTTGCGGACAAAATCCTTTGGCTGCTTGATCACCCTGAGGAAAGACAGAGGATGGGTGAATTCGGTCGCATGCGCGTGGAGAAGGAATTGGCGTGGGAGTACTCATGCCGAAACCTTCTTGGCGCATATGAGAGAGCTTTCAGCAAGATCCGTGGCAAGCACTCCTTGCAAGCCGAGATTGTGGAGTCTTGAGGTGAAGATGAGACCGCTCGTTTCGATTCTCGTTCCAGCGCATAACGCAGAGAAGTGGATTAGCGACACTCTGCGTTCAGCGATTGCACAAACATGGGAGCCTAAGGAGATTATTGTTGTCGACGATGGTTCAACGGATCTGACTCTAGAGAGCGCTCGAAAATTTGAATCGAGTGGAGTGCGCGTTGTTACGCAGCCAAACCAGGGTGCTGCAGCTACTCGAAATGCGTTGTTCAGATTGAGCAGGGGCGATTATATTCAGTGGCTCGATGCCGACGATCTGCTATCTCCGGACAAAATCGCCAGACAGATGGCTGTGACAGAGCTAATAAGTAGTCGCACATTGATGTCGTGTGGTTGGAGCAAGTTTCTGTACAGATACTACCGGGCGACATTCGTGCCGACATCGCTTTGGCGTGATCTCTCCGTCACGGAATGGCTGGTCCGCAAGATGGAGCAAAACCTTCACATGCAAACCGCCACTTGGCTGGTTAGCCGTGAACTAACAGAGGTTGCCGGGCCATGGGACACAACATTATTGGGTGACGATGATGGAGAATATTTCTGCCGGGTCCTTTTGAATAGTGACGGCGTACGGTTTGTACCAGGCGCACGTGTCTATTATCGCGCGTCTGGTGCGGGCAGTCTCAGCTATATTGGGAATTCTCTTCGCAAGCAGAACGCACAGTGGCGCTCCATGCAATTGCACATTGACTACTTGCGTTCTTTGGAAGATACCCCTCGAGTTCGTGCTGCCTGTGTGACCTATATTCAGAACTGGCTCAACTTCTTTTATCCCGAGAGGCCGGATCTGATCAAGGAGATGCATGGCGTTGTCGAGGATTTGGGGGGCAAGCTGCCGATGCCCCGCTTATCCTGGAAGTATTCGTGGATCGAGTCTTTGTTTGGCGTGAAACTTGCCCGAAGAGCGCAGTTTGGGTTGCCACGGTTCAAATGGAAATTGCTGAGATTTTGGGACAAAGTCCTGTTTCGCTTGGGAAATCATGAATTTCCCGGAGTACCTGCTGATTGAGAACGTCGGGGCGGGTTTGTACTTGATGCTGTCGGATACGACGGGCTCTTGGCGGAACTACTTCACCCGAGGGTTCCACCCAATCGGGACGGTTGTGCTTAGGGAGTCTAATGACAAAGACTGCGTTCGTAACAGGAGCAGAGGGCTTTATCGGATCGCATCTGGTGAGGCTCCTTGATAGAGAAGGCTGGAACGTAATTGGTGGCTACCGTCTCCATGAGTGCAACTCGCTTCCGAGCCTTTCGAAGGTATCTTTTGTGCAGTGCGATCTGCGCAATGGACAACGGGTCGAACAGATTTTCGGGATCACAACCCAACACATGTATTCCACCTCGGCGCACAGAGCCTGCCCACTATCTCATGGGCTGATCCCGTAGAGACATTCGAATCGAACATCATCGGTTCGCTGCACTTGTTTGAGGCAGTGCGGCACCAGAAACGTCCCCCGGTAGTGGTCTCGGCGTGTTCGAGTGCAGAGTATGGCAAGGTGCCCGCATCCGCAATTCCTGTGAAGGAGGAGCAACCGCTCCACCCATTGCATCCGTACGGAATCAGCAAAGTCTGTTTAGATCTGCTCGCGAGAGAATATTTTCTGGACTACAAGATCCCGGCTGTCAACATTCGACTCTTTAACACTACGGGACCGGGAAAAACCAACGATGCGCCCTCAGATTTCGTCCGACAGATCGTGCAGATTAAAAAAGGTCTGAAAGAGCCTGTGATAGAAGTGGGAAATTTGAAATCGCAGCGCGCGTTCCTGGATGTCAACGATACTGTCCGCGGCTTCTATCTCGCGGCTCTGAAAGGAAAGCCGGGAGAGGCTTATAATTTGTGCGCAACCACGACGCATGAAATAGGCGAGATACTGAAGACAGCGATCAGGCTATCCGGTGTGAAAGCGGAAGCGCGCGTGGTGGACCGATTGCTGCGGCCCTCCGACGAGAAGATCATTTTTGGAGACACAAAAAAGATCCGCCGGGACACCGGCTGGAAACCAGTGCAGACGCTTGAGCAAACCTTGACGGCCATGCTGGAGCACTGGGAAAGAGTACTGTAGAGCGATTCGAGGAACCTCATAATCTGAGGCACAGTTGATTGGTGTAAGCGACCTCGTCGCCTGGCGCATATAAACATGAAGGCCATCTTGTTAGTTGGAGGTCTGGGCACCAGGCTGCGTTCGGTTGTACCGTCCTTGCCAAAGCCGCTGGCGTCGATAGGAGATCGCCCCTTTCTGGAGCTGCTGGTGCAACAGTTGAATGCCCAAGGAATTGTCGACCTCTTAATGTGCACGGGCTATCTGGCTGAACAGATAGAAGAAGAGTTCGGGGATGGCAGTAAGTTGGGTTCGAAGATCCAATACTCCAAAGAGGCAGTTCCTCTGGGCACGGCCGGCGCGTTAAAGCTAGCGAGAAAGTTTGTGCAGGATGACTCTGAGTTTCTAGTGCTTAACGGCGATTCGTTTGCGGAGGTGGACTTCCACAAGCTGTTTGATTTCCATAGAAAACGCCCCAGTCTGTTGACGATGGCTGTGGTGCGGGTTCCGAATGCGAGCCGCTACGGGACTGTCGAGATAGGAGTGGATGGTCGGGTGCTTAGATTTGTGGAGAAGACCGGTCGTGATCGATCCGGGGATCATCAACGCAGGTGTATATGTCTTTGACAGCGCGGTCATCGGCCAGATCGCGGAGGGAGCATCAAGTCTGGAACGGGAGATTTTTCCTAGGCTCCTGGAACAAGGTGTCTATGCTCTTGAGCAGCCGGGATTATTCATAGACATCGGTACTCCCGAAGACTATGAACGCGCGCAAAGGATCTGTGACCGTCTATCTACGGCTGCCCTTACATAAACAATAGCGGGGCATTCGTTCGTAGATATCTTATCGTTCTGTCCTGTCGTCGCAACGCCTGGACAAAGAGGGCGAGGTTGGGTTAAAGATATGGCAACAGTACCCCTTAAAAAATCCACAACGCAGATGAGTAACTTCGAAGAGCGCGTCAGCGAGCTGATTGATGCCTCAATCACTGTAAAGCAGAGGCTCCTGCATGATTCCTCGCTAGTATCAATGGTGGCTGAAGTCAGTAGAATCATCGTGCGTGCGCTGCGCCTGGGAAACAAAATACTTCTCTATGGCAATGGCGGCAGTGCAGCCGATGCTCAGCACATTGCGGCAGAATTTGTTGGGCGGTTCGCCTTCGATCGCCCAGCGTTGCCTGCTCTGGCCCTATCCGTTAATACATCCTGTGTCACGGCCATCGGCAATGATTATGGCTTTGATCGGGTCTTTTCGCGCCAAATTGAGGCTCTGGGCAGAATGGGAGACGTCGCCATCGGCATCTCGACCAGCGGCAATTCGGACAATGTGCTCCGCGGGGTGTCGACGTCCAGGGAATTAGGTTTGCACGCCATCGCGTTGACAGGCTGTACTGGCGGGAAGCTCAGGAAGGAGGCGGAGTATTGCCTTTGCGCGCCGTCGAACGAAACGCCACGCATTCAGGAATGCCATATTTTGATGGGTCACATCATCGCAGAACTGGTTGAGCACACCATATTTTATGAAAAGAGCGGCATTTCTCGATCGTGATGGAGTCATCAACCGCCCAGCCCCGAAAGGTGAGTACATTACCCAATGGGCAGAAGTGGAATTCCTACCATCGGTGGCAGAAGCAATCTCGTTGCTGAACAGGAGTGGCTATCTCGTGTTCATTGCTACCAACCAGCGTTGCGTTGCAAAAGGATTGATCACGATGGATGACGTGAATGCGCTTGCACCACCAGATGTGTACTGCGCTGTCTCTGGCAGGAGCGAGAATTCGACAAGGTCTACTGCTGCCCGCATGATTTGCATCCCCCGTGCGACTGCCGCAAGCCGGCCCCTGGCATGCTGCTGGAAGCAGCGAATGAGTATGAAATTGCCCTCCCAGCATCCTGGATGATGGGAGATTCCGCGACTGATATCGAGGCTGGCAAAAGAGCGGGATGCAGGACGGCCCTCATCGCTCAAGACACTCCATCCTTCGAACATAGCAGCGATCTAATTGCGACATCGCTTTACAACGTAGTCTGCAGGATTATGGCTCAGGAGACCCTCCCCAAGGAAAGGGATCAGGTGGCAACGTTCTCTCCTACGGCGGAGTGCCGATAGAGCACTGCCTCACACCTCCCGATCTCCAGGACGGCGACTCTTCACACAATGTCAATGGCACGGACAAACCAATCAGTCTTGGATTATCCAGCGAACTCGGACGCCGACCAACCGGGTGCCACCCATGTAACTCCTGAACTTGAGATCGCGCTGCTGACGGGCGGTTTCGATAAACCATACGCGCTCGGCCTTAGCACCGCGCTGTCCTCTACCGGCATAAAGCTGGATTTAATTGGCAGCAACGAACTTGACAATGACCAGGTTCGTATGGCCCGCAACATAACCTTTTTGAACCTGCATGGAGATCAGCGTTACACCGTAGCTACAGGCAAGAAAATTGCGCGACACCTGCTCTTATATGGGCGCTTATTCCGTTACGCAGCCACTGCAAAGCCGAGACTCTTTCATATTCTTTGGCAGAATAAATTTCAGCTATTTGATCGAACCCTTCTCATGCTGTACTACCGTCTTTTGGGTAAGAAGATAGTGTTTACTGCGCACAACGTGAATGCAGCACAAAGAGACGGGAAGGATTCTTTGCTGAATCGCCTGTCGTTGAGGGCTCAATACTCGCTGGCTGATCACATTTTCGTCCATACGGAGAAAATGAAAGCAGAACTCCTTAGCGCGTTCCGCATCAGGCAAGAGGCAGTGAGCGTGATTCCGTTCGGGATCAATAATTCTATTCCAGACACAAGGCTTGCCCCAATTGAGGCAAAGCAAAGGCTCGGAGTTAAGAGTTCGCAAAAGACGATCCTGTTCTTTGGGGGGATCCGCCCCTACAAGGGGCTCGAATACCTGGTTGTGGCGTTCCAGCAGATCGCCCAACGAGACGAGAGTTATCGCCTGATCATCGCAGGTGAGCCTAAGAAAGAGGCTGCGGAATACTGGCGGCAAATCAAGGAGACGATTGAGCGGAAGCAAAGTGCGTCGCAGGTGATTCAGCACATAAAATACGTTACTGACGACGATACAGAGGTGTATTTCAAAGCTGCCGACGTCGTTGTCCTACCCTACACCGTCGTGTTTCAGAGCGGTGTCTTGTTCCTGGCTTATAACTTTGGCCTCCCAGTGATCGCAACGGATGTTGGATCGCTCCGAGACGACATCGTTGAAGGTGAGACAGGATACCTGTGCCGAAGCTGTGACGCAGCCGACCTTGCACGAGCGATAACCGAGTATTTCGATAGTCACCTCTACAAAACGCTCGACCGGCATAGAGCGTCTATAAAGGCATTCGCTACCGAGCGTAATTCCTGGGAAGCAGTGAGCCGTCAGACGTGCAAGATATACGCCAGACTATTAAACCCAGCCGGTTAAGAGCTTGGCGGATGGCATAACGATCAGAAATGCCACAGCGATAAGTGAACAAAACGGTTCTGAGACAGCAAGGTAAATCATATGATAATAACAAGCACTCCACTTCGGATCTCGTTTTTTGGTGGTGGCACAGACTACCCGGTCTGGTACCGCGAGCATGGTGGTTCCGTTCTGTCGACCACGATCAACAAGTGCTGTTACATCACGTGCCGCCGACTGCCGCCTTTCTTCGAGTACCACAGCCGTATCTCGTATTCGAGGGTGGAAAATGTTGGTAGCAATGATGTCATCCAGCATCCATCTGTGCGAGCCTGCCTGCAATTCCTCGAAATCGAAGAAGGCATCGAGATTCATCATGTGGCCGATCTGCCTGCGCGTACTGGCCTGGGAACGAGTTCGGCGTTCACAATAGGGCTCCTTCTCGCTCTCTATGCGCTTAAGAATCAGCTGTGCGACAAGCACACACTTGCTATGGAAGCCATACACGTCGAGCAGGAAATCCTCAGGGAGGCCGTTGGTGGCCAAGATCAGGTGAGCGCCGCCTATGGGGGATTCAACCGCATCAACTTTCACGAAGATGGTGCGATTGATGTAAGGAGAGTATTGACGTCGCAAGACAGAGTGGCGGAACTGGAGCAGTATCTCGCACTGTACTTCACAGGCTTCTCCCGGACAGCCTCTGAAATAGCTCAGGAGCAATTAAAGATTACGCATCAGAAGAAGCAGGAATTAGATGCCATGCGTCAGTGCGTTGATGAGGCTGAGGCAATCATTGGCAATCGCAATCGCTCGTTGCATGAGTTCGGCCGGCTGCTGCACGAGAGCTGGCAAATCAAGAGAACGCTGACAAACAAGATCTCAAACGCCGCAATCGATGAAATCTACGAGGCTGGGCTCAGTGCCGGTGCACTCGGCGGTAAGCTTCTGGGCGCCGGAGGGGGCGGATTCATGCTGTTTTTCGTCCCCCCCGAACGACGGGAAGCCCTTAGGGCGCGTCTCCAAAAACTATTGTGTGTACCTTTCTCGTTTTCGAACAAGGGCAGCGATGTGGTGGTCTACGAGCCTGAAGAGCGTTATGACCAGTCGCTGGCCGCCGAACGACAGCTCATATACGCGATGAATGGTCATTCATAATGATGAGGGCTCAGAGCTGCCAAATCAACTGACAGAAGCTGAGTCACGAATCTCTCATGATTTTCCAGGAAACTAGACTGGCGGGTGTTTTTGAAATCCAGCTGGAACCTAAGAGGGACGACCGCGGCTTTTTTGCACGTTCCTGGTGCCGCGACGAATTCCAGCAACAGGGGCTGAACCCGCGCTTAGTGCAATCCAGCATTTCATTTAATCCGAAGAAGGGTACTCTGCGTGGGATGCATTATCAGAGCGATCCTTATGGAGAAGCGAAGGTAGTGCGATGTACGAGAGGCGCAATTTACGACGTGGCTCTGGATATGCGACCGCTGTCAGCGACGTTTATGCAGTGGATTGCATCTGAATTGACCGCCGAGAATCGCAATGCCCTTTACATTCCGGAGGGATGTGCCCACGGCTTCTTAACAGTTGACGACGACACGGAAGTGTTTTACCAGATGACGGAGTTCTACCATTTGGAGGCAGCGCGTGGCGTGCGATGGAACGATCCGGCATTCAAGATGGAGTGGCCTGGACCGGTCAAAATAATCTCCGAACGAGATCGGACATATCCAGACTTCAAGGCAATATGACCACCCTGCAGCGACAATGCGACCAAGAAACCGCGGTGAGCGCCGGTGAAGA
Source organism: uncultured Acidobacteriaceae bacterium (assembly GCA_963721995.1). Taxonomy (GTDB): domain Bacteria; phylum Acidobacteriota; class Terriglobia; order Terriglobales; family Acidobacteriaceae; genus Silvibacterium. Next base: position 26,743 of record CAVRNK010000090.1, on the reverse strand, counting down.
GTTACACCGATTCGCAGCGGAGCTTTATCCAATTTGCCGAAGTATCACCGGCGATGGCATCCGCCGTACTTTGAGGAAGATTGGTCAGAGAATTCCGTTGGAGATCTCCGAGGTGCCTACGGGAACCGAGGTGTTTGACTGGACAGTCCCCAGCGAGTGGAACATTCGCGACGCCTATATAAAGGATGCGACTGGACGACGGGTCGTGGATTTCCAGCAGAATAATCTGCACGTAGTGAACTACAGCATACCCATCCATACCGTCATACCGCTGCCGGAATTAAGAGATCACCTGTTTACCCTGCCAGATCATCCGGACTGGATTCCGTACCGCACCACTTACTACAAGCGCGATTGGGGATTCTGCCTGACACATAACCAGGTGTTGACCTTAGGCGAGGGTGATTACGAGATCTGCATCGACTCAACGCTCGACGCCGGGCACCTGACTTACGGTGAATGTTACCTGCCTGGGCGGTCCAGTGATGAAGTGCTCATCTCGGTGCATTCGTGCCACCCGTCATTAGCGAATGACAACCTGTCCGGATTGACTGTGGCCACGACGATGGCGCAGCTTTTAACGGGCATGGAGCGTCGGTATTCCTACCGTTTTCTATTCATTCCGGGAACGATTGGGGCGATAAGTTGGCTTGCGCTCAACAGGGAAGCAGCGGGGCGCGTGCGACATGGTCTTGTGCTGACCTGTGTCGGCGATGCCGGAGCTTTCCATTACAAGCAGAGTCGGCGCGGAAATGCTGAAATTGACTGTGCGGCCGCCCATGTTCTCAAGCATCGCAGTGAGCCATCTAAAGTCATGGAATTCTCGCCCTACGGCTATGACGAGCGCCAGTATTGCTCCCCTGGTTTCAATCTTCCCGTCGGTTGTCTGATGCGGAGCGTCTGGGGCACATTTCCGGAGTATCACACCTCCGCTGACAATCTCGCCTTCATCCAACCGGCATCTTTGGCGAGCTCCCTCGATGTGTGTATCCAGATCGTAAACATACTAGAGAATAATCGCCGCTACATCAGTCGGAATCCCTACTGCGAACCACAGCTTGGCAAACGGAATCTCTACAAATCTACTGGCGAGGACTCAATTGGGAGCGAGATCAATGCTCGTCTTTGGGTGCTGAATTTGTCAGATGGTGAGCATTCACTCCTGGAGATTGCCGAGCGCTCCAGCATCCCGTTTTCCATGGTCGGCGAAGCGGCAAGAGTATTGTGTCTTGCTGGTCTCCTCTCACCGATTCCGGACTAGTTCGGAAAAGTACACATAGGAACCGCTGATGCGCTTACCGATGGGCCTACATGTAGCTCCTCCTAATTTTCGCAGAAATCTCTGCCATTGATATCTGCCTTTGCATAGGTTGCAGCTGCGTCATCCCCCTTTACCCTAAATCTTTCTGGAAAAGGAACCCGTATGAGAGTGTTGCTGACCGGTCACAAAGGATACATAGGGGTTGTCGCCGGCCCTATGTTGTTTGCCGCAGGACATGACGTATTCGGCATAGACACCGAGTTGTATGAGGGGTGTGATTTTGGGGGAGAGCCCGCACCTGTTCCAGGGATGCGCAAGGACCTGCGTGATTTGAAGGGCGAAGACCTGCGGGGTTTTGAGGCGGTTGTGCATCTGGCTGCCTTGTCGAACGATCCTGTGGGGAATCTAAATCCCCAGCTCACTTATGACATCAACTATCTTGCATCCGTGCATTTGGCCAGGCTTGCGAAAGAGGCGGGAGTGAAGCGATTCGTCTTCTCATCCTCCTGCAGTACATATGGGGCAGCGGGAGACGATTTCCTCGACGAGAGCTCTGACTTGAATCCCGTTACTCCATATGGAGAATCGAAGGTTAAAGCTGAGCGTGATATCGCCTCATTGGCCGACGAAAGCTTTAGCCCGATATTCATGCGCAATGCGACCGCATACGGCGTCTCAGCGCGACTGCGGCTTGACATTGTGCTGAACGACCTGGTTGCGTCAGCGGTCACCACCGGTCGCATTTACATCAGGAGCGACGGCACACCGTGGCGACCCATCGTCCACGTCCGCGATATCGTCGCCGCCGTCATCGCCGCTCTCGACGCGCCGCTTGAAGTTGTACATAACGAAACGTTCAATGTTGGTCGCAACGAGGAAAACTTCCGCATCCGCGAACTTGCCGAGATTGTTGCCGGCGTTGTACCCGGTTGCGCTATCGAATACGCACCCGGTGGAGGACCGGATCTTCGTTGCTATCGAGTTAAATTCGACAAGATAAGCCGCGTACTACTCGAATTTCGCCCTCAATGGACCGCACAAAAAGGTGCACGCGAGCTCTATGAGGCCTACTGCGAAGCTGGACTTACGAAGGCGGATATGGAGAGAGGCCGCTACACAAGAATTGCACAGATACAAAAATTGATGAACCTGGGCGAACTCGATCGTTCATTGCAATGGACAGCTGATCGCTCCCGGACAGAAGTAGTCGCCTGAAATGGAAGTCTAGGAACTTGTTGAAAAAGGGTTAGACGGCCCTAAATTGTAGTGGAAGTCGAAATCTACTTCGCACTGAAATGGGCCTACAAGGCGTCGATCGAGTGTTGGCATACATTTCCTATCACTCATTCGCACCTTGAAATAGCCTCCGAAAATCGTTTTTCAACAAGTTCCTAGACCTGAGAGGAACACGACGAACACTATGGCTACAATGACGATAGCTGCCGAAACTCAGCAACAGATAGTTCCCGCGAAGCTGTGCCGTTTGTGCGGATCGGGTCTGCAACACACGTTCGTGGATCTTGGTGTATCTCCTCTTTGCGAGAGCTATCTTTCCCAAGCGGACCTGAGTCGCGGCGAGGTCTTTTTCCCGCTTCATGTGTATGTCTGCGATAAATGCTTCCTAGTTCAGTTGGAAGAATACGAGAGCCCCGAGAATATCTTCGGCGATTACGCTTACTTTTCTTCATACTCGGACTCGTGGCTGAGACATGCTGACAACTACTGCGCCAGCATGAAAGCGCGTTTCGGTCTCGACGAGACGAGTTTTGTTGTCGAAGTCGCCAGCAACGACGGTTATCTCCTGCAGTACTTCGTCAGGCGCAATGTGCCGGTGCTTGGCATTGAGCCCGCGGCAAATGTGGCTAAGGTCGCCGTTGAGAAGGGTGTGCCGACCCTCGTTAAGTTCTTCGGTACACGGCTGGCTGAGGAGCTTGTGGAAGGAGGTCGCAGCGCAGATTTGGTTCTGGGCAACAACGTGCTGGCGCAAGTGCCGGACCTGAATGATTTCGTTGAGGGTTTGAAAGTATTGCTGAAACCGGAAGGTGTGCTCACGCTGGAATTTCCTCACCTGTTAAAGCTGATCGAGCACAGTGAGTTCGATACCATCTACCACGAGCATTTTTCCTACTTCTCGTTGCTGACCACAATTCGTCTCATGGAGAAGCACGGCCTGAGGATATTCGACGTGGAAGAGTTACTATCCCACGGTGGTTCGTTGCGTGTGTTCGCCTGTCGCGCTGAAGCTGAAACGCATCCGCGAGAGCCCGGCATTGCACGCGTCCTCGAAGACGAGAGAAACGCCGGACTCAACACTCTGGACGGTTACACGAATTTCGCCAAGCAGGTTAAGGAAACGAAGATTGCACTCCTCGAGTTCCTCATTCAGGCCGTCCGTGAAGGCAAAAGCGTGGCGGGTTATGGAGCGCCAGGGAAGAGCGCCACATTACTGAACTATTGCGGCATTGGGAAGGAGTTAATCGAATATACCGTAGACCGCAACCCTTATAAGCAGGGACGATTCCTTCCTGGCACACACATCCCCATATATCACCCCGACCATATCAGGGAAACCAAACCGGACTACGTTGTGATCCTGCCCTGGAACCTGCAGAACGAAATCATGCAACAGCTCCAATATATCCGCGAGTGGGGCGGGAGGTTGGTCGTGCCAATTCCCGCTGCAGCCATTTTCTAAGTACAGAAAGGAACCAAGCCATGAAGGTAGTGTTGTTTTGTGGCGGAGCCGGGATGCGTCTCCGCGGATACTCTGACGATGTCCCCAAACCCATGGTCACCATCGGTACGCGGCCAATTCTCTGGCACCTCATGAAGTATTACGCGCATTTTGGTCACAAGGACTTCATAATCTGTCTCGGGTATAAGGGCAATGTTATTAAGGATTACTTTCTGCACTACGACGAGTCCGTATCAAACGATTTCATCTGGTCGCAGGGTGGTAAGAGTATCCAGTACGCAAACCGTGATATGGATGACTGGACAATCACTTTCGCAGAGACGGGAGCGAATAGCAACATCGGTCAGCGACTGAAGGCCATTGAACCGTACGTCCAGGACGACGAAATGTTTCTCGCGAATTATGGAGACGGCTTGAGCGACGTCCCGCTTCCCGACATGCTCGACAGATTTCGTCAGTGTAACGCGATCGCGGCCTTGCTGCTGGTCCAGCCGACCTCGAGCTTTGACATCGTCTACGCGGGATCTGAGGGTGCGGTGAGAGAAATTCGCCCGTTGACCCGCACCGACATTTGGATCAACGGTGGCTTCTTCGCGATGCGGAAGGAGATCTTCCGTCACATTTATCCCGGCGAAGAGCTGGTTCGAGAACCTTTCCAGAGGCTGATCGATCAGCAAGCTCTGCTTGCTCACAAATACAGCGGCTTCTGGCAATGCATGGACACCTTCAAAGACAAACAGCATTTGGAGGAACTTAACCAGGGGTCGGCGCCCTGGAAAGTCTGGAATCACAATATCAAGTCGCCTGAAATCTGTAATGGTCAGCTCATCGAACGGCGCAATGAGCATTCGGTGGCGGTTTCGGTCCCCGCATGATGAACCTGAACTTGGGCGTGAAGCCTGGGAGGCGCCTGCAGATTTTGTGCATGGGAGCACACTCCGATGACATTGAAATCGGCTGCGGAGGTACGATCCAGCGCCTGGCGGAACTGCATCCTGACTGTGAATTTCAGTGGGTCGTGTTCAACGCGATCGGTATCCGGGAGAGTGAAGCGAGGCGCGCGTCTCAGTTGTTTGCCGGCTCCCGGCTTAAGGGCCTGTTCTTGAAGACCTTTAAGGATGGCTTCATGCCCTATGTGGGCAGCGACGTGAAAGGCTTTTTTGAAACCGATCTAAAAGAGCTTTCCCCCGACCTCATCTTCACTCACAACGGCAGGGATGCTCACCAGGACCATCGTTTGATCTCGGAACTCACACGGAACACATTTCGTGACCACTTCATTTTGGAATATGAGATTCCGAAATATGACGGTGATCTAGGCAGGCCCAGCATCTTCGTGCCGCTCGAGAAGGAGGTCTGCGAAAAGAAGGTCGGATACCTCATGGACGCTTTCCAGTCGCAGCGGACGAAGCGTTGGTTCGAGCCTGAGACATTCTTCTCTCTGATGCGGCTGCGGGGAATGGAGTGTGCCGCGCCCAGTGGATACGCCGAAGCATTTTATTGCCGCAAACTGGTGATTTAAGTTAAACGAGCAGAGAGCCCTAGCGACGGATATTCCGTTCATGTTGAAGGTGGAATGAAAGACCTAAAAGAGAAGACAATTCGCGGCGGATTGGCAAGACTCTGCGCTCAGGCTGCTAATTTCATGCTGCGATTGGGTTCCTTGATGATTTTGGCCCGGCTCCTCGGGCCAAAGGATTTCGGGTTAGTCGGCATGGTTACCGCCTTCACTGGAGTCTTAACCCTCCTTCGTGATTTCGGGCTTTCATCCGCAGCAATTCAACGTACAAATGTCACGGAAGAACAGATCTCAACACTCTTCTGGATCAACATAGTCGTGGGCATCGCCCTCGCACTATTGGCAGTGGCCCTGGCGCCCGTCATCGCAGCTTTTTACCGCGAGCCCCGACTCTTCATGGTGACGGTCGTCTTGGCAACCGGCTTTCTCTTCAACGCTGCAGGAGTGCAACACGGAGCGCTCCTTCAGCGCCACATGCGGTTTACCACCCTGGCGATCATCAATACTGTCAGCCTGATCGTTGGCAGCTTAATTGCGATAGCCGGAGCTATGGCTGGGTATGGCTACTGGGCTCTCGTAGCGATGACTGTCACTCTTCCGCTCACGAATACCATCGGTTGCTGGCTGACCGCCCGGTGGATACCAGGGATGCCGCAAAGGCAAGCTGGAATACGTTCGATGATGCGCTTTGGCGGTGCTATCACATTAAACGGCCTGATTGCGTATGTCGCGAGCAACTTCGAGAAGGTTCTCCTGGGTCGATACTGGGGGGTTGACGCGCTGGGCCTCTATGGCAGAGCCTACCAGCTTATTAACATTCCTACTGAAAACCTGAATTCAGCTGCCGGCGAGATAGCATTTTCAGCGCTATCCCGTCTCCAGGATGATCCACCTCGGTTAAAGAACTATTTTCTGAAGGGCTATTCCCTGATTCTGGCATTTACCATTCCTATTACGATGGCATGCGCACTTTTTGCCAATGACATGATTCATGTCTTCCTGGGGCCGAAGTGGACTGGCGCAGCGGCAATCTTTCGCCTGCTGGCTCCTACCATCCTGGTATTCGCAATAATCAATCCCTTATTCTGGCTCCTCTCTTCGCTGGGATTGGTCGGACGAAGCTTGAAAATGGCTTTGGTCATCGCACCTCTCATGATTGCGAGTTATGTCATCGGATTACCCTACGGACCTCGCGGCGTCGCCCTAGCCTACTCCATAGTTATGCTGCTATGGGTGCTTCCTGTAATTGCTTGGTCGGTATACGGCACAGTGGTTAAGTTCCAGGATATTCTCCTGACGATTACGCGGCCGTTGGCATGCAGCATGGTGGCTGCCGTGCTCGCCTTTGTCGTGCAGATGGCGTGCGGTCAATTCTTATCTCCATTACTCCGACTCGTGTTGGACTGCACCGTTCTCTTCGTTACGTTTTTTGCGATACTTTTATTCGTCACCGGACAGAAGGCGCTCTATCTGGATCTCATCAGAGGCCTGAGGAGGCCACCTGCCAAAGAAGAGAAGGGCTTAGCGCCGGTATAAACGTGAAACGAGAATAGAAGGCTGTTACAACCGCGGTGAAATCCAGAAATCAACGGCAAAAGGAACCGTTTTCCTGCATTAAATGAGAGCTATGAAGATTGGCCTGTTTGACCATATGGGGTACGGGAACCTGGGTGACGCCGCCACCCAGGAAGCGTTAATCGCGAACATCAAAAAACGCCTCCCTGAAGCTGAACTTGTCGGGTTTTCCCTGAATCCCGAAGACACCAGAAGACGGCACGGCATTACGAGCTACTCAATCACGTACTGGCATCCGGGACTCAATAAACCGGAAGCATCCGGAGTGGCTGATCAGGGTACTGTGCCTCGACTGAAGCTGATCTATAAGAACATTCCTGTTCTCTCCAAGGTGGCCCGGCGCATTTTGCATTTCCTGCGGGAAGTGAGGCATCTGGCGCGATCCTTCAAAGTGTTGAGGTCTCTGGATAGCCTGATCATTGCTGGCGGTGGCCAGCTGGGAGAGTTGTGGCGTGGTCCATGGTCCCACCCCTATAACGTCTTCAAGTTCTGCCTGCTTGCAAAGCTGGCGAACAGAAAATTGCTGATCCTCAATGTTGGTGCTGGACCTTTGAAGAGCAGGTTAGGCAAAGCGTTTGTAAAGTTTTCGGTCTACCTCGCTGACTATGTTTCTTTTCGGGATGTCGAGTCACAGGCTCTAATTCAGAGCCTGCATGCTAAGTGCAAGACTAAAGTCTTTTCGGATTCTGTTTACGCTCTCGAAGTTGTGAAAAGCGAGGCCGCCGCTTCCATCAAACCGGCGAGGCCGTTGGTCGGAATAAATCCAATTGGCTTTTGCGATCCCCGAGCATGGTTAAAGAAAGACGAGGCCGCCTATTTTCAGTATCTAGACAAGATAGCGGCGTTTTCGTTATGGCTTCTAAGTCATGATTGCAGAGTGAGGATATATTCTGGTGAGGCGAGTGTTGATGTTTACGCTTTAGACGATCTTAAACAGCGGCTGATCGAGGACTTGTCGCGAGCCGACATTGATAAGATATTTATCCCGCCAAGCGAAAGCGTTACTGCTCTGCTCGATGAGATGTCGCTGATGGACTTTATTGTCACGTCAAAGTTTCACGGCGTGGTGTTCTCTCACATTTTGGCAAAACCAGTAATCGCACTCAGCTACCACAATAAAATAGACGATTTGATGAGAACCGTCGGGCATGGTGAGTATTGCATGAGTATTGAAACCTTTGGCTGTGAGCAGCTGAAAGTCGCATTTCTCTCGTTGGTCGAAAATGCCGAGTCCCTTAAAGTGCGGTTCACTCAAAAAGCCCGTGCCAATGCCGAAATGTTGGCGGCACAATTCGACGAGCTCTTCGTACCTGCGAAGCTTCAACCTTATCCGAATGTTCGTGAAACCCAGAGGCAAGCTATTCTCGAGGGCTCCGGTTTAGCGACGATCGGTTCCGGGCCATCAGGAAAGGAACTATGAAAGCAGCACGGCAGCCTTTTGTAAGTGTTGTGACTCCTGTCTATAACGAGGCAGGGCACATTGCTCAGTGTATTGAGAGCGTTTTGGCTCAGACCTATCAGAACTGGGACTACACCATCGTGGATAATCGCAGCACAGATGGCACTCTGGAAATCGCCCAGCGATACGGGGCAAATGACACGAGGATTCGAGTTCAGGAGAACCAAGAATTCCTGCCCGTCATTGCGAACCACAATATGGCTGTTCGGCAAATCTCTCCCGATAGCAAATACTGCAAAGTGGTCCTTGGAGACGATTGGATATTTCCAGACTGCCTCGAACGGATGGTTGCTGTAGCCGAAGAACATCCGTCAGTGGGACTGGTAGCGGCTTATGTCCTTGAGGGTCAACGGGTGGCTTTGACTGGTTTGCCTTACCCGAGTGCAGTTGTCAGCGGCCGAGAGATTTGCCGCCGTCATATTCTGGACGGTCTGTATGTGTTTGGATCCGCAAACGCTGTACTCTACCGATCCGACTTGGTCAGAAGCCGAAACCCTTTCTACGATGAGGCCAATATACATGCGGACACTGAGGTGTGTTTTGACCTCTTGAGGACGCACGACTTCGGATTCGTCCACCAAGTACTCACTTTCACGAGAGTCCGGCCGGGCTCGTTAACGAATGCTTCGAACGATCTCGCGACCAGTTTGTCGGGTTTACTGCGGGTTTTGACTATGCACGCTTCGGAATATCTGACCTCTGAGGAATATGAGGCCCGGCTTGCACGCTTCCTGCTGGAATACCACAGAGTTCTCGGAAGGTGCCTGATGTCGGGTCGCGACAAGCAGTTCTGGGATTATCACAAGAGAGAGCTTATCCAGGCTGGTGTGGGCTTTAGCTGGGCTCGTGTTGCCAAGGGGGTATTTGAAACCTTGTGTGGCGCCGTTGTGAACCCCAAAGACAGTGCAGAGAAGCTGTGGCGTCACAGACGCAATCTTCCGGCTGTGCGTCGTCTGCGGAACCTTGCGATCAGACAGGGCGTGAAGGACAAAACGATCATGGCAAAGCAAGAATCATCGGTCTAGTCTGCGAAATACAGCCGTTCCAGATCTCTGCACTGGGTAACGAGGAATATGAGATATACGTATTCATTGCCAACAACTACTTCATTTACCGGCAAAGGTCTGCTCGGATACACCTTCGGGCCATTGAAGCAGCGAGATCTCGAAGTGTATTACGTCGAAGTGGAGAAAGGGCATGACGTATTCATGATAAGTAAGAGGATTGCACGTACTTATTATGTGCTCTCCGGACGCGGCTACTTTACCATTGGTGGTCAAAGATATGATGTTAGCCAGGGCATGCTTGTTGAAGTGCCGTCAAAGATAGAATACTGTTACTCAGGAAAAATGACACTTATAGCACTGTCGAAGCCCCGCTGGTTTAGCGGCAATGATCGATTTACACGATGGAATCCGGATGTGGTAGGTCAAGAGTCTGCGTGTGCAATAGATAGCGGGTCGTGGTTGACGCGATTAATACAAATGAGGGTTTTAGGGAAATCTCCGGTTAACGGTTATCTGCGGCTGAATCAGCGCTTATGGGACCATCTTCCTCGATCCTTGACGTCAGTTGGCCCGATGCGGTTGTATGGTGATTTCTTACACACACTGGCTCGCATGCAAGGTGGTCGCGCGCAGGCCTTTGCGACGTTATTCTTTCGAAATCGGCCCGTACTTGAATTAATCAGGCGACTACTGGATCGGACGCCAAAAGGCGGCGCGTTACGAGTGGCGGTGCTGGGCTGCAGCACTGGAGCGGAGGCCTACTCGATAGCTTGGAGCATACGCTCTGCACGGCCGGATGTGAAGCTCATCATGCACGCCGTGGACATCTCGAAGCAGGCGGTGGAGTTTGCAGCATGCGGCGTCTACTCGCTCGCGACTCCACAGCTGTCAGATACGAAGATTTGTGAAGCCATGACTTCTTCGGAAATGGACGAGCTGTTTGATAGAGATGGCGATATCTTAGCCGTTAGGTCGTGGATTAAAGAGGGAATTAACTGGCGAGTAGGCGATGCTGGAGCCGTGGAGATCGTCGATGAACTCGGGCAACAGGACATAGTGGTAGCGAACAATTTTCTCTGCCATATGGATCCTCCAGATGCTGAGAGGTGTTTGCGCAATATCGCTCGCCTGGTGCGGCCGCGTGGACATCTGTTTGTGGCTGGAGTTGACTTGGACGTCAGGGCGAAGGTGGCGGGCGAGTCGGGATGGCAACCGGTGGAAGAATTACTCGAGGAAATTCACGAAGGGGATGGCTATATGAGGAGTTACTGGCCCGGCCGCTATGCTGGTCTGGAGCCATTGAACAAGAAAAGGCAGGATTGGCGCGTCCGATACGCAGCGGCTTTTCAGTTTCCGCCGAAAATGCCGACGCCTCTCGCAGGTGACGAAAATCAGACGAACGAGCGTACCACCTTGGTCGGAGCAGGTTTGGATTAAATCTCGAGCTTCGGCCCCAAGAAGCGTGAAGGTAAGGTGAGGGCAATGCAAACCGGTGGCCGATTATCGACTGATATCCCGGAAGGTATCGCGATAGGCTGGATGCAAGTGGGGTGGACGACTCGCAAGAGGATGCGAAATTTTAGTAGTAGCAACCGCGACGCGGAGAGAGGTGAAAAGATGGACCCTATAGACCCTCCCGATCAAGTGTTCGGAAAGAGAGTGCTGGTGACCGGCGCCAGTGGCTTCATTGGTACACATCTTTGCCTTCGGCTCGCGGCCTGTGGGGCCAGTGTTCATGCTATTTCGCGGGAGCTGCGTCAGTCAGAAAACGAAACTGTTCGATGGTGGCAAACCGATTTCGCAGACATCGCAGCAGTGCGTCAAGTTGTCCGATCGGTACAGCCGGACATCGTCTTTCATCTCGCTAGCCATGTTGCCGGAGCTCGCGAGCTGAACCTGGTTTTGCCTACCTTCTACGGCAATCTCGCTAGTACTGTTCATTTGTTAACCGCCGCGGCTGAAATAGGATGCCAGCGCCTTGTTCTGGCCAATTCCTCTGAGGAGCCGCAGACTGTTGACAACACAACATTTGCTTGCTCTCCTTATGCGGCAGCTAAATGGGCTAGCAGCGTCTACGGGCGTATGTTTCACGAACTGTTTCGGCTTCCGGTGGTGATGCCCCGCATCTTTATGACCTACGGCCCTGCCCAAAAAGATGCTAAGAAGTTAGTGCCGTCCGTAGTTCGCCATCTTCTGGGGGGCGAAACTCCGAAGCTCAGCAGCGGTCGACGGCGGGCGGACTGGATCTACGTCGGCGACGTAGTCGAGGGTTTACTGAGGGCGGCGACTATCCCTGGGATTGAGGGCTGCACATTCGATCTGGGTTTAGGCTCCTTGGTATCCGTTCGTGAAATCGTGGAACAAATTGCGGAGCTCGTAGGCACTTCGGTTAAGCCAGCGTATGGCGCGCTGCCAGATCGCCCGTTCGAGCAGGAGCGTCCGGCTGACACCGGTTTTCTATTCACGAGGTTGGGATACCAGCCCAGAACCACCCTCAGGCAGGGCCTCGAGGCCACCGTGGCCTGGTACCGTCGGGAACTTGACTTGGCTTCGGACGAGCCAAATCGACAAGTATTGGATGGTTTGCCGTGTTTGTCATAACGGGCGAAGTATTGTGATCTCAGACGCAGGCGTAAATTAGCCCGTCCTTCCCCGGCCTGTAGAACCTCTATTCTTTGCTTCATTCAAGACATGCTGGTCATCGCAAGACCAGTCCCTCCTCCGCAGGAAATCCCCATCACGAAATGAAGTATTGCCCCTTGATCCGATCTGTGTCAGGGATCATGCGCTGGAGCGCGCAAAAGATGAAAGACCTAAATAGATGAAAGACCTAAGTATGCGATCAGTTAAAACTGGCGTGCTGATGCTCGTGCTATTTGCTTCGATACTTAGCCATGGGCAAGTATCGGTCTTGACTCAGCATAATGACAATGCTCGCACCGGCCAGAATCTCAATGAGACGATCCTCAACACTTCGAACGTAAATCAAAGCAGCTTCGGAAAACTGTTCTTGCGTACGGTTGACGGCTTTATTTATGCCCAGCCGTTATATGTTCCTGGGCTCACAATTCAGGGAGGGACGCACAACGTCGTATACATCGCCACGGAGCATAACAGCGTATACGCGTTTGATGCGGATAATCCGAACGAGCCGGCCCCTTTGTGGCAGGTGAACCTGGGCACACCTGTTCCCAGCCAGGATATCTGCATAATCAGTGGCGATACCAATCCGGCGGATTGCCCTTACTACGATATTAGCCCGGAAATTGGCATTACCAGCACGCCCGTCATCGACCTCGTGGCAGGGATCATCTATGTGGTCGACAGGACGAAGAACACCAGCAATAGCACCTACCACGATTATCTTCACGCATTAAGCCTGACGACTGGAACAGAACAGCTCGGTGGCCCGGTAGAAATCGTTGGACAGGTGAACGGAATCGGCACAGGAAGTTCCGGGGGCATCGTCGCATTTCAACCTGCCTATCAGCACCAGCGCCCAGCATTACTTCTTGAGAATGGAGTCCTTTATCTGGCGTTCGGTTCGGTCGGCGATATTGGTGGTGTCTATCATGGCTGGGTGATGAGCTATAACGCCACCACTCTGCAGCAAGAGGCAATATTCAACGTTACTCCGGATGGGGACGATGGCGGAATCTGGTCTGGCGGACAAGGGCCGGTTGCTGACAGCTCGGGCAACATCTACTTCATAACGGGAAACGGTGACTTCAATGCAAATGTTGGAGGCGGCACAGATTACGGCGATTCATTCCTAAAGTTCAGTGGCTCGAGCCTCGCCGTATCGGACTACTTCACCCCGGACACTCAGGCGACGTTGAACGCCGATAATACCGATCTGGGATCCGGCGGCCCCATGTTGATGCCGGATACTTCGCTGCTTGTAGGTATGGGTAAAGACGGAATTATGCGAGTGGTCAACAGCACCAATATGGGCCACTACAGCTCCAGTACTAACAACGATGTTCAGGAGTTCAACGCGACCCCTAATGCCTTTTTCAGCTCTCCGGTCTACTGGAATAGCCCCAACCACGGGCCGGTCATATACATCTGGGGTGGTGGCGACTATCTGAAGGCATTCCAGTTCACGGGATCGACTTTTGTCACGACCCCGGTTTCCCAAGGTACATTGCTGAATAGTTCTGGTGACCCCAACGCAGCGGCCCTGTCAATTTCTGCCGACGGAAGCCTGGCGGGCACGGGCATCCTTTGGTCGACGGCTTCAATTTCCCAGTGGGCGAAAGGAACCCAGGTTCCTGGTATTGTACGCGCCTTCGATGCGACCAATCTTACGAGCGAGTTGTGGGACAGCACGCAAAATCTGGCGCGTGACGACGTAGGCAGCTCTGCCAAGCTCAATCCCCCTACGATTGCAAATGGGAAGGTATATGTGGGTTCATTCTCTGGACAGTTACAAGTTTATGGGCTGAATCCACCGCCGTTTCAAGGAGTCCAGTTTGTTCAGGTGGCATCAAGCACACCTCAATCAACTACGTCATCGGTCTCGTTAGCTTATCCCGGATCACAAACAGCCGGTGACCTCAATGTCGTAATCGTGGGCTGGAATGACAGTGCTGCCACTGTGCAGTCCGTTACGGATTCTGCAGGGAATACTTACGCATTGGCTCTTGGACCAACTAGAGGCACAGCCCTAAGTCAGTCGATTTACTACACGAAGAACATTCTGGGCGGCAATACCAATACAGTGACAGTCACGTTCAATCAGGGAGCGGTCAAGCCTGATGTTCGAATCCTGGAATACAGCGGCGTGTCTACATCGAACCCGCTGGATGTCTCCACTGGTGCTAGTGGAAATAGCAACGTCGCCGATAGCGGTTTCGTCGCGACAAATGCCGCCAACGAACTGATTGTTGGGGCGAATATGGTACACAGCAACACTACCATCATGGCGGGTGCGCCTTTCACTCCAAGAGTCATTACCTCATCCGATTCAGACGTTGCAGAGGATCGCCTGGTTAACGTGCCTGGCAGCTATCACTCTTGGGCGCCTCTGAATGCCTCTGGCAACTGGGTCATGCAAGTTGTCACGTTCAAGTCTGCTACCACGAGCACAGTACCGTTTGTAAGTAGCGTGGCTCCAAACGCCGGACCGTTATCGGGCGGGACCTCGGTAACCATCACGGGAATAGACCTCGCGTCGGGCGCGACGGTGATGTTCGGCAGTACGGCAGCAACAAACGTAGTGGTCGTGAACAGCACGACGATTACCGCGAGCACGCCTGCGGGCAGCGCCGGCGCGGTATCGGTGACGGTGACCAATCCCAGCGGACTAAGCGGCAGCCTGGCCAGCGCATTTACCTACATCGCGCCGCCGACGGTGACCGGAGTGAGCCCGAACAGCGGCTCGACGTCGGGTGGGGCGGCGGTGACGATCACGGGTACGAACTTCGTCTCTGGCTCGACGGTGAGCTTCGGGAGCGCGGCAGCGACGGGCGTGACGGTAGTGAACAGCACGACGATCACGGCGACCACCCCGGCGGCCAGTGCGGGCGCAGTGACCGTGACAGTGACCAACCCCGAGGCGCAGAGCGGCAGCCTTTCCAGCGGTTACACCTATATCGTGCAGCCGACAGTGACCAGCGTTAGCCCGGGCAGCGGCGTGGCTTCGGGCGGCACATCGGTAACTATCACCGGGACGAACTTCGCCTCTGGCGCGACACTGATGTTCGGGAGCGCGGCAGCAACCAACGTGGTGGTAGTAAACACCACGACGATCACGGCGACGACGCCTGCAGGCAGCCCGGGCGCGGTGACAGTAACGGTGACGGTGGGCGGCCAGAGCGGGAGCCTGGCCAGCGGTTTCACCTATGTAGGAGTGCCAACGGTGACCGGCGTAAGCCCCAACAACGGCCCGACGGCGGGCGGCACATCTGTAACCATCACCGGAACCAATTTCGGGCCGGGCGCCAGCGTGACCTTCGGGAGCGCTGCAGCGAGCAACGTGGTGGTGGTGAGCGGCACGAGCATCACAGCGACCACGCCTGCGGGCGCTGTAGGGGCAGTAACAGTAACGGTGACCAACATCGGCTCGCAGAGCGGCAGCCTGGCCAGCGGGTTTACCTACAACGCGTCGGTAGCCATCGGCTTCGCGCAGGTGGCCTCGGCCACGCCGCAGACTGCTTCGGCGACGGTGAGCGTGAGCTACCCCGCGGCGCAGACCTCCGGAGACATGAACGTGGTGGCGGTAGGCTGGAACGACGCCACCTCCACGATCACGTCGGTGAAGGACAGCGTGGGCAACACCTACAACCTGGCCATCGGCCCGACGACCGGCACGGGGATGCGTCAGTCGATCTACTACGCGGCCAACATCACCGGCGGCACCAACACGGTGACGGTGACGTTTAACCAGGCGGCGGCCTATCCGGATGTGCGCATCCTGGAATACAAGGGGGTGACCGCGCTGGATGTGACGGCCGGGGCGAGCGGCAGCAGCACCAGCGCCAGCAGCGGGGCAGCGACGACGACCAGCGCCAATGAACTGATCTTCGGAGCCAACTACGTCTCTACGCTGACGAGTGCGGCGGGCAGCGGCTTCACCTCGCGGCTCATCACCACGCCGGACGGGGATATCGCCGAAGATAAGGTGGTGACAGCGGCAGGGAGCAACACCGCTACCGCCACGCTGAAGACGTCAGGAGCCTGGGTGATGCAGATGGCGACCTTCTCTGAAGTCCCAAGCCCGGTGCCGACAGTGACGAGCCTGAGCCCGAACACCGGCTCGACCTCGGGCGGGACAGCAGTGACCATCACCGGGACGAACTTCGTCAGCGGTGCAGCGGTGACGATCGGCGGCGCGGGGGCTACCAGCGTAGTGGTGGTGAACAGCACGACCATCACGGCGACGACGCCTGCAGGCACGGCTGGCGCAGTGACGGTAACAGTAACCAATTCTGGTGGGCAGAGTGGGAGCCTGGCCAGTGGGTTCACCTACATTGCTCCGCCGACGGTGACGAGTGTGAGCCCCAACGGCGGCCCGTTGGCGGGCGGCACGGCGGTAACCATCACGGGTACCAACTTCGCCGCGGGTGCGACGGTGACCTTCGGCAGTACTGCCGCGACCGGCGTGACTGTAGTGAGCAGCACTTCGATCACGGCGACCACGCCGGCGGAGAGCGCCGGTGCGGTGACCGTGACGGTGACCAACAGTAATGGCCTGAGTGGGAGCATCGCAAGTGGATTTACTTTCGCTCCCGCGCCGACGGTGAGCAGTGTGTCACCCAATAGCGGGTCGACGGCGGGCGGAACGGCGATAACGATTATGGGGACGAACTTTGCGCCGGGAGCGACGGTAGAGATTGTCGAAACGCGAAGGCAAGCAACCAACGTGGTGGTGGTGAACAGCACCACCATCACGGCCACAACTCCGACGGGGGATGCCGGCGCGGTGACGGTGTCGGTAGAGGTGAACGGCCAGAGCGGCAGCCTGGCCGATGGCTTTACCTACGTGGTGACACCGACGGTGACGGGCGTGAGCCCCAACACGGGTCCGCCCGCGGGCGGGACCTCGGTGACTATCACCGGGACCAACTTCGCCAGCGGCGCGACGGTGATGTTCGGCAGCGCGGCGGCAACCAACGTGGTGGTAGTGAACGCCACGACCATCACGGCAACCACGCCTGCAGGCACAGCCGGCGCAGTGACAGTAACGGTGACAGCGGGTGGCCAGAACGGCAGCCTGGCGAGCGGCTTCACCTACGTGGTAACGCCGACGGTGACCAGCGTGAGCCCGAACAGCGGCTCGAATTCGGGCGGGACAGCGGTGACCATCATCGGAACCAACTTCGTCTCCGGGGCGACGGTGATGTTCGGCAGCGCGGCGGCGACGGGTGTGACGGTGGTGAACGCCACGACGATCACGGCGACGACTCCGGCGGATAGTGCGGGCGCGGTGACGGTGACAGTGACCAACCCCGGAGCGCAGAGCGGCAGCCTGGCCAACGGCTACACCTACATGGTAGCGCCGACGGTGATCAGTGTGAGCCCGGGCAGCGGGGTGGCGGCGGGCGGGACATCTGTGACCATCACGGGTACGAACTTCACCTCTGGCGCGACGGTGAAGTTCGGAAGCGCGGCAGCGACCAACGTGACCGTGGTGAGCAGCACGAGCATCACGGCGACCACGCCGGCGGGCACGGCGGGCGCGGTGACGGTGACGGTGACGGTGGGCGGACAGAGCGGCAGCCTGGCCAACGGGTACACCTATGTGGGAGTACCGACGGTGACCGGCGTGAGCCCCAACAACGGTCCGACGGCCGGAGGCACATCTGTAACCATCACCGGAACCAACTTCGGACCGGGCGCGACGGTGACCTTCGGCAGCGCGGCAATGACGAACGTAGTGGTCGTGAGCAGCACCTCGATCACGGCCACGACGCCGGCGGGGACTGCGGGCGCGGTGACGGTGACGGTGACCAACACCGGGTCTCAGAGCGGCAGCCTGGCCAGCGGCTTTACTTATAATGCCTCGGTGGCCATCGGCTTCGCGCAGGTGGCTTCGGCCGATCCGCAAACGCCAACGGCGACGGTGAGCGTGAGCTACCCGGCAGCGCAGACGGCAGGGGATCTGAACGTGGTGGCAGTGGGCTGGAACGACACCACCTCGACAATCATCTCGGTGAAGGACAGCGTGGGGAACACCTACCATCTGGCTGTCGGTCCGACGGTGGGCACGGGGATGCAGCAGGCCATCTACTATGCGGCCAACATCACCGCCGGGACGAACACGGTGACGGTGACCTTCAGCCAGGCGGCGGCCTATCCGGATGTTCGCATCCTGGAGTACCGCGGGGTGACAGCGCTGGATGTGACGGCGGGAGCCAGCGGGAGCAGCACCAGTGCCAGCAGCGGTGCGGCGACGACGACCAGCGCCAACGAGCTGATCTTCGGAGCCGATTATGTATCCACGCTGACCAAGGCGGCAGGGAGCGGCTTCACCTCGCGCGTCATCACCACGCCGGACGGAGATATCGCCGAGGACAAGACCGTGACGGCAGCGGGAAGCAATAGCGCCACGGCGACGCTCACCGCCTCCGGGCCATGGGTGATGCAGATGGCGACCTTCTCGGCGGTCTCCGGTCCGGTGCCGACGGTAACGAGTGTGAGCCCGAGCAGCGGTTCGACCTCGGGCGGGACCTCGGTGACCATCACCGGGACCAACTTCGCCTCCGGCGCGACGGTGACCTTCGGCAGTACTGCCGCGACCGGCGTGACGGTAGTGAACAGCACCACCGTCACGGCCACCACGCCTGCGGGCACGGCCGGCGTGGTGACCGTAACAGTAACCAATTCTGGTGGGGGAAGCGGGAGCCTGGCCAGCGGCTACACCTACGTCGCGGGTCCGGGGGTGACAGGCGTAAGCCCCAACAGCGGGCCGGCCGCGGGCGGGACAGCGGTGACCATTACCGGCACCAACTTCGCCACCGGGGCGACGGTGACCTTCGGCAGCAATGCGGCCACCAACGTGACCGTGGTGAACAGCACCACCATCACGGCCACCATCCCGGCGGGCACTATCGGCGCGGCGACGGTGACGGTGACGGTGGGCGGGCAAAGCGGCAGCCTGGCCGCCGGGTACACCTATGTCGGAGTCCCGACGGTGACCGGGGTGAGCCCGAGCAGCGGTTCGGCCGGCGGGGGCACGGCAGTGACCATCACCGGGACCAACTTCGCCACCGGCGCGACGGTGACCTTCGGCAGCAATGCGGCCACCAGCGTGACCGTGGTCAACAGCACCACCATCACCGCCACCACTCCGGTAGGCACGGCCGGGGCAGTAACCGTCACCGTCACCAACATCGGCTCCCAGAGCGGCAGCCTGGCCAGCGCCTTCACCTATGTCGTGACACCGACGGTGACCGGTGTGAACCCCAACAACGGACCACCCGCGGGCGGGACTGCAGTAACCATCACCGGGACCAACTTCTCCACCGGCGCGACGGTGACCTTCGGCAGCGCGGCAGCCACCAACGTGACGGTAGTGAACAGCACCACCATCACGGCCACCACGCCGGCGGGCACGGCGGGAGCGGTGACAGTGACGGTGACGGTGAACGGGCAGAGCGGCAGCCTGGCCAGCGGATTCACCTACGCGGCGCCGCCCACGGTGACCAGCGTTAGCCCGAGCAGCGGTTCGACGTCGGGCGGGACCTCGGTGACCATCACGGGAACCAACTTCGCCGCGGGAGCGACGGTGAAGTTCGGCAGCGCGGCGGCGACCAACGTCACAGTAGTGAACAGCACCACCATCACGGCGACCACGCCGGCGGGCAACACGGGCGCGGTAACGGTGACGGTGACGGTGAACGGGCAGAGCGCCAGCCTGGCCAGCGGCTACACCTATATCGTGCAGCCCACGGTGACCAGCGTGAGCCCGGGCAGCGGTGTGGCGGCGGGTGGGACGGCGGTGACCATCACCGGAACCAACTTCGCCACCGGCGCGACAGTGACCTTCGGCAGCACGGCAGCGACGAACGTGACCGTGGTGAGCAGCACGAGCATCACGGCGACCACGCCGGCGGGCACGGCGGGCGCGGTGACGGTGACGGTGACGGTGGGCGGGCAGAGCGGCAGCCTGACCAATGGATACACCTATATCGGTAAGCCGACGGTGACCAGCGTGAGTCCGAACAACGGACCGGCGGCGGGCGGGACCTCGGTGACCATCACCGGGACCAACTTCGCCACCGGGGCGACGGTGAGCCTCGGCAGTAATGCGGCCACCAACATAACTGTGGTGAACAGCACCACCATCACGGCGACCACGCCGGCGGGCACGGCGGGCGCGGTGACGGTGACGGTGACCAACGTCGGGTCGCAGGTCGGCAGCCTGGCCAGCGGGTTCACCTACAACGCGGCTGTAGCCATCGGCTTCGCGCAGGTGGCCTCGGCCACCCCGCAGACCGCTTCGGCGACGGTGAGCGTGAGCTATCCGGCGGCGCAGACCTCCGGAGACATGAACGTAGTCGCGGTGGGCTGGAACGACGCCACCTCGACCATTAGCTCGGTGAAGGACAGCGTGGGGAACACCTACAAACTGGCAATCGGCCCGACGACCGGTTCAGGGATGCGTCAGTCGATCTACTACGCGGCCAACATCGCCGCCGGGACCAACACGGTGACGGTGACGTTTAACCAGGCGGCGGCGTATCCAGATGTGCGCATCCTGGAATACAAGGGGGTGACGGCACTGGATGTGGCGGCGGGCGCGAGTGGCAGTAGCACCAGCGCCAGCAGCGGCGCGGCGACAACGACCCGCGCCAACGAGTTGATCTTCGGAGCCAACTACGTCTCTACGACGACGAGCGCGGCGGGCAGCGGCTTCACCTCGCGGCTCATCACCTCGCCGGACGGGGACATCGCCGAAGACAAGGTGGTGACGGCGGCAGGCAGCAACACCGCCACGGCAACGCTGAAGACGTCGGGAACCTGGGTCATGCAGATGGCGACCTTCTCGGCGGTCTCCGGTCCGGTGCCGACGGTGACCAGCCTGAGCCCGAACACCGGTTCGACGTCGGGCGGGACGGCGGTGACCATCACCGGGACGAACTTCGTCAGCGGCGCGGGTGTGACGATCGGCGGCGTGGCACCAACCAACGTAGTGGTGGTGAACAGCACGACGATCACGGCGACGACGCCTGCGGGCACGGCCGGCGCAGTGACGGTGACAGTGACCAATCCGGGTGGAGGGAGCGGAAGCCTGGCCAGCGGCTACACCTATGTTGCAGGTCCGGCGGTAACCGGCGTGAGCCCGAGCAGCGGCCCGGCAACGGGCGGGACGGCGGTGACCATCACCGGGGCGAACTTCGCCTCCGGTGCGACGGTGACCATCGGCGGCACGGCGGCGACCAGCGTAGTGGTGGTGAACAGCACGACGATCACGGCAACCACGCCTGCGGGCAGTCCGGGCGCGGCGACGGTGATGGTGACGGTAAACGGTCAGAGCGGTAGCCTGGCGACCGGCTACACCTATATCGGAGTCCCGACAGTGACCGGCGTAAGTCCCAGCAGCGGCACGACGCTGGGCGGCACGGCGGTGACCATCACCGGAACCAACTTCGCCAGCGGCGCGACGGTGACCTTCGGCAGCGTGGTAGCGACCAACGTGACCGTGGTGAACTCCACCACCATCACCGCCACCACCCCGGTAGGCACAGCCGGCGCAGTCACGGTGACCGTGACCAACACCGGATCGCTGAGCGGGAGCCTCCCCAGCGGTTACACCTATGTCGTGACAGGCGGAATCACTACCCCAGGCAACGTTACTAGCGTCTTAGCGGGGACGTCAGTACCAACCTATGTGGCCGGACAGCAGTACTACAACGCGACCTCCGGCACATCGTTTACATCCTCGTCCTTCAACAGCACAGGCGCGGACCTTTTGGTCATGTTCCTGGGGTGCCATAACAATACCGTCTTCACGATCACAGACAGCTACGGCAACACCTGGCTTCCCTTGGCTGGACCAGCCTTTAAAGTCGGGTCGGGCAGTTTTCCCATGGAAGGCGAATTCTTCTACGTCCCCAATGCGAAAACTGGAACCGGCCATACCGTCACAGTCACCCTCAGCCAGTCCGAGCCGCTGGTAATGTCAATTTCCGCGATTACGGGAGACAACATTTATTCACCGATCGACGCCTACAGCTTTATTACCGGTGACAACGGGACAATCGCTCAGTACATCACCAGCACTCCCTTAACGACGTCTCAGCCAAATGACATGCTCCTTGGGATCGTCAAAGGATTCAGCAACAATACTTACACCGCGGCGGCGGGATACACGAAACAATCAGCATCTACCGGCTTGAACTTCAGCGCCGAAACCGGAACAGCATCCAACCCCGGAAGCTATAACTCCAGCTTCACAGCTTCAGTCGCAGACTTCTGGCAAAGCGTCATAGCCGCAATCGCCCCGAATCCGAATGAAACCGTATTGTCTTGGACACCATCTACGGGTGGAATCATTGCAAGCTACGACATTGAAAGATGCACAGGGGTGGCATGCTCCAATTTCGCGCAGATCGGCAGCGTCTCCGGCTCGACTCTGACGTATACGGACACAACGATCTCGCCCGGAACACCTTACAACTATAGAATCCGCGCGGAAGACACCAGCGGAACCTTCAGCGGTTATTCCACTCCTCAACTAGTCAGTCCCATAATGCCCTACGTTGTCACCAGCTTTGCCGCGACTCCTATACGAACGCTGGCATGGAATCCTTCCGGTGAAAATGGAGGCTCGATCAGCCAGTATTCCATCGAAAGATGCACCGGAATCGGCTGCTCAAACTTTTCCCAGATAGCAACCACTGCGAGCACGTCATATGTCGATAATTCCGCCGCCGCGGGTACATCTTATAACTACCGTGTAAGGGCGCAGGATGCCAATGGTCTGTACGGCCCATACTCGGTAGTCGCAACGGCCAACATTCCAGCCTACTTCGACAACGTTGCAGATGGTGGAAACAACAATGGAAGCACGTCGTCGCTTACTTATTCCTACACTGTCGGCACGAATTCCAACCGGCTCTTACTGGTCAATCTGGTGGGCGACACCTCAGCGGACGATATCTCATCCGTGACCTATGCAGGCGCGGCAATGGCTTTGATTACAAAGGTTAAGACACCAAGTGATAGGTGGCACTACCTCTATTATTTGTTATCACCTACCTCCGGAAGCAACAACGTTGTCATAACAGCGGCCACGGCTCATTATCTGATATCTGAAGCGGATTCCTGGTACAACGTAGCCCAGACCGGTCCCCCCGGGGGATACACAACGAACACCGCGGCCTCGGGCGTGTCACTGACGACATCGTTGCCGGCAACCTCCAACAACGCGATCGTCGCTGAGAGTATGTGGGCTCCTACGGCAATCTTTCCGGGCAGCGGTTCGTCTGAGCTGTTATTAGATTCAGCCCTCCAGAGCCTCGGAATGTTCGCAAGCGTTCCATCTCCCGTCACCCAGGCCTTCCCGCTGTCTATGACGAATACCTGGGGAGGACAGGACACAGCGTCCAGTGTGATGGCGTCGTTCTCCCTGGCTTCGAATGGAACCGCTGGCATCACCTATGACAACTCCTTCGATGGCGGGAACAACGGCGGTACGACTACCTCACTGACATATCCTTATACCGTGGGAAGCGGCGCCAACCGACTTCTGGTTGTCAACCTTATAGGCGACACGTCAGCAGATGACATTTCGTCGGTCACCTATGGTGGGACTGCGATGACTCTTGTTAAAGAGGTCCAGGCGCCCTCTAACAACTTGCAATATCTGTACTATCTTCTTAGCCCTGCGAGCGGTTCGAACAACGTTGTGATTACAGCCGGCAGCTCGCACTACCTCATCTCCGAAGCCGCGTCCTGGTACAACGTGAAGCAGAGTGCCCAGCCCGACGCGTCGGCGACGAATACGGCGCCGGTCGGAAATACGTCGACTACCACTTCTCTGACAACTGTTGCCGCCGGGTCGCTCGTTCTGGAAGGGCTCTGGTCCTACGGCCATCTGGAGGCTGGAGTGGGCGCAACTCCGATAATTATCGACGCGGCAATTGGCGGGGCGGGAATTTTCGCAAGTAGTGGATCCCCGGTCTCCCCGGCCGGGAATGTCAACATGACAAGCATCTCAGATGGTACCCAGAGCACTAGCGTCATCATGGCGTCCTTCGCCCCGGCGCCATAGAATTGCCACAAGAATAATCTCGATGGCGGCAAAACTAATTGCGGCGCAGAAGGTGCTTAATGTGGGGTTGGTGCCTCGCCGCTGGACCCAACGGACTTAGATATGTGGAGCTAATATGACACGATACGGGTTAGTTTGTTTTTTGCTTGGATCCATCTCCTGGGGTCAGGCGATAATGTCGAGAACCGTGCCAGGGACTCCAATCAATGCCGCGGAAACCACTCCTAATGATTTAGGTGATAGCTCGAAAGTCTCGGGTGTCTCGCGAGATAGGCCCGTAATAACCATCGCTGGCCTATGTACGAATTCGTCTGGCAATGAAGCCACGGCTCCCAACTGCAAAACCGTGATCACCGAGGCCCAATTCGAAAAGGTGATTCAAGCGATCCAGCCAGGCATGCCGAAACGCGCCCGCCGGGAATTCGCCCTGCATTATGCCGAGGCTCTGGTGATCGCCAGGACGGCAGAACAAATGGGACTGGATAAGGGGCCGAACTATCAGGAGCAAATAGAACTCGCTCGTATCGAGGTCTTGTCTCAGGATCTAAAGAGATTCATCCAGGAAGAGGCATTACAGATTTCTGAGGAGGATATCGAAGACTACTACGGGAACAACCCTGCGAGATTCGAAAGCGCGGAGATAGATCGAATCTATATCCCGAGAGCTCAGCAACTGTTACAGGTGTCTGGTGGAAAGGATATGGATGCTAACAGTCAGATCCGCCAGCAAGAATCGGAACAGGCGATGGAAAAGGAGGCCGATAGTCTTTGGACACGTGCAGTTGCAGGCGGAAATTTCTCTAATCTTCAGGCGGATGCGTACCGGGTCGCTGGTATCAAGAGCGCCCCACCCAACACGAGCATGATCATCAGACGGATTTCACTGCCGCCCAACCAGAGCTCGGTCATGGACTTAAAGCCTGGCGAGATTTCGTCGGTCCTCACAGATTCCAACGGGTACTTCATTTACAGGATCAAGAACAAGGATGTCCTTCCGCTAAATCAGGTTAGGGACGAAGTCACCGCAACTCTTCGTTCTCAACGCATGGAGGAGAAGATGCGTGTCATCCACGACTCCGCGACCCCTACCCTCGACGAGAGCTATTTCGCCCCACGAGCTTTGCCCGGTTCAACTGTCGGACCCGATCACCCACCTAACCGCTAACCACGGCCTGGAACAAACTAGTGAACGCAACCGCCGCCCCATTTTCCAAAAGCTGTATGTCCGGGACGAAACACTAGCTAGCATCTCTTTAGACAGTTCAACATAAGCTTACTGTGTCACTGCTTTCAACCCACTTGGTGGTAACGGTTGGCTATTCGACTGAGCCGCCTTGAACGCAGCCGCTCTTCCAGCCCAAGTACCTTCCGCATTCGTGCCGCAACTCATCGTCCAAGTCGCCGTTATCGGCGATGTGCTCGTGTAATAAAAATGCGCCCATTCACCGTTCTGGTCTACATTCTGCGGCCCGTTCACTGAGTTGATGGTCGTGAAGGCCGAATCGAATACAGCGCCGGCGGGGGCGGTTTGGGTAGTGCCAGTGCACCAATTTTGATTCGCGTTCAGGATCGCGATCCCGCTTCCGGTTGCCGGAGTCAGACAGTTAGCACATGTCGTGAAGGATGAGACGATAGAAGTTTGGTTGCCATCCTGTCCCCCGCTGTCACTGTCGAAGGGCGATGTGTTTGCACCTGTGATGTCATAAATAAGAACCGTGTCTTGCGACAGTGTCCCGGTCCTGGTGATAGCTACGGTCGAGTTTGTGGCCGTCTTCGCGTTTGCTGCGTAATAGATCTGGGATGAAGCGGTAAAGGATGGGCCCCCAGCCACCGCACCGGTCGATGACCACGCATTGCTGGGCGTGCCCGTTATGCCGGAGATCGAATCGCCGCCTCCGGTGAACGACGCGACCAGCAGGTTACCTGAGGACGGCATCTGGACCGTCTGCGTAGTCCCGCTCGCGGGCATTGCAAAGTGTCCCAGGTGTACGATCCGCATGGATTGGGTTGGGGCCCTGCCCGCGCTGGCGGCCTTGAACATCACCTCACAGGAGGTGTATGTATTCGAGGTTCCGGTCGTAATCTGAGGAGTGAACGAGGTCGTACTCGAATACACTCCATGCTGGACCGCGTAGCCATCTAAAAGATCAACGGCGTCAAGATTCCACGTGATATTCGACTGCGATCCAGCGGTGAAAGAAGCCGCAGATGTCACGTTGTCGTTAAACGAGACAAAATAGATTAAATCTCCGCTGGCAAGCGTGCCGGTAGCCGTTCCCGTGAGTGTCGTTCCCGGATTGACTGTGTGGCAACTCGCGGTGCCATCAGTGGGGCTCGACGTAGCAACATTGTAAAACTCCGAGCACGTGACCGCGGTGAATGCTCCGTAGTTATTGCTCGCATTTACCCTAATTTGACGAACACCGCCAGAGTTGTTGGCCACGTACCAAATGTTATAGGCGTTCCCTGACGCACTCGTGTAAGGGAAATTAGGCCCTGCCGCGG
>CAVRNK010000089.1:0-99696 GCA_963721995.1 uncultured Acidobacteriaceae bacterium | reverse complement strand
GTACCAGATTCATGTTTCTCCCCCATCGGGCCCTGAAGTTTCAACTTCCACTGTTCTTGGATGCAACGATCGTTCGCAATTGAATCAACATTGCACGGGTAGTGGCGATCAAATTTGCTGGCTGAAGGGCTGGCGCACAGGTCTCCTCATCATGGCCTATTGCCTCGTTTTTGCGAACTTCAGCGATGCAGCCACGACTGCGGCGGCGACGCCGGTGTTCAGCCGGCCATCTGGAACCTATACCAGCGCGCAATCGGTGACGATCACCGATGCGACTGTCGGGGCAACCATCTACTACACGACCGATGGATCGGTGCCGAGCAGGTCTTCGCAAATCTTCAGCAGTACTCACCCCATCACTGTCAGCTCAACGGAGACGATTAAAGCTCTCGCAGTCGCTCCGGACTATACCACGAGTGGAGAAGGTGTGGCGACGTATACCATCGTCGCACCCGCGGCGGCGGAGCCTGTGTTCAGTCCGGCTGCTGGATTCTATACCAGCACGCAACCGGTGACGATCACGGATGCGACGCCTGGGGCTACTATCCACTACACGACCAACGGGACGACACCGACTACCTCGTCAACCGTGTACACGGGCTCCATCATTGTCAGCAGTTCGGAGACGCTGAAGGCAATCGCGGTAGCCACGAACGACTCGCAGTCAGCGGTGGCCACAGCGGCCTTCGGCATCGCGGCGGCTAAGCCGACGTTTAACGTGGCCTCTGGAACCTATGCCACCCCGCAGATGGTGACGATCATGGATGCAACCACCGGAGCGACCATCTACTTCACGAGCGATGGATCAATGCCGGGCAGGACTTCGGCGATCTACACGAGCCCGCTCACCGTCAGCTCGACGGAGACGATTAAAGCACTCGCGGCCGCTCCGGACTATACCACAAGTCCGGAAGGTGTGGCCTCCTACACCATTCTGGCGCATCATGTCGACCTGAGCTGGGATGCACCCAGTGGTTCTCCGGTTCCGATAGAAGGCTATAACATCTATCGATCAACAAGCGGCAGCTCCACGTATCAGCTGCTGAACTCGTCAATCCACGCCCAGACGACCTATGTGGATAGCACCGTCCAGAGTGGTTTGGTATATAACTACTACGTAGAAAGTGTCGACTCCTCAGGGATGCAAAGCAGTCCGTCAAATCCGGCGAGCGTAACCATCCCCTAAGAGAATCTCGCTAGAAATTACAGTGCCGCGGGGTCGGACCTATCTCTGGGCTTGGGCAACCCTATGGGGTGGCGTAAGAAGCCGGCACTGTTATGGCTGTTTGATGTGGGCGAGTATCGGCTTCTTCTCGACGATCGCTAGAGAGAGGTCCGGGAAACGTCTGGTGAGTTCGGTCCGGTTACGGGCCCGGCGACGCGGCCACCGATAATTGCAACCGTATTGGATCGTTATGAAATGGGAAGACAACGGTGCTCGTTACCATTCCTACAAAGACCTCACAGTCTGGGCGAAGCAAGAGGCGAGGCTGAATGAGCGTACTGACCGTCAACCACACCTCATTATGGTTCCCCAATTACTGGTCAAGAGAATCGACCTGATCTATTGTGGATACCATGGCAGCTCGTCGGCTCAGGAAAAATCTGCTCTATTAGGTATTTTTTACCTTTCTGCAGGCGATCTCGGTCGTCAGAATTGTGGATCACTTGCTGCTAGACTCCAAGACAGACTGCACTTAGAGTGGCAGTTACGACAGTACGAGAAATAACGCGGAATGGTAATTCGCGTGCAGCAGCGTCTGCCAAACACTCTATCTGAGTAATAGGCGCAGCCTGTCAGACTCATAGGATCGCGCAGGCGGCGATGAGAACATGCATGTCCAATACCAACACCATTCGCGCCGCCTTCAAACAGACTCTACTTTGTCGATCCTTTGAGTAGCTGGGCTTACATTATGACTTATGAAAGTAACTAACAAATGTCGCGGAGTGGTAGTTTTGTGTAACCACCTGCTAACTAACTGTTGCAATCTCTCAGGAGATGATCCGTCTCCCGCAATGGCTGCATGCCTTTTACTATCTGGTGCACCCCGTCCGCATCCTTTGGGATAGATCTCCGGGGTGACGGCTAGAGTTCGGAATTGCGGCGGCAATGACAAGAAACTATTGGTTCGCAAGCAGTGGATCAACCACCTTCGCAGTTTGTTGTCTCGTGCGCCTACGACCGGTTGAGAGTTGGATGCTAAGAATCACAACCTGAGAAGCTCGCGTTGGCTTCCAGGTACCCAAAACGATATTCACGGCAGCCAGACACTACTCCGAATCGAGATGGACTGCAGGTGTGTGCGGAGTCTTAACCACCCCATATCCACAACTCTTATTCTTTTGATCTGCCTCTGAAATGCACGACTAACTATAGAGGTGAAGTGGATGTACCAGGTTCATGTTTCTCCCCCATCGGGCCGCGAAATTTCAACTTCCACTGTTCTTGGGTGCAACGATCGTTCGCAATTGAATCAACATTACGCCAGTAGTAGCGATCAAAATCACCGGGTGAAAGGTTGGCACGCCGGTCTCCTCATCATGACGGCCTGTTGCTTCGTTTTTGTGAGCTTCAGCGACGCAGCGGCGACTGCAGCGGCGGCGCCGGTGTTCAGCCCGGGTACTGGTTCCTATACCAGCACTCAGTCGGTGACGATCACGGATGCCACACCTGGGGTTACTATCTATTACACGACCAACGGGACGACACCGTCGACATCGTCGACTAGGTATACGACGGGGCCCATCATGGTCAGCAACTCGGAGACGCTGAGGGCGATCGCAATAGCCACGAACTACTCACCATCAGCCGTAGCCTGGGCGGGCTATTACTTCCCGACGGCTAAGCCGACATTCGGCTTGGCCTCCGGTACCTATGCCACCCCGCAGATGGTTACGATCACGGATGCAACCCCCGGGGCGACCATCTACTTCACAAGCGATGGATCGTGGCCGAGCAAGACTTCAGCGATCTATACCAGCCCACTCACCGTCAGCTTAACGGAGACGATTAAGGCACTCGCTCTCGCTCCCGGCGATACCACGAGCCCCCTCGGTGAGGCCTCCTACACCATTCTGGCGCATCATGTCGACCTGAGCTGGGATGCACCCACTAGTTCTCCTGTTCCGATTGAAGGCTATAAAATTTACCGATCAACAGGCGGTAGCTCCACGTATCAGCTGCTGAACTCGTCCACTGACACCGAGACGACATATGTGGATAGCACCGTCCAGAGTGGTTTGGTGTATCGCTACTATGTAGAAAGTGTCGACTCCTCAGGGATGCAAAGCGGCCCGTCAAATCTGACGAGCGTAGCCATCCCTTCGTCTTGAGAATATCTCTGCTGATACCATCGTGCGGCGGTATGACGGAAGTTTGGTCCAACTGACATATCGGGCAATCACCTGCCATCTTCGAGCAGCGTCCGAAACCGAATCCGTCCAATCGACCGTGGTGAGTTTGGCAACTTGGCTTGGCCCACTTCGGCGGTTTGTTCTGGCCCACCATGGGACGTTGATGGTTGAGAGGATGTTCCGTTCTGCTGGAGCGTAGCCCGGAGGGCGAAGCGGAAGTAGAACGGAGCGTGGCCTCCGGGATTACGGTTTTGGTTTCCTCCGCAGCGTTCTACGGAAGCGGTACGACTCTGAACCTGTTTCGATGATGTGAGCCTGATCGGTGAGCCGGTCGAGCACGGCCTTGCAAAGACGGGCGTTGGTGAAGACCTGCGGCCACTCGGAGAAGGGCAGGTTGGTGGTCACGATGATTGCGGCTTTTTCCGCCCGTTCGGCGATGACCTGGAAGAGCAGTTCCGCAGCGACCTCCGCCAGCGGCACGTAACCCAGCTCGTCGATGACGATCAACTCTACTCGCGACCAGCGGGCCAGCATTCGGCTCAGGCTCTGTTCGCGTTGTGCTTCGACGAGTTGATTGACCAGCGCCGCAGCAGTGGTGAAGCGCACGCGCCGCCGTTGACGGCAGGCGGCGATAGCCAAGCCGGTGGCAAGATGACTTTTTCCGGTGCCTGGTTCACCAACCAGCAGGACTGGTTCGGCGCGTTCGAGATAGCCGCCCTCGGCCAGAGCGCGGATGCGTGAGGCCGGGATATGCGGCGACTGCGCAAAGTCAAACTCCTCCAGGGTTTTCATTCGTGGCAAGTGCGCGTCCTTCATGCGCAGCTCGATCGCGCGGCGTTCGCGGTCCTCTACCTCGGCATGGAGCAGGGCTTCGAGGTAATGCAGATGGGAGTGGTTCTGTTGACTGGCTTCCTCGGCCAGTGATGCGAACTGCGCACCGACGGCAGCCAGCCGCAGCGCCTTGCAGTGTTGGGCGATGCTCGCGGTTCCGAGGCTCATGCCTGCACCGCCGAAGTGGAGTTGGAGAACAGTTGGTCATACTCGATCATGGTTGGCAACGGTCGTTCGTACGCTGCCAGAGCGCCGATCTCGATCACCTCGGCAACTGGATGCTGCAGTTGATCGGTCATCAGCAGATGACGGATCGCGGCCACATCCATACATCCCAGTTCGAGCCCCCGTTCGACAGCTGCTTCCAGCTTCGCGTAGCTGAACTCGCGGCCCATACGGATGAGTGCGACCATGGCTCGGGTTCCACCCTGGCGTCCATGCCGCGCTGTCATTAACTCCCAGATCCGGTCATAACTCTGAGGCCATCGCCCCTGCACTCTCCACTGCGCCAGAGGCTTCGATCCGCGCATGGCTCCGGGCTTCCGCTCCAGAACTTCGAGATAGTGTTCGAGATCAAGGATCTGCTGCGAACGGTTATAACTGCGCTCGTGGCTGGCAACGCAAACACCTTCACTCCATACCTCGATGACGCTGGAGTAGACGCGTGCCTCGACGGTCGTGCCCGGCTTCAGCGGCGTCGAGTAGAAGTTGGTGCGCACCTTCGCGCATCCCGCCTGATCGACATGCGGGAAGCTGACTTCGGCCAGATCGAAGTCCTCCACGGGCAGCGGAAGCAGGTGCTCCTTCTCGGCCAGCAACGAGATGCCGATGTTCCCCGTGCGGCCCGATAACACGCGGCACTCATCCCGGCGGCAGTCTTCCAGAAGCTGGTTGTTCAACTCCGCAAGGTCGTTCGCAACCGGCACCGGCACCCAGTGGTTGCGGCGGAAGTATCCTACTTCGCCTTCCACGCCGCCCTTCTCATGGCCCTCTGCGGGCGTGCAGAACTCTGCCTGGTACTGCCAGTGCGAGCGGAACGCGATGAAGCGTGCCGTCAACTCCCGCTCCTGGCCACGAAGAATCTTCTTCACCGCGCTGGTCAGGTTATCGTAGCGGCAGCGACGAAAGACACCGCCGAAATAATGGAACGCCAACTGGTGCGCTTCCAGAAACGCCTGCTGCGTGGCTCTCAGATAGGCGCGATGAAACGCGGCGCCGCTGGCCATCGAGCGCATCGAGAACACCTGCAGCTTGACCCGCTCTCCGCCCAGATCGGCATAGGCTTCATACCAATCCGTCTGTGCTTCGACGCCCCAGGCGTAGCTCTGCGGCACGAAGGTCTCGTGATGGCTCAGTCCCAGCGCATGCTTGCGCTGCTCCACATACTGCCGCACTGTGCGTTCGGCTGCTGTACATCCTGGAATCTCGCTGCGGATGCGATCGTAAATGCGCCGCGCTGTGTGGCGCTGCTTGCGCGGTGCCTTGCGGTCCGACTCCAGAATCGCTTCGATGAATGGCGCTGCCGCAGCCATCTTCAAATGAGGCCGCTCTGTCTTCTTCCGTCGTGCCGGAACCGCGCTCTGAATCGCCTCCCGCACCATGCGCCGATGCACGCCCAACTTCCGCGCTACCCCCTGGATCGTGCCCGCTCCGAACTCATACTCCCTGCGGATCTGCTCGTATAACTCCACCTTGGCTCTCCAGTCCAACTTCCCTCCGGACATCAGCTTCCGCTCATGTCCAGACTAGAAGTCCGCTCTGCCCAGGGTGGGCCAACTTAAACCGCCATAGTGGGCCAGTTCAGAATGCCAAAATCACGTGGATCGCCGCTTTGAATATCTGGCACGATAACGCCCTAAAGCCCGCGGCAATGCCGGAGAGTAATCGGATACTTACTTGAGCGCAATCAGCCTGTAGCCTTCGCGTTGCACGAGGATGTCCACGATGTACTTGCCAATGGCGAGCGATGCGGTAGCGGCGGGCGACGGGACGTTGCACACGTGCAGGATCCCCTCGGTGTAGACAAAATGAAAGTCGTCAATCAGCTTGCCGTCGATGCCGAGCGCCTGCGCGCGAACTCCGGATCCACCAGCCACCAGATCATCTGAGCCGACTTCTGGCATGAGCCGCTGTAGCGCTCGCACAAATGCCGCTTTGCTCCATGACCGATGATATTCGCCGACGGACATTCGCCAGTGTTTCGCTGCCATAATCCAGAAACCGGGGAAGGTGAGATATTCGAGCACATCGCGTGCACGAAAAGATGTTTTTGAATACCCCTCACGTTTGAGGGCGAGCACCGCGTTTGGGCCCGCTTCGACACCGCCTCCGATACGCTTTGTGAAGTGAACTCCCAGAAAAGGGAATCGCGGGTCTGGGACCGGGTAGAGTAGTCCTTTGACGTAGTGGTGCTTCTCCGGCACGATTTGATAGTACTCCCCGCGAAAGGGCACGATCGTGAGATCAAGTTTGGCCTTCGCCATGCGGCTGATGCGGTCACTTTGCAGACCTGTGCAGTTGATCACCAGCCGCGCCTCAATCGCCCCCTGTGTAGTTTCAATGACCGTGGATTGACCGCGGCGTTTAAGCCCGATGACCTCACACGAGAGATGAATCAACCCACCTCGGGTGGCTATGAGTTGTGCATATTTTTCTGAGACCTTGGCGTAATCGACGATACCTGTGCCCGGCACTCGAATGCCCTGTATGCCGGCGGCGTGCGGCTCTATCTCCTGAATCTCTTCTCCCTGGAGCATGCGGAGTCCCTTCAGACGATTGCCCTGACCGCGTCTGAATAGCTCTTCGAGCCGGGGAATCTCGTCTTCTGCAACCGCGACAATTACTTTTCCGCAAATGTCGTAGGGAACTCCATTTTCCTGGCAAAAACGCAACAGAGCATCCACGCCCTCGACGCAAAGACGAGCTTTAAGGCTTCCTGGCTTGTAATATATTCCGGAATGGATGACACCGCTGTTGTGACTTGTCTGGTGGCAGGCGAGTGTTGGCTCCTTCTCGACGATTGCTAAAGAGAGGCCCGGGAAACGCCTGGTGAACTCCAGTCCGGTTGCCAGCCCGACGATGCCGCCCCCGATAATTACAACCGTATTTGATGGTTTTGGCATGAGAAGACGTGACGGCGATCCTTACCATTGATGCGATACGCTCACAGCCGGGACGACCCGAAGGTTAAGACTCCAGGATACCGCGCACTTTCGTAGCAGTTGCCTTAGCGTCAATCTTGTCATCGCGCAGGAAGCTAATCGGAGGCCGAGCGCAGCTCTTTGTTGGGTGGACGCCCAGTTGCATCTCGAGTCAGCATCGGGGGAAGTTTCTGTGTTTTCTTCAGCCACTCGACAGCCATTTGTTCGGCTTGGAGCAGTTGCTCCATCGTTAAGGTCTTTGCCACACTTTCGCTGGTTCGTGATATTTGTCGAGTGGCGATCAAGTACCACTTGTAGGCTTGAATGAGGTCGTTGGAATCAGATCTCCGGGTCCAGTAATACCGAGCCAGTTCGAGTTGTGCAGCGGGAACGCCCTCTTCAGCAGCTCGCTGGTATCCTGCAAGGATCGAAGCACTCTGTACCTGGTTGGCTCCTCCCGTTCCGACGCCGGCCGTTGGCTCCGACGGGCCATTCCGGCTGAGAGTCATGAAAAGTAGCTCGACGCGGCTCGAAACTCCGAGTTTGTCATATACCCGAAACAGATAGTTCTTGATAGTGTGCTCGCTTAGGCCTAATCGCTTGGCAATTTCACGATTTGTCAGGCCTTCAGCAACCGCGTTCACGACTTCCATCTCTCGCTTGGAAAGCTGCTCCATGCCCTGTGCATTTGGAGCCGAAAGACTGTGCGAAGCCGCTAGCGCCTCAACTACCAGGCCCATTTGCTGACTGTTGGCCCAGATCTGTCCTTGATGCACCTTTTGCACGCATTTACTCAAGGTTGCAATCGAATCTTGCCTGCTTAACACTCCGCGCGCACCGGCACGAAACGCCTCCAGGATCGATTCAGGTTTCGAGGAGTCCAGGAGCATTACCGTGCGGACCCCAAGACGGAACGCGTGTACCTCACGCAGAACCTCAAACCCGCCGCCATGGTGATCTAAGTCTGAGCTAAGGAGAAGGACATCGATATTGCGCAGGTCTTCCAGCGCAACTAATTTCTGCGAATCCGTACTGACTATTTCCAGCGACTCGTCAAGCCTTAATGCGTCGGCGAGCAACTGAGTGTGGAGTCGGGTATCGTCGGCCACGAAGACACGAATCACTGCCTCGACGGTTTTGCTGGGTATTGTTGTCCTCACGGAACCTCTTTGCAACTTTCAGGAATTCTGGTCGGAGGAGGACGTCGGCTTAAAAATTCTTTGGGTTAAAACTAACCAAGAGAGGCGGATGGTTTTCGCCCTTTGGCAAAGTCGCGACAGCGATCGGGCCCATTTGGTTGCAATCTTGCACACAGTTGGGTGCCGTATCGGGGCAAGTGCAGCGTCTACAATAACCACACAGTAATATTGAGCGCAAGTTTATAAATTTCAGATGCGTCAAATGCGCGCGCTTTTGTTGGTTTTTCTATATAATCAACAACTTGCGATGTCGCCCTGTTCTGTGTTACAAAGCTGCTAATGTTTCTCTTAGTCAACCCAAATGAGAAGATCGGCCCAGGGGCTTTACTCTCCATAACATGGGACAAAAACTCCGAGCTCGGGGAGAAATTCTTCGCGGAGATGGTTTACCACTTGCAGCCCCCTGCACCTGGCTGTAGGCTGGGTCTCAACTTGGGCAACCGGCTGTGGCAAACAGTCTCCAACCCCCTACCTAGGTTATCCCAGCCCCTGTGATTCATGGGTGCAGCTGTGTCTATAGGCTGGCTTTTGGATCCCCCAACCGGGTCTGGATCAGAAGCAGGATCTATAAGCAACGTAAGGGTCAATGCCACATGTGACTCAGAGGGCGAAGCTATACACACCAGGAATCCGGCCCTGAAGACTTATCGGCGCAGCCTCCAACATTGAAAGCTGGCAGACGAATCAGCAACCTGCGGGAATTGATGGCTTTGAACCTCTGTATCTGACCACGGCAATAGAGATCGTCCCCCAATCTCTCGAACGTTCTCTCGGATCTCCATAGCGGAGACCTCCAAAAAAACATTTTGAAGAGCCAGGGTAACCTCGAATGGTGCCCAGAGGGCAGAGCTATGTGTGCAACCAGTCTTTCAGGTGGTTTTCCAGAACCGGCTTCAATGGCCGGGAAAAACATCGAAAACTGGTACGCTGTGCAGACTCGGGCTCGTCACGAAAAAGCTGTGGCTAACAGACTCTGTGGAAAAGGCGTCACTATTTTTTTTCCGACCGTCACCGAGGTTCATCGATGGAGTGACCGAAAAAAAACGGTGGAACTGCCACTGTTCAGTTGTTATCTGTTTGCCAGACTGATGCCCAGCAATGAAGACCGTCAAAAAGTACTTCGTGTCGACAGCGTCCTGGGATTCGCTGGAGATCCCGGGTATGGCACTCCAATCCCGGACGAGCAGATCGACGCGGTTCGGACCCTGGTCGACGAACGATTACCTTATACCTGCCATCCGTTCCTCAAAACTGGACAGCGTGTGCGAATCCGAAGCGGTGCATTAGACGGTCTCGAAGGAGTACTCGTTTCTCGAAGAGGCGACCGCAAGTTAATCATCTCGGTGGATGCGATGCAAAGATCTCTGGCCATTCAAATTGACGGATACAACGTAGAACCCATCTAGTGCCTCTTGCTCCCTGGCGCCCACGCCCAGAAGCCGACTCGTGACAGAAAAAGGAATTGACACAGCGAGGCTTATTGTCGTTAGCCACGACTCTGCCGTTCTTCGCTCACTCTCGTCAATCGGTGAATCCAACCACTGGCAGTGCGAAAGTGCCGAAAACGCCTGGGAGGCGATTGAGCGAGTGCTATCCGGGGTGGCGCCCGATCTGCTCTTGTTGGATCAGCCGCAGGGGGATGCGGAAGGGCTTCATATTCTGCGCTGGCTCCGCCGCCTTCGTCCTGCGCTACCGATTATCTTGATTAGTCATCCAGACGACGCCGGCAGGAAACAAGAAGCCATCCGGATAGGCGCGCGGGATTATCTTGTCAAGCCACTCGATGACCGCCAGCTTGAATTGGCCATCGGTCAGAATTTTTCCCAGCCGTGGGAAGAGGACGCTGGGGAGATCACGAGCGATGACGTCGAGCCGGTTGACAGAGATAATTTCTTCATCGGGATCAGCCCAATCATGCGAAGGCTTCGCGCCCAGGCGGCACTACTGGCGGAAGCAAACGTGCCAATCCTGATTCTGGGCGAGAGCGGGAGCGGCAAAGAGACCACCGCCCGGCTTCTTCATAAATTGTCTGTTCGCTCTGGATTCGAGTTCGCAAAGGTCAATTGTGCGGCATTGCCCAGCGATCTACTGGAGCGGGAGCTATTCGGGTATCAGCAAAATGGCACGCCCGGACGCACCAAACCAGGCAAGTTGGAGTTCTGCGCAAAGGGCACGATTCTACTGGACGAAATCACCGAGATGTCGATGGATCTGCAAGCGCACCTGCTGCAGGTCCTGCAGACCAAACGATTTCTAAGGCCAGGAACTTCAGTTCCCATCGAGGTTGATGTCCGTGTTCTGGCCTCCAGCAACGCGAACATGGAACACGCTCTATCGGAAAACAGACTTCGCGAGGATCTCTACTACCGTCTGAGCGCTTACACGATTCACGTGCCCTCTCTGCGCGAGCGTAAAGAGGAACTTCGGGTTCTTTCGCGTCACTTTATGCACCAACTTGCCAGGCACTATAGTCTCTCGCCGCGCGATTTTTCGCCTGCGATTATCGAGGCCTGCCAGTCATACGCCTGGCCTGGGAATCTGCGAGAGCTTGAGACATTCGTCAAGCGTTACCTCATGATGGGAGACGGTGACCCTGCGTTCGCAAAGAGCCTGGCGAGTCTGCATGAGGTGAAGCAGAGTTTTGTCTTAACAGCGCCACAAACCTTGAACCCGCCGGCGCCTTTGCTTACGTCACCGCGCGACGGTTCAGCCGCTTCTGGTTCCCTTAAATCTCTCGTACAGGGTGTTAAGTTAGAGACCGAAAAGCACGCGATCGCCGCCGCGCTGGAGAAGACTGGTTGGAATCGAAAAGCGGCCGCACGACTACTCAAGGTTAGCTATCGGACACTCCTATATAAGATCGAGCAGTACCAGATGAGATCGTCTGATTCCTCTCTCCTTCCAGGGGGCAATGGGCTCAGAGGTAAGGGGACCGGATTCCGCGGCGACGGGCGGACAGATTGAGCCAGATCGGGAAGGCAACCTCCAAGATTGTTCACAGAAGTCGTTATGAAAAACAGAGCCCATCACCCAAGAGTCGTAGGATCCGTCCTGATTGTTCTTGCCAGTTCCCTGTGGGCGCAAGCGCCAGCCTCCAGTGAAGCTCATGTAGGCCTCCCGGCGCCTGCCGCGGCGGCTTCGCTCGCACAACCCCCTACAACATCAGTTAACAAGCCCCACGACAACAGTTTTGTGATTGGTATTGACGATCTCTTATCGATCAACGTGTGGAAAGAACCGGACGTGTCTCGGCCGTCGGTCCCAGTGCGGCCTGACGGAAGAATTTCGCTGCCCTTGGCGGGCGAGGTACAAGCAGCGGGACGGACTCCTTTGCAACTCGAAGCAGACATAACTAGCAAATTGCGGACCTACATAGCAGAACCGGAAGTTACAGTGATGGTTCAGCAGATTAATAGTGAAAAGTTCAACATCTTGGGACAGGTGGGAAAGCCGGGGTTATATCCTCTGACGCGCGGCACAACAGTTCTGGATGCAATTGCGCTTGCCGGCGGCTTCAAGGATTTTGCCAAGCAGAAGGCCATTTACATCCTTCGTCGGAATCTCGGCGGTGGCGAGTCGCGCATTGCTTTTAACTATAAAGAGGTTATTAAAGGCAAGAAGCCTGAGCAAAACATCACGCTCGAGCCGCGCGATACCATAGTCGTGCCTTGATGAGCAGTTTATGTTTACAAGAGTTTGCCTGAGCCTCGCACTGCTCGCGGCCATGCCGGCGTGGCCCCAGGTGGACACGAACGCAACAGGAGCCGGTATGAACACGGCTGATCAAACCCAGATGATGACACCGCCCCCGGTGAGCGGTGAAGCATATCCAACCGCGGTTGGTGGTTCCACAACACGGTCGAATTATCTGCGCACCGGATGGGTCATCAATACCGCATACAGTGACAACGTGGTCGGCGACACCGGCGGCAATCCGGTCAGCGAAATCAGCTACACAATTTCGCCCACGATTGCAATCGACCAGACGACCTCGCGGCTGCATTGGATTTTGAACTACAGTCCAGGTTTCACAATCTATCAGCGCACGACCGCTTATGATCAAGCTGATCAGAATGTGGCTCTGAATTTCCAGTACCGATTAAGCCCTCATATAACAGCTAGTCTGAGGGATTCCTTCCAGAAGACCTCAAACGTCTTCAACCAACCCAATCCGCTCTCGGGAGGGGCTATATCTGGCTCGCCACAGCCTCCAACAATGGCCGTCATCGCTCCGACCGCAGACCAACTCACCAATATGGCGAGTATGCAGCTGACATATCAATTCAGTAGAAATGGGATGATAGGGGTCGCCGGAGCATTCACGAATCTGCACTACCCCAAGCCGGCGGAAGTCACTGGTCTCTACGATTCGAGTTCAAGCGGAGGATCAGCCTTCTACAATCACCGTCTGTCTAAGATGCATTACGTTGGTGCGACTTATCAGTATTCAAGAATCCTGGCTGACCCTGTAAATGCACAGGGTGAGCCTGAGACGAGCGCCATCCCGGCTTACCCCGTAAATGCACCGAGTGAGACTCAGACGAACGCCATCTTGCTTTTTTACACGGTTTATCTGAGGCCAACCCTCTCCTTCTCCATATCCGGCGGTCCACAGCACTACAACGTCGTTCAGTCTCCCTTACCGGTCTACCATTCATCCTCGCCGGCTCTAGCGGCGAGCATGAGCTGGCAAGGGCTCCATACCAATTTTGCTGCCAGCTACTTACGGGTCGTTACCAGCGGTGGGGGCTTGGTTGGAGCCTTCCATTCAAATGGCGCAAATGCGTCTGTCCACTGGCAACTGGCACGTACATGGAGCGCAGGATTCGCAGTGAGCTACTTGGTCAACAAGGATGTGACCCCGTCCTCGTTCGTATCCAGTTCAGGAGGTCACACCGTTTTTGGAACTGTCTCGATCCAGCATCCATTGAGCGAGCACTTCAATATAGGATTTGGATACACTCGTCTGCAGCAAAGTTACAGCGATATTCCCGCGATATCCAACGTTCCTGATACCAATCGGGAGTTCATCTCCATCTCCTATCAATTCGCAAGGCCGCTGGGAAGATAGTTATGCCAGAAATCGCAGAGGAACAGAAGTCAGAATCGCTCGACATGCAGCGCTATCTGGACGTGGTGCGCCGGCGCTACCCTTATTTTTTGATACCGCTGCTTCTTGGTTGGCTCGTGGTTTGGGGATCCAGCTGGATTCTACCGGCAAAATATAAGTCGGGCACGCTGATACTGGTGGAGCAGCCCACTATGCCGACAAACTATGTCGCACCGAATGTCAACGAAGATTTGCAAGGCCGGTTGCAGAATATCACTGAGCAAATTCTTAGCCGCACGCGACTTCTTTTCATTATTGACCAACTAAACCTCTACAGTGGAAACGGCAAGAAGCTTACGCCGGATGAAAAAGTCGAGCAGATGCGCAAAGACGTCGACATCGAACTTGTGCGCGACACTCACGAAGCGATCACCGCATTTAACATTTATTATTCAGCGCGCGATCCATACGTTGCCCAGCAGGTTACCGGCAAACTCACCAACTTGTTTATTGACAAAAATTTCGAGGTGCGCCAGCAAGAGTCCGAAGACACCACCAGGTTTCTCGCGAGCCAACTGGAGACAGCACGCCAGAGTCTCGCCGAACAGGACGCAAAGATCCGCCAGTTCAAAGGTGAGCACGAAGGCGAATTGCCCACCCAGCAAGCGAGTAATCTTCAAATCCTGGCTGGACTGCAATCCCAACTGGAGAACGAACAGCGTGCACTCAACACCGCGCAACAGCAGCGAGTCTACTTACAGACGTTGATCAATCAATATCGGTCTCTCCAGGGAACTTCCAGGACAGCCGACGGCGCTCCAACCGGTTTGCCGGCGATTGACCAACAGCTCGACAAGTTAACATCACAACTCGCAGAGCTTAGCGCTCACTACACTGATCGATATCCTGACGTTCAAAACCTGAAGAGTGAGATAGCCAAGACTGAAAAGATGAGAGCCGAACTCATCGCTGATTTGAGAAACAAAGCGAATAGTAGCCAGCCCGAGAGCGTCACCGTTACACATGACGTGATAGATCCTGCACAAAACTCGGGGATGCTTCAACTGCAAGGTCAGCTGCAAGCCAATCGGGCCGAAATTACGAATCGTGAGCAAGCGATCGCCGACCTAAAAGGCAGGATTAACGATTACCAGGCGCGATTGAATGACGAGCCGGCGCGCGAACAGCAGTTGGCAGATCTGACTCGCGGTTACGATCAGTCCAAGGCTAATTACGACGATCTATTGAAGAAGGAAAACGAGTCGGCAATGGCTACCAGCATGGAGCAAATGCAAAAAGGTGAACGTTTCCGTGTGCTCGATCCACCCAGTTTGCCGCTAAAGCCGGACTTTCCCAATCGCCTCAAATTTTGTGGAATCGGGCTGGGCATCGGATTGGCATTAG
Organism: uncultured Acidobacteriaceae bacterium; assembly: GCA_963721995.1. Classification (GTDB taxonomy): domain Bacteria; phylum Acidobacteriota; class Terriglobia; order Terriglobales; family Acidobacteriaceae; genus Silvibacterium. The sequence goes on along the minus strand of CAVRNK010000089.1, from coordinate 84,715 downwards.
GATTCGTGGTAGCGGGAGGACTTGAATTCATGGACGATCGCCTGCACAGTGAAAAGCAAATCAAAGCGCTGTTGCCGATGAATGTGATTTCCGAGATCCCTGAGATCTTAAATCTGTCGGATGAGCGAAGCAGCAAGAAGAGAGTGTTGCTAGGATGGGCTTTGGCTGCACTCGTGTTTGCCACCATCCTGGCGGGTTCTGCGCTCAGCTACCGACACAGTTAAGTCCCGCTTGCCAATGTATAAGACTTTCTTCAATCTCACACGCAACCCGTTCGACCTTACACCCGATCCCGCGTTTCTTTTCTCGACCAAACGACATAATGAGGCGCTGGCAGCGCTTTACTATGGCATCCGGCGACACAAGGGATTTGTTGTGGTGACCGGAGAGGTAGGCACCGGGAAAACCTTGCTGCTTCGATGCTTGCTTCGATTATTGAAACAGAGCAAAGATGTCGACTACGCCTACCTATTTAACAGCCGGCTCTCTTCCGCAGAGTTCCTCCAGTACATTCTCTCAGATTTCGGGCTCTCTACTTCCGGCAAGAACAAAACTGAGCTGTTGCTTGACCTGGGTCATTTTGTAGTCTCGCGAGGATCGAAGAAACTGACCACTGTCCTCATCGTGGACGAAGCGCACCATTTGTCCACCGAAATACTTGAAGAGGTCCGCCTTCTGACGAACTTGGAGACAACCGAGGACAAATTACTTCAAGTAGTATTGGTGGGCCAGCCCGAACTTGACGAGAAGCTGGATTCCGTCGGACTTAGACAACTCAAGCAAAGGATTGCTCTCCGCGCGCGGCTTGATCCTCTGGATGGGAATGAGACCAGGGGATACATTGAACGGCGCCTACAGATCGCCGGGACAAGTTCGAAGACGAATACGTTGTTCTCTGAGGAGACCATCGCTGCGGTGTATCGCTATTCGCGGGGCTTCCCACGCCTGATCAATACAATTTGCGAGAACGCCCTTATTATTGCCTACGCAAGACAGATACGAAGTGTGACTCCGGACATCATAGAAGATGTGGCAAAGGAGTTCCGCTTCGATGTGATTCATTCCCTTGGGCCTGAAACCATCGGCATCTCTAACGGGAAGGACAGCCAGGGAGCTACGAACTTCGCCCCTGATCTGTATTCCGTCCTCGGGGGCCCGGTCTCGAGCGAATCAGCACCTGTGGCCATCCACGCGAGCAAACATGAGCCATATATTTGACGCGTTACAAAGATCGGAAGCCGAACGTTCTGGAGTTGCTTTGTCGGCGTTGTCGGCAGCGACTGAGGTGCTGCAACTTGCGGAGCTTCACGAGGCCTCAGAGCGGGAAACAGCAGTACAGTTCGAGCACCTCGATACGCCCGAAAGCGCAGAGCGCGACACTTCATGCCCACCACTAGGTGTGTGGCAAGCTGCGACGACAGTTGAAGCTCCCGTAGACGCCGAACATTCACTCGATGACAAGCACTTTGATCCGTTCATCCAATTCCAGTCCCTGCAGGTAATGGTTCCTTCTCAAAATCGGCTCGTATGCCTCACGGATAACGAAAGTCTGGCGGCGGAAAAATTCCGCTACCTGGGAGTCCGCTTACAACATCTCCGGCGGGACCGGCCGCTCAAAAAAGTCCTGATTACGAGCACAATTCCCGCGGAAGGCAAGAGCATGGTTGCGGCCAACCTAGCCTGCACCCTCGCCCGAAGAACACAACAGAGGACCTTGCTTCTGGAGGGAGACCTGCGGCGACCCTCTTTATCGCAGATGTTCGGGCTGGAAAGGATTCCGGGCGTCTCTGAGTGGCTGCAAGGCGGGCGCAGTCTGATGACGAGCATTTACTATCTCGAAGACCCGGGTCTCTGGATTTTGCCAGCAGGCAGCACTCCGAAGAATCCTCTGGAACTCCTGCAATCGGGAAAACTGTCTGCACTGATGGATCAGTTAACTGCGTGGTTTGATTGGATCATCATCGATTCGCCTCCTGTATTGCCCCTGGCTGACACGAGTGTCTGGATGCGGGTGGCGGACGGAATCCTGCTGGTTGCGCGTCAGGGTACCACCGAGAAGCGGCAACTACAGAGAGGCTTAGAAGCGCTCGAGCCCAAAAAGCTGATTGGTGCGTTGTTGAACGGATCTAAGAGCGCAACCCGAAGCGACTATTACTACCGTCCACCCGCAGATTCACGGCCGAATGGCAGGTCGACTGATTAAATCCACTTTAATCAGCCAGACATCTTCAGCTTGTCAAAATAGTTAACGCGCAAATCCCAACAAACGGACAATCAAAATCACTTGTGCTCCTGCTAAGCAAAAGGAAGCGGGACGAAAGGAGGGAGTCGTGACTCTGCGACGCTCAGGTAATGGTTCAAACCGGGGGGCCCTTCTATTCGAGTCGGTATCAGCTGGGGAGCGCGAGGTCCTAAACGAAGAGGCCTTTCTACGGATGATCTCCATCGAACGCAAAAGAACGGAGCGCTCCAGGAAGCCGTTCCTTCTAATGCTGCTGGACGCCGGAACTCATCGAGGTTCGGAAAAGAATGGAAAATCCCTCGACAGTATCGTACCTGTGCTCCTGTCATCCACCAGGGAAACGGATGTAATCGGCTGGTACAAGGACCGCGCTACAGTCGGCGCGATCTTCACAGAGCTTTTGGTCGATGACAAGGACTCAATCCTGAGCACGATCCTAACCAGGGTGAGTACCATGCTCCGGGGAAGCTTGACGTTCGAGCAATTCAACCAAGTCGGCATCTCGTTTCACTTCTTTCCCGACGATTGGGATCATGACATGTCTGGCCGCCCGAGCAATCCTGCCTTGTACCCCGACCTGTCGAACCGCGACAACGGCCGACGGTCCCTGTTGGGTACAAAGCGGATGATGGATATTGCCGGCAGCGGACTGGCATTGATCATGTGCACGCCTCTCTTTGTGATGATTGCATTGGTAATCAAAGTGTCATCTCAGGGCCCTGTTTTTTTTAGACAGCAACGGGTTGGCCAGTATGGCAAGCGCTTCACATTCCTGAAATTTCGGTCGATGCAGATCGACAATGATCCCAGCGTCCACAGAGAATACGTAACGAAATTGATCGCCGGTCAGGCTGAGCGTCAAGCGTCGAGCGGGAATGGCGAAGGTGTATACAAGCTCACCAACGATCGACGGGTCACACGAGTAGGAAAGTTCTTGCGGAGAACCAGCTTGGACGAGCTGCCGCAGTTCCTGAATGTTCTCAAAGGCGACATGTCGCTGGTCGGTCCACGTCCCGCGATTCCCTACGAAGTGGCAGCTTATGAAACGTGGCACCGTCGCCGCGTATTGGAAGTCAAACCTGGGATTACAGGCTTGTGGCAGGTTCACGGCCGAGGCCGCGTCAAATTCGACGAAATGGTCCGGCTAGATCTGCAATACGCGAGCTCGTGGTCTCCTTGGTTGGACATAAACATCCTCATGCGCACACCTCGTGCTGTGCTTAAGGGCGCGGGTGCGTGCTAAGTTTGGCGTCCACAGCCTGTCCTGTCGGTCAAGACGCCTCCGCTTTACTCCAGCTATGGCTCGCCTTTCCAGCGCGATGCATCTGGCCATCATCAGTAGTGTTAAAGGGCGGTGAAACGTCGTGAACTTCGGTGTAATTGGTTACGGATACTGGGGACCAAACGTCGTGAGGAACCTCTCGACTTTGGAGGGTTCGCAGGTGCTCGCCATAGCGGAGATGAGCCCAACCGCCCGGAAACGCGCAGAGAAAGCTTATCCGGGAATCAATGTCACTCCGGACGCTTGCGACGTAATCTCGTCAGCTGAGATCGACGCCGTAGCCATCGTCACCCCAGTCTGGACCCATTACGAGTTGACAAAGGCAGCGTTAGAGAACGGTAAGCATGTGTTCGTTGAGAAGCCGTTCACCAGCAATGCCGCCCAGGGGGAGGAACTGATTAACCTGTCCCAGCAAAAAAATCTCAAGATCATGGTGGACCATACCTTCCTGTTCACCGGTGCCGTGAAGAAAATCTGGCAGCTTCTCGATGAAGGAACCCTGGGCAAGCTTTATTACTACGATTCAACTCGCGTCAACTTAGGTCTTTTCCAACACGACATCAACGTTCTTTGGGACCTTGCGCCGCACGATCTTTCCATCATGGATTACCTGATCAATGCAAGCCCTGAGGCAATCGTTGCAACTGGACAAAGTCACCTAAACGGCCACGAAGACGTGGCCTACATGACACTCTATTTTCCCGAGAAGGTTATAGCGCACATCAATGTCAATTGGCTCTCGCCGGTAAAGATTAGGACCACTCTTCTCGGGGGAGAGAAGCGAATGCTGGTCTGGAACGATCTCGACGCTGGCGAAAAAGTCAAGGTGTACGACAAGGGAGTGAACATCACGAGCCGAGAAGGCCTGTATGAACTGCTGGTGAACTATCGTTCCGGCGATATGTGGGCTCCTCAGCTGGAGCAAGTCGAGGCTCTACGTCAGGAACTCGTTTACTTCGTGGATTGCATTTCAAGTGGGCAAACCCCATTCAACGACGGATGCGCCGGGCTCCGAGTGGTTAAGATGCTGGAGGCCGCCAGCGAATCGCTGAGCAAGAGAGGTTCCCTAGTCTATCTATGAACTCGTACAACTGCATAGCGGACAATGTAAAGCTCGGCAAAAACGTCCGACTATCGAAATTTATAAATCTGTACGGATGTGAAGTCGGGGATGGGACAAAAATCGGCGCGTTTGTGGAAATCCAGAAAAATGCCAGTATCGGAAGATTTTGCAAGATATCCAGTCACACCTTCATCTGCGAAGGCGTCATCATCGAGGATAACGTCTTCATCGGGCACGGAGTGACGTTTACCAACGATACTTATCCGCGCGCTACGAGGATGGATGGAAGCCTACAAACTGAAGCGGATTGGAAGGTCGAGCGGACCATCATACAAAAGGGCGCGTCTATCGGCTCCGGCGCCACGATTCTCTCCAACACCAACATCGGTGAGAACGCGATTGTAGGCGCTGGTAGCGTTGTCACCAAGGATGTTCCTTCCAACGCTATCGTTGCCGGAAATCCAGCTAAGGTTTTGCGTTACATAGAACAGACCGTGGAAGGTTCCAATGTCCATTCTTAACAGCGTTCCGAACAGCATTCCCTTTCTTGACCTGGTTGCGCCGCATGTAGAGCTTGAGCGAGAACTCACTTCCGTATTCCGTCGAGCTCTGCACACGGCTAGCTTTATCGGTGGCCCTATGGTGGAGGAGTTTGAGGAGGCATTCGCAGCCTTTTGTGATGCAAGCCATTCTATTGCGGTTAGCAGTGGCACGGATGCTTTGCGGTTTGCGATTATGGCTTGCGGCGTGCAACCTGGCGATGTTGTATTGACCGTCCCGCATACTTTCATCGCAACGACGGAAGCCATCTCTCAAGCCGGAGCGGTGCCGGAATTCGTCGACATAGACGAAAACACTTACAACATGTCGGTCGAGATGTTGCAACAACATCTCGAAGAGCAGTGCACGCGGAATGGATCCGGCAAGCTCATCAGCCACCGGAATGGGCGCCCAGTAACCGCGGTCGTGCCCGTGCATCTCTACGGACAGATGGCCGACATGGATTCCATCTTGGAACTTACTGAGCACTACGGCTTAACGGTGATTGAGGACGCATGCCAGGCGCACGGCGCAGAATATTTCTCTGTGAGGCTTAATCGCTGGATGAAAGCAGGCTCCATGGGCCACGCGGCCGCATTCAGCTTCTATCCCGGGAAGAACCTTGGAGCGTGTGGCGAAGCTGGGGCAGTGACCACCAATGATGTCGGTGTTTCTGACACAATCAAGATGCTGCGCGATCACGGCCAGGCGAAGAAGTACCACCACGACGTGGAAGGCTACAACGGGCGGCTGGACGCAATCCAGGCCGGGCTCCTGCACGCGAAGCTGGCTTACTTGGCGAAGTGGAACACGCAGCGCCGCGAGCGTGCCGCCGAATACAATCGTCTTCTGGCGGGCAATGAAGCCGTAAGTCTCCCGTATGATCCTTCCTGGTCTCGCGCTGTGTATCATCTCTATGTGATTCGCACCGGCGACCGCGACGGCATGATGAACCATTTGAAGAAGGCGGGCATCGGCACAGGAATCCACTACCCAATTCCGCTTCATTTGCAGAGAGCTTATGGCTCTCTGAACTACTGTTTAGAAGACTTTCCCGTGGCGAGACAAATTGCCGGCGAGATCGTCTCTTTGCCAATGTTCCCACAGCTTTCTGCGAACCAGCAGGCTAGAGTGGCTGAGGAGATCCTTGCCTTTACCTCCAAAGCCGCGCGAAAGCATGCGGACAGTAAAGAGAACTTGCTGGTAGCTGCAGAACAGACCGCATAGAATTAATGCCTTTCCTCCGGAGAAAAGCAGAATGAAAATTTCCGTCATCGGCGCGGGCTACGTTGGGCTCACAACAGCGGCCTGCCTCGCGCAAATAGGCCATGACGTATTTTGCGCTGAAAAGGATCTCGACAAACTTGCGCAATTGCTAAACGGCAAGATGCCGATTTTCGAGCCGCATCTGGAGAGTGTGATCGAGGCAGCGCGCGAGGCAAACCGGTTGCGTTTCGGGTCCACGGAAGATGGTATAAGCTGGGGAGTCGCGATCTTCATCTGTGTTGGGACGCCTCCGCTTCCCAATGGTGATGCTGACCTGCACGCAATTGAGGAGCTCGCATGGACTATTGCCAAACGGGCTTCGGGCTATCGGTTGATTGTCGAGAAGAGTACCGTGCCGGTGCAGACGGGCGCTCAGTTGCGCAAACATCTGGCTATGCTCACCACGAAGAAGTTGGATTATGACGTAGCTTCCAATCCGGAGTTTCTACGCGAAGGGAATTCCGTCGAAGACTTTCTCCATCCTGACCGGATCGTAGTTGGCGTCGAGTCGGCCAGGGCCGCGCAACTGATGCGCGAAATCTACGAGCCAATCATCCAGCAGAGGTTCGTATGCCCCATCCACAAAAGCTGCCCGAATGTGAAAGAAAGTGTGTTTCTGGTTACGGATACCAACTCGGCCGAGCTGATCAAACATGCATCCAATTCGTTCCTGGCCATGAAGATCTCGTTCATCAACATGGTCGCCGACCTCTGCGAGGTCGTCCATGCTGACGTCAGCAGAGTGTCCCAGGGCATGGGTTTCGATCCCCGCATCGGGAGTGCCTTTCTGAATGCCGGCATCGGTTTCGGCGGGTTCTGTTTTCCCAAGGATATTCAGGCGTTCATCCGCATCGGCGAGAAGTCCGGTTGCAACTTTTCGCTTCTGAAGGAAGTCGAGAACATCAACCAGCAGAGGATTGTACGCTTTACCGAAAAGATACGGAAAGAGCTGTGGAGCATCCGCGGAAAGAAGATCGCAGTTTGGGGACTGGCGTTCAAACCCAACACGGACGACATCCGCTTTGCCCCCTCTATTCCTCTGGTTGAGACCCTGCTGAGAGAAGGCGCCACGATCAGAGCGTATGACCCCGAGGCGTCCGAGAAAACTAAGGAAGTGCTTCCGGCAATCACCTACTGCAAGGATCCTTACGAGGCGGCTCAGTCCGCGGATGCAATCTTGATCGTTACCGAATGGGATGAATTCCGCAGGATCGACTGGCAGCGCTTGGCCAGCGCAGTCGAGCGTCGATTGATCATTGATGGAAGGAATGTATACGACGCAACCGACGTCAAGGCGCAAGGATTTCAGTACATCAGCATTGGGCGGTTGCCGGGTACACCCGAACCGCAAGACACAGCTGATGCTGCCAGTCCTGAACTGGTTACTTCGCTGACGTAATCTGATGCACCATTTTCCTCGAGGCCGCAAGCGGGCAGCGAACCGCATGACGAGAACCTTCAAGCACGATCTTCAGTGACGATGTTTCCTAGACCGATTTTGACGAATAGTTCTTCCGTCCATCGCACCGAAACGCAAAGTCACATTTCTCTTGAGTTGTCATCCATCCATTAACACCAGCTTTCCAGGTCATGTCAGAATTACGAAGCTACGTGGTTATCACGCCGGCGCGGAATGAGGCTCAATTCATCCGATTGACGCTACAATCCATGGTCGCGCAGACGTTCCGTCCCCTCAAGTGGGTAATAGTCAGCGACGGCTCCACCGATGGCACAGACGATATCGTAATCAAGTACATGGCGGATAATCCGTGGATTGAGTTGCTACGGATGCCTGAGCGTGCGGAGCGCCACTTCGCCGGAAAGGTGCACGCTTTCAATGCCGGCTACGACCGAGTTAAGAACCTGGACTTTGAGTTCGTGGGGAACCTCGATGCGGATGTTTCGTTTGATCCGGACCATTTCGAGTTTTTAGTGGGAAAGATGGTCGAGAATCCGCAGCTTGGGCTAGCTGGCGCGCCATTCCGGGAGGGATCGTACCAATACGACTACCGGTTCACAAATATCGAAAATGTCTGGGGTGGTTGTCAACTATTCCGGCGTGAGTGCTTTGAGTCGATCGGAAGGTATGTGCCTCTGAAAGGGGGGTGCATCGATCATGTGGCGGTTCTGTCAGCAAGAATGAGGGGTTGGAAGACGCGCACGTTCACGGAAAAGGTCTGTATCCATCATCGCCAGATGGGGACGGCCCTGCAAGGCGGACTGAAGGCCAAGTTCAAATCCGGCGCAAAGGACTATTCCGTTGGCAATCATCCGCTCTGGGAGTTGTTCAGGACGCTGTATCAGATGACGCAGCATCCCTTTGTAATTGGAGGGCTGGCGCTCGGCTCCGGCTATGCGTGTTCGCTAATTCGGCGCGCCGAAATTCCAATCTCGCCTGAACTGGTAGCCTTTGTGCGGCGTGAACAAATGCAGAGGTTGAAGAGTTTTTTTGGCGGCAAGTCGCATGTAACTGGCAGGGGGGCTGTAGCAGCACCCCGCGTGACCACTCTTTCAGCCTCTCACCCTTCTTCCCGGGTTCGAGGGGATAGCCAATGATCAATAGATTGGCCGGTAGTCGAGGCCAGGGGGGGCCAGGATGATTGTTTGCGGTAGGGATATTCAGGTCCAAGGCCGACTCGTTCGTATCGCCCGACTCGATGGGGACAAATACAAGTTTCTCGATGATCCCAAAGCGGCGGTGGCCGCCTTGCGGAAGTCGAATGTGCCGGTTGACATCTTTACCTTCATGCAGAGACTGCCCGACACGGCTCCTAAGTACAACTACCCACTGGAATGGGATAATCTCGCCGTCCTTCATATTTCGACGTTTGAGGATTGGTGGACTGAGCGAATCGGTTTCAAAGCGCGAAACAAAGCGAAGCAAGCGTCGAAGAAGGGAGTCATAGTCCGGGAAGTTCCCTTTGACGATGTCCTCGCAGAAGGTATATGGAGGATTTACAGCGAAAGCCCAGTACGCCAGGGAAGGCGCTTTCCACATTACGGCAAGAACATTGATCAGGTGAGCCAAATGAGTTCGACATTTCTCGACACGAGCATCTTCATCGGCGCATATCTCGACGAGAAATTGATAGGTTTCGTCAAACTAACAACCGATGACAGCCGAAAGCAAGCGGGTATGATGCACATAGTCTCTATGATCCGACACAGGGATAAAGCACCTACAAACGCACTTGTCGCGCAAGCGGTTCGATCCTGTGCAGATCGGGGAATCGCGCATTTGGTGTATTCGAATTTCGCTTACGGAAAGAAGGAGCGCAGCAGCCTCAGCGATTTTAAGGAACGCAACGGATTCCAACGGATCAATCTGCCGCGCTATTATGTCCCTCTGACCTGTATCGGTTGGGCCGCTTTCCGTCTGGGCCTGCATCACAAGTTCGTTGACCGCCTTCCAGAACCTCTGCTCGCCAAGGCCCGCGACCTTCGATATTCATGGTATAAGTACCGGTTCCCGGCGTTAGCCCAAGATACGTAGAAAGACATAAGGCATGCCGGGAATTGTCGGATTAATTACAAAGAAGCCGCGCGAGTGGGCGGAGTCGCAACTTGATCGTATGGTCGAGTTGCTTCGCCACGAATCCTTTTACGTGACGGGCACGTGGATCGATGAGTCCCTGGGAGTGTATGTGGGGTGGGTTGCTCGCAAGAATTCCTTCGCGGACGGGATGCCCCTTCGCAATGAACGTGATGACTTGGTGCTCATTTTTTCAGGTGAAAATTATCCCGAACCGGGTACCGCTCGCCGCCTCAAGGAGCGAGGGCATGGATGCGAAGAAACCGGACCTTCCTATCTAGTCCATCTTTACGAAGACGACCCTAACTTTTTCAAGAACTTGAACGGGCGCTTCCAGGGTTTGTTGGCTGATCGCTCACATGGCACGGCAACTTTGTTCAATGATCGGTTTGGCTTACAGCGAGTCTATTTTCACGAGGCCCGAGACGCCTTTTATTTTTCGGCTGAGGCTAAAGCAATCTTGGCAGTTCGGCGCGAGCTGCGCAGCGTCGATCCGCAGGGGCTCGGCGAATTCATCGCCTGCGGCTGCGTTCTAGAGAACCGCACGCTTTTTCGCGGCATTTATGCTTTGCCGCCTGGCTCGGCCTGGAGTTTTCGCGGAGGCACCCTCGAGAAGAAGGCCGCCTACTTCGAGCCGCGCGAATGGGAAGAACAAGAGCCGCTGGATGCTGAAAGCTACTATGGTCATTTGCGCGAGGCCTTCACCACAAGCCTGCCCCGCTATTTCAATGGGCGAGAGCATATTGGTGTCTCGCTCACCGGGGGTCTGGACACGCGCATCATCATGGCGTGGCGCAAGGCCTCGTCCGGTTCGCTACCCTGCTACACCTTCGGCAGCATGTACCGCGAGAATCAGGATGTTTACCTGGCGCGACGGGTGGCGGAACTCTGCGGGCAGCCGTACCAGGTCGTCACTGTCGATGGGACATGCCTGGCGCGGTTCCCGCATTACGCTGAACGCACTCTCTATCTGACCGATGGATGCGTGGATATTAGCCGGTCCCCAGACCTTTACAACAACGAAATGGCGCGGCAGATTGCGCCAGTGCGCATGGTCGGAACATTTGGCAGCGAGATCATTCGCGGCGCAATCATGTTCAAGGCGGTGATGCCATCGGCTGAAATTTTCCGGCCGGAGATTCTCGCTCAGGTGTCACGCGCCGCTGAGACTTACCGCAGTCAATTGCGTGGTCATCGAACGAGTATGGTGGCTTTCCGCCAGACGGCCGCATATCACTTCGGCGTGCTGATGCTTGAACAGACGCAGCTGACGCTTCGAGCGCCTTACCTGGATAATGAAATCGTCAGGACGGTGTATCGCACTCCACGCGTTGAGACCGGCCAAGATGTGAGGCTGCGGCTCATTCGCGACGGCAGCCCGGCGCTGGCCCGGCTGCGCACGGATCGCGGGCTCGGCGGCTCTAATCGGGTCGCTGCGGCAATCAGCCGGGGTTATTTGGAGTTCACATTCAAGGCCGAATACGCCTATGACTACGGGATGCCACAGTGGGTTGCCCAAGTGGATCATGTTTTGGCGCCATTTCATCTGGAGCGCCTTTGGATGGGCCGTCATAAGCTGTTTCACTTTCGGTGGTGGTACCGGACAGCTCTTGCAAAATACGTTCAGGAGATGTTGCTCGATCCTCGGTCGCTAGCGCGTCCATATTTGAATCGAAGCGCTGTCGAGGCGGTCGTCAGCGGCCATTTGAAAGGAAATCGCAACTACACCACCGAAATTCACCGGCTCCTTTCGCTGGAGTTGATGCACCGGCTCTTCGTGGATGCCGCATGATCTCGGTGCAGCGGATACACGGTCGGACGAGGATTCATCGAACCAGGCGGGCCTATTCCGGACGCAATCCCCAGGCGTCAAAGAGATCTTTCAGATGATCACAGAATCCCTAGCCGCCAACGGATGCTTGAAGGTGGAACATGGCGCTATGTCCAGCCGGATTCCTGCCTTCGATTTCACCAAGGGCGCGCTGGTCTTATTCATGGTGCTTTACCACTGGCTGAACTATTTCTATGGACCGCACGGCGAGATCTACAAGTATCTTCGATTTCTGACTCCTTCCTTCACATTTATCTCGGGATTTCTGATCTCTTATGTGCATTTCTCGAAGTATGGAGTCGGTAGTTCCAAACTGTCGAGACGGTTATTCCTGCGAGGCATCAAGCTCTTGGCCGTATTCGTCGCATTGAATCTTATAGTCAGCTCATTGGTACCAGATTCATTTGTCAGGAACATTTTTTCGATTCGATCGACATTGCCGAGTCTGGACACAGTTTTTCTTACCGCAAGAATTTCTAGCAGTGGAGCGGGCAAAATCGCCGCTTTTGGCATCTTGGTTCCGATCAGTTATCTCCTCATGCTTGCGGCGTTGTTATCGCCCGCGTGCCGATTCTTCAGGTACACGTTCCACACGGTATGCGCCGTGTTGCTGCTCTTTATGGTCGTTTTAGATTTGCACGGAATTCAGAGTGCAAACCTCGAGCTCGTCACGATCGGTTTGCTTGGTGTCGTTCTCGGTTACGTTTCAGGTGATGAGCTTCAAAAGCTGGTCAGCCGCCCTTGGGTGATCCTGGTTGCTTACTGCGTTTACCTGGTCGCAATAACGATCTGGACTGTCTCGCTCTACGTGCAAATGGTGGGTGCCTGTCTGACAACTGCACTCCTCTACATTGTAGGTATCCAGAACGGCCGGCTCGGTCGATTGCGAGGCCATATCGTACTTCTTGGTAGGTATTCTCTCTTTGGATATATTTCTCAGATCGCGATTCTTCAGCTCTTGAGCGTAAGTCTGCGACACGTCAATCTGGGCCCCATCACTCTCACGGCCTCCTTCGTGGCAGCGTTCGTGCTCACTATGATTTCTGTTGAGGCAATAGATGGCGGGAGGGCAGTATCAAAGACCATCGACGGCGCTTACAAGGTTGTTTTCGCCTAGGAGCTTGTCGAAATAGATACGTTTTCTGCTGCGTTGCTCAGGTCTGTTCGTCTTATGCGTGGCCGCAAAGATTCCGATTCGATAACGAGTCTTTCACCGGAGAATCAAATATGAATCAATTGCGGATCTTGGTGTTAGCGCCGGACTGTAATCCGGAAGGTGTCAGCATGCCCTTTGTCACTTATTCTCATGCGGCAGCGCTTGCCCAAATCCATGACGTCGCTTTGGTTATCGGATCGCCCTCTGAGGCTCCTGTGCGCCGCGCAAATGGGCCGTTTCGCACCATCGAGGTAGTCCGGATGCCATTGCTCGAGCGCATCTTTGCCTGGAGTTTTCGGAGGCTCTTAAAATGCAATTTTGACACTCAGATGTTGACCGTTTTCCTCTATCCGTTTTCTCTTGCCTTTGAATGGCGCGCTTGGCGACAGTTGCGGCGCCGCATCTTTGGGGGTGAGTTCGATGTGGTTCTGCGCGTCATGCCGATGTCACCGGTCTTGCCGAGTCCTTTCTCTTTCTTCCTGCGCAAGGGGCCTATACCCTTTGTAATCGGGCCGCTCAATGGTGGTTTGCCCTGGCCGCCCGGTTTTAGCCAACTCAAAAACCAAAAGGAATGGGTCTCCAATCTGCGGAAACTGTATCGATATCTGCCTTTTGCTCGCTCTACCTACCGCTGCGCGGCCGCGATCATCACCGCTTCGTCCCAAACGTATTCAGAGTTTGCCGCATATCGCGACAAACTGTTTTTTGTCCCGGAGCCAGGCATCGGCCCCTCTTCGTGCTCCGGTGAACCGCGCTATCCGGAGCTCGGCGCCAAATTGGAGTTGATTTTCGTGGGCGGCTTGGTTCCCCGGAAGGCTTGTGATCTTGCTTTGCGCGCGGCTGCTCCCCTTTTGCGAAGCGATTTGGCCCGCTTCACCGTAGTCGGCGATGGCCCGGAGCGGAATCGCCTCGAGCAGCTTGCGAGATCCCTTGGGATCGAAAAGACGGTTTTCTTCCGCGGCGATGTCAGCCATAAGGAAGTTTTCAATGCCCTGCGATCTGCTGATGTATTTCTGTTTCCATCAGTTCGCGACAACGGTGCCGGCGTTGTTTTCGAAGCTCTCGCCTGTGGCGCTGTGCCCGTGGTCGTGGACTTCGGTGGCCCTGGAGATATCGTTCATCCAAAGGTGGGATGCAAAGCGCCCCTTACGAATGAGAGTGACGTCGTGGTGCAGATGGAGAGGATTCTGTCGGAACTGGCCCAAGATCGAAATAGGCTCGAGCGGTTACGGGGCCAGGGAATGGCTTACGCGCGGGAATGCTTAACCTGGGAGGCGAAGGCTCAAGCGGTCACCCGTGTCCTGGATTGGGTTGCAAGGCGGGGTCCGAAACCAGACCTGCCGCCGCCCAAGGTGTTAGCCGCCGCGCAGTAGCAAGGCCGGAATTTCTTCCACGTCTGAATGCCGGGGAGGGGATAAACGCCTTTACGAGTTGAGAGACGGAGGGTCAGGGGAGACTTCCGAAATGAATATCGGTGTCCGAAGAATCTTAACAGCGACTGGTCCGTCGCTACGACTTTACTGTGCGGCACGGCAGGCGTACCATGCGCGGCGGGTGGCCAGACGTGCAGGGCGATATTTCGTGAACGCCGACGAATTTAAGCGCGCCCTTCGCGCACACGGTGTGACCGAACCGCTCGATCTACGTACAGTGGACGGCCTTACAATCACAATAAGGCAGAACTACGGCGATGCGATGACCATCGCTGAAATCTTCCTGGACGATTGTTACATCCACGACCTGACTCTCTCGCCCAACCCGGTCGTAATAGACGTCGGTGGCTTCATCGGCGATTTCTCCTTGTACGCGGTGAAACGTCTCAATGCACGTAGAGTCATAGTTTGTGAGCCTTCGCCGCGGAGTTGGGCATTGCTCCTCAAGAACATTGCCAATAACGGCTACGAAGATCGGATTGAGCCGGTGAACAAGGCGGTTACGGCGGATGGCGGGAACGTGATGATGGATATCGATGCACCTGACGAACGCCAATCTATGGTTTCCGCCTACTATCCAACCGAGCGTCCATTGAGCGCGGTCTCCGGAGTTTCCCTGGGCCAGCTCCTCAGAGACTACAACGTCGAAAGTGTCGATTTATTAAAGATAGATGTTGAAGGCGGAGAATATGCAATTCTTGAAAGTACACCCCCCGTTGTGCTCAGTCGCATCCGGAATATCGTCTTCGAGTATCACGATATCGAAGGGGGTTGGGACAAGCTAGAGAGCGTGAAGCAGCGGCTTCACGGCGAAGGATATGCTCTCCGCACGCGTCGTGGTCTAGTATGGGCTTCGCGGTCGTGATGCCATCTTGGGGTCGGCGCTTCTCCGAGCAAAATTTACACTGAAAGGTAAGATTTTAGATCGCGGAAGGTGGGGTGGATTCTATTAACTGTCGTGGAAATAACAGCTTATGGTTTGGAACGTCGGATGCTCCAAGGGACATGCAAAGCCTCAATTCTAACTGGCAAATCCCTATTCAAATTCAGTTACCTTCGTACTACATGATCGTCACTGATACCGGGTTTTTGCGCTGAGCTTTAGTACACTAAACCTCGGTTTCCAGTGATATTGTGCTTCGGAGGAAATACTGAATGCGGCGCTATTGCTGTCTTTTGTCCGTCCTTTTTTGGCTATCGATTTTGTTTTCCGGGTGGGCCTATGCGCAACAACCGTGGTCCGGCGTCCTCTCTTCAAGCCGGGCAATAAACTGGACCGGCGCCGGGCTTCCCGCGACGCTGCCGGACGGCGAAACGACGCCAAACCCATGGACGCCCCCAACGCGGACGCAATGCGGTTCGACGATTGCAGGCGGTACGTCTGGATCGCCGGTATCGGTATCAACGATCAACGCGGCGATGGCATCCTGCGCCAAAGGCACATACTTGCTGCTCGGTAGCGGATACTTCTCGGCGGCCAGCACTCAACTGAATATGTTCACCTCTTCGGGCGTAACGGTCAGAGGGAGCGGCCCGCAGTCCACGTTTATCGTTCTGAGCGGCAGCGGCTCGATAGGATGGAACGCCGCGTGGGGCGTAGGATCGGCTACGTGGACCGGTGGTTTCAGCCAGGGAGCCACGTCCCTTACGGTTTCCTCGGTCTCCGGACCGCCTCTTGTGGCTGGAACTATCCTCTTCCTGACCCAATGCGACACTGGGTTCAGCGGTAATCCCTGCACGGGAACGTCGGCGGATAACGGTGGTTTGTTCATCTGCAATGCGCAAACTACCTGTGCGGATCAGCAACGGACAAATTCAAACGAGTCGCAGGTTCAGGAAGTCTTCGTTACCTCGGTGAGTGGCAACACGGTTAACTTCACTCCCGCCCTTCACATGCCGAACTGGTCTAGCAGCCAGACGCCGATCATTAGCTGGCAGTCCTACACATCCGGCGGAAGCGGAGTGGCGCCTTACGGAGACGGGCTGGAAGACATGACCATCCTGGACCAGAGCAGTACTGCCAATCCGGCAATCTTTCTTGAGTACACTTTCGCCTCGTGGATAAAAGGCGTGCGAATCATCGGGACCAACGGCAACGAGGCGCTTTATTTCGCTGGCATGAATTCTCTGCTCTCTAACAGTTATATCTACGAAGAGGTTCCGAGCGCCCTGAGCGGAAATGACGGGATTGACATCATGCAGGGTGGGGAGAGCAATCTGATCCTGAACAATATCTGCGGCATTGGCGACTGTCTGGAAGGAAATGGCAGTGACGAGGGAGACGTGATCGCCTACAATTACTCCCGCGACGGCAACACAGCCTACTATCAGGACAGTTCCTTCCAGCATGAGGCTGGCTCGGCATTCATTCTGCACGAAGGAAACGAAATCGGGAAGATAGACGACGATGACACGTGGGGAACGCACACCCTGAATACGTTCTTCCGTAACTACATCACCTGTGGGGATCCGCCTTACGTTATTCCGGGGGGCGGAAGTTCAGTTGGGTTGCAGATCGATTCCTATTCGAGGTTTGAAAACGCGGTTGGGAACGTGATAGGTAACCTTTCGCAGTGCCCAAAGTATCAGGGAACCACGACAGGAGGGTATGCATTCGCTGTTGGCAGCACGGATTCGCTCACAGGGACGAGCCTCATGCGATGGGGCAACGTTACTGTCGTTCAGCAGCCCACGGATACGCCTGCGAATTCAGGGGTCCGCTTTGTCAGCTCTGACGTGGCATCTTTGCTGTCAGGAGCCTTGTCGTCATTCAGTAACCTTGTCCCGAGCACTGATAAGCTGCCATGCTCCTTCTTCCTGTCGGGCTACACATCCACGACTTGCACGCCACATCCGAGCGGAGGAACGGGCCTAAGCTGGTGGAAGGTTTGCACCTCGTGGAGCCCATTTCCGACTTCCTGTTCCGGAACCCAGCTGCAGCCGTTTCCAGTTGCCGGACCAGATGTGAGCGGAGGGCCTTACGTCAACGGTTATGCCTACGACGTTCCTGCGGAGGTAGCGTTTCATAATCTGCCGGTAGACTCCAGTTATCAGAACTCTTACGCGATCAGCTCCTCCAGTTGGTCGAACGGTACCGAGACCCTTACTTTCGCCAGCACCGTCCTCCCTAATACGCATCACCTTATGGGAGGTTTCCAGTTGAGCAGAGTCAACTCAGCCTGCACGGTGGGAGCGAATCCGGCGAACAGCGAACTCCAGATGACGGCATCCAGCGCAACCACAGTTAGCTACGCGCTGGCTTCGAACCCAGGCGTAAGCTGCACAGGTAAGATGCAATTCCCCGATGTGCGCGAATTCGATGAGCGCGTGTACGAGACCGATTCAGCAGCTCAACCAGCATCTCCTTCAGGCCTTACCGCGACAGTTCAGTGAATACCTTACGACGTGGATTAGCAAATTAGAGTTGTCGGAGGAAACACTGAATGAGGCACTACCCCTGTCTTTTTCCGGATCTTCAACTCTGGTCAGGTATTCTTCCAACGAATCGGCCGATTGACTGGACTTACGCCGGTGTTCCCGCCACGCTGCCCGACGAGGAAACTACCTCGAATCTGTGGACACAGCCGACGCGCACGTAGTGCGATTCTACTATATCAAGCGGAGCGGTCTGCCGCGACGATTAACGCTGCGCTGGCCGCCTGTCCAACGGGAACCTACGTTCTTCTCGGCGCGGGAACCCTTTAACATCGCCAGCGCCGACATCACACTCTACGCGCAAAATGGCGTGACGCAGAGAGGCAGCCGTGCGCAATCGACCAAGATCGTGTTGACTGGAAGCGGGCAGATACAGTTTGGCATTTGCGTGGAGTGACGCCAGTTGCGCATGGACTTCCGGGTATTCGCAAGGCGCGACATCTCTGACGATGAACTCCTGCTCCGGCCCTGCACTGGTGGCTGGCGAGATCATTTCCCAGACTCAGGCGTGATACTGGCTTCAGCGGTTCTCCGTGTGCGGGAACGTCATCAGATAACTGTGGTCTTTACGTTTGTGCCGCAGTTACTCCATGTTCTCAGCAGCAACGAACCGATACGGATGAAAACCGGCAACAGATCATATACGTCAAGTCGGTTTCAGGCAGTTGCAATTCATCCTGTCCCCTGGCCTTTTCTCCGGGTCTTTATATGCCAAACTGGGCGAGTGGGCAGAGTCCGTACCTGCCCGTTTACAGTGCGCAAGGTTGCTTAAGCCTCTCAGCGAATCTGAATTGGTGCTGTTCCCAGCTAGCGAGCGTTTCCTGACGAGCATTCAAGAGGTCAGCTAACTTTCTCGCAGGATTTTGATCGAATAGACCGTTAGCTGGTGTCGCTTCTTATGCCTCTCGAGATCTGAGAGGCTTAGTTGACCTGTCAATGGAGATTACGAAATGTACATTGTGAATCGAACCCTAAGGTTTGCACGAGGATTTGTTCTCAGCTACGGCCCATCGGCTGTAAAGAAGCAGCTTTGGGATAAAGAATATTCTGGAACCAAATGGGACTTCATCAACAACACCGTCGGCGACTGTGTGTATCCATATCTTGAGAAGCACGCGAACAACGGGAATATCCTAGATCTTGGCTGCGGTCCAGGCAACACTGCGAACGAGCTAGCCGCGAACGTCTATCACAGCTATATAGGCGTTGATATTTCCGAAGCCGCTCTGGCCAAAGCTGTAAAACGCACCCAGGAAAACGGTCGATCGGGCAAGAACAGCTTCGCACACTCCGACTTCCTGGAGTACGAGCCTACGCAGGAATTCGACATTATCTTATTCCGCGAGTCTATGTACCATATCCCTTACGGACAAGTCCTGCCGATTCTAAGAAAATTCTCGAAACATCTCAAGAGCACTGGCGTGTTTATTGTCCGACTCTATGCCGGAGATCATCGGCTCGGTGTGATCAAGACTCGAGTGACAGCGAAGATAGATTTGATCAAGCGCGAGTTCAAGATTGTGGAGTCGCGACAATTCGATTTGCCGGCCCTGCCCAATGTGCTGGTTTTTCGGCCTTAGTGCGGAGACGAATGGTTGGGCAAAGTGCAACCGCGCTTCGTATGTCTTAACTGCGCGTGCTGAAAAGAGGATGTCGAACGAACAAGGGTAGTGACTCAATTGCATGCTCCCGATGCTTGTCACGACCAACGCTGAAGGTCCTAAGTTAAATATATTATAATGCCTCTGACGTCCTTCCTTATCTCTAGCCTAAAGCTACTCTGCTCACAGAACAACGCCGCTAGATCGGCACTATCTTTGGTTCATATGTGAGCAATCTTAGGCGGCAATATCCCTGCGGCTCCTGTCTCGAGTTGTATGAGTCTGCGGATATCAAGCGTTTCGCGGCCTCCTAGACCGGAGCGATCTCAGCCTGGAACGGGATACTTGGTGCAGTTTTTTTAAAAGAATTAAAGGTCTAGAAGGAGCGGAAGGTGAAAATTAGCATCTTCGGTTTAGGCTACGTGGGAACGGTGTCCGCTGGGTGTCTTGCGCATGACGGTCACGAAGTCATCGGCGTAGATCCTGTCCCGACAAAGGTCGATCTGATAAATGCGGGCAAGTCTCCAATCATTGAGTCCGAGATCGACGAAATCATCGGTGCAACGGTCAAGCAAGGCAGGCTCCGAGCAACTGGCGACCAGGATCGAGCTATCAGCGAAACGGAGCTGTCATTCGTTTGCGTCGGCACCCCGGGCCAAGCCAATGGAAATCTGGACCTGACCTACGTCCGGCGCGTTTGTGAACTTATCGGCAAGGCACTGAAGAATAAGCCAACCCGGCATACGGTTGTCATCCGGAGTACTATTTTGCCCGGCACGATTCGTCAGCTTCTTATTCCCGTCCTGGAGGAACACTCTGGAAAAAGGGCAGGTGCTGACTTTGGCGTTTGCAATAATCCTGAGTTCTTGCGTGAAGGTTCGGCGGTAAGCGATTTTAACTTGCCTCCGAAAACGGTGATCGGAGAGTTAGATTGCGAGAGCGGTGATGTATTGGCCTCACTCTACGCGAAGCTGGATGCGCCCCTGATAAGAACCGAACTGGAAATCGCCGAGATGATTAAGTATGTCGATAACTGCTGGCATGCACTCAAGATTGGTTTCGCAAACGAAATCGGGAATGTCTGCAAATCATTGTCTATTGATGCGCATGCGGTGATGAGGGCGTTCTGCCAGGATAAGAAGCTCAACATCTCTACCGCGTACCTCATGCCTGGATTTGCCTTTGGGGGGTCGTGCTTGCCAAAGGATCTCCGCGCACTGACTTATGCGGCCAGGATGCGTGACGTGGAATTGCCGATAATGACTTCCATCCTGCCGAGCAACGAATTGCAGATTGCTAGGGGGCTTCGACTCATAATGGAACGCGGGCGCAAACGGATTGGCGTGCTTGGCTTCAGTTTTAAAGAGGGAACGGACGATTTGCGCGAAAGCCCCATGATTGAAGTGATCGAGCGCCTCGTCGGTAAGGGTCATGAGGTATGGATCTTTGACAAGAACGTCAATCTGGCCAAACTGGTGGGTGCGAACAGGGACTTCATTCTCAACAAGATTCCGCACGTCTCCCGTCTTATGGTCGACAGCATTGATGCCGTCTTGGAGCACGCGGAAACTGTTGTGGTTGGCAATAGGGATCCAGACTTTGGTGGTTTGCCAGATAAACTGCGTGCTGGCCAATCGATTGTTGATCTTGTGCGGATTAGTGATCAGAGGAGCAACAATGGATACGACGGCATTTGTTGGTGAAACCATGCATCGCGAACACAAGGAGGCTTTAGCAAAGGACCAGCTGTTCTACTCGATCTCCCGATTGTCCGGATGGCTGGAGAGAAATGATTGTCAGGCTTACGACACATTCGATGGCCTAAACGCAAAACTCCTTCGTCCCCTGACATTGGAAACGAAGGCGCTAAGGATTATATTGCAACAGGGAGTACGGCGCTTTCCTCTGAACCTTCGCCCTCTTCTTGGAATAAAGAAAAGTCGTTCCACAAAAGGAATGGGGTTTTTAGCTCGCGGCTTTATTCGTCTTCACCAGGCAACTGGCGAGGTGTTCTGGAGAGCCAAGGCACAGGCGATGCTGAAATGGCTGGTTGAAAATCAGTCCCCGGGCTACAGTGGAGCGTGTTGGGGAAACCATTTCGACTATCAGTCACGCAGTTCGTACGTGCCCAAGATGATCCCGTCGATTGTATGGACTGCACTGATTGGACATGCATTCCTCGATGCGTTTGAGCATTTTCAGAATGATGAATATCTTGACGTAGCGGTCAGCTCTTGTGAGCACATTCAACGTGATCTTGGAAAGTATGAAGATGGGGACGGCGTGTGCTTACGCTATTTCCCGGTTACCAAGGAACGAGTTCACAATGCCAATACACTTGGCGCCAGTCTTCTAGCCCGAACGTACTCATACACTCGAAATGATTCATATCGTACGCTGGCGAAAAGGGCGATGCAGTACACTGCAAATTATCAGCGAGCCGACTCATCCTGGTACTACGGAGAGGCTGCGAACCTCCACTGGGTTGACAACTTTCATACGGCTTATGTGCTCGACTGTTTCAAGTATTACGGCGAAGCAACAGGCGACCGCAGCTTCGATGAACAGCTAATGAAGGGCTACCGATACTGGAGAGACACCTTCTTCTTGTCGGACGGCGCTCCCAGATACTACAACAACAAGACTCGGCCGTTAGATATTCAGTGCTCGTCGCAGGCGATAGACACGCTGATCTTCTTCCGTGATCGAGATGCGGATAGCTTATCGCTAGCGCTAAGAGTGGCTAAATGGACGATTGAAAACATGCAGGACCGGAGCGGATATTTCTATTATCGAAGGTATTCACGGTCGATCGTCAACAAGACACCGACTTTGCACTGGGGACAGGCGACAATGCTTTGCGCCCTGGCTGGACTGTATAGGCTGTTGGAGCAATGACCCGGTGGCATTCGAAGAGGCGGCGCTGAATTACGTCTGGTTGCGCGCCGCCCAAAGGCGGAGAGATTCTATCGAATGAAACTTATTGAAGCACTGGAAATCGCGCGTCGTCCGGCCCCCGAGTCAGCTGCGAAGGTAAGAGTTTTCTTGGCTTGCGGGTTTACGCCGCTTCATTTGCAGACCTTTATCACTGGGCAGCTGGGCGCACGGGAGGAGGGGCCGCAAATTGAGCTTTCGAGCGGGCTGTTTGGTGACTTGTGCGGAAGCATTGAGCGTCTGGATCCTTCGATTGTCGATTTGCTTGTCGTGGCCGTTGAGTGGAGTGATATCGATCCTCGCCTTGGATTTCGGGTGCTTGGGGGTTGGCGGCCCTCAGATATGATTGGAATCCTCGAATCTGCTCGATCGGGAGCTGCTCGCTTAGAGCAGGCATTGACAAAGGTTGCAGGACAGATCCCGTCGACTGTGGTCTGTATGCCGACCCTTCCGCTGCCGCCGATGTTCGCGACGCGGCCGCTTCAGGCGGGCTTCTTCGAAGCCGAGTTGCATCACACGGTGGCCGCACTGGCGGCATCTGTCTCCCGGTTGCCTGGCCTCCGCATGCTGAGTGCACAGCGCCTCGCCGAAGCCTCTCCGCCGGCGGATCGATACGATGTGAGATCTGATCTGGCCACGGGATTCCCATATACGATCCGTCACGCATGTG
This sequence comes from uncultured Acidobacteriaceae bacterium, assembly GCA_963721995.1. Classification (GTDB taxonomy): domain Bacteria; phylum Acidobacteriota; class Terriglobia; order Terriglobales; family Acidobacteriaceae; genus Silvibacterium. The sequence goes on along the minus strand of CAVRNK010000089.1, from coordinate 61,730 downwards.
CCTTGGGGGAACTCGTCGCCGAGTTAATCCGGAACCGGCCGCCCATGAAAGGACTGATTACCGACCTGGATGACACGTTATGGGCTGGAATCGTAGGAGAGGATGGTGTTGAAGGAATCTCCTGGCATCTTGACCGTAACACGCATATGCATGGCGTTTACCAACAGTTTGTTGCATCTTTGGCCGGTGCAGGCGTTCTAGTTGGGGTTGCGAGCAAAAACGATGCATCTGTGGTTGCGCGTGCCTTCGGAAGAAAAGATTTGTTACTGTCGAGCAGCGAAGTTTTCCCCTTCGAGACGCACTGGTCTCGCAAGTCAGAGTCAGTGCGGCGCATCCTTAAGACATGGAATGTTGGCGCTGATTCGGTTGTTTTCGTTGACGACAGCCCTATGGAAGTCGCCGAAGTAAAGGCGGCGTTTCCCGGAATGGAATGCCTGGTCTTCCCCAAGGGCGACTACCAGGGCATGCTGGACCTCTTGGACCACCTGCGCGAGGTTTTCGGTAAGGCCTTCCTCACCGAGGACGATAGGCTTCGGTTGGACAGCATACGCAGTACGAGTTCCTGGCGGCGTGATTCTATCAAGTCCGCCGGCAGCTTTTCAGAGGAAGAGCTTCTCCGCGCCGCCGAAGGTTCCCTCGTTTTTGGCCTGGCGCGGGAAGGAGATGCGAGATCTTTTGAGTTGGTCAACAAAACCAATCAGTTCAACCTCAATGGCAAGCGCTTCAGCGAGTCGGAATGGCGGAGAATTGCGAACGACCCCGCGGCCTTCGTGCTCTCGGTGTCCTACAAAGACAAGTACGGCCCCCTGGGAACGATCGCCGTAATCCTGGGAAAAACAAAGAGCCACACGGTTTATGTAAATACTTGGGTGATGAGCTGCCGGGCTTTCTCGCGACGGATTGAGTTCCATTGTTTGCAGTACCTCTTTGAGAGATTTGTGGCTGCTGAAATTGTTTTCGATCTGCAGGCGACAGGCCGCAATGGGGTGCTCATCGATTTCCTTCGTCAACTGGTAGAAGAGCCTAACGAACCCAATCCCCGACTAGGGAAGGCTTGCTATCTTAGGAAGGCTCCGGAATTGCCGCACAACATTGAGGAGGTAACTGTTTGTGAACAAAGATGACGATCGCTTGATGCGCTGCTTTGTGTCAGCTTTTCCCAACGCGACTCGCGATGAGATTCGGACTGCCAAGTTCGATGCCATGGCTGGTTGGGATTCACTTCGAGGGGTAACGCTCCTAGCTGTTCTGGATGAGGAATTCGGGCTACAGGTTGACTTACCAGAGTTGCTGGAACTAGAAACCTTTAACTCTGTGAAACAGCATTTATTGCAGCGTGGCATGATATCGCAGGTAAACGAATGAAAGAAAATCCAAGTGAAGCGCTATTTATTGCGACGTGGCACGATATCGCCGGTAAACGAATGAAGGAAAATCCAATCCGAGGATTGATGAATAGAATCCTTCAGATGGTAACCATGACCTTCCCGGGCGGTCAGAGTCTGCGTGTGTCGTTGCACCGTGCTCGCGGGGTAAGCATCGGAAGGAATGTCTGGATAAGTTGCAATGTGGTTCTCGAAACAAGTTACCCGCAACTGATAACGATCGACGATAGTGCTTTTATCGGGATTGGTGTCATTGTTATTGCACACTTCAAAGAATCACGCCGAGGCGTACGGATTGGGAAACAAGCCTTCATTGGACCGGGTGTGATCATTCTCCCGGACGTGGAGATTGGTGAGGGTTCCGTGGTCACCGCAGGGAGCGTTGTAACGAACTCGGTACCGACGATGACGGTGGTCCAGGGCAACCCAGCAGTTCCTATCGCCAAGTGCGGTGTGCCGCTGTGGCCAGACACTCCTCTGAAGGAGTTTTCCAGACGTCTGATACCAGTTTCCCAAAAGTAGACCGCTCCTAGGAAAACGAGCCCGGATAGGAGAAAGAGGGTCGTTCAAAAAGGATATCGATCGATGTCTTCTAATCAAGTTAGTGAGCGCTTTCATCACACCGGGTTCGTCGTGGCTTCCATTGCCGCTGTCATGGAAAGCTTTTGCAGAGCGGTGGGTGGACGCAATTGGTCAGACACTTGGCACGATCCTCGGCAACGCGTGCACGTAGCGTTCATCTACCCAAGCCACCCCGGTGATCCCAGCGTCGAACTGATCGAACCGGCGGGTCCCGGCTCCCCCGTCGAAAAATTTCTGGAGCGCGGCGGCGGTCTGCATCACCTTTGCTTTGAGGTCGACAATCTGGAGGAAGCGGTGCGCGGCGCATCCGCGCGGGGCCTGGTCATGACCCTCCGCCCACAACCAGCCGTAGCCTTCGGTGGCCGTCGCATCGCCTGGTTTCTTACGCACGAAAAATTGCTTATCGAGTATCTCGAAGGGGCTTGCTGACCACGCGACGACTGGTTCGTTCTCCGCGAGGTCAGCGCCGCGAGCCGAACCCAATGGGACCGCCTGAGACGGGGGCGGGTTAGAAGCCCCTGAAAGGAGGAGCCGAATTTGAAACTAGTTGTCCCTTACATCGGTAAACTGAAGGATCTTGACGTCCGAATTGTACGGCTCGCCGAGTTTCTCGGCGTCCCCAGCGAAACCATTGCTCTGGCGAACGCGGCCAACCACGCAGAGTTCCTGAAAAAGTCAGTGCCCGATGAGTGTTCCTGTCTCGCGGTCAATCCTCAGGTACTGAAGGAATGGTTAGGGTCGCACATTCCAGCCGAGTTAGTTACCTTCCTTTTTTCCCGGTTTGCGCACCTCGTGGTGTATGGGCTGCGCGGGGATGCTTTCGACTCTGAACTGATTTCCGCTTTGTCGAGAGGCAGGCTAAAATCCGTGGAGGTGATTGACAGGGAGCACTCTACCTATGCGATCGCCGAGGACTCCAAAGATATTTGCGAAGCATTTGCGGGACTTTCGTTTGGTCCCGTAAACCCCGTCAACGATCACGTCCTGTGCCTCGGCGATAGCGACTCCGGAGTGCGAAAGCTGATCTCGATCGGTGACCGCCCTTTTATGGTTCTCATAAAGGATGTCGGAACGGAAGTCCTCTTTCTGGCCGGTGAGGATATCGCGGAGCTGAGCACTGAGGTAGGCGACGGACCCCTGGCTGAGTACTTCTCCCGTTTCGTGACGTACGCGATGGCACTGCGATATGTGGCCGGCGAGGAGTGCTGGCGCCCGTGCGAGCAACACGCGTCGGTCATCATAGACGACCCGCTGCTGCGGCCGAACTATGGCTTCTTGAATTTCGAGAATCTGCTTGATCTGATGAAGCAGCACAATTTCCACACAACCATCGCGTTCATTCCCCACAACTTCAGGCGGAGTTCGCCGTCGACAGCGAAGGCATTTCGGGAAAGCCCAGATCGCCTGGCAATATGTTTCCATGGAAATGACCACACTGGAGCCGAATTTGCCTCGACCGATTCAGCTCTTTTGAATACGATACTTCACGTCGCTGAGCGAAGGATGGACGAGCACAGGAAGCGCACCGGACTTGACTGTGACCGCATTATGGTGTTTCCGCAGGGAAGATTCTCGGTTGAGGCCATGGCACTTCTGAAGGCTCACAATTTTGACGCTGCTGTAAACACTGTTCCTCGCCCCATGCATAGTCATGCGGCTCTCAGCCTTGGAGAACTTGCTCAACCGGCTGTGCTGCGCTTCGAAGGGTTTCCCTTATTTCTTCGCAAGTACAGCGTACGCATGGAGAGCGCCGACATCGCATTCAATCTGTTTTTCGGAAAGCCGAATTTTATCGTCGAGCATCACGATATTTTCCGGGACCCGAGTCGCTTGATTGCGGCTGTTTCGAGAATCAATGCGGCCGCCCCGGGGATCCGCTGGTCCAACGTCGGGAATGCAGTCAGCAGTTCCATCCTCCGACGGCGCTCATTAGCCGGTGTTCATCAAATTCGTGGATATGCGCGTCGAATTCGGATTTCAAACACCTTCCGTTGCTGCGAACGCTTTCTGATCGAGTGGAGTCGCGTTGGACAAGAAACAGCATTCGAGTGCGTTCTTCACAATGGAATGCGAATTAATACCTTCGAGGTCGATGATACTGGAGTTCGCGGTCTGGTGAGTTTGGATCCAGGAGTCACCGAGATATTCTCCCTCGTTGATCAGAATCCTCATGCCGTTCTTAGGAGTGGTGGACTTCGGCGCAGAGCCAACGCATTTGTGCGAAGAAGGCTATCTGAGGTGAGAGACAACGTTGTCAGCAAGGACCCGCCCCTACTTGCAATTGCCAAAACCGTACAGCAACAGTTCCAACGCTGAGGAAGAGAAGCATCCAGCGGCACAGCGGCCGAAGGTATGATCGCTCGTCTAGCACAATTCACCGCATCGATTCCGCCATCTACACGCATTTCCCGGGCTTGTTGAGGGCGTTTCCTAGCCCGCAGTCTCCTACTTAGCGGTTTAGAAAAACGAGGCAGCCAAGTGACTTCGATGAAGAGAAAGATTCTGATCATCGTGGAGAATTTGCCGGTTCCCCGCGACATACGTGTTTGGAATGAGGCTCGTTCTCTACGCGCTGCCGGATACGAGGTAACTGTCCTGTGTCCGAAGGGCAAGGGATTCGAGGATGGGTATGAGCTACTTGATGGAGTTCATATCTACAGGCACCCAATGACGAGAGAAGGAGACAGCGCGCTGGGACACTTGCTGGAGTATGGATGTGCATTGTTTTGGGAGTTTTTCTACTCGCTTTGGATCTACCTTCGCCGCGGATTTCATGTGATTCAGGGATGCAATCCCCCGGATAATGTGTTTCTCGTAGCTCTTCCCTTCAAACTTCGCGGCGTAAGGTACATCTTCGATCATCATGATGTCTGTCCCGAACTATATCTTTCCAAATACGAGCGGAAAGACCTGTTTTACAAGGCTCAGGTGTGGTTAGAGAAGGCGACATTCCGGTGCAGTGACGTCGTAATGTCCACTAACAACAGTTATCGCGAGAGTGCCCTGACCCGCGGCGGCATTCAGGAAGACGATGTGTTTGTTGTCCGGAATGGCCCTGACCTCACGACCTTCAAGGCCGTTCCGCCAAATTCAGCGCTGAAGCATGGCAAGCCATACCTAGTTGGCTATGTGGGAAACATGGGGTCTCAGGAGGGACTAGAAATCCTTCTGGACGCGGCGCTAGAACTGAAGAGGCTGGGACGCGGCGATGTGCACTTTACCTGCATCGGAGGCGGACCGGGGCTGTCGGGCCTTCGGAAAATGACCGAGGAAAAAGATCTTGAGGATATGGTGACGTTTACCGGACGCATTCCGGATGCAGAAATGCTGGAGATCCTCTCGACGGCCGATGTCTGCGTTAATCCGGACAGGCCCTGTGAAATGAATAGCATGTCGACCATGATCAAGATCATGGAATACATGGCCCTCGGCAAGCCGATCGTGCAGTTCGAAGGGGTAGAGGGTAGGTTCAGCGCGCAACGTTCGTCCTTATATAGTGCTGGCGATGGAAACATTGCGGTGAATTTCGCTGAGAAGATCGTATGGCTGCTGGACCGGTCCGAAGAGAGGAGGCGGATGGGTGAGATCGGACGACGGCGGGTCGAAGAGCAACTAGCTTGGGAGCATTCCGTACCCAATCTCCTTGGAGCCTACGAAAGGGTCTTCAGCAAGATGCGCGGCAAGCAAGCGCTGCAGACTGACGTTGCTAGGTTATGAGGACCTGCGGCCGCCGGCACTGACAGTTGCCTCGCCAGGACCCCCGGCGCTGGGTGACGCGCACCGGATACCTTCCGAATCAAACGTCTGGACGACACACGGTTGAATAATCTGGACGACACACGACGACGGATCGCAAGCAGCAACAGCACTAGGTTCAATCCGGCCCACAACGCAGGGCTTGATTCGTTGACCCAGATTAGTTCTGTTAATGGTGGAGAGTTGCTTCGCAATGCTAAGCCCGATGGTCGCTGCCTTGATGACGATGCAATCCTCGTGCTGGCAAGCTTATCAACTCGCCTCTCTAGACGGGCTGATCGACCCGATAAGGTCGTTCGGAGGAATAGGGAATGGGATTTAACCTCGCGTTTCTAATCTGTGCGGCTGGGATCGCGGGGCTCTTCGTTCTGAATCGTGATAGGTCTGTCCGAATTTCGAAGGCGGTTTGGCTGCCAGTCATCTGGTTGTGGATCAACGGATCACGCTCCGCCTCTGCATGGATATATATATGGACGGGGATCAGCTTCGGCGGGGCACTAGGTGGAGATCTCTATGCGCAAGCGGATGGCAGCCCTTTGGACGCTGTCATTTACGCTGCGTTTCTTGTCGCAGGCGTTGCAGTTCTCCTCGGGCGCAAACGCCAGGTAATAGCAATATTGAAAAGGAGCGGCCCGATCCTTATCTTTTACGCGTATTGCTTGTCGAGCGTGCTTTGGTCTCATATCCCCGAGATAGCGATTAAGCGCTGGACCAAGGACTTGGGCGACGTTGCGATGGCGCTGATTATCGCAACAGACCCGGAACCGTCGGAGGCCCTTCAGCTTCTCTTTGCCCGGGTGGGATTTGTGCTTCTGCCGGCTTCCGTACTGCTGATTCGATATTCCCAATTAGGGCACGCGTATGACCCGAGCGGGGGGCAAGTGAATACGGGAGTCACCACAAACAAGAACTCTCTTGGTCTCATCACTTTCGTTATTGCGATCGGGGCAGTTTGGAGTTTGATCCAAGTTCTGCGCGATAAGAGGCAACGGAACAGAACGCGAAGGCTCGTGGCGGTGGGAACTCTCATAGCATTCGGATTGATAGTTCTGGACCAGTCGCACTCCGCCACCTCAATTGCTTGCTTCGCACTCGGAAGCCTGTTGATCTTGACCACACATCTGCCCGCAATCAGACGCAACCCAGCAGGAATTCACGTGCTCGTTCTGACGCTCCTAGCCGTCGGAGGCGCAATGATGCTTTTCGGGGGCCAAGGGGTCGTTCTCGGGGCGTTGGGCCGCGACTCCACTCTTACTGGTCGTACCGAGATATGGCAGGCGGTGTTACCTATGTGTCCGAATGCCCTCGTCGGTGCAGGATTTGAAAGCTTCTGGAACACGTATGGGGGGAACATTCGATCCTTGGGACGGTATGAGAGCGGACTTAATGAAGCGCACAACGGATATATTGAGGTTTATCTCAATTTGGGCTGGGTCGGAATTGGGCTCGTCGCGTGCATTCTGGTGAGTGGGTACTTACGTGCCGTTGCTGCTTTTCGGCGCAATCGGGAGATCGGGAGCTTGATGTTGGCTTATTTGGCCATGACTGCGATTTACGGTATTACCGAGGCAGGGTTCAGGATTCTCACTCCGACATGGACATTTCTCCTTATTGCACACCTCACTTCGACGCGCTATTCCTCCCGTGGGTCTCGTCATCTTGTGTCCGGAGGCGACGCATTGCAGGGAAAGTGGGCCCCAAGCAGGGCAACCGATGACGAACCGTCTCGAGGTCCTACTGTCGAGAAGATCCCAGCTTTTCATCACATTTGATCTGAACAGCAGGCATCTCCCATCGGGCGACGGTTGAGTCTCCCGAGCCATTTTGCCGCAGAGCTGCCTCCTCCATGATGGGCAAGTGCAGAACTGATTCCTTATTCATTTAGTAAGGCTAAGACATCCGCGGGCCTATGCATCCTGGAACCCGAGAATTCTGCCTGGAGTCATATGAAATCGTCAGAACCGGACAATGCGCTATCAAGCCTGTTGTCACGGGCATTACGAATTGGGCATAAGCCGATCGGGTTCAAGGTCGCTCGTGGTGTCGTCTCGTCAGTGGTGCGGAAGCTGATCGTGGCGCCGATTTCACTGTTCCTTGTTCCCTTTACGCTGCACAAGCTTGGAGTTGCGGGCTACGGTACATGGGCAATTCTCTCTACGGTCATCAATCTTGCCTGGCTCATGGATCCAGGTCTCGGGCCGACAGTCACCAAATATATAGCGGAATCCAGCGGCAAGAGCGATATCTCAGAGATTCGGCGGGTGATCGACGCGGGCGCGGCGATATGTTTGTTCATGGCCCTCACGGCCGCCTGCATAGTCGGATTCGCCTCTCACGTTGTTATCAAGGAGTTCTTTCGCGGACCCTCCGCGCCCGCGCCAGGCGAAATTCTTTCGCTGTGGCCGCTGGTTGTGCTCTGTATCGCCACTTTCCTGATTACAACTCCCTTCCTGGCGGTTATCAACGGTCGTCAGCGGATGGATCTGACCAACGTTTTACTGTTTAGTGCCGAGTTGCTCAGTGCTTCAATGACAGTGGCTTTTCTCTTGGCGGGTGCCAAAGTCAGAGGCTTGCTACTCGCACAACTGTTTTCCGCACTTTTCATCCTGGTGGGGAGCATCGCCCTAACAAAGCGGCTTCTGCCGGGGATCACCCCCAACCCATTCCGATGCAAATTCGGCACCCTGCGGAAGATCGTGACATTCAGTGTGCCGCTTTATGCCGGTTACGTGATGACGACGCTGCAAGGCCAATTGGAGCGGTTTTATCTCGCTCGAATGGTCGGCGTCATTCCCGTAGGCTGGTATGACATTGCCAGCCAAGGAGCAGCAAAGGTCAAGCGGCTTCCCGATCTACTGCTGGGTCCTCTTCTCGCAGCCGCCTCCGAATTAGAGGCGGGGGAGAAACAGCAGAAACTGGAAGAGCTACACTTTCGAGCTCACAAATATCTCGCGTTTACGGCAGTCCCCCTAGTAGTGTTCGCAGCTGTTACGGCCAAGGAGCTCGTGCGTCTCTGGGTCGGTAGCGATCTAACTGTGATTGCTCTTACATTCGCTACTTTGATAGTTGGCAACCTATTTCCGCAAGCAGGGTCACCTACTTATTTCATCATGGTGGGGCGAGGTATTCTCCGACCGGCGGTGTATGCAGCTCTGCTCGCCACGGTATTAAACGTTGTGTTGAGTTATATTTTCATCAAGAAGTGGGGATTCTCAGGAGCGGCGCTCGGAGCCGCGCTCCCGATGATTATCAACACCCTCTATTTCTTCGTAGCGTGCAGGCCATATTTCCAAGCCCCACTCTATCAGACAATATGCCGCGCTTATCTAAAGCCTCTCTTGTGTTCTATTTCTGCAATTTCTGTGGTCCCTGCAATTAGTCTTCTTAGGCCACACATCGCTAAGGGCCTTCTGATAGAAATGGTCGCTTTTAGTGTTGTTTATCTCGGCGGTCTTGCGATGACTCGCTTTTTCGACCGCTTCGATCTCGCCAACGCCGAGACTCATGTGCCCTTCCTGCTTCGGTACCGGGCGAAAGTTTTACCCGCTGGAATAGTGGGAGCTGGCATAAAGGGAGTGGAGTAGAACATACGGGATGTCCGAGATGGTAATGGGCAAGAACGCGTATGGAGTCGTCCGAGAATCGCACTAACCCCAGAAATCTTCTACTGTCTAAAATCAGCACTAACTCGCAGCCTGTTGCGCTAACACTTTCCCGACACCAATGAGAGTACTAGTGGAAGTGGTGTTGCCAGGTTGCGGACGGGGAGGAGGGACGTTCGAGTCCGATTCATAACACAACCCTGATCTTGCCCCCGCGAAACGTATCCCTTAGCTGACAATCAGCGAAGGGGAAAATGATGATGAAGGCGACGCGTGCGCGTTACACGCTCGAGTTCAAACAGGAGGCGGTTCGGCTGGTTGAGTCGGGCCAGAGCATAGCGGCGGCATCGCGAACGTTGGGCCTTGTCGAGCAGACGTTGTTCAACTGGGTCAAGGCGCATCGAGAAGGCAGGCTGCAGGGTGCCGACAGCCGGTCGAAGGTGACCGCCGAGCAGATGGAGATCAGCCGATTGCGGGCCGAGTTGGCGCGGGTGACGATGGAGCGCGACATCCTGGGAAAAGCTATGGCGTACTTTGCCAAGGGGCAGAAGTGAAGTACGCCATGATTCGACGCCACCGGCGGGTGTGGCCGATCCGCGTGCAGTGCCGGATGCTTGGGGTAAGTATGGCTGGCTACCACGAGCACTTTGTTCGTCGCCTGCAAATGGCCGGGCGCCGTCACCTGAGCGCGGAAGCGCTGGTGGTGCATATTCGCGCTGTGTATGTGGCCCATCGCGGAGCTTATGGTTGGCCGCGCATATGGCGCGCACTGCGTGCCCAGGGTATTCGCGTGGGCAAACAGCGGGTGCAGCAGCTGATGCAGCAGCATGGGATTCGCGCTCGCGGCAGGCGGCGTTTCCGCGTCACCACCGATAGCCGACATGCTCTGCCGATCGCGCCCAACCGGCTGCATCGCAACTTCACGGTGGCGGCGCCTAACCAGGCATGGGCTGGCGACATTACCTATATTCCCACCCATCAGGGCTGGCTGTTTCTGGCTGTAGTGATGGACTTGTTCAGCCGTCGGGTCGTGGGCTGGTCGATGCAACCGGAAATGCACAGCCGTCTGGTCATCGATGCGCTGGAGATGGCCTGGCTGCACCGCAGCCCAGGTCGAAATGCCAGACAGATCTTCCATAGCGACCGAGGCAGCCAGTATGCCAGTTACGAGTTTCAGCAGTTACTCAACGGGCGTGACATCAAGCCTTCGATGAGCCGCAAAGGTAATTGCTGGGACAACGCGTGCGTCGAGACGCTGTTCGCATCGCTGAAGGTAGAACGGCTGCATGGCCGGCACTTTCAAACGATTCGTCACGCCAAAGATGAGGTCCTCGATTGGCTGCTCTGGTATAACCAAACACGCATGCACTCCACACTTGGCTATCTCAGCCCGGTCGAGTATGAAACACAATGGTCACAGCAGAGGGCAGCCACGGCAAGTTGACAGCCGCAGCACACAAAACAGGCTATGGAAAAGCTGGAAATCGATAAAACCGATTTCCACTTTGTCCACAGCCACGACGACTACGAACTACAACCAGTTATGGGATACGGATTCTGAGGGCAAGGTCACCCCGCCCTCATCTTGACTGGTTAAGCGATGGCCTTCGAGTAACAATTCGAGTCGGAGGTTGATGAAGTTTTCTACCATGCGAAGGCGAGTTTTCGCGATAACCGCATTGTTGCTGCCTCTGAGCGCCCTCTGGGGGCTTCCGCTTCAGGCGCAATCTCCCATCACGCCTGCTGCCCATACTTTCCGGGTCAATGGAGATCACTTCGAACTGGACGGCAAGCCGTTCCAGATCATCTCCGGCGCTATTCACTATCCACGAGTTCCGCGCGCCTATTGGCGTGACAGTTTGAAAAGGGCGCGAGCCATGGGTCTCAACACGGTCGAGACATACGTCTTCTGGAATGAGCACGAGACTTCACCAGGCCAGTTCGATTTTTCGGGACAAAGGGACGTCGCCGAGTTCATCCGCGAAGCGCAGCAGGAGGGTCTTTATGTCATCCTGCGTCCGGGGCCGTATGTCTGCGCGGAGTGGGAGTTTGGGGGGTATCCGGCGTGGCTTCTTCGTGACCCCGAGATGGTCGTCCGAACCTCGAATCCAGCTTTTATCGCGGCAGCGAGTCGCTGGCTGCATCGTCTCGGTAAAGAACTTGCCTTACTGCAGATCGGCAATGGCGGTCCAATCATTGCGGTCCAAGTGGAAAATGAGTACGGCTCCTTCGGACAGGACCATGCCTACATGGAGCAGATCCATCATCTGCTGGTGGATTCCGGCTTCGACCGTGCAATGTTGTACACGGCAGATGAAGCTCCTTTCCTGGATAAGGGATCTCTTCCCGAGCTGCCGGCGGTCATCAATTTTGGCAGTGGCGACGCGAAAACAGATTTCGCCATCCTCGCAAAGTCACGGCCTTCCAGCCCGAGGATGTGCGGAGAGTATTGGGATGGTTGGTTCGACCACTGGGGCGCAAAACATCGGGTGACGAATGCGGAGCAAGAGGCCAGTGAGCTGAAGTGGATGCTGGAGCAGGGCTACTCGGTAAATCTCTATATGTTTCAAGGAGGAACCAGCTTCGGCTGGATGAACGGCGCCAACAGCAACGGAAAGGATTACCAGCCGGATACAACCAGCTACGACTATGACGCGCCCATAAGCGAGAGCGGAGAACTCAAGCCTAAATATTTCCTTTTCCGCGACGTCATCCACCGCGCCACCGGCAAGACGCCGCCGCCGCCGCCCGCCCCTGTCGCTGTCCACGCTCTGCCTTCGGTTAAACTCACCCGGGCAGCGGCGATCTGGGACAACCTTCCCAAGCCGATAGCTTCTGAGCAGATCGTGTCGATGGAAGCTGTAGGACAGAGCTACGGCTACATCCTCTATCGAACGTCGGTCGAGCACGCCCAGCGTGGCGATCTGCACCTTGAGGATCTGCACAGCTACGCGCAAGTCTACCTCGATGGAGTCCTGGCCGGGACGATGGACCGTCGACTGAATCAGTCAACGCTGCTTCTCGACATCAGGCGTGACAAGACACGACTCGACATTCTTGTAGAGAATACAGGCCGCGTGAATTTTGGCCTGCAGATTAAGAAAGAACGCGCAGGCATCACCCACAAGGTTACTCTTGCCGGTAGACCCGTTACCGGGTGGTCGATCTATCCGCTGCCCATGCAGGACGTGGACTCTTTCAACTACACGGCGAGCAAGTGTACCGGTGCGTGCTTCTATCGGGCGACTTTGCAGATCGACGAACCGGCGGACACTTTTCTTGACGCCAGGTCCTTCGGCAAGGGAGAAGTGTGGCTCAACGGTCAACCACTCGGGCGATTTTGGAACGTCGGCCCCCAGGCTACGCTCTACGTTCCCGCTCCGTGGTTGAAGAAGGGTAGTAACGAGATCATTATCTTTGATCTGAAGGGAGAGAGCGGCCGAACATTAGCTTTCCTTGCACACTCGATCTTGGATAATCCGATACATAATCCCATGAAGTGGCTGATTCTCCTCGGCGTCCTGATCAGTTGTGGGTTCCTGGCGTTGTGCGGCCTTGTATTTGGCATTACCGCCAGGAAGACTTCAGACAAGTCGCTCCAACCCCTGCGCCGTCTTTGTCGTGTCATGCGGCTTCGATAACAACTTCCATACTCCGTCACCACCAGGCAGTTAGGGAAGTTGTGGCTGACTTCCGAAACCGATAGGTCCTCATTAATGGATAGTCCGACGCAAATCACCGTCATCATTTGTACCTACAATCGTTCGCAGAGCTTGAGCAAGACTCTCCACAGCGTCGTCGCGGTGAACCTTCCTCAGTCGGTTTGTTGGGAAATCTTGGTTGTGGACAATAATTCAAGAGACGAGACGCGCCTAGTGGTCGAAGAATTACGACGCCGCTATTCAGAACGAATACGTTATGTTTTTGAACCCAAACAAGGTGTGTCACACGCCCGAAATAAGGGCATTAAAGAATCCCGGGGCGAGATACTGGCCTTTATAGATGACGACGAAACTGCCGACACTGCGTGGCTTCGAAATTTGACTGCGAATCTGCATAGCCATGAGTGGGCGGGAGCTGGAGGCCGCGTTGTGCCGCCGCTGAACTTTGCGAAACCGCGCTGGTTGTCATCAAAGAGCTCGTTCAATCAGGGACCCCTGGCCACATTTGATCCCGAGCAGGAGGCTGGAAACCTGACTGAAGCACCCTTCGGTGCAAACATGGCCTTCAGGAGAGAAGTATTTGAATTCCTTGGCGGGTTTCGAACCGATTTGGGACGGTCGGGAAACAGCTTACTCAGCAACGAAGACACCGAGTTTGGTCGTCGCCTTTTCGCCGCGGGCCTACGGCTGCGCTATGAGCCAAGTGCGGTAACCTATCACCCCGTAGTGGAGGGCCGTCTCCGCAAGGGGTATTTTAAAGCTTGGTGGTTTAACAAAGGGCGGTCTGATGTTCTCGAACTTGGGGTTCATCCGAACGGTACGCGTGCCCTTGGAATACCAGTTCGATTATTTCGCGATGCCGCTGTGGAAGCGCTGCGATGGGTTATTGCCGTCGATTCATCTCAGCGATTCATTTGCTGTCTTAAGATTTGGGCTTATGCCGGACGGGCTTATGAATCCTACCGCCAACGTCTTGAGGGGAGCCGAAAGAGTCCAGAACATATTCCCATCCTTTGAGCGGCGAGAGGCGAGCGATAGCATCGGCTTTTTTGGGGGTGTTTTTTTATCGGCCAGTTATGTTTGCATCGAGATTGAGCATACAGACCACCGTTGGCACTAGGACAATGGATGGACGCGCAAGGACAAGCCCGGTGCTTGAGAGTTGTTCTGAAAAACCTGTCGACAGCATTCTGGCAGACGATTACGATCGCTCGAAGGTAAAAAGAGAGACATGTCAACCAGTTTTGTAAGTGGGGAGATTCCAGCTGTCAAGGACGTTGACTGTGTGCAGGCTTCCGTTCCGAAATCGCCTGCACATATTGAAGTCGGCCTGCTCACCGGTTGCCAGGATAGGCCTTATGCGTTCGGGCTCGCGATGGCGTTGCTCTCAAAGGGTGTGCGTCTGGATGTGATTGGCAGTGATGCAATCGAGAGCCCCGAAATGCACGTCACTCCGAATCTGTGCTTTCTTAATTTCCGGGGCAGCCAGAAGGAGGATGTTAACCTCAAGTCGAAACTGTCAAAATTGACAGTGTACTACGCTCGATTGATTCGATACGCGGCTCGAGATAAGCCACGGATACTGCACATTCTGTGGAACAACAAGATCGAGCTCTTCGATCGCACTGTGCTAATGCTGTATTACAAAGTGTTGCGGAAGAAAATTGCTCTTACCGCGCATAACATAAATCAAGCGAGAAGAGATTCCAAGGACTCATGGCTGAATCGGCTAACATTGAGAATTCAATACCGCCTTGCCGACCATATTTTTGTCCATACGCAAAAGATGAAGACAGAACTTAGGGATGACTTCGGTATTACGCAGAGGTCTATCACAGTTATCCGCCATCCGATCAACGATGCCTTCCCGAATACGCTCCTTACCGCGGCTGAAGCGAAGCGCCGATTAAACATCAGTGACGACGAGAAGGCGATTCTTTGCTTTGGCAAAATTAAACCATACAAAGGAATTGAACACCTGTTGAGCGCATTTCGGCAGGTGGTTGCTAGAGACGCGAGTTATCGCTTAGTTGTTGCAGGGGAGGTGCAGAGGGGGAACGAGAAATACATGGAGACTCTGGAACAGGAGATTAGTCGCGAGCTCATGAAGGGGCAGGTCATCATAAAGAAGCGGTTTATTCCAGATGAGGATATGGAAATATATCTGAAAGCCGCGGATGTACTTGTTTTGCCGTATAACGAGATCTTTCAGAGCGGTGTGCTGTTTCTGGCGTATAGCTTCGGTTTGCCAGTAATCGCAACGGACGTTGGCTCTTTTCGGGAAGAGATTGTCGAGGCCATGACCGGCTATCTTTGCAGGCCAGGGGATCCAGCGCACATGGCTAGAACCATCGAGGCTTATTTCGCAAGTGATCTGTACCGGAACCTTGGCACGCGGCGACAGCAAATAAAGGACTACGCCAACGTCCACCATTCGTGGGCGGCGGTTGCCGAGCTGACCCGAAATGTTTATGCGGAATTATTAGGAGGGCGGCATGAAGCCTCTGGTTTCGATTCTTATTCCTGCATATAACGCTGAGGCGTGGTTGTCTGACACGCTCAAATCGGCAATCGCACAAACCTGGGACCGCAAGGAGATCATCGTTATCGACGACGGGTCGAAAGACGGAACCTTGAGGCTAGCACGGAACTTCGAGTCGACCGGCGTGAGGGTTTTTACACAAAGGAACCAAGGTGCAGCCGCGACGAGAAACAACGCATTTGCACAGAGCCGGGGAGACTATATTCAGTGGCTGGATGCCGACGACCTCATCGGTCCCGACAAAATCGCTAAGCAACTGGAAGCTCTTGGTAATTCGCCGAATCGAAGGATCCTCCTTTCTGGGGAATGGGGCAGATTCATGTATCGGCCTCGCAGGGCGAAATTCACACCGAGTGGCCTTTGGTGCGATTTGTCCCGGGCGGAGTGGCTGATTCGGAAGATGTCGGAGAATACGTACATGCAAACCGCGACCTGGCTGGTGAGCCGCGAATTGACCGAGGCCGCCGGTCCGTGGGACACGAGGCTACTGGGAGACGACGACGGAGAGTACTTTTGCCGCGTACTCCTGGCAAGCGAGGGCGTACGATTCGTTTCCGGCGCCAAGGTCTACTACCGTCAATCGGGTTCGAGCAGCTTAAGCTATGTTGGCGCATCCGACAGAAAATGTGACGCGCAGTGGCTCTCGATGAAAATGCATATCGGCTATTTACGGTCACTGGAAGACAGTGCACGATCCCGCGCGGCGTGCGTACGATACCTTCAAAACTGGATGGTATGCTTCTACCCGGAACGGCTCGATATCTTCGAGAAGGCGAAGGAGCTTTCGAGAAAATTGGGCGGACAGATCGAGGCGCCGCCGTTATCCTGGAAGTACTCCTGGATCAGGGCGCTATTCGGCCGGCGTTTCGCCCGGCGGGCTGAATTGAGACTTCAGGGGCTAAGGTGGTCAATGGCAAGCTTTTTGGATAGAGCGCTATGCCGCTTGGAAAGTCGGGGACCGACGACCCAATTCGGAGTCTGAGCAACTTTTCTATGCCTTTCGGTTTGCCTCATTGTCCGCAAAGCGGCAGAAATTCCCAACTTGGCGATTGTGCAGAGCTTTCAATTGCGCTCGCTTGAAACCGATTTGGCTATTTGCTTCTTGCCTTCCCGTACGGACTCCATCACCTCTGCCATCTGTGGGAACTTGATCGGGAAAGGCGTCAGGAGCAGAGGTGGCGGGTTCATGATGTTTCTGGCTGACCCGGGTTTCGTTGGGACATTGTTCGATCGCTCCGGGGTGCGGCCGGCGAAGGGATGGTTCTTGACTGTGACTTTAGCCAACGTGGTGCGCAGGCATCGAGGATCGGATGAGTAGCCTAATTCGTGGAGAGATCGAAAGGACCGTCTCCGTATTTCGGCAATTTCTCGATTCAGCTGAAGCAGTTGCAGCGGCCGAAGCCATCGGTAACGCATGCGGGAAGGCATTGCTGAGCGGTTGCAAGATCATGCTCGCTGGTAATGGCGGTAGCGCTGCGGATTCGCAACATATCGCAGCCGAGTTCGTCAGCCGGTTGCAGAAGGATCGCCTACCGCTGCCAGCGCTAGCGCTGACAACTGATACCTCGATCCTTACGGCGGTCGCGAACGATTATGGCTACGAGAAAGTCTTCCGGCGGCAGGTCGATGGCTTGGGTAACCCCGGAGATGTGTTCATAGCAATTTCAACTTCCGGAAATTCGCCCAATATCATTGAAGGCCTGCATGCCTCAAGAAAGAAGACTATTTTCTGTGCGGGATTGACAGGCCAAACCGGAGGGTTAATGGCTCCCCTTTGTGACAGGGTCGTAAAAGTGCCTTCAACGCGTACGCAGAACATCCAGGAAGTTCATATCATGATTGGCCATGCCATCTGCGCAATCGCAGAAACGATATACTTAAACAGCCTGCAGATGCAATCCACGTTTCGCGCTGAGGCCACCGAGAAGGTAGGCCACTAAGATGGAAGTGATTGTCCTCGCGGGTGGGCAAGGGACCCGCCTTGCAGGCATACTCAGTGGCCGCCCAAAGCCGATGGCAGATATCGCGGGCCGACCGTTCCTGGAATATCTGCTGGATCTTCTCTTGGAACAGGGCGCACAGACAGTCATTCTTTCGATCGGTTACATGGCGCAAGTCATCCAAGAACACTTTGGCATTGCTTACAAGGGGATGCGCATCAGTTACGCTATCGAAGAATCTCCACTCGGAACCGGGGGTGCAATTAGGAATGCCTTAAAGTTGGCGACAGAAGATGATTTGTTTGTCCTAAATGGGGACACATTGGTGGAACTGAATTACGGTGCAATGATGGCGGAACATAAGGCCAGACACGCTGGCCTCACGATTGCCGTGCAACGAGTGGATGATGTTTCCCGCTACGGTGCAATCGCGATCGATGAGCACGGATTGATTCGCGGATTCGGAGAGAAGCGCCTGACGGGTGTCGGGCTCGCTAACGCGGGCGTCTATCTATTGCGTAAGGTCCTGTTTGACTCGTTTGACCTAGCTGACCGCTTCTCGATGGAAACCGATTTCGTGGGTACCCATCTTGCAGAATTGCAGACACTGGCATTTCGATCGGACGGCTACTTTATTGACATCGGAATTCCTTCGGATCTGGAGCGCGCGCGATGCGAGCTTCCTGCCAGGTGCGTCCCTTGAATCGCACGGTATTGCTGATCGTGACAGAGCCATAACGAGAATCTCGGATATGTAAATAGGTCCGACGATATGAGTTTTATCTATGCGATCTTGACCGCTGCTGTGCTGCCCAGCAAGATTACCCTCTGATCGTCGTCACAAACCTGGCCGGAGTAGTTCGAGGTTTGTACGGCGAAGAGGCGCACCGATTTCAGCTCCACACTGCAGCCCCATCTATGAATCTATGTCCTTGTAACGCGGAATGGTCCGGCGGAAGTATCTCGGTGCACATAACCGTTTAGATCCATCACCGGAACATTCTTCCGAATAGGCCGAAGTGAACCGCCAGCACCTCGCCGACCTGCCGCTACCTCTCACCTGATAAGAGGCCAAACAGAAATGATTATCACTAGCACTCCGCTCCGCATCTCGTTCTTCGGTGGGGGAACCGATTATCCTCTATGGTACCGAGAGAACGGAGGCTCTGTACTCTCGACCACGATCGATAAGTCGTGCTTTATTACCTGTCGATGGCTACCACCGTTCTTCGAGTACCACAGCCGCATTTCCTATACGAAGGTCGAAAATGTTGGATCGAACGATGCCATCCAGCACCCGTCGGTCCGCGCTTGCCTGCAACATCTCGGAATAGACGAGGGGGTTGAGATCCACCACATCGCGGATCTCCCAGCTCGCACGGGCCTGGGAACGAGTTCTGCATTTACGGTCGGGCTCCTCCTTGGCCTCTACGCACTCAAGAACCAGATGCGTGACAAGCGCACCCTAGCGGCCGAGGCGATTCATGTTGAGCAGGATCTGCTGCAAGAAGCCGTCGGCGCACAGGACCAGGTGAGCGCGGCGTATGGAGGCTTCAATCGCATCAACTTCAGTCAGGACGGATCCATCGACGTGAAGAGGATACTGGCTTCACCCGGAAGGATAGCCGAACTGGAGCAGCACCTGGCGCTCTACTTCACGGGCTTCTCGCGGACCGCTTCTGAAATCGCCAAGGAGCAGTTACGGGTAACACCCCACAAGAAGCAGGAATTAGGCAGCATGCTCGAGTTGGTCGATGAGGCCGGATCGATTATTGACAACCCAAATTGTTCCATCGATGAATTTGGTCGATTGTTGCACGAGGGGTGGCGGATCAAGCGATCTCTGACGCAGAAGATCACGAATGCCAGCATTGATGAAATCTACGACGCTGGCATCAGCGCTGGAGCGTTAGGTGGCAAGTTACTGGGAGCTGGCGGAGGAGGCTTCATGTTGTTTTTTGTACCTCCGGAACGGCGTGAGACGTTGAGGATACGTTTGAAAAAACTATTGTGCGTCCCATTCTCCTTCTCAAGCAAAGGTAGTGATGTCGTGGTTTACGAGCCAGAAGAACTGTACGACCAGTCGCTGACCGCGGAACGTGAGCTTGTTTATGCCCAGAACGGCCAGTCGTCTTTAGGATCTTAATTCCTAGTCGCTTGGTGTGCGGGTCCCCGACCTGCTCTCAGATTTGCCGCAAAGAATTGTCGACGCACAATGAGCAAACACTCAGCACACTTAGCAAACAAAGGAATCAAGTGGTCTATAAAGAACTCGTAGGCGGAATTTGCCTGTGCGTCTTGGCGATCACTCTTACGGCTGGGTTGTGGCCGTTTCATGTTCCCGCTAACCAAGTAAAGTGGTGCAGGAGTAGGGCCGGACTTGAGTTTGAACGCCACGGTAGTGTGGTCAGTTCCGGGGCTATTCGACGGGGTGACCTAACCCGTGCTTCGGGGACGCTGGAAATTTGGCTGGAGCCGGCCAACTGCGAAAGTAGCAGTACAATCCTTTCCTTTGACGGATCGGCCCATCCTGGAGAACCGTTCTCGCTGCATCAAACGCGAGATGCGATGAGCATTCGCCAGAATAACGTCGATCCTCAGGGTATTTCCCGAACGGCGATATTCTACGTGGATCAAGTATTCAAGGAGAAGAAGCCGGTTTTCCTGACGATCACTTTGGATGGCCATGGTACATCGGTTTATGTGAACGGAATTTTGGCCCGCGTGTTCCCCCTCTCGGGAGCGGGGAACGACCTGACAGGACGGGTCGTGCTTGCCAACTCTCCAACAGCTAACAATAGCTGGCCGGGAAAGATCTTTGGGCTTGCTCTTTATCAGCAGGAGCTCACGGCTCCGCAAATCGCCGCAGACTATGCGAGTTGGATGGCAAAGCGGAAACCAATGCTGGCAGCAGGGAAAGGTGCAGCCGCACTATATTTGTTCGATGAACACAGCGGGCCTGAAGCGCACAACAGCCTCGACCCGGTAACGGACTTGATTATCCCGACGCATTACTTCATTTTGCACCCAGCATTTATGCTCCCACCGTGGGGGGAATATCACCCGACGTGGAGCTACTGGCGGGATGTCGGTGTGAACATCGCAGGGTTCGTCCCTTTTGGGTTTTGTGTTTTTGCATTTCTCTCCTTGATGAGAGGGACTAAACACCCAGGAGCCGCCACGGTCATTCTGGGGTTGTTCACGAGTCTTACAATCGAACTCCTGCAAGCATTTCTGCCAACGCGTAGTTCTGGTACGACAGATCTGATTACGAATACGCTTGGGACGGCAATCGGGGTGATGTTTTGTCGCAGTTCAATCGCGCAGGCCCTGCTAACGAAGGTTAGGGCGGCCATTGCCAAGAGGAATTCTTTCGAGACGAGAAGTCCGGAGGGTTACAAGACTCACTTCGGACCTGACGACTTCTACCCGGACCGTGAAGGCTGTCGCTAGCGAATGGATGAACCGGAAGTTTGACCTTGTAATTGGCTATGTTATTTCGAGAAACCGAGCTGGCTGGGGTCTTCGAGATTCACCTAGAACCTAAGGTTGACGAGCGAGGAATTTTTGCTCGTACCTGGTGCCGACAAGAATTCGAGCAACGGGGGTTAAACCCGAAGTTGGTGCAATGCAGTATTTCGTTTAACCCGAGAAAGGGTACGTTGCGCGGCATGCATTATCAAATGGATCCCTACGCTGAGACAAAGGTGGTGCGTTGCACCAAGGGCTCAATCTACGATGTCGTCATCGATCTGCGCGCACAGTCGCCAACGTTTAGGAATTGGATTGGAGTGACTCTGACGGCTGCAAACCGGGACATGGTCTACGTACCGGAAGGGTGCGCCCACGGTTTTCTGACACTTGAAGACGAAAGTGAAGTCTTCTATCAGATGTCGGAGTATTACCATGAGGAATCGGCTCGTGGAGTGCGTTGGGATGACCCGGCCTTCAGAATCGTTTGGCCCGCGAAAGCGGAATTAATATCCAATCGCGACCGCACCCTTCCGGACTTTGAATGAAACTGGCCCTATTGAAGGAATTGGAAGCGAAGTATGGGGCGCGGCTCGGCGAACAATTGCACTGCTTCGCGACCGAGTTATATCCGATATGCCGGAGTATCACGGGCTCGGGAATCCGACAGACGTTGGCAAGGATCCGAGAGCGGATTCCGCTCGAAGTCTCTGAAGTTCCGACTGGCACTGCGGTGTTCGATTGGACTGTCCCCAAAGAATGGAACATCCGGGATGCGTATATCAAGGACTCGCGCGGACACCGCGTGGTAGATTTTCACCGACACAACTTGCACATTGTGAATTACAGCGTACCCGTACATGCCACTCTATCGCTGAGCGAACTCCAACCACACCTGCATACGCTTACTGAGTATCCGGATTGGATTCCCTATCGCACGTCCTATTATCAGGAGGATTGGGGGTTTTGCCTCTCCCATAAAGAGATGCTGGCGCTCGAGAGTGGCGACTACGAGGTATGCGTTGACTCCTCTCTCGAACGAGGGAATTTGACGTATGGAGAGTGCTATCTAACCGGGCGCTCGAGCGAAGAGGTTCTGATTTCTTGCCATGTCTGTCATCCCTCATTGGCGAATGACAATCTCTCTGGGCTTACGGTGGCTACTGTCATGGCCGAGTTTCTTCTTGGGCGCGACCTGCGTTATTCATATCGGTTTTTGTTTATTCCCGGGACAATAGGGGCTATCACGTGGCTGGCGCGAAACCGGGAGAGTGTCGGACGTATTCGCCACGGCCTTGTGTTGACCTGCATTGGAGACGCGGGAGGATTTCATTACAAGAAGAGCCGACGCGGCGATGCCGAAATTGACCGTGCAGTTGCGCACGCGCTCCGACACTGCGGCGAACCGTCAGAGGTTTTAGAGTTTTCTCCTTATGGCTACGACGAAAGGCAGTATTGTTCGCCCGGCTTCAATCTCCCGGTCGGTTGCCTGATGCGGAGTGTGTGGGGAACCTTCCCCGAGTACCACACGTCAGCTGACGATCTTGACTTTATAAATCCGCAGCACCTGGCTCGGTCGCTCCGTCTGTGTGCTTCTATCGTCGATGTGCTCGAAAATAACCGGACCTACCTGAACCAGAATCCGTGCTGCGAGCCTCAGCTGGGTAAGAGGAATCTATATCGCAGTACTGGCGGAGATTCGATTGGCGTAGAAATAAACGCTCGGCTGTGGGTGTTGAATCTCTCGGATGGTGAGCACTCCTTGCTGGACATCGCGGAACGCTCCGGACTGTCGTTTTCTGCGATTCATGACGCTGCAGAACTTCTTTGCGACAGCGGCTTGTTGGCTGAACGTTCCGGCCGTATATAAGTAGTGTGTCCATACATTCTTCAGCCAAAATGATTTACCAGATCGAGGCATTGCTTCGAACGAGTTGATTAATAGAGCTTCAGGATAGGAATCGCATGAAGGTATTACTTACTGGACACAGGGGGTATATAGGTGCCGTTGCGGGGCCTGTTCTGCGCTCTGCCGGCCACGGGGTCGTCGGACTGGATACGGACCTCTTTGCCAACTGCAACTTCGGCGATGAACCTTCTGGCATCCCGGAAATCCGCAAAGACCTCCGCGACCTCACCATAACTGATCTCGCGGGTTTCGACGCGGTCGTGCACTTTGCCGCGTTGTCGAACGATCCGGTGGGGAATCTTAATCCTCAGCTCACCTACGACATCAATCATCTGGCGTCAGTGCACCTGGCAAGACTCGCGAAAGAGGCAGGCGTAACGCGCTTTGTTCTCTCGTCCTCGTGCAGCACGTACGGCGCTGCTGGCGACGATTTCCTCGACGAAACATCTGACCTGAATCCCGTGACCCCGTACGGTGAATCGAAGGTCCTGGCGGAACGCGACATTGCACCACTGGCGAGCGATACTTTTACCCCCACTTACATGCGCAATGCGACCGCCTACGGAGTGTCCGCGAGACTGCGCCTCGACATCGTGTTGAACGACCTCGTAGCGTCGGCGTTCACCAAGGGCCGGGTTTATATCAAAAGTGACGGCACGCCCTGGCGTCCCATCATCCACATTCGCGACATCGTCGCGGCGGTCGTCGCCGTACTGGATGCACCGCGTGAAGCGGTTCACAATCAGACTTTCAATGTGGGCCGTAACGACGAGAACTTCCGCATTCGCGAACTCGCCGATATTGTTGCCGAAGTCGTTCCCGGCTGCCGGGTGGAGTATGCTCCCGGTGGTGGTCCGGATCTTCGTTGCTATCGTGTCAACTTCGACAAGATCAACCGCCTGGTTCCGGTGTTCCACCCGGAGTGGACCGCCGGCAAGGGTGCACAGGAACTCTACGACGCCTATCGTAGCGTAGGACTTACTGCTGCTGATATTGAACAGGGACGCTACGTCCGCATCAGCGAGATTCGTCGTCTGCAACAGGCCGGAAGGCTGAATAGCGAACTGCACTGGACGGCCAAGTATGCCGAGACAACAGTAGGCGTCTGACAGAAGTGGGCAAACAAATCATGACTACGACGACGGTTCTTGAAAAGGTCGAGGCACAGGCTATAACCAAGGCCTGCCGCTTTTGCGGCGCGGGCCTGCAGCGGACGTTTGTCGACCTCGGCATGTCGCCACTATGCGAAACGTATCCCTCTGCCGCCGCGCTGAATCAGGGCGAGGCTTACTATCCGCTTCACGTCTACATCTGTGAAAAGTGTTGGCTGGTGCAGTTAGAAGAGTATGAAAGCGCGGAGCGTATCTTCAGCGACTATGCGTACTTTGCCTCGTACTCCGATTCGTGGCTCAAACATTGCGAAAAATACTGTAACGAGATGAAGATTCGTCTTGGTCTCGGCAAGCAGAGTTTTGTGGCCGAGGTGGCCAGCAACGATGGCTACCTGCTGCAGTACTTCGTGCGCCAGGGAGTTCCTGTGCTCGGGATCGAGCCAGCCGGCAACGTGGCTAAGGCCGCAATCGAAAAGGGCGTCCCGACGCTCGTGCGCTTTTTCGGCGTACAGGTGGCTAGAGAACTTGCCGCCGAAGGCCGCACAGCCGACCTCGTCATTGGCAACAACGTCCTCGCGCAGGTGCCCGACGTCAACGATTTTGTGGAAGGTCTGAAGATCCTGCTGAAGCCGGACGGCGTCCTCACGCTCGAATTCCCGCATCTTCTTCGTCTTATCGAACTCAATGAGTTCGACACGATTTACCACGAGCACTTTTCCTATTTCTCCCTGATCAGCACGATTAAGATCATGGAGTCCCACGGGTTGTGGGTGTTCGATGTAGAAGAATTGAAATCTCACGGCGGTTCGCTCCGCGTGATTGCATGCCGCGCCACCAGCCAGGCTCACAGCGTTACGCTCAGCGTTAAGAAGGTCATTAATGATGAAGTTGAAGCGAAACTCGACAGGATCGAGGGCTACGAGAGATTCGCGCCACAGGTGAAAGAGACAAAACTCGATTTCGTCGATTTTCTACTCACTGCGGCTAGGCAAGGCAAGACGGTTGCCGGCTACGGGGCGCCGGGCAAGAGCGCCACACTTCTGCATTACTGCGGCATAGGTAAAGACCTGATCGAATATACGGTGGATCGCAGCCCCTACAAGCAAGGACGATACCTGCCGGGGAGTCGCATACCGATCTACCACCCTGATCATCTTCGTGAAACCAAGCCCGATTATGTGGTCATCCTCCCCTGGAATCTGAAGGACGAAATCATGCAGCAGTTGCAGTTTATCCGAGAATGGGGCGGTCACTTCGTCGTGCCCGTCCCGAATGTCGCTGTGTATTAGCCTAATCAACATTTATAGGGTGTTGTTTTATTCCCTATCCCGGAAATAGAGCAGCAGGCGAAATAAAAGAGGTGAAATTAATGAATATCTTTGTGGATTCCAAGATGAACGAAGATGAGCGACGGCGGGAGCTGTATCATGGATCAATTTTTGTCTGTTCTCCTACTGAGAGTGCTTTGAATTTGTGTCACTTGGCGCAGGGATTGATCGAAGAAGCCTTCCAACCCTACGATTCCCTGAAGATCCACGAGAGCTTGCCCGCTGAGAAATGCGCCGAGATTCTCGCGGTGCTAAAGCCAAAATTCATTCATCACCCGCAGTCCAAAGAATATATCCAGAGCATGCTCAGAGAAACGGGGTGCGATCTCAATAAGACGTACTTTGATGTTCCGCGCATGCGAACTGCATTTCCAGGAGATTATCTAAAGTCCGGAATTGCTTACGCGTTCCATCCGCATCGTGACACGTGGTACTCGGCGCCGTTTTGCCAGATCAACTGGTGGATGCCCATCTATGACTTAAACAGCGAGAACTGCATGGCCTTGCATCCTCACTACTTTGACCGAGCCATAAGGAATGGATCGAGCAAGTACAACTATCAGAGGTGGAGTCAGGAGAGCCGGTACAATGCAGCCAAACACGTGCAGACTGACACACGTGTGCAGCCGCACGCGGAAGAGCCGATCGATTTGGACCCGCAGATCCGAATGGTCTGCCAAGTTGGTAGCGCGTATTTGTTTTCCGGGGCCCAGTTGCATTCGACGGTGCCGAATACGTCGAAGGTTACGCGCTACAGCATCGACTTTCGGACGGTGCATCTCGATGACGTGCTCGGCCAGGTAGGAGCAGTCAATATCGACGCTGCCTGCACCGGGACCACAATGGGAGATTATCTCCGCGGAACTGATTTCGCACACGTTCCGGAGGAAGCTATCGCTCTCTATGAAGAGGACACGCAGCTTGACCCTCCAGTGTCTGCTTCCGCTGTCCTGCAGTCATAGTACTCAAAAGCGGTGAATCCTCATAACACAGTAATGATTCGTTATCGGAGGTGAGCACATGAAGGTCGTTTTGTTCTGTGGCGGCGCAGGAATGAGGCTTCGGGGCTACTCTGAAGACGTGCCCAAGCCAATGGTAACCGTCGGGGCACGCCCTGTGCTGTGGCACGTCATGAAGTACTATGCCCACTACGGGCACAAAGATTTTGTGATCTGCCTGGGCTACAAGGGGAACGTCATTAAGAACTATTTCCTCGAGTATGAAGAATCGGTATCCAACGATTTCGTTTTCTCACAGGGCGGACGTCGACTAGAGTTCATGCAGCGTGATATCGACGACTGGCGGATCACTTTTGTTGATACCGGGCAGCGCTCCACAATCGGAGACCGCTTGCGTCTGGTTGAGCCATATCTGGAAGGAGAGGACGTATTTCTTGCCAATTACAGCGATGGTTTGACCGATTTTCACCTTCCGTCCATGATAGATGACTTTACGCGTCGTAATGGTTACGTCTCGTTTCTTTCAGTCCAACCATCATCGAGCAGTCTCGATACAGTGCACTTGAGCGAAGACGAGTCGGTAAGAGAGATCCGGTGCATGAAAGAGTCCAATATCTGGGTAAACGGAGGCTACTTTGTGCTGAGCAAAGAGGTGTTCGGGTATCTAAAACCCGGCGAAGAGTTGGTCTACGAACCCATGAAACGGATGATCGCTGAAGGAAAGGTATGGTCACGGCGCTATGAAGGCTTCTGGCAATGCATGGACACATTTAAGGACAAACAAATCCTGGATGAACTGGAAGCCTCGGGTACGGCTCCCTGGTGCGTCTGGAAGAACGGCTGCGCGGGGCGAGTTTCTGCATGATGAAGCTGAATCTACGAAGGACGGATCCGGAGCTGCTCACGATCCTCTGCCTCGGTGCTCACTCTGACGATATCGAGATTGGTTGCGGTGGGACATTACTACAACTGAGTCAAGGTGACACTAAGCCGAAGTTCCACTGGGTTGTTTTCAGTGCGGCAGGAAGGCGTGACGAGGAAGCGCGAAAGGCCGCGGAACTGTTCACCCCAGGTTGCGACAAGGAGGTCGTCGTGAAGGATTTTAGGGACGGCTTTCTGCCCTTCTGCGGGATGCAGGTCAAGGAGTTTTTCGAAGAGTTAAAGGGCCGAGTCAACCCAGATCTGATCTTCACCCACTGGCAGGGCGACGCACACCAGGATCACCGCCTGGTATCTGAGCTTACCTGGAATACATTTAGGAATAACTTTATCTTGGAATACGAAATCCCGAAGTACGATGGAGATATAGGTCGAGCGAACGTGTTCATGCATCTGGAGTCGCCATCGGTTCGGCTTAAAGTGGATCATCTGTTCGCGGCATTTGAGTCGCAGCACGCGAAGCCATGGTTTGCCCGCGAGACCTTCCTGGGATTAATGAGAGTTCGAGGAATGGAATCAAATTCCGCCAGCGGTTACGCGGAAGCATTCTATGCGCGCAAGGTGATTCTTGGCTGAGTCAGGTGACATAAGTAGAAAGTATCAACATGTCTAGTCTTCACATTTCGGCGCGCGCTGTGGATGCTCCTGACACGCTGGATTTTTCGCGATCTCGAGCTCTCCAACCGCGAGCTCATAGGCTGATTCCAGGCGGCGCGCACACCTATGCCAAGGGGGACGACCAGTATCCGGAGCAGGCGCCCGGCTTCGTCGTTCGCGGCAAGGGCTGCCATGTTTGGGACCTTGACGGGAACGAATTCATTGAGTACGGCATGGGACTGCGGGCCGTGACCCTGGGACATGCTTTTGACCCGGTTATCCAAGCTGCTTATCGGCAAATGCAACTCGGCACCAATTTCAGCAGGCCCGCAAGTATTGAAATGGATCTGGCCGAGGCCATGTTGGAGATTATCAACGGTGCTGACATGGTCAAGTTCGCCAAGAACGGCTCCGACGTGACCACCGCTGCCGTTAAGCTCGCTCGCGCCTATACCGGCCGTGATCTGATCGCGATTTGCGGCGACCACCCGTTCTTTTCCACCGACGACTGGTTCATCGGGACGACTGAGATGAATGCAGGTGTGCCCCGCGTAATTTCTGAAATGACGCTGAGGTTTCGCTATAACGATCTAGCGAACCTACGAGAGTTATTCGACCAACATCCAGGTCAGATCGCTTGCGTAATGATGGAGGCGGAAGCAGCCACACCACCTGCCCAAGGATATCTGAAAGAGGTCAAGGAGCTCTGCGAGAACCAGGGGGCAGTCCTCATTTTCGATGAAATGATTACAGGTTTCCGCTGGCATTTGGGAGGTGCTCAGAAGTTGCATGGCGTCGCTCCTCACTTGTCCACCTTCGGCAAAGCCATGGGGAACGGTTTCGCAATTGCGGCGCTGATGGGTAAGCGCGAAATTATGAGGCTTGGTGGACTGGATCACGACGGGCCGCGGGTTTTCCTGCTATCCACCACTCACGGCGCGGAAACTCACGCTTTAGCCGCGTCGTTAGAGACGATACGAGTCTTCCGCGAGGAGGGGGTAACCGAGTTCCTATGGCGCCAAGGAGAACGGCTCCATGCAGGTATCAATGAAGCCATAACCCGCCGCCAGATCTCCGGACATTTTGAGCTGGTCGGAAGGCCGTGCAATTTGATTTACCGCACGAACGATGAATACGGTGCCCCTTCGCAGGCGTTTCGCACGCTGTTCCTTCAGGAACTGATCCGGGGGAGGATCCTGGCGCCGTCTTTCGTGGTCAGCTTCTCTCACACCGACGAAGATATCGACCAGACGATCGATGTCGTTGACCAGGCATTTGGGGTGTATGCGAGCGCTCTTGAGCATGGGGTTCACAAGTATTTGATTGGTCGGCCTGTAAAACCCGTCAACCGAGCATACGCTTAAACTTTCGTGCAATCATACTGGGAGTCGGAAGAGCCAACGAGCCGTAAAGCCAATTATAGGTCGGCGAGCTAAGCTTACGCGGCGCAGATTCGGGTGCACAATTGAACCCGAATGAAAGAGCATCGGGTCTAGATCGAGACTTGGCATTCGTCATTGCGTGCCGAGACATACGTCGTACGCCGGCATGGATGCCGTCGAGCCTGACGATGACTTGGGCATTTGTAGCCATTGGGATTGCTCTCCGTCTTAGGCAATATCTTTTCGGCCGGTCTCTTTGGAATGATGAGACCGAGTTGGTAATGGACGTCCTTCATCGTTCTCCAGCTGCTCTGCTGAAGCCGCTCAATCGCGACCAGGTGGCGCCGGTTGGTTTCCTATGGCTGGAGAAACTCTCTGTCCATTTTCTAGGGAACAGCGAGATGGCGCTCAGATTGGTGCCTATCGTCTGTGGGATCGGTTCGCTTTTTCTCTTCCTAGCTGTTGCGTGGCGATTTCTCGGGGCTCGCGCAGTTGCCATTGCGGTCGGATTGTTTGCGATTTCCACTCCCTTGATCTATTACGTGTCGGAGGTGAAGCAGTACTCGAGTGACATAGCTGTCGCCTTAGTCCTTTATCTGGTAGCGGATGCGCCTGTCGGCGCCAATCTGGGCAGAGCCAGCGCCATACTCGCGGCGCTTGTTGGGAGTCTGGCGATTTGGTTTTCGTTCCCGGCGGCGTTCGTGCTGGGGGGAATTGGGCTAGCTGCAATTTTGGTCGCAGCACGTCAGCAGAGCCGATCTATGTGATTTCCCTTCACGGCGCCAGCAACAATCATGGCCTGATCGAATACTGGCGAGCGGCATTTGCCCCGCTGCCCCGGACAATGTTTCTGACTTTCAATGGTATGAGAGAGTGTTTTTTTGACATCTTTTCGTTTCCCGTAGGCTTGGCGCTTACAGGTATAGCTGGAGTGGCGGCAGTTGTGGGCGCGGATGAATTTCGCAGGCGGGCCGATCTATCAAGTTACGGGCGTGGCTTCGTGGCAAGACTGGCAGCCGTACCGAGACAACTTGGACAAGTTGCGCGGTGAAAAGCGAGTTTGGCTTCTCTTCTCGCACATTTACCGTGACTCCCATGGTGATGAGGGGGCTGTTTTCCTCGAGCGTCTGGGGCAAATCGGCAGGCGCTTGGATGGCGCAAGTGCCTGGTGCTTCTGCATACCTGTATGACCTCAGTGCCGGAGCCGTCGAGAGCACGGAGAGAAAACCGGCGGCAGCGAGGTTACGCGCGGTAGGAGCCTCTTTGCGGCAGGTGACTTCTCCAGTAATCGCCGCCTAAATATTCTTCTGGTGGGCCTAGACGTGATCGCGTATTTCCCGATCAGCGAAACGTATGGGCTAGGCCACACGATTCTAGGTTCTGCACAAACAAGGCACGGCTAACAGTTTCATGCTCACAATCTTAATCGGAAAGACCCCCGAAGCAAGAACGCGACGCTCTTTCGTGGCACTCTGTGTCCTCCTTGGATTTCTGCAAGCGTGGGCGAGTCGAATGAACATCATCAGCGATACAGTGTCCTATCTCGATATCGGAGATTTCATTTGGCACGGTCACTGGTCGTTGGCCGTCAATGGGCTCTGGAATCCGCTGTATTCCGCGATTCTCGGTCTAGCGGTTGGACTGTTTCGGCCATCGTTTTATTGGGAGTATCCGCTCGTACATCTCGTCGTGTTCTTGATCTTCTTGTACACGGTGTGGTGTTACGACTTTTTCCTGAGGCAACTGGTTTTGTTAAGGCGGGAGACAGAATCGCAGGAAGAATTATCCGTTCCGACCTGGGTATGGTTTTGCATTGGGTACGTATTATTCCTGTGGTCTTCGTTGCAGCTGATTGGAGTCTCAGAAACAAATCCTGACATGCTCGTCGCAGCGTTTTTCTACCTCGCCTGCGGTTTACTCGTGAGGATTCGGCGAGGCCCCGCCGGGTGGCCGGTATTTTGCGGCCTGGGACTGGCACTTGGGTTCGGGTACTTAACCAAATCCATTATGTTTCCTGTGTCCATCGCCTGCTTGGCCTCTGCAGCTGTTATCGGGCGTCTCCAGCTGCGACGTGTGCTGGCCTCCATTACTGTGTTCCTTGCTCTGTCCGGCCCTTACATCGTCGCGCTTTCCGTCGCGAAAGGCCGGGTCACGTTTGGAGACTCAGGACGTTACAATTATGCAGTCCACGTGAATAACATTCCCGGCGCACATTGGCAGGGTGAGCAAGGTGATTTCGCAGGCGCGGGCCAGCCGCTGCATCCAACCCGTAAGATCTCTAGCCAGCCAGCAGTCTTTGAATTCGGAAGTCCCATCGGTGGCACCTACCCCGCTTGGACTGACCCGACTTACTGGTACGGCGGAGTACAGCCTCGCCTCAACTTCCGCCGGGTCATAAGCACCGAGTCCCACCTTCTAATGGACGAATGTCTGGCTTTATTTGACCTGCACGGCAGTGTTATCGCCGGAATCTTCGTGATGCTTTACGCGAGCGGAAGAAGATGGTTAGTTATGAGGGACATTGCAAGATATTGGTTTCTGATATTCCCTGCCCTCGCCACTCTCGGGATGTATGCCATGATTCACATAGAGCCCCGTTATTTGGGACCGTTCCTCGTTACAATCCTGATGACACTTTTTCTTGCTGCGCGCTTACCGGCGTCCGACGTCAGCAATAGCCTGTGCTCAGCGGTTGCGGTGCTGATATTGGTGATGTACTTCCTGCCGATTGGATCACCTTCATTACGGGTGAAAGTTTTTTTTCGCGATGTCCTGGGACGATCACCAGCGGATCCAGACGCCCCTGCGGAAGTGGTAAAGGGAATGTACGAATTAGGGCTCAGGCCTGGCGACAACATCGCCTCTTTGGAATGGTCGCTGTATGGAATGTCGACCTGGGCGCGCCTCGCACGCGTCAAGATTGTGGCAGAAGCCTTCTACTGGCCTGAAAGACCCGAAACCGCGGGAAACAATTTCTGGCAAGCCGATTCCGTCACGCAAGATCGCGTAATTCACGCGTTCGCAGCAACGGGTGCCACCTTTGTTGTTTCCCAACTGCCGCCGCCTATCTCCGATGCGCCAGGCTGGCAGCGAGTTGGAACCACACATTATTACGCGTACGCATTTCACACCGGTGGTGCTCTCTCGTCTCGAAGGTAATTGACACCTGCCCTTCCCTGTAGCCAACTTTAGCTGGGGTTGCGTATTTTTCAATGTCCACAATTCAGACACCAGATCATCAAATCAGTACTCGACAGTGTCTCCCGCCGGTCGCGGCACATTCCGCCGATTTTTGGCAGAGTCACGTTTCCCCTGTGCTCGAGAAGTATTTCCTATTCCTTTGCTTGGGCCTAATTAGCATTGCCACGGCTCGCATCGTCTCCACTTACAGTGGGTTAAGTCTCACTGTCGACGAGCCGTCACATTTGGCGTGCGGCATGGAGTATTTGGCTAAGCATGTTTACCGCATCGAGACGCAGCACCCTCCCCTATCGCGGCTGATGGTGGCGTTGGGACCCTATTTGGCTGGAGTACGTCCTTTAGGACTGTCAGCTATGGGAGCGGAAGGTGTTGGTGAGATCGCCAGTTCCGGCCATATCAATCGCACGATTTTCTTGATGCGCTTGGGAACGCTGCCCTTCTTCCTCCTCGCTTGCCTCGTTGTATGTGCCTGGTCGTGCCATTACTTTGGTAAGCCGATAGCTGTTTTAGCATTAGCGCTATTTACTTTGCTTCCTATAACTTTGGCAGACGCGGGATTGGCAACCACTGATCTGGCGCTCGGTGCTACGGTGGGCGCGGCTTTCCTTGCCGCTATTTATTGGGCTGAAAAGCCTTCTTTCCCAAGATCCCTGCTGTTGGGCTTGAGCCTGGGTCTGGCGTGCCTATCCAAATTCACCGCTCTCGGATACCTGCCGGCGTCAATTGGTCTTGCGTTGGTATCCTACTTGGCGGTGAAATGGGCCGGTCTGCAGGTAGTTGTCAGAATGGCGGTGCTCCGCATCCCATTCTTCGCGCTAGCGGTTATGACGGGTGCTCTTGTCATTTGGGCCGGTTACTGGTTTTCGGTCGGTCCCGTCCAAACACATGGCCTACATCTAATCCTGCCAGCGCCGGAATTCTTCGACGGAATCCGTAGTGCTCTGAATCATAATCGCACCGGCCATTTAGCCTTCCTCTTTGGCAATGTACGCATGACAGGTTGGTGGTACTACTTCCCGGTCACACTGGCGTTAAAGACACCGATCGCCTTTCTCATTCTGTTCGCCATAGGTATATTTGTATGCGTTCAGGAGCGACAACAAGTCGCTTATATGTTCCCGCTCGCATTTGCTTTAGGCATATTGTTGCCCGCAATGAGGAGTCGCATCGATATCGGTATCAGACACGTTGAACCAATGTACATAGCCCTCTCGATTGTCGCGGCGCTTGGGATCCGAAAATTGCTGCGAATATCTACTTATAAAACTGCTGGCGCGTTGATCACTGTGGCACTCCTAGCGTGGATGACGATATCGGTTGCCATCCATCACCCCGACTATCTGAGTTATTTCAACGCATTTGCTGGCACAAATCCGCAAGACATCCTTGTAGATTCGAATTACGATTGGGGCCAGGATCTCAAGCTTCTGGCCACGTACTTGCACCAGAAGGACGTCAAAAAGATCTCACTCGGCGAGCTTGACGGGGTTTACCGCGCCGATTATCTCCAGGCATGGTACGCACTACCCGCAATTACGACCGTTGATACGTGTATTCCCAGGCCAGGCTGGACCGTTATCGCAGCAACGTTCGAAAAGATGGACCGATTTAACATATATGGCCTGGGTATGCCTAGGCCGTGGTATGAGCGGATTTCAGCTACAGAACGCTTTGGCCCATTCGCTCTCTACAATATTCCAGCGAATATGGTAGCGGTTGATAAAAGCTGTCATGAAATTCAATCTCGATAGAACCTCAAGTCGCAAGATTTGAGGCCGAGACCTCACGATGGGCAATAGCTCAAAATCAATCACAACGCCCCGGCGCATGACTGTTGCCGGTTCCATGTATACCGGTGGCGATATACCGAACCTGGACTTTTTGCGGGCTGTCGCCGTCATGCTCGTCTTGTTTGGCCATCTGATGTTTTACGTCCTGGGTTATTGCGATATTGGCCCCTTCAGGGTCACTCACATCGGTTCGCTTGGAGTGTTGTTTTTCTTTGTGCACACATGCTTTGTGTTAATGCTTTCGATCGAAAGGCAGCGGAAGAGACAACGCCCTTTCCAGCTTTTTGGCTCCTTTATGATTCGTCGCATCTTCAGAATTTATCCGCTGAGCATCACGGTGGTACTGCTTATAGCTGCGTTTAGGCTACCGCAGTATAGGGCGGATCCAGGGCATTTTTTCGGGACGCCACTAACCCTTGGGACGATGGTTTCGAATCTATTGCTGATTCAAGGATTCGGACACTGGCTTCTCGGCATGTTGTGGACTTTACCCTATGAGATGGCGATGTATCTCTTCTTGCCGTGGATCTTCCTCTATCTTCTACCGAATCGCTCCCTTTGGCGTGCTGGTGCACTTTGGTTGGTCTCCGTGTTTGCTGGCATTCTCTTCCTCGAATATTCAGGCTGGCCGAACAAAGACTACTTCCTCCTGTACAGTCCCTGCTTCCTCCCCGGCGTCATTGCGTATCAGTTGCAGAGAAGGCCACGCCGGCGGCTGCCCGCGCTCCTTTGGGCTGGAGTGGTTGTCTCGGTAATGCCCTTATACCTATTGAAGCGGGAACCCTTCTGGAATTGGAATTTTAAGAACTGGTTCGTTTGCCTCGTCATCGGTTTAGCAGTGCCTTTCTTTGCGCAGATTTCCACCAAGTGGATTACGATCCCATCGCACCTAATTGCGAAGTACTCCTACGGCATTTACTTGACACATTTCTTCTGCATCTGGCTTGCATTTGAACGCTTGCATTACGTTCTTCCGCGACTTGCACGACTGGCTTTGTTCGCCACCCTTGTGATCGTGCTCCCGGTCCTGTTCTATCACTTTTTAGAAGAGCCGATGATTACGTTTGGGAAGCGTGTCGCGGCGCGATTTGAGACGGGTATCGCGAACAAGCGCTTCGCGGCTGTGCGCATTCCAGGCTAGCCTGTTCTCATCTTTCCCCAGAAGTTCCCTCGATGAAGCCGACGGCTGATTCGAAGCGTGGAAAGCTTCAGGAATGAATGAAGCCAGCGCGCTGCGGGCCTTTATGGGTCACTCGCGGTTCTATGAGCATTGAGCTTTGCTCGTTACCGACATCGACCCCGAGCAAGAGTGCAACAAATGATCAGCGGGAAGCATATAGTCCTCCGCGATCCGACGCGTAATCTCGCGAGAACGGACTCGCATGACCTTAATTTATGAAAAATGCAACTCCACAAATTGATCGCTCGCGCAATATGGAAGAGCGAAGCTGGTGGGGCTTTGGAATACGTCCTACCGCGGAAGATAATCGAGATGGCGACTGAAAAAGCTGTCATGAAGTTCAACTTCGATAGACAGTTAGGTTGCCACATTTGAGGCCGAGGCGTCACCATGAAAACT
Organism: uncultured Acidobacteriaceae bacterium; assembly: GCA_963721995.1. Taxonomy (GTDB): domain Bacteria; phylum Acidobacteriota; class Terriglobia; order Terriglobales; family Acidobacteriaceae; genus Silvibacterium. The sequence continues at coordinate 25,994 of CAVRNK010000089.1, read as the reverse complement.
AGTTCGGAATCAAACACAACGCCCCGGCGCATGACTGTTGCTGCCGGCCGCGATATACCGAACCTGGACTTCTTGCGGGCTGTCGCCGTCATGCTCGTCTTGTTTGGACATCTCGTGTTTTACGAGCGGGGCTATCGCGATATTGGCCCGTTTAGGATTGATCGGATCGGCTCGCTTGGCGTGTTGTTGTTTTTCGTTCATACGTGCTTTGTGCTGATGCTTTCCATCGAAAGGCAGTGGAAGAAACAAGGTCCTTTCCAGCTTTTTAGCTCGTTTATGATTCGCCGCATCTTCAGGATTTACCCGCTGAGTTCTGCGGTGGTACTGCTTATTGCTGCGTTCAGGCTGCCTCAGGCTGGGGCAACGCCCGGACATTTTTTCGGGACGCCGCTAAGTCCAGGAACGATCATTTCGAATCTATTGCTCGTTCAAGGATCCGGCCATTGGGTTCTCGGCATGCTTTGGACCTTACCCTATGAGATGGCGATGTATCTCTTGTTGCCGTGGATCTTCCTCTATCTTCTTCCGAATCGCTCGCTTTGGCGCGCCGGTGCAGTTTGGGTGGTCTCCGTGCTTGCTGGCATTCTCTTCCGTGAATATTCAGGCTGGCCGAACAAAGACTACTTCCTCCTGTACATTCCCTGCTTCCTCCCCGGCGTCATTGCGTACCAGCTGCAAAGAAGACCTCGCAGAAAGCTCCCCGCGCTTCTTTGGACGGGAGTGATTTTCTCCGTCCTGCCGCTGTACATATACGAGCGGGAAGTCTTCGGAAATTTCAATTTCAAGAACTGGTTGGTCTGCCTCGTCATCGGCTTAGCTGCGCCTTTCTTTGCACAGATCTCCACCAAGTGGATTACACTCCCATCGCACCTAATTGCGAAGTACTCCTACGGCATTTACTTGACGCATTTCTTCTGTATCTGGCTTGCATTTGAACGCTTGCATTACGTTCTTCCGCGACTTGCGCGACTGGCTTTGTTCGCCACCCTTGTGATCGTGCTCCCGGTCCTGTTCTATCACTTTTTAGAAGAGCCGATGATTACGTTTGGGAAGCGTGTCGCGGCGCGATTTGAGACGGGTATCGCGAACAAGCGCTTCGCGGCTGTGCGCATTCCAGGCTAGCCTGTTCTCATCTTTCCCAGAAGTTCCCTCGATGAAGCCGACGGCTGATTCGAAGCGTGGAAAGCTCCAGGAATGAATGAAGCCAGCACGCTGCGGGCCTTTATGGGTCACTCGCGGTTCTATGAGCATTGAGCTTTGCTCGTCACCGACATCGGTCTCGAACAAGGAGCCGCCAAATGATTAGCGGGAATCGTATAGCCTTCCGTCATCCGGCGCGTAATGCCGCGAAGACGCCTTCGCATAGCGTTGAATTATGAGAACTGCACCTTCACAAAGTGATCACTCGCGCAACATGGAAGAGCGCAGTTGGTGGGACCATTGGAATACTTCCTACCGCGCGGAAGACAATCGAGACGTCATTTCCACTCAGCTTTTTTCACACGTGGCGGCAGTCGTGCGGGACGTGACACAAAGGCGGCTGGGGCGAATATTGGAAATCGCCTGCGGTACAGGAGCACTTTCGCGGCGGCTGAACTTCTCCAGTTACCATGGTTTGGATATCTCCCCCGCGGCCATTGAGATGGCCCGAGGAAAGCTGGAAGAGCTTTCCCATGGGCGCACATCGCTACCTACCTATGAAGCAGCGGACTTCCACAACTGGCGCCCTCCCCCCGACCCGTTTGACCTGATCTTGTGCGTCGATGCGATATCTTGCTTTCGCGCCCAGCAACTCGTAACGCGCAAAATGGCAGGAATGCTACGCGGAGGCGGGCTCCTGATCGTTACCACCATCAACCCGGTCGTCTATAACCGAATTCGACGGGTCGGAGGCGTGCGGTTGGAGAACGGCCCGGTCAGTCATTGGCTCTCCCGGCGGGACTTACACGATCTGATCAGGCAGGCAGGCTTGTCGATTGAGCGCTCTTATACGATTATGCCGAGGGGCAACATGGGATGGCTGCGCATTGTCAATTCGGCACGATTGAATGAGGCCTTTGGGCCGCGCCGCGCGGCAGCGTTTCGCCGCCTGAAGGAGAGTGTAGGACTGGGCCAATACCGCGTCGTCATCGCCAGGAAGGGCTCAATCACCTAAGCTTGAATCAACTTGACCATGCGAGCGTCAAGAAGTTACGGACGCCCGATCAAGCCGGTGAACTGACAAGCATAGCTATTAGGCGAGAGCACCCTTAGATTTATGAGAGAAGAACTACGAGAGTTGTACCGTTATCGAGAGCTGCTCTACATGCTCACGTACCGCGATATCAAGGTGCGATACAAGCAGTCGATCATGGGATTGCTGTGGGCTGTGCTGATGCCGGTTTTGATCGTCAGCGCCGGCGTAATCGTTCGTTATGGGTACGCTGTGGCCTCTGGTAAACCGCTCGATGCGGGTGATGTTGCGAGCGTCGCAGTGAAGTCTGTGCCCTGGGCCTTTCTGGTTTCAAGCATTCGGTTCTCCTGCAACAGCCTCGTGACAAATCAGAACCTGGTTACCAAGGTCTATTTCCCCAAGGAGGTTTTTCCCATCGCAGCGGTGATGGCCAGTCTTTTCGACTTGGTCGTAGCATCCGGGGCAGTGACGATCTTTCTCCTGGTAACGCAGAACGGCGGGAATGCGCAACTTGCCTGGGTACCCCTGCTGCTCGCAATCTTGGTAGTTCTAACAATGGGGGTCGGCATGATTGTATCCGCTGCCAGCCTTTTCTTTCGGGATGTGAAATACGTTGTCGAGGTGCTACTTACTTTCGGAATCTTCTTTACTCCCGTCCTTTACGATATTCGAATGTTCAGCACAAAAGGGGAGTGGCTGTTACTCAATCCAGTGGCGCCGATCCTGGAAGGTTTCAGCGCCTGTATCGTTCGACATCAACAGCCCGACATGGCATGGCTCGCATACAGCTTCGCCTTCGGCTTGACATCTCTGCTCGGAGGATTTGTTTTTTTTAAGCACCTCGAGCCAGCGTTCGCAGAAAGCATCTAACCGGAGATTCCAAGTGTCTGATATTGCGGTCCGAATGGAGCATGTCTACAAAAAATTCCGCAAGGGTGAAATCTACGATTCCCTGCGTGACCTGATTCCCACTTTGACGGGAAAGCTGTTTCGTCAACAGGAAATAAGCCAGAGCGATGAACGGGAATTCTGGGCTTTGCAAGATCTTTGTTTTGACGTAAAGCATGGGGAAGCGTTTGGCATCATAGGACAAAATGGAGCGGGCAAAAGCACAGCATTCAAAATTCTTAGTCGGATTATGCGGCCTTCCAAAGGCCACATGGTTGTCAATGGACGCCTCTCTGCGCTGATCGAAGTAACGGCCGGCTTCCACCCAGATCTCACGGGCCGGGAGAACATCTTTCTCCACGGCACCATCCTTGGCATGAGCAGGCGCGAGGTCCGATCCAAGCTCGATCAGATTATTGCGTTTTCCGGAATTGAAGAATTCATCGACACGCCCGTTAAGCGTTACTCCACAGGGATGTTTGCTAGGCTCGGATTCTCAGTGGCTTCGCATGTCGATCCGGAAGTGCTGATCGTGGATGAGGTCCTCAGCGTAGGCGACAATCTTTTTCAGGCCAAGTGTGTGGAGCGGATGAAGGAAGTGATGCGCAAGGGAGCTACTGTGCTTTTTGTTTCCCACAATCTGAAGACTATCTCAGAATTCTGCAATCGATGCCTCTTGTTGGAGAAGGGACGCACTGTCACGATTGGCCCGGCGCGTGAGGTTGTTTCCACGTATCTGCAGCAGTCTCGGAAATCATTCTGTGCGGACGGCGATTCCAAACCCGTGAGGATCTCTCACGCCCAAGTTCGCGGTGAATACGGAGAGTCGAGCCAATTCAAATCTGGAGATATTGTATGGCTTGATGTGGAAGTGATCGCGCAAACGCCGTGCACGAAATTGACGCTGACGCCATGGATGACGAACGAATCCAACGAGATCGTTTTCGAAACGACGACAGAACGCCTTGGGTTTGGATCTTTTAGCCTCGATTCGGGCGAAACGTTTAGGTGCACATTTGAGATGCGTTTAAACGTGACAACAGGCATTTATCATCTTTCGGTGCTGATTTACAGGCACGATACCCAGACCGTATATGACGAGTGGAAAGCCGTAGCGACAATCTATGTCAGCTCCGATGATGATGTGCGCGGTACGGCGCATTGCTTCCCGAAAGTGATTGACCAGGAAATTCGCCCCTTATCCGGTGCGAGTTATGTCGTGGCGATAGGAGACGCTGCCCGTGAATAACAGTGCTCCTGACACTGGAGTCTGGCTGTGAGTTTAAGAGAAAAGAAACTATGTGTCGGCGACTGGGTCGAGGTCCGAAGTCGGGCAGAAATTCTTAAGACGCTGGACGGCAAATGTCAACTCGATGGCATGCCATTTATGCCGGAGATGTTCGCGTTTTGCGGAAAGCGGTTTCAGGTCTACAAACGATCGCACAAGACCTGCGACACTGTGTTTCCTGTTCGCGGCCGCCGAGTCCATAATGTTGTTCATCTCGAGACACGTTGTGACGGAAGTGCGCATGGCGGATGCCAAGCCAGCTGCATGATCTTTTGGAAATACGCCTGGCTAAGACCACTCGGAAAGAACCGGTCGGAAAGCGCTACATCCGTCCAGGAAGATTCCTCAGCGCCGGAAGGCGGTGCGTCGTCCCGTTACGGATGCTCTGAAGCCAACGTTTGGGATCGAACGCGCACTGCTTCTGCGGAGGCTAAAGAGTCGCCTACATATGTCTGCCAGGCCACTCAGCTTCCTTATGCCACGTCCGAACTCAAATGGTGGGATATTCGCCAGTATGTTGAGGACTATCTCTCCGGGAATGTGGGTCTCTGGCGCCTTATTTGCGGAGGCCTGTACTTCCTGTTCCTCTGGCTCCAGCAAGCAGGCATTGGCGTCGGGCGGCCGATACGCTGGTTCTATGACACTTTTCACCCGTTCTGGGGTGGAGCGCCTTTTCCTCGAAGGCGTGGCGTGATTGCCGATGGAGAGCGAACCCCGGACGCATCGCTCGACCTCCGGCCCGGAGAATTAGTTCGAATCAAACCATATAAACAAATTCTGGGCACGCTCGACATGCGCAATCGCAATCGCGGCCTCTATTTTGACGCCGAAGAAGTTCCCTATTGCGGAGGCACATATCGTGTGCAAAAACGGATTGCTAGAATCATCAACGAGCGAACGGGAAAGATGCGGGAGATGAAAACCCCGTCCGTCATCTTGGATTCGGTTATTTGTCAGTCTCGATACAGCGAATGCCGTCTGTTCTGCCCGAGGAGCATATATTCCTACTGGAGGGAGATCTGGTTGGAGCGGGTCGACACAAATGCAGCGAATAGCGGCCAGGAAGAAGAAGACCGAGTCGCCGTGCCACGTTGAGCATGGCGAGCGACGACACGCAGCCATCAAAAGGTAAGCCGTCCCCGGCCCTTTTTCCTTTAAAAGCCATGAATACTGTGAGTACGTTGGCGCAGGTTCAATCCAGTCGTGGCACGAGCGTCGCTCGTTGCGCCGCGGACTGGGCGATCTACATCTTCATCACGCTAGTAGCGGCATTTCAGCTCATACATTACCCACACTTTGCGGATTATTTGAGCGACGTGACCTACCCCGATCTGGCCCGATCTCTCCTTGAGAAGAGCTCATATCAAATCAGACTCTTACCACAGACTACGTTGCCTCCGGGTTTGCCGCTTATCCTGGCGCTCGTAGGCAAGTTTTTCGGGCTTTCCCCCGCGGTTGCGTTCGGGATCATTGCCGTGTCGACGGGTCTGGGATTGATTGCCAGTTATGAGCTGTTGCGCCGGGTTGAAGGTCGGGCAGTTGCGGCCATCGCCTGTCTGCTCCTCGCCTCATGCCCGGCGTTGTTCGGGTTCAACACTGCGGTTATCTTTCCTGAAATGCCATATCTCTTCATGAGTATGGCGGCGCTGCTGCTTGCTCTCAAGATCGATCGCAATCCGCTAGGAGTGGGTCTTGTCCCTTGGGTCTTGGTCCTCGGTCTAGTCCTCGCAGCGGCGATATTAATTCGTTCGGTCGGCGTTGCTTTGATAGGAGGTCTCGTCGCCTGGATTCTAGCTTCGTTCTTTCGCTCCTGGGAGGTAGGTCGACGCCGGCTGGCCCGGTTTGTTATTCCTCTCGCGTTTGGCCTGGCGGCGCAGCTTAGCTGGACCGTTTGGGCCCAGCGCCACCAAACGGTGGAGTGGCAACTGCCTGGATATCCAGGGTCGTACGTTTCGCAACTTAGAGTCAAAGATGGCCAGCATCCCGAGCTGGGACTGGCGCATTTAAATGATATCCCGGGCCGGGTTGAGAGGAACATCGTCACGCGAGCGGCGGGATTCACACAATTATTGCTGAGAAGAAATGTAAGTAAATTCTGGTCTTCACCGGCAATCGCCGGGCTTGTTATCGTGATTGTGGTGGGATTGGTATCGTCCCTGCGAAGCGGAGGGCGGCTATATGATTGGTACTTCCTGTGGTACGAATGCATTTTCATGGCTTGGCCGTGGGATTACAGGGACAGGTTCGTTATCCCGATCCTACCGCTTGCTTGCCTTTACTTGTGGCGCGGCGGGGAAACTTTCAAGAACTACTTGATCCGCCAACCCAAAAGGGCCGGCGTAACTTTAGCGGTTCTCGGTAGCCTCCTGTGTGTGTCTTCGGCGGCATTTGCGCTTCGGCTCGCAAGTTTTCCTGTAAATCCGGACCACGTGAGAGGTGATCACCTGCAAACGATTGCTGCGACGGTCTTATGGGCATTCGTAGCGTTTGCTGGATTGGTGATACTCAAATTGCGGCGAGACGGCCATGCCAACTTTGCACGCAGGATTCGAGCTGCTGAGTCGGCTTTGTCCTTCCCATTGTGGCTTGTTGCAAGTTTTGGATTCGCAGTTCTGGTTGGGTCGGGCGTCAAGACAATTGTGGCGATCGGCCACGATAGGTCGGATCCTGACGTAACCAAGGAGTTTCTTTATCCAGAGCTTGACGCGTCAGAGTGGATACGAACACACGAGTCGTCAAACCTCGTCATCATGGCACGTGAGCCCGAGTTTGTCTTTCACTACGCCCAGCACCCAACCGTGTGGTTCCCGCCCATCTCTGATTCCAAGGTTCTGATGGACGGCATTCGCCGACACCACGTTGGCATTATTGTCGTGGCGCGTCACCAGCCAAGCTACTGGTTGCCGGCTGAAGTCGAGTGCTTTCAGGCACTTGAGCAAGCCTATCCAGGCGTTTTCCGCCTGATCTATCGCGGTCCTGATAGCTCTGTATACGAAGTGGAGCCCGCGGCAGGAGGAAACCCCAGCGCATCGTGAACGAGCGCCTGCGCAACCTACAACCCCGCCTCTATTGGTGCTACTGGGTCGGCGTTTTCGCGCTGAGCGTTGCCATATTCTCGCTACGATGTGTGTCAGGGGATGTGTCCTCCGCGCCCATTACTGTGAATTGGAACGCAACCTATCAGACGATCGACGGTTTCGGCGCCGCCTCGGCTGGTGACATAAACACCCTTTCAGCAACTCTGATGGATTTTTTCTATACGACGGTAAATTCCAACATTGGTCTAGACTTCATCCGGTTGAAAATTTATCCGGACTTTGCGGATTGCGAAGGAGATGAGGGAGCCGGGCACTGCGTGAGGGTCGACTCTGGACCCACACTGTCAACGTGGGACCTGACCAATGCCGGTGCCGCCGTCGCTCGGGGCGCACGGGCCGTGGCTGCGGAATGGAGCCCACCGGGCCCAATGAAGGTCACCGGCATGTATCAAGGCGGCGGATCATTCAAAGGAGGCACGTCGAACTATACTGGTCTTGCATCGATTCAAGCCGCCTTCGTCACATTGATGTCCGGAAAGTACCACATTCCGATCTATGCCATCTCTCCCCAGAACGAACCTGACATCACCCAATCCTACCCAAGCTGCACATGGACGGCGCAGCAGTTTCATGAGTATGTCCCCTATCTGGCGAATGCCTTAGCTAGCGCCGGATATAGCGGTGTGAAGATATTGATCTCCGAGAAAGGCAATTGGTCGAATGTTTATGACACTACGGCCATGAACGATCCCGTCGTCGCTGCGGACATCGGAATTCTCGCGGAGCACGGTTACAACAGCAGCGCATCGTTGTTGCGTTGGAACAATGTCACCAATCAGCATGTTTGGCAGACAGAAGTCTCAGATTTCAATTCATATGATGGCTCTATAACCAGTGCGCTGGCGTACGCAACAGAGATTCACAACTGGCTGACCGTGGCAAGAGTAAATGGATGGTTCTGGTGGGCTCTGGATGATGACCAAGGCGAAGGACACAATTGCTGCTTGACGGATTCGAGGGATAACATAGCCAAGCGAGCTTATGCAATTGGCAACTGGAGCAAGTTTGTTCGTCCGGGCTGGACGCGGATAGACGTCACCAATGGGAGCACGTTGCTGGTTACGGCTTTCAAAGGACCAGAGAGAGAGTTTGCCGTTGTCGCCGTCAACAACAGTAGATGGTCAGTTCGTAATAAAATGTTTGCTTTGAATGGTGTTATCTCGCAGCGGTCGCAAGTGACACCATGGATTACGTCGGCTACCGCCTCTCTTGCGCCCCAATCCCCGGTCTCCGTTATGTCTAACGGAACGAGTTTCACGTACTCTGTCCCGGCGAGAAGCGTTGTAACCTTCATAGGGCGAGCCGACTGAAGCAGAGCAATGCCGCCAAATTGAACGATATGGGTTCTCCAGCATTTGTAAGCATAGTAACTCCCTTTTATAACACTCGGGCATATCTCGGCGAGTGTATCGAAAGCGTACTGCGCCAAACCCATCAAAATTGGGAATACATCCTGGTGGACAATTGCAGTAACGATGGATCGAGCGAGATCGCGCAGGATTTCGCATTCCGTTTTCCGTCAAAGATCCGCCTGATCCGAACAGAGTCATTCCTGTCGCAAGTAGCGAACTATAACTTTGCGCTGTCCTGTATCTCTTCTGCTAGCAAGTATTGCAAGATCGTCCAGGCAGACGACTGGATATACCCCGAATGCCTTGAGCGCATGGTGGCATTGGCTGAATCGGATGACTCCATCGGTATTGTCAGCTCTTACCGTTTGAAGGGTAACCGAGTCTTGGGCGGGGCGCTTCATTACACGAAGACCGTGATATCTGGGGGTGATATATGCCGGCTGCAACTGACCAGCATTCTATTTGTCTTTGGAACTCCAACTACCGTACTATACCGCGCGGAGATCGTACGCCATCAGTCACCTTTTTATGACGAGGGCACATTCTTCGATGACGCCGACGCGTGCTATCGTATTTTACAGTCGTGGAACTTCGGATTCGTACATCAGCTTCTCTCCTTCAGCCGAGTCGATGACGATTCGATTCGAGGGCGCGTGCGCCACTTCAACCCCGATGCTCTGGATTGGTTTCTACAAGTCAATAAATTTGGACCGATCTATCTCGAACGAGACGAACTGGACCGCGTTCTTCATAAATTGAAATCCGATTATTACAGTTTCCTTGCGCGACGCCTCCTGATGGAGAGGGGCAGCGCATTTTGGCAATTCCAGCTATCTGGTCTGAGGTCAGGCGGGCTGCGGCTTGACAAAGCATTTCTGGCAAAGCACCTGTGCTTGGAGGTGGCAAGGCTCGTGGCGAATCCTGGGGCAACTTGTGGCCGGCTTTATGATCGGTTTCGGTCAGACACAGCCAACAGTAGCATTAATGGAGAGGCTCAACCTAACCCCACCGTGGCGACTGCCACAAGCTCCTCCGATGCTTTGAGATAGGACCGGGTAGCGGAATGCTAACAGTTTTGCTGGCGACGAAAGATCGAGCACAGATATTGCATGAAGTCTTGGATGCGTATTGTCATTTGGAGGCGCCTGCAAAAGGGTGGAAACTCGTTGTGGTTGACAACGGCAGCATGGACCAAACGTCTCGGGTTATCGCCTCATTTCGCGGCCGCTTGCCACTTCATTCTATTGTGGAACCAAAGCTTGGGAAGAATCATGCGCTGAACACCGGCCTAGGGTTGATGGAAGGAGAGTTGGTAGTATTCACCGACGACGACGCCTTCCCTTACACAGACTGGCTGATCCAATTGCAACAAGCTGCTGATACCCATTTGGAATATTCAATATTTGGCGGCTCAATTGTACCCCGATGGGAAATCCTACCACCCCGTTGGGTTGAGTGGGTGCATCTAGCGCCGGCTTTCACTCTCACAGATCCGTCGCAGGCAGATGGACCGATCGCGCCGTATTTGGTGTTCGGACCAAACATGGCGATTCGCGCTTGTGTTTTTCAAACAGGAATTCGATTCGATCCCTCCATTGGCCCGCGAGGCTCCGATTACGCAATGGGCAGCGAAACGGAGTTGCTCCTGCGACTTCACTCCCAAGGTCATAACGCGTGGCACGTTGGCGGCGCTGTTGTCGAGCATTTGATCCGCAAAGAGCAACTCAAGAAGCCTTGGGCATACACGAGGGCCATCCGTTACGGTCGTGGTTCTTATAGGCTCCTTTATGCCGGTGAGACGTTCAAGGGGCGATTGTGGATGGGCATCCCGCGGCATCTCTTTCGCGACATCTCGAAGGAGGGGGTCCTTGCCATTTCAGCGTGGGCGCGCTCAAAACAAGAAGCTTCGTTCCGATCGCACTGGAACTTCAATTTTCTTCGTGGACAAGCGATTGAAGCTCGTGCGATTGCCCGCTCGCAAGTGACGCGAGACGAATCGTCTCCGCCGGAGCGCGCGGTGTCCAGTCCAGATTCGGTTGTGAAAGAGCCGTAGAGACGCGAGGCCTTCAGTCTACCGTTCGAACCAAGCGACCATCTCTTCCCGGGAACCTCGTCTCCGCAGAATTAATTCGTTCAATTTTTGGATGCTGCCCTCGTGAATGAAGATACTGCCTTGCTCCCTTCGCGGAGTGACCGCGCTTTCCGCGGACACATCTCCGAACTGGATTCCATTCGCGCTTTCGGAATTGGACTGGTTCTTATCAACCACTTATAGCAGCGGAAAGTTATCCCCGCAATCTTTGACTTGGGCCAACAGGGTTGGATCGCCGTGGACGCGTTTTTCGCCCTTAGTGGTTTTCTGATCGCGGGCATTCTTGTAGATACGCGTTCCAAGCCCGACTATTTCCGCTCTTACTACACGCGGCGGTCATTGCGGATCTTCCCCTTGTATTACTGCACCCTGCTGATCGCCATAGTCATGATGAAGGTGGCGGGCGGAGGGGCGTAATATAACTCGTTTATTCACGATTGGGGCTCGCCGGCGTGGTTCTTTGTTTACCTCGGAGATTCCGGACCGCGTACATGGCCGCGATGCCCCGATGTTCGCCTTCGTCGTTTTGCGGTTTCTGCGGATCCAAGAGCAGTTTTACCTTTTGTTTCCGCTGGATGTGCGCTATATGCGGCTGGAGCACCTGTCGCGGATGCTGTGGTGTCTGGTTTTTGTCAGCCCGGTGGTCCGGGTCGCGTTCTATTTCTTGAACCCCAATAATCTCCTGATTCAATTTGTCCCGATGCCGTGCAGGATGGAGGGTCTTTCCATCGGAGCCCTGATGGCAATTCGGTTCCGCCGTGGCCCGTGGGAAATCCCCAAACTTCGCCTCACGGTCCTGACGATCGCGCTGCACCTTGTCACCTGCGTGGGGTCGCCCCTGAGCAAACCGCCGAGAGGGTATTTGGTGGGGGTTTGAGCACATTCAATCGGCTGGCGGGATATTCGCTTTCCTCCTGGGCGTGCGCCTGCCTTGTGCTTTGGCTGATTGCCTTTCGCGGATCGGCCTACACCCGCTACCTGCGCGGCGCGCTGGTAGGATATGTAACCACACTCTCCTACGGCATCTATCTCCTCCATCCTCTGATCATGCGCCTCGTACGGTCGAGTAGGGAGGCATACACCTACCTGAGAGAGCCCATCCATACTTTTTCGTCGTGACAATATTGACCGTGCTTGCCGCTTCAGTCTCCTGGTTTGCCTTCGAGCGACCAATCGCGCAGTTTGAAGGACCGGCTGATGCCACCCCGGAGGCAAGCCCCGCCGCCGGTGCCGGGTGTTGCCGCAGTGGAAGACTCGCCTCCGCCAGACAACACCATGGCAAATCCGGGAGAAGCCAGATGCCTTGTCAACATAGAGGCGGTGGTTTCTGAAGTGGCTGAGTCGCTGTAGAGATCATATGAACAAGATCACAGTAATTCTGTGCACGTATAACCGTTGTCAGGACCTCGCTAAGGCGTTGGAGAGCGTCGCGGCGTCGTGCCTTCCCGAGTCGGTTGAGTGGGAAGTCTTGGTAGTGGATAACAACTCCAATGATCGAACTGCAGATGTGGTGCGGGACTTTTGTCGGCGTTATCCGGATCGGATCCGCTACTTGTTTGAAGCAAAACAAGGGAAATCGCATGCTCTCAACACTGCCATTCGGCAAGCCCAGGGGGATGTCCTGGCCTTCATGGACGATGACGTGATTGTGGAGCGAACTTGGTTACAGAATCTCACCCTAGCTTTGTACAGCGGCGAATGGGCGGGCGCAGGGGGCCGCATTCTGCCACAACAGACTTTCGAAGCCCCCAGTTGGTTACCAATGGAGGGCCCGTACTCTATGAGTGGAATGCTTGCTCTTTTCGATTTGGGGGCCCAAGCATGTGAGCTCGATCGCCCTCCATTCGGTACTAATATGGCTTTTCGGAAAAGGATCTTCGAAAAGTACGGCGAGTTTCGCACGGATATGGGTCCCAGCCCCGGCAGTGAGATTCGGAACGAGGATACAGAATTTGGTCGGCGCCTGATGGCTGCAGGAGAACATCTGCGGTATGAGCCGTCGGCTGTTGTCTACCACGCGATACCTGAGAACCGTCTCACTAAAAGATATTTCCTTACATTTTTGTTCGACCATGGGCGAGCTTCTGTCCGTGAGGTGGGGAAGAGACCTGACATTTGGGGTATCCCGAGGCATTACCTCACGATGATAAAGGCCGCAGCCGTTCTCGCTCCAGTTCGGACACTGAGATGGTTGATCGCGTTCAATCAGCAATGGCGGTTCTATTGCAAGGGATGGGTGTGGACAACAGCCGGCGAGATTGTGGAAACGTATCGCCTGTGGTTTGCCGGAAGCAAGCGCGGGAAAATAGGTTAGGAGAAAAGGCGGACTGCGGTGCTTGCGTCTCAATGACGCCGGCCGCCTCCGGACTGTCGGTTGCTCGGTCCAAGAAGTGTTCACTGAACTGTGGAGCTGACATAAGTTCTCACCCGCCGGGTGGAGGCAAGGCCAACACCGTTTTGGCGCGCAAGTTCTTGGCGGTCATCTAAGTGTATAGTCCCGGCTCTTGAGGGATCGGATCGAGAGTAAATCGATCCGGTTCTTTTACCAGTATTTGCAGATGAACTCGTAAGCGGAGAGGCCGCCGAGGGTCTTGAGTCGGTCGGCGAAGTTGTAGGCACCGACGAAGTCGCTGAGGTGGGTGCGCAGCTGCCTGTTGCTGTCGTTGTGGAAGTGCTGAACGGTGGCCTCCTTGAGGGTGGGGTCATGCGCTGGACCGGACCATTCGTTCAGGATGGCTGGGCTTAGTCAGCCGATGATCGATGCCGTGCAAAAGACAGATCAGGTCAAAAGGGTGACCACGAACCCGAGCCGTTGGTCCATTTCGATTCTTCGGCAGATCAGCAAACTGGATGCCGTTGTCGGTGAGCACGGTGTGGAAGCGATAGGGAACGGCCTCAACCAGTGCTTCCAGAAAGGCAACGGCGGCTCTCATGTCGGCGCGTTCAACCGAGGTGCGGTCGATGGCCGCAATGAGGTAGACTTCGGTCTCGCTCTCAACCTCTACAGATTCCTACTGCTCACTGTGTGCTGTTTCACAATGAGAGATACCAACAAAGCCAGATCTGGTTCTAGCGTCAACCGACAAAGCGGGGGATTTCATGGAAGACAAGTGCTTATCTGTAGTCGTTCCCGTTTACAACGAGGAAAAGACGCTGTCCACAATTGTCAGCAAGCTGCTTTCCCTGCCGCAATTGCTCGAGATCGTCATCATCGATGACTGCTCAACCGATAGAACGTCAGACATTCTCCGGAGAATAAGCGCAGAGCACGACAACATTCAGGTTGCCCGGCATGACCGAAACAGGGGAAAGACGGAAGCGCTGAAGACGGGCTTTCGCCTTACGCGGGGCGACGTTGTCATAATCCAGGACGCGGATCTCGAGTATGATCCCTATGAGATCCCTGACCTGATTGCGCCTATCGTTGCGGGACACGCGGACGTTGTCTTCGGATCCCGATTCTTGGTGCGGAAGTCCTCGCGCGTCCTGTACTTTTACCACTACCTCGGCAATAAACTCCTGACTTTTTGCTCGAATCTTGCGACCAACATTAACCTTACCGATGTGGAAACGGGTTATAAGGCCTTCCGCGGCGATATCATCCGCCAAATGAAGATCCATTCAAGCGGATTTGGATTTGAAATCGAGGTGACCGCCAAAGTCGCTAAGTTGAAATGTGCAATCTACGAAACGCCAATCAGCTACTATGGCCGTACCTATGAAGAGGGAAAGAAGATTACTGCCTGGGACGGAGTTGCGGCGTTCTATTACATCGTCCGCTACAATCTGATGTGTAGCCTGGAGGCGAGCTTCCACCACGTGCCGCAGTTACCCGGCAAGAATATGCCGCGTCAAGAAGTGGTGAAGACCTCCCTCTAATTATCAACGCCGCGCGGTCTTGCGCGTGCAACCGGCGGAAGATGGTATTCGGCAACTTCTTGATGGCCACCGTCTGGCGCATTCTGTATGATTCTTTGGAGACCGCAGTCAAAAGCGCTATTTTGCCGTGTTTCACGGAGATGAGGCTCTGACACCGACCGGATTACAGGAGCGCCTGTGCGTCGCGGAGCCCGTGCTTAGCGATCAGCCGCTCAAATACTGATTCAAGTATCAGGGGCAGAACAAATAGACCGTATTATGCTGCGGGAGCGGTGTAATACGGTTTTTTTGTTTGGAAGGATGTACTTTACGTAAAGCAAAAAGAACCTGATGCCGCGCTTCAGCGCTTCACAAGGGCGCCGGGCGACATAAACGCGAACACAAACACTCCGAAAGCTCATCGGCCCAGCATCTCTTTCAAGTCCCCGACGTCAAAATTCAGTTCGAGCGCTAGGTCTTGCGGTCTTGCAGCATCTTCGGGGTAGGGATGAAGTTTTCATGGATCTATTGATGTCGTATGCGCAAAAATTCCAGCCGCACTTTTCAGCACTCCTCCAAAATTGGTGTGAGCTTCCCAGCAGCGTCGAAGAACAGCACGGTTGAGGTCGTCAAGAGACACGCAGATTGAACTTCCCAAACTTGGTTTGGCTCAGCTTCGAGTGGCAAGTGCCTATCTTTTGGCCAAAACGCCTCCGATGACACAGGACTTCAACGATGATCCTTTAGCCGCTTTGCGTAAAATACATACTTCCTTTTTTTTGCACGGTCATTACGCGTTGGCAGCCAAAAGGGTCGGCATGGGCATCAGCGCAGCATTCGCTGTGCCGCGCTCCGGACCTATTTGTGACGGCAGCATCGCACCGGGGCCCCCGGCTGACCGAGAGCTATTGCCACCGGCAGACGCAGTTCGTTGCGGCGCTGGTTGCCTTCGTCGGGACCGCGGACAAGAAAACCGCAGGTTGGTGTTGATTTCTCGGTGATACTTTTGGTGATACTTTGCTCGGTCTTTCAGCGCATGTCCATGCAATCGGGTACAAGACGGATTGCCCTTGTATCTATTGATATATTAAGACTTACTCGTCGCTATTTCCTCGTTGTGCAACTTCGTGCAATAGGCCTGTAAGCGGTTTCCTAAACCGCAGGTCGGAAGTTCGAATCTTCCCAGGGTCACCATAGAATCCGCCTGCAATATCAAAACCTCAGCGGTAAGTTTTGACATTGCAGCACGATCCCCATATAAAAAATGAGTCGGTCGCTGCTTGCTGTCTTCTGCGAATCACCAATCTTGCGTGTTCCGCAGTCAACCTTCACCCGATAACGCAATGGGATGCTCGGGAAGGCGGTGAAAATCCGCCACTGCCCCGCAACTGTAAGCGCACCTGTGCGTCGTTCTTTAGGAGCGATCGCGAAGGGCTGGATCGCATACCACTGGAGCCCCCGCTCCGGGAAGGGAATCCAGCTTCAGCGCAAGTCAGGAGACCGGTCCCTTGTGATTCACACCGCGTTCCGAGGGGAACGGAGGAAACTATGCAGCTTTTTTCATCGCGCGCCTCGCGCGTTCTACTCTCTGCTTTTGTCCTGCTTTTCGCTCCTGCTCTGCGCGCTGTCACCGTGCACGGCACCGTCACTGACTCGCTCGGATCACCCATCCCCAACGCCACCGTCGCGCTCGTGCAAAACGGCAAGGTCGTCATCTCGGTCACTACTCACGCCGACGGAACCTTCCAGCTGTCAAACGCTACCGCGGGCCAGTTCTACGTCCTGGCTGGAGGCAAATCCTTCCGCGAACTCACCACTGGTAGCTTCTACGGTGGCGAGTTCGACTCGGTCGAGCAAAACATCGTCCTCGAGCCCGAGTGGGTTCGCCAATCGATCGTCGTCACCGCAACCGGATTGCCGCAGCCGCAGGCGCAGGTAAGTGCCTCCGTCTCCGTCATCAACAAGACCGAATTCCTGAACAACGCCATCATGGTCGACCCGCTCCGCCAGGTGCCCGGATTTGACGTCGTGCAGACCGGCCAGCGCGGTGGCCTTACCTCCGTCTTCATTCGCGGAGGCAACTCCGACGCCAACAAGGTCCTGCTGGACGGTGTATCCGTCGAAGACATCGGCGGCCGCTTCGACTTGTCCACCGTCTCCAGCACCGGCATCGCACACGTCGAAGCCTACCGCGGGCCCAACAGCGTTCTCTGGGGTTCCGACGCTGCCGCCGGCCTGATGGGCTTCTACACTCCTCACGGCACCACACCCTTCCCATCGCTGCTCTACGAAGGTGATGCGGGCTCCTTCGGCACCTACCGCAATGAAGTGCAGCTCGGTGGCACCTTCCACAAACTCGACTACTACGGATCCTTCGGCGACTTCCAGACTCAGAACTCGATCCCTGACGACGAGTACCACAACATCACATCGGCTGCGAACCTCGGCTACTCGTTCAACGGCAACACCGGCCTCCGCGTCACTGCGCGCAATGCCGATATCGCCACCGATCTTCCCGGCGCCTACGCGTTCTACGGGATGTCCAATACCGGCAAGCAATCCGATCAGGACATCTTCCTTTCCGCAACCCTCGACCACACCTTCAGCGATGCATGGCATGGTCTGGTCCGCTACGGACTCGCGCGCAAGAGGGAAGAGTCCGGCCAGACCTACGCCGCCGGTATTCCTATCGGGGGCAATTACTATGGCGATTTTGTAACCATCGCCGGTGCAAATGGATACTCCGCCTCCGGCCAGGCGCTCATGAACTACGGCGGCGTCTACCCCTATACCATCGATCTCGTTTCCAACCGTGACAATCTTTACGCCCAGACCGACTACAGCATCACCCCGCACGTCGGCATTGTCGCCGGCTTCCGCTTTGAAGACGAGCGTGGAGCCGAAAACGAATGGGTTTATGACTTCAGCGAAACCCTCGAGCGCGCCAACTATGACTACATGCTCCAGGTGAACGGCGACTTCAAGCAGCGCTTCTTCTACTCACTCGGAGGAGGCATCCAGAAGAATCAACTCTATGGCGTCGAGGGCACGCCCCGGATCGGCTTCTCGTACTATCCCATCCGTCCCGGCAAGGGCATCTTTCACGGCACGCGCATCAACTTCAACTTCGCCAAGGGAGTAAAGGAGCCCACTATCGACGACCAGTTCGGCTCGCTTTATACCTTCCTCCTCGAGAATGGAGGCCAGGCCGCCGTCGACGAATATGGCATCCGTCCAATCGGAGCTGAGCTCTCCCGCTCATACGACGGTGGGGTGGAACAGAGCTTCTTCAGCGAGAAGGTCCTCCTCCGCGTCACTTACTTTCACAACGAATTCGGCGATCAGATCGAGTACGTCGGAGCCAACCTCGTTCCCACGTTGCTGCCCAACCTCACGCCTCAGCAGCAGCAGTCGCTCCAGGCATTCCTCGAACAGGAGGGAGCCTTCTCCCTTACCCTCAATTCCATGGCATTCCGCGCTCAGGGCCTCGAAAGCGAAGTCGAATATGGCATTGGCCGCGACATCTTTCTCCGCGGCGGCTACACATATCTCGACTCCGTCGTTCAGCGTTCCTTCTCTTCTGACGCTGTCGGCCCCAGCTACAACCCGGCCTTCCCGACCATTCCAATCGGTAACGACTCGCCCCTTGTCGGCGCGCGTCCCTTTCGCCGGCCGCCCCACACTGGCTTCGCCGGGATCACCTACACGAGTAAGCACATGACCATCGTTGCTACCGGCGCATTCTCCAGCCGCAGCGACGACTCAACCTTCCTGGGCGGCAGCGACGTGAACTTCGGCAACACACTGCTTCTTCCCAACCGGAACCTCGACCACGCCTACGCCAAGCTCGACCTCGGCGCGGTTTTCCCGATCACATCCTGGCTGAGCTATTACGCGCAACTCGACAACTACCTTAGCCAGCAGCACATCAGCCCCATCGGATACACCTCGTTGCCTGCAAGCATCCGTACCGGCTTGCGCTTCACGCTCGGCCGCAATATCAAGTAGTTGTATCGAATACCCCGGGTCCGAATCATCGGAACCGGGGTATATACGCCGTCGCGCCTAGCTCTCGCTGGCGAAGACTGCGGCATTGCTGCCGTCTTTGTTCAGATACTTGATCGAGATCTGGTCGCCGTTCTGAGGATCGAATTTCTCCCCATTTACGACGCCCATCGGCGTATCCACCGCTGTCTTGTTGTCCAGCTGAAACGTCTGCTTCGTGCCATCCGCGGCCTTGATGGTGATCACGTGGTGGTGGTGGTCCCAATGTGCCACTTGTCCTGAAGTGAGCTTTAGCGGGGCTGGGCCCAGGTCCTTGATCGCGACCGCGCGGCGTTGCCAGCCTTCTCCAAAGTAGTAGAGAATGACGCGATCGCCCTGTTTATCGAACGTTGAACTGTCGACAGCCTCAGACTGTAGCGCCTTGTCGAAGTCGTAGCGCGGGTGATGCTCCGTCTCGTCTTTTACGACCATCTGAGTGCCGTCGCTGGATGTCAGGGTGATCGTGTGAGCCGAGCTGTCAACCTTGGTGACCACGCCCGTCACAGCGTGGATCACCTCTTGGGCTGATGAAACGCAACATCCGGCGACCAGAACAGCTCCGGCAACGAGAAAATGGGCAGCTTTGAGCGACATATTGATCTCCTCGGTGGGCCTGCCTTGCTGTGCGTGCTTTCGCCGTACGCGAGGAGGGACACAACATGCGCAGCCTAGCAATTTGCCCCACTCCACTTTACAAGATGCTCTCTATACTTTGACAAGATCTCTGCTCTGGACCAATTCGTTTAATCATCGTCAATCGATGCCCAGCCGCCGCTGCATCTGCTCCAGGCTGATCCCCTTCGTCTCGGGATAGATAAACAGCACCACGAAGAACTGCAACGCCATCATCGCGGAGAAGAAGATAAACGGCGCCCCGGCCGACACCGCCGCAATCGAGGGAAACGCCTTCGTGATAATCGCGTTCATGATCCAGTGCGAGGAGCTTCCCAGGCTCTGGCCCTTCGACCTTACCCGCGTCGGGAAGACCTCGCTGATGTACACCCAGATGACTGCGCCCTGCGAAATCGCAAAGAAAAAGATAAAGCCCACCAGCAGCCAGACGAGGTCGCTCTGATGCCTGTGCGACAGAAACACCGCCGCGACTCCGGCGAGGCACAGTGACGTCCCCACCGACCCGATCAGGAGCAGTGTCTTGCGCCCCAGCTTGTCGATAACCGACATCGCCAGCAGCGTCGCAACCAGGTTCATCCCGCCGATGATCACTGCCTGCTTATCCGCCGACAGGCTGCTGAATCCGCCTGCCGCGAAAATGTCGTTCACGTAGTAAAGAATTGCGTTAATACCCGAAAGCTGGTTGAAGAGCCCGATCGACACGGCCAGGAAAATCGGCAACCGGTACTTCCACCGGAAAAGCGGCTCTTCCTTCGACGACCGCTCCAGGTGTATCGACTCGATGATCTCCTTCAGCTCCGCCTCGTAATCCGGAGATCCCATCATCCTCAGCACTTCCCGCGCCTCATCGATGCTGCCCTGCGTCACCAGCCAGCGCGAACTGCGCGGGATTGCATACAGGAGAACCAAAAAGAGCGCTGCGGGAACCGACGCCACGCCGAGCTGCCACCGCCACTGAGTCGCGCCAAAGTTCATCCCGGCGATCACGTAATTCGACGCATATGCCAGCAGGATGCCGATGACGATATTGATCTGAAAGAGGCCGACCATACGCCCGCGCCACTTCGCCGGAGCTAGCTCGGCTATATAGACCGGCCCCAGCACCGACGAACCGCCGATCCCCAGCCCACCCAGCAGGCGAAAACACAGAAGTGATCCCCAGTTCCACGCCAGCGCCGACCCAATGGCGGAGATCACGTAAAGCACCGCCATGATACGCAGCGCTTCGCGTCCTCCCAGCTTCTGCCCCAGCTCGCCAGCTGAGATCGCACCGATCACCGTGCCCAGCAATGCGATAGAAACCGTCGTGCCAAGCTCGCTTGGCGTCAGATGAAAGACCTGTGTGAGCTGGTGCGTCGTGCCCGAAATGACCGCAGTATCAAAGCCAAAGAGTAGGCCACCAAGCGCGCCTACGAGGGATCCCTTTGCCAGATAGTAGTTCAGCCGCATGTATCTCTTTCCCCGGGACCTGGACTTTCCGAAGCCTGATCAGCTTGGTCCATTAGCCGTGAAGGGAAGAATACACGCTCCGAGCAGTCCCGCGTCCGGCCCAAGCTCAGCCGGAAGCACATGGGTCGCCCCTTTGGGATTGTGAGTCGCAACCGGGCTGCCCGGTTCCGTCAGCCTGTAGACGTAGCTGCGGTGATGCAACTCTTCGAAGATTGCGGGCTTCAGCAACTCCCACGCCTGCACTAGGCCGCCGCCCACAACATACAGCGGGAGCTGCAAAGTGTTCACTAGCGCCGCCAGCCCGATGCCCAGAGCATGCCCCGCATCCGTATAGATCTGTCGCGCGTCCGAATTGCCTTCGAACGCCGCTTCTGCGAGCGTCCGCGCCGACCACTTTTGCCCCACGAGCATTGGAGCGGTCCCCGCCTCAATCCTCTGGTTTGCCGCCCTCACCACCGCCGTTGCCGAAGCGTACATCTCGAGGCAGCCGTCGTTTCCGCAAGGGCATTTCAGGCCGTCGGGATAGATCGTCGCGTGTCCTGCTTCGCCCGCCATTCCCGCCGCGCCGTCGAAGATTTTTCCGCCCAGAATGATACCGTTACCTACGCCGGTTCCAAGCGTGAGCATGCACAGGGAATCGACGCCCATCGAAAGCCCGCGGCCGAGGAAACATTCCGCCAGCGCCGCCAGGTTTGCATCCGACTCAACCACAACACTTCGCTGCAATTTCTTCTCGAGTTCGCACCGCAGGTCGAAACCATCCCATCCTGGCAGGTTGGGGGGATTGTGCAATCGCCCCGCTGGAAGCTCCAGCGGTCCTGGCGTGCCGACTCCAATGCCGAACAGCTTGAGTCGCGAGGAAAACCGATTTTGCAGGTCTGTAACTGCTCCACACAAATCATCAACGACAGCATCCCGGCCTGCAGCCAGGCGTGTCGGAAGAAGAATTGTTTCCAGTAATCCGGCGTCGCGTGTGTAAGCCGCGATTCGCAAATTGGTCCCGCCAAGATCTACGCCAATCGTATAACTCTGCGCCTGCTCATTCGCCATAAATCAATGCGTCCAAACTTAAAAGATCGACCTTGGGCAAAGAGCAGAACTTCCTCGGCACGCGGTAAGCAAGCACCTTGCACTGTTATCGTTATCCATCGAGAAATATACAGCAAAGCCACGCCGGCGGGAACGGTTCTGCAGGCGCCTTTCCGAGGCCTAATTAGTGAAAGATCTTTGTCTCGCCTTCGCCCAGGTCTACCACTCGGGCGCGCACCCCAGCCCTTCGCGCCGCTTCTTTCAGTCGAGGCAGAGGTTCATCCATTGGCTCCTCTGACAGCCTGAATGTTCCGTAGTGCATGGGAATCATCCTCTCCGCGCCCAGGTCAACGAACGCCCGTACTGCATCGTCCGGGCTCGTGTGCACGCGGCGAAACCCATCCGGCTTATATGCCCCAATCGGCAGCATTGCAACCTCCGGCTCTAGCCGCTCGCCGATCTCTCTGAACCCCGCGAAATAGCCGCTGTCGCCTGAGTGATACACCGACTGTGCTCCATGCCGCAGCACGTACCCGCCGAAGCCGCGATGCGTGTCCCGCATCATCCGCGCCCCCCAGTGCTGCGCGGGAGTCATCGTAATCTCCACGTCGCCGACCTTAACCTGATCCCACCATCGCATGCTCATCACGCCGCTGAAGCCCAGCTTGTCCACCAGGTCCTCCACGCCCTCAGGAACCACAACGACCGGCGCTTCACCGCGTAGTCTGCGCGTCCGTCGGATGATCTTTCTCAGCGACGGCAGATTCAGATGGTCCATGTGCGCGTGCGTCAACAGCACGGCATCGATCGCCGGCAGGTCCTCAATCTTGACTCCCGGACGGCGAAGCCTGTGGATCAGCACCAGCCAGTTCGCAAATACCGGATCGACGAGAATATTCAGGCCGCCGATCTGCAACAGAAAAGAGGCGTGCCCGATAAACGTCACCGCCAGCTCGCCCGGAGCCACCAACATCGGCTTCTGCTGCGCACCCTGGATGGATTGAAACGCCGATCCCGCGATCAGGTTCAGGACGAATTTCAGCCCTGGCGACTTTCGCAGGCGGGCCGCCGTGGAAGGCGGTTGTATGGGTTGATCGGAAACTCCTGGAGAAGGTTCAAGCGATGATGAATGCGGCAAAGATAGCCCCCGGGCTCCAATAGGCCCAAATGAATGGATGCCGCGCGCTTACACAAAGATTCCCTGAATGCCTAAGCCTGTGATCGCCGCAAACCACAAGAGCGAAGCGTGCTGCCTCGCCCTCAGTCTTCAGTATGCCGCTTAGCCCTGCGGATTCTCTGCTCGCGGAGGTGCAGCGACCACCGACTCAAAGCCGATCTTCGCATGCGTACCATCGCAGAACGGCTTGTTCGCGGACGCGCCGCAACGGCACAGGGAAATTCCCGGCTTGCCTGTCAAATCCCACTCACCGCCATTTGGATCGAGCAGCCTTACCGGCCCTTCCACGCGCAGCGGTCCATTTGGGCGCACCGTGATCTTTACTTCCGTTAACTGCACTTCGTTCTCTGCCACAACACTCTCCTCGATGAAGTGATTCTTTGCCGAGTCTAACAGCCGGGCTGTTGGCTCTTGACTGATTCATTTGGTAAGCCCATACTAACGTTAGTAATGACTTACCTCGAGAAATCATTCGAAGCGCTCGGCGACCCGACCCGCCTCGCCATCTTTCAGCGCATCGCCAACCGTCCGCACTCCGTCGGCGAGATTGCTGAGCACCTCCCTGTAAGCCGCCCCGCCGTCTCGCAGCATCTGCGCGTCCTCAAGCGGGCGGGCCTCGTATCGGACGTCAAGCAGGGAACGCGCCGTGTCTACCAGGTGAAGCCGGAAGGTATCGAGGCCCTGCGCAAGTACTTCGAGCAGTTATGGGACCGCAATCTGAAAGCATTTCAGGCGGCGGCAGAAAAATCCTCGCGAGAGAAGGGAAGCAGCAATGACCGAAACACTGGCAATCGAGCCCGTACGAAAATTAATTGAAGTGGAACTGCCGCCACTCGAGGCATTCCAGCTCTTCACGTCGGACATGGCGGCCTGGTGGCCCGCCACCCACCACATCGGCTCATCGCCGTTCGTCGAGATCGTCATCGAGCCCCGCGCCGGCGGCGGATGGTTCGAAGTCGGTCAGGATGGCAGCACCTGTCAGTGGGGCAGCGTCCTTGAATGGGACCCGCCGCACAAGGTCGTCTTTGCCTGGGGATTGCAGGGGGATTGGAAGTTTTCGCCCGACCTCAGCAAGTCCAGCGAGGTCGAGGTGAAGTTCGTCCCCATGGGAGACTCGGCCACGCTGATCGAGTTCGAGCATCGCCACTTTGAGCGGCATGACGTGGGTGCCGCAGCGATAGCTGCAGGAGTCAGCGAGGGTTGGGGCCAGGTTCTGGGAGGTTTCAAGACCCTTGCCGTGCAGCGCTCCCGCGAAGCGCAATAATTTCACGAGAGGTGGCCTCCCCACACCGGGAGGCACCCCTCATTTCGACTTCGTACGCATAATGGCGATCTTCGTTCCGCCGTCGATTCCGCTGTCGGTGCCGATTGTGATGACCACCCCCTGCTTGTTCTGCTCGCCCGCCGAGATCACCGCACCGGTCCCGCTCTCGATCACAGAGATGTTGTCACCCAGCTTCGTCCTGTAGAAGGCAACCACCTTGCTCACCGGGTCGGGAGTCGAGAACACCACCGTCACCATCGTGCCGGCCGCTGATCTGATCTGCATGCCGCCCTCGCGGCGAGTCGCTCCCGGATAGATCGGCGCTCCCAGGTCGGTCTCGCTCACTGCTGAAGCGTCGCCAGTCGAAATCGTTCCGTTGGGGGTGGATAACACTACGTCGCCACTGCGGCCCACGTGCACCGCGTGCGACAGACGCCACACACCGAACGTGAAGGCTATTGCCGACAGCAGTCCGAGGCATACGATCACTCCCACCACGATCAGGATGATCTTCACGACGCTGCTGCCGGAGGGCGCCGGCTGGATCGGAACTACGACCGGTTGTCCGTAGACGGGCTGCGCCGCGGAGGCAGCGCCGACGGGCGCGCCGCAAGCGGTGCAGAACTGTACGCTGGGCGCGATGGCCGCGCCACACCTGGTGCAAAAGGCTGCCACAGCATGCTCCTTGTCCTGGGGGAACGAGGTCGAACCAGGCTATACCGAGGTGCTTCCGGCGATGTTCCTGGCGATGGGAGCGGCGATCGGCACTTCGAACATCTTGCCCTGGTACGCCATGACCATCAATACGATCCAGGCCACCAGCGTAACCAGGCTCACCAGCAGCGAGAGCATCGACCAAATGCCGAAGCCGTAAAGTCCGGTGCCAAGGATTCCGAAGCTCAGGATCATGCGAATGATGAACAGGACGCCGAAGACCACGATCGATTGCGCGGCATGAAAGCGCACAAAGGGCCGCTTATCGATGAGCAGAAAGATGATCCCGGTCAGCCAGCCCAGCAGGTAGCAGAGCAGTCCGGCGACGTTTTCCTGTAAGCCGCTGGTACCCGCGGGGGCCATTGCCATCGGTGGGGGCGCTGCCGCTGCGGCCACCGGCGCACCGCACTGTTGGCAGAAGGGCGCTCCATCCGGAACCGACGTTCCACACTTGCCACAGAAAGCCATGTATCACCTCATGTTTGCTTGATTCTATTAGCCTGTGAGGTTCCCAACTTCTGGGGTGCGCGACCGGAACCTTCCGAAGTCGCAGGAAGCGTACTTCAAGGTCAGATTCAAAGTCAATGTAAACAAGAGATGACACGGACTAGCCTCTCCGGATAGCTGTCCGGGGGGCTCAGACCGTCTCCCGTCTGGAGTCAGAGGGCGGAGTCTTGCGGGTAACCCCCCTCCCCCTCTGGTTCTCTGTGGTTTGTAACTCATTCACAGGATTATGCTTGCGGCATCGCATCCGTCACCGTTTCATTCCATTGGAATTAGCCGAGACTCATTGATTCTGCGAGGGTTATCCGGACGAAATGCAGTTGTGGCTGTAAGCGTTTCATTCTAAAGGATGATTCCGTAATCGTTTCATTGCAAATGAGTTGAAGCCAAAAGATGCAAAGCCCGGCTGCGATGGCGGCCGGGCTTTTTTT
>CAVRNK010000088.1:0-48913 GCA_963721995.1 uncultured Acidobacteriaceae bacterium | reverse complement strand
GTCTCATTTCTGTTCGTGCAAATCGCGCTCCGGGCGAGAAGCTTTTCTTGCATAGCCTCAACAGCCACAACGTCAACCCCCGCACTACGTTCTTTCTCAACCCCGCTGCATGGGCAAACCCGGCACCAGGGACCTACGCCAATTCCAAGCCGTTCTACGGCGATTATCGTGCTCCGAGATATCCCAGTGAGCAGTTGGGCTTCGGCAAGGTCATCCCGATCAAGGAGAGCCTGCTCTTCTCGCTCCGCGTGGATTTCTTCAATGTCTTTAACCGCTGGGCATATCCCAACCTGAACAACACGTCTAATCCTTTCCAGAGTCCCCAGTATGCGAGCGACGGAAGCATTTCCAATGGTTTCGGCTTCTTCGGAGACGGCATCTCCAATGCAGGCGGAAACTATGCTCCGAGAAGTGGCGAGTTCGTCGCGCGAATCCAGTTTTGAAGCGCCAGTTCGGCTGAAATTCCAATGAAACAGGCCAGATGAATTCATCTGGCCTGTTCGTTGGGAAAAAGAGAAAGGGAAAGTTGGAGCGCAGACGACTTCCCGGCTAGACGGTAGTATTAGTTGGGCAAACTAAGTTGGTAATTACGCGACGTGAATTTGTAAGAGGCTTGGCTGCTCTTAGCAGCGGAACTGTGCATTTCGGAGCACAGTCTGTATTGCGCACTTTCTCCGTCGATGGCGGGCTCGCCACTGATCAGTCCGCTGATTCGCCAATATTCTTCGAGAACACAATTAAGGCGTCCAAAATAGATTTTCTTTTGAAGAATAGTGTTAGTCCCCAGCGCTACTCCATAGAGACAATGACTGGTGGGGTCGCAGTCTTCGACTACAACAATGATGGACTCCTCGACATCTTCTTTACGAATGGAGCAGAAATTCCGTCTTTGGAAAAGAGCAATCCCAGCTTCTATAACAAACTGTTTCGCAACAATGGGGACGGAACCTTCACCGATGTAACTGAGAAGGCTGGTTTAGCTGGTGTTGGTTACTCGATGGGGGTGGCGGCAGGTGATTACGACAATGACGGACTTGTGGATCTATATGTTACTGGATTTAACTGTAATCAACTCTTTCATAACAATGGCGACGGAACTTTCACTGATGTGACGGAGAAAGCGGGTGTCAGCGGCGTTCTGAAACGGGGCAAAGCGTGGTCCGTCGCGGCAGGATGGATTGACTACAATAACGACGGATTGCTCGACCTGTTTGTTGTGAATTATCTGGACTATTCGCTTTCTACAGCCCACGTCTGCAAGACGGGTGGCATCGTTGACTATTGCTCTCCCAAGGAGTATCGCGGAACACCCAACATCCTGTATCGGAACAATGGTGATGGCACATTCACCGACGTTTCGCAGCAGTCGCATATCTCTCAATATTTAGGCAAAGGCATGGGCGTCGCGTTTGCTGACTACGATGGCGATGGTTTCACCGACATCTTCGTTTCCAACGACTCCTTCCCGAACTTCCTGTTGCACAACAATGGCGATGGCACATTTACAGATGTCGCGCTCGTGGCCGGCGTGGCCTACAGCGAAAGCGGCAAGACTGTTGCAGGTATGGGGACTGATTTTCGCGATATCGATAATGATGGCAGGCCTGATATCTTTCTCACTGCGATGTACGGTGACAGTTTTCCCTTATACCGCGATCTGGGAGAGGGTCAATTTGAAGATGTCACAGACGCGACTGGTATCTTTGCAATGACAACTCGTTTCACGGCGTGGGGAACAGGAATTTTCGATTTCGATAACGACGGGAACAAGGATATTTTTGCTGCTGGCTCTGCGATTCTCGACAATTCAATGGAGGTGAATCATAAGCCTTACCCGCTTCCCAATTTTCTCTACCGCAATCTCGGTAACATGAGGTTTAAGGATGTGAGTGGACAGGCGGGAGCGACCTTTTCTGTTCCGGCCGCGCACCGCGGCGCCGCGTTCGGTGACCTAAACAACGATGGAAAGATCGATATTGTAGTCACAGTCCTTAACGGAGAGCCCCAGCTACTCATGAATCGTTCTCAGAATTACAATCATTGGATCATTCTGAAGCTCGTTGGCGTGGCCGATAATCGAGATGGATTAGGAACACGGGTGAAGATAACGACCGCGAATGGCGTTCAGTACAATGAGGCCACGACAGCCGTCGGCTACAATTCGTCCAGTGACAAGCGGGTCTACTTCGGATTGCAGAATGCGACCATTGTGGACCGAATTGAACTCGCCTGGCCCACGGGCGTGAAGCAAGTGCTTAATAATGTGATGGCCGATCAGATCCTGACAATCGTACAAAGTGGCGAGGTTCAAAAAGGCCCATCCTCCCAATTGAATTCTCGGAAGCATACAACCCGGATCATCCATTAGGTCTATGGCCCGCGCACGGGCTCGTCGTGTTGGTCTGAATATTGCCCCGGATTCGCAGTTGGCGAAACGATGAGTCGGTCGACCATCGGGATTGAGCAGGACATATTCAAGCGAGGGGGCTGGCTTCCCGGTGATCACCCGCCGTATGTTGACACCCAAGGCAAACTCTAATGATCTGGCTTCTCGCAATTCAGCTCGCAATCGGCCCAACGCAATATTACGAGAACGCAAAACAGGATTTTGCTCAACGAAAATTTTCCGAGGCTGCAAGTGAAGTCAATGCTGCCCTGCACGAGAACCCCTATATGGTTCCGGCTCTTGTCCTCAAGGCTCGGTTAGCCACCTTTGCGCAGCGTCTGGACGTGGCAAAAAGCTGTCTCATCACGGCTATTACGGTCGATCCGACATCCGAAGAGGCCCAGTTTTATCTCGGGCTGCTTTTCTATATGCAAAACGATTTTGTGTCTGCGATCTCACCGCTTCAGGCGGCCCAAAAACTCTCTCCCAATAGCTCATTGCCCGTGTTCTATCTCGCGATGACCCGCGAAGCCCTGGGAGATAAGACCAAAGCGTTGGAGCTCTACCAGCAGGCAGAGAATCTCTCTCCGCAGAAATCACCGCAAAGTGCGGAGATTGCCGTCGCCTACGGAAGGTTCCTGCTTTCACTGGGCCGGACTCAGGACGGTATTGAAAAAGAGCGACGAGCTATCGAAATCGATCCAAAGTCCCGCGATGCACACTATGAATTGGCAATGGGACTAGACCATGAAGGAGATTTCAAGAATGCCGCAATTGAAGGAGAACTGGCCCTGACTCTACCGGAGGCCAAAGCCAGCGATGCCCAGATTCATTATCTCCTGACAAGCCTGTACCGGAAGCTGAATAAGCCTGATTTGGCAAAGGCACACTTGGAGAAATTCCTGGCTGCCACAAAAACAGCCCACGAGTGAGGTATGCCTGATCAGGATGTGCTATGAACGAGGGCGTAAAAGCGTCTAGAGGACCGCGCCGCTGTTCCCGAGCAGGGTTAATGCGCGGCAACCTCGGCCAGAAGATGGCAAGCCACCACGTCCGTGTTGTGTGGTGAACCCGCCATCGTATTCAGGCGCAGCAGAAATTCGAAATGGCTCGAAGCCCCCGGACGCGTTGCTCCGCACTGGTCGAGAGCCTTGGTGAAGCGTGGCAGGTCGGTCACAAAGCGTCCCGCTGCTTCTGTGCCTTCTGCATCGACTCCCGCAAGCAGCAACACCTGGCCGTTCTGATCCAGATTCTGCACCAGCGCGACAATCGCGTACGACTCGCCCGTCCCACCACCCAGAGCCGTGGGCAGATACTCCGTCATCTCATGGGCGTGGGGGCGATAATTATGGATGATCTCCTGCCTGGCATCCTTGTTGAAAACAAACCGAAAGTCCAGCTGATCGCTGAAGAGCGCCGTCCAGGGATCGGAGCGGGGACTGCCGAGAAAGACGAAATTGTCATCTGTCTGCAGGTCTGGCATTCGCAGATCACGCGCCGAGTCTACTCGCAGCTTTTTCGCAAGGTTCTGTCCCAGTGCCGCAATCTCCACAATGATCGGAGGATCGACTGCTGCCGAGATTTCATTGCGAAGGATCACATTGCTGGCGCGGATTACTTCGGGTGACAGCGTATTCGGATCGGGCAGATACTGCCGGTTTGCATAATCAGAAGCGGAAATCTGATGTCCCGTGAGTTCTTGAACCTCGACCATCGCCGGATCACTGAAAACAATATGAGTGAGATGCGGTGAATTCACGAAAACCCGCCAAGGCGAGCTGGCCAGCAGGGGATTCGGGGTTAGTGCATTGTAGCGTCCAAGCCATTGCCCCCCGGCAAACAGCCCAACAGCGCACAGAATCGCAACCGCAGCAATCAACCAGAATCTCCGCCGTCGATTCTGGTGCTCCTCTTTCTCACTGAAAAGAGATGCCACGACCTCGTTCGGTTCCGATTCCGTTCCGTTCGCTGTCGACGGCAGTTGTGGCGAATTCTCTGCCCCTGCTGCCGGTGCACCGTTCACTAACTGCCGATTCTCATGTGTGATGACAGGAACGTAGGAGCCCAGAGGAAGCGTAATCCGCAATCCCGAAGTCGCGCCATATTGCCCGTAGTGCTGCAGCAACCGCTTACGCACGTCACTGGCCGTGACCCGAACGATCGCATCTTCGCCTGTATCGTAGGAGGGCGATCTGGCGAACAGCTCCACCCCAATCACCCGCTCCTTGAGACTGTCCAAATGGCCTTCGATTGCCTGTTCCACGACATAGCGGAGAAACTGGGCACTGCGATGGCTTCCCTTGAAAGCAGCCCCTTCTGCAACTTCCGCGAGGTGCTTCCGGATGACGGCAGGATCGGCTTCTTTCTCTGCAGTTCTGGCGTGAGCTGGTCGTTCTTCGGCGGAAAATGAGGAGTGTGTCGCCACAGGAGGAATGCCAAATGGTAGCACCCTTCGCCTCCCGCGGTCTTCGTCCCCGGGATGGCGGCTTTACCTTTCTCTCTGCCTGTTCTCCGGACTCTTTCACGGGAGTAACTACCGTTAGCCTTCTCGGGGCTATAGTAACCAGCCTTTTTTCAATGAATTGTGAGGCCGTTAGAACCTATGTCTAACGTTGCCATTCCTGACTTGAGGCTTTACTGTGGTTCCTTCATCGGCCGGATAAAGGCGACTCGAGATTCTGCTGAAACTCATCCCGGGGATGGAAGGTTTACTCCGCGTGAACGCATCATCCGATTGGGGTTGGGCAGATCGGTCCGGCGAAAATTCATCGTTGCCGAAACATGGGAGCATCGTGGCGTCAGCCCAATCCTGGCAACGCCTCGATAGTTGTAAAGGCAGTGCCTCCGGGCAGGCTGGGTTGGTAACAGCCTGCCGTCTTCTCTGGGTCTTTTTCGTCTCCTTGTGCCCTGCTCCCGCCTTCGCGCGGGGCCCGGTCCTTTACCGCCAAGCCACCGTGTCGACCGAACAGCGCCTCGATGACCTTCTGCGTCGCATGACGCTGGAGGAGAAGGTCCGGCAACTCGACATGTATTCCGGAGCGACCGATGTCATGAGTGGCCATAATGACTCCACCCACGCCGCTCCTGACGCCGTTTTTGTCCCCGAAAAAGCGCAGCAGCTTTGGGGTTCCCTGGGCGCCGGTTCCATTCACGACCTCAATCCCACTCCCGAGCAGTACAACGCGATCCAGAGATGGGTGATCGCTCATAATCGACTGGGAATTCCTGCGCTATTCATCGAAGAGGGGCTGCACGGCTTCAACACCGGCACGGTATTTCCGGCTCCGATTGGCGTTGCTGGCACCTGGGATCCTGAGATTGCGCGGGAGACTGCCGCGGCGATTGCGGCAGAGGCACGTTCCACTGGCGTGGATATGATCCTGGCCCCAGTGTTGGATTTGGCCCGTGATCCGCGCTGGGGAAGGGTTGAAGAGGATTTTGGCGAGGATCCTTACCTGACCGGGCAGATGGGTCTCGAGTATGTCCGAGGTGCGCAGGGGGAGAGTTTGGCCAGCGATCACACGGTGGTGGCCGAGCCCAAACATTTCGCAGGTCACGGTTCGCCGGAGGGCGGCACCAACACTTCGCCTGTCCACATGGGCGAACGGGAACTGCGGACCATGATGCTGCCGCCTTTTGCGGAAGCGATTCGCGAGGGGCACGCCATGTCGGTGATGGCCGCCTACCATGAGATCGACGGGATTCCAATCACCGACGATCCATTCCTTCTCAAGACAATTCTGCGGCAGGAGTGGGGCTTTTCAGGATTAGTGCTCTCCGACCTGGGAGCGATCAAGAGGCTCTGCACGGTGCATCGTGTCGCGGCCAGTCCTCAGGATGCCGCCTGCATGGCGATCCGCGCCGCGGTGGATATGCAGTTTTACGACTTCGATCACGCGGTTTTTCAGAAAGCGCTGATCGACTGCATGGATAACCATACCCTCCCTCTCGCCGACCTGGATCGCGCCGTGCGGTCGGTGCTGCGGGTGAAGTTCGAGCTGGGGCTCTTCGATCGCCCCTTTGTTGATCCGGCGCTTAAGGCGGAGGTGTACCGTTCTCCCCGACACCTTGAGCTTTCTCTGAAGTCTGCTCGCGAGTCCATGACGCTTCTGAAGAATCACGGGCGGCTGCTGCCTCTTTCGAAGTCCACGAAACGGATTGCGGTGATCGGTCCGAATGCGGCCGTAGCGCGCTACGGCGACTATGAGAATGAGAAAAACGGAGAGCGAATCACTATCCTGCAGGGCATCCGTGACCTTCTGCCAGGATCGACTGTCACCTTTGATCCCGGCAACGATATTCCGGCGGCGGTGGAGACGGCTGCCCGGGCAGACGTCGTGATCGCGGCGCTGGGCGAGCGGCAGGGAATCTCGGGCGAGGGCTTCGACCGTTCATGTCTTGATCTGCCCGCCAATCAGGAACAGCTGCTGGAGGCCGTGGCGGGCACGGGGAAACCTGTAGTGCTGGTCCTGGAAAATGGACGGCCGCTGACGATTGACTGGGCGGAACAGCACATTCCAGCGATTCTCGAGGCGTGGTACCCGGGCGAATTCGGCGGCAAGGCTGTTGCCGAAACTCTGTTTGGCGATAACAACCCTGGAGGAAAATTGACGATCAGCTTCCCGCGCAGTTTGGGGCAACTCCCGGATTTCTACAATGCCGATCCGTCGCGGGTCTGGAAGTACGTTGACAGCGGCGGCGAGCCGCTCTTTCCCTTTGGATTCGGCCTGAGCTACACCACTTTCCGCTACGATCGACTGCCGGTCCAGGCGCCTACACCAGGCGGCCACGGCGACATTCATGTAACCGTCGATGTGACGAATCCCGGCGACCGGGTAGGGGACGAGGTGGCGCAGCTATACGTGCGGGAGAACGTGAGCAGCGTGGAGACACCGGAGCGGGCTCTGAAGGGCTTTTCGCGGATCCGTTTGCAGCCGGGTGGGACTCGTACTGTGACCTTCGTTGTTCCGCAAAGGCAACTCGCCGTGTGGAATGCAGAGAACAAGTGGGCGGTAGAAGCAGGTCGTTATACCGTATGGGCCGGCAGGTCTTCCCGAGCCAGTCTGAGCACCGAGTTCAATCTGCAGCCATGACGCGTCCGTTGAGGCGGTCGCAGCGCAAACGATCAACAGCTTCAGCAACGATGTTTCAGGGGTGAGATGAGGATGAATTGTGCGGGCGGCTTGGCTCTTGCGGGCGTTCTGGGAATTAGCACAGCAGCAGCTGTGGCACAGACAGCGAAACAACCGGTCGATTATGTAGACCCTAATATCGGCGGTATAGGCCAGCTTCTGACGGCAACTATCCCATGGGTGCAATATCCCTACGGCATGGCCCGTGTGGCTCCGGTCACGACGCCAGGTATCACCGATCGCTATCTTGCTGACAAAATCTACGGATTCCCCGCGGGCCCAGCCCTGTTGATGGCGTCCGTTGGACCAGAAGAGACCAAGCCGGCGGATTATGCTTCAGACTTCGATCACGATTTCGAGAGCGCAACCCCGTATTACTACGAAGCCGATCTGCAGACCTGGAAGATCAAGGTCGAGGCGACCACGACCCAGGAAGCCGCCTATTACCGGTTTACTTATCCAGCCGCCCAGCACAGTCATCTGGTGCTGAGCCTGCATAACCACGCGAGGTTTACTGTCACCGGACCAGGAGCCGTGGAGGGCAGCGAGCAAGTAGGGGGAGACGTTGCCCCGCTGGCCGATCCGGATGGTGAAACCCGAGAGTTCTTCTATATTGAGTTCTCCTCTCCCCAGAAGACCTGGAAGACCTGGCAGAAGGGTGCGCTCGGACACGAAACGAATATGAATGGGGAGGACATCGGATTCGTCACCGACATTGCTACGACCGCCGGCGAGCAGATTGACGTACGGGTCGGCCTTTCATATATCAGCACGGATCAAGCGCGCCGCAACCTTGAACGAGAAATTCCAAAGTGGGGCTTCGACGCAGTGAAGGAGCGGGCACGCGCCGAGTGGAACAATGCTCTGGGTGCTGTCGCGGTTGCAGGCGGAACAGAGCGGCAGCGCACGGTCTTCTAT
Organism: uncultured Acidobacteriaceae bacterium; assembly: GCA_963721995.1. Classification (GTDB taxonomy): domain Bacteria; phylum Acidobacteriota; class Terriglobia; order Terriglobales; family Acidobacteriaceae; genus Silvibacterium. The sequence goes on along the minus strand of CAVRNK010000088.1, from coordinate 40,477 downwards.
ACCGCTCTTTATCGTTCGCTGAATCGCATGACGGATATCACCGAGGACGGGCGCTACTTCAGCGGATATGACCATCAGGTGCACTCCTCCGAGGGCCACGATTTCTATGTTGATGACGGCCTCTGGGACACCTTCCGCTCACTCCATCCGCTGCAGACGCTGCTCGATTCGCACCGGCAGCAGGATATGGCGCGTTCCTACATCCGCATGTATCAGCAGAGCGGATGGATGCCCTCCTTTCCCTCAGTCGCGGGCGAGCAGGCGGTGATGATCGGGCACCATGCGGCGGAGTTTATTCTCGACCTTTACGAGAAAGGCTACCGCGATTTCGATGTCGAGCAGGCGTATGAGGGCATTCGCAAGAATGCAACCGAGGCCACGCTGCTCCCGTGGAGTCGTGCTCTGCTGACTTCCCTGGACAAAATTTATTTCAACAACGGATTTTTCCCGGCGCTGGCTTACAGAGAAAAGGAATCCGTTTCCGAGGTGACGCCAGAGCGGCGCCAGGCGGTCTCCGTGACGATTGAGAACGGCTATGACGATTGGTGTGCGGCCCAGCTGGCTCTCGCACTGGACAGAAAGAAGGATGCTGCGTACTTTATCCACCTGGCGCACAACTATCAGAACCTCTTCAATCCGGCAAACGACTTTATGGCGCCAAAGAGCGCCGACGGCAAGTGGGTGGAGCCCTTCGATCCCAAGTTAGGCGAAGGTCAGGGCGGGCGCGACTATTTTACGGAAATGAACTCGTGGGTTTACACATTTGGCGTGCAGTATGACGTGGCCGGCCTGATACATCTCTTCGATAGCCGCGATGCATTCAATCAAAGGCTGGACCGGCTGTTTGTAGAGCAGTACGGGACCTCGAAGTTTCACTTCCTCGATCAATTTCCGGACTCCACGGGTCTGGTCGGCCTGTATGCGCAGGGCAATGAACCCAGCTTCCATATTCCTTATCTGTACGACTTCTCTGGACAGCCGTGGAAGACACAAAGTCGGGTGCGCCAGCTGCTGGACATCTGGTATGGGGACGGCCCCCTGGGGATTCCGGGCGATGACGACGGCGGCGAGACATCTTCCTGGTATGTGTTCAGCGCGATGGGGTTTTACCCGGTCTGTCCTGGAAGCCCTGTCTACGAGATCGGCAGCCCAATCTTTGCCAAGACTACGATCCGCATGGGCAATGGAAAAGAGATCACCATCGTTGCCGATCACGTCTCTGCACAGAACAAGTACATCCAGTCCGCCACTCTCAACGGGCGGCCGCTCGATAAGCCTTGGTTCCACCATGCTGATATTGCGAACGGTGGCAATCTGACTCTCGAGATGGGACCTGTGCCCAATCCGGAATGGGGCAGCGCTCCTCAGGATGCTCCGCCTTCTATGTCGACGGAGACGGCTGCGGAGTAAGACGGCGGTGTGCCTGCGACGGGTGGACTTACGGAATTCGCCGAGTGTGCGCCGCATCGGCAGTGGGTGGCCACGGAACAATTGTGAGATCGATTGGGAGTGAGGATGAAAAGGATATCTCTGCGATTGTCGGCGGGGTTGATGGCCGGATTCTGGGCCTTCTATGCACTGGCCGCGCCACCTCTCTCAGCTTCTTCGACAGCCTGGTACGATGGGCGTTTCCACATTGATGTGCCCGGCGTTCTTCATCGCTCGGACATCTTCCTTGGCCGTCCCAACACCGATGCCAGCGAAGCCATGCCTCTGGGGAATGGCCGCCTCGGAGTCGCGGTGTGGGCGGCGGATGGGTTGACTGCGCAGCTGAACCGCGCTGATACATTGCCGGACCGCCTTTCGCCGGGTCAGGTAGTGATTCCCGGACTCTCTGCACTGACGGCGGCTGGGGATTATTCGGGAAGGCTCGATCTGTATGACGGCGAGATTCGCGAACAGGCCGGCGGCATGCAGGCAGTCATTTACGTACAGCCGGAGACGGATACTCTGGTCGTCGATGTAAACGGTGCGAATCCTGACAAGCCGCAGACCGCCCGACTGGAATTATGGGGGCCGCGCAAGGCTCATGCGGCGGTGGACGGAGCCATGGGGTTGCTGTCGGAATCCTGGGTGGACAACACGAGGCCCGGAGCTTCAGGGCGGCACTTCGGATCGCTGGCCGCGATTACGGCTGAAGCCAGACACGTATCCGCGGCAGCGACCGATGCGCTCACCGTCACACTATCGTTTACACCGATGCCGGACGGACATTTTCGGATTGTCGTGGCAGCGCCGCATTATGACGGCTCCGCGAACGCCCTGCAGATGGTCCGGGCGGCTCTAACTTCCGGGACAGGCGAGGCCCATCGCGCCTGGTGGCATGCCTTCTGGAACCGCGCAGCGATTATCCGGGTTACGTCGGCCGATGGGGCCGGAGACTACATGGAGAATCTCCGCAACATTTATCTCTATGCCGCCGCGGCGGAGCGCGGCGTCGAGTATCCGGGCAGTCAGGCTGGCGTTGCCGATATGTTGTCGTCAGCGCGGGATGCGCACCGCTGGGATTCCTCTGCGTTCTGGCACTGGAATCTGCGCATGCAGGTGGCGGCCAACATCGGCGCCGGCCTCTACGATCTCAACGCGCCGTACTTCAACCTCTACCGCGAAGATCTGCCCGCCATAGAAAACTGGACGCATCAATATTTGGATGGACGCGCGGGGGCCTGTATTCCGGAAACGATGCGTTTCAACGGACCGGGCATCGAATATGAATCCAGCTGGACCCCGATCAGTCTCGCCCACGACTGTGATGCGCACTGGTCCCCGTATTTCAACGCGCGCACCCTCTCGACCGGTGCCGAGGTCTCGCTGTGGATCTGGCAGCAATATCTGGCTACGCAAGACCGCGCCTTTCTTGAGCGCAATTATCCGGTGATGGCCGCGTCGGCCCAATTTTTGTTGGCGTATCAGAAGACCGGCGTGGACGGTCTGCTGCATACGTCGCCTTCGAATGCTCATGAGACGCAATGGGATGTGAGCGATCCAACGACCGATCTCGCGGCGGCGAAAGTGTTTTATCCGGCAACAATCGAAGCAGCGCAGCTGCTGCACCGGGATGCCGATCTCGTGGCGCAACTGCGCGCGGCTCTTCCCAGGATTCCGGACTTTCCCCGCACGCAGCTCGCGGGCGCGCACATGTTGTTGCCGCCCTCGGCGGATGCCGCAGGTCAGGACATGATCGCTGAGTCCTGGCAGCCCGATGCGCACAATCACAATGCCGAGAATATTGGGCTGGAGCCAGTGTGGCCCTACGATCTCATCGGGGATGCGTCGCCTCTCTTCGCGCTGGCACGGCGGACCTATGAGCATCGCTTGTTCCGCGGAGTGGCTGATTGGAGCTTCGATCCGATCCAGGCCGCGCGGCTCGGTCTCGGCAGCGAGGTTGGATCCACTCTCGTCACCGTGACCGAGCGTTCGCAGCACACGGTGAACGGCTTTGCGAACTGGGATCGCAGTTATGGCGAGTTCTACATCGAGGAGACGGGAATCGTTGCGGATGCCCTGCAGGAGGCTCTTGTACAGGACTACGACGGCGTGATCCGCATCGCGCCGGCGATCCCGCCGGGATGGGATCTTGACGGTTCTGTGTTCGTGCGTGCGCGCACGCGGGTCGACGTTCAGGTCCACGACGGCGCGGTGACGACAGTCGTTCTTGAACCGGGCATCACGCAGCAGCTTGAGGTGCGAAATCCCTGGCCCGGGCAGGCGGTCGATGTGCTCTCAAACACAGGCGCCAGAATCCTGAGCGAGGATGTGGGTCCGGTTCTGCAGATACGCGTCACTCACGGGGATCGATATTTGCTGACCCGCCACGACCAGAAGGCCGCTGAAGAGAAATTCACTCCAGTCAGCGGATCGGCTGCTTCAGGCGTTAAGAAGCTGGGACCAGTACAGATTGGGCTGGCAGGCCGGTAGCAGGAAGATGATGACTTCTCGCCCTGCACGACGAGACGCTGCTCTTCGCGACAAATCCTGTCTTCTTCTTGTTCTGATCATCGCAGGCTCGGCATTCTCGGCGGAGCAGCGTGGAGAGGGCGCATGGGTCGGAACCTGGGCGTCGGCTCCGATGGAGGGGAAGATCTCGCCGGCTCTTGCTGACCGAACGCTTCGACAGATCGTGCGAACTAGCGTTGCCGGGTCGGAAGTTCGAATTCGCGTCTCCAATTTGTTCGGAGCTCAGTCCCTCCGGATCGAAGATGTGCATCTGGCGATCGCGTCCACCGGCGGCGCAGTCGTTGCTGGCACGGACCACACGGTCAGGTTTGCGCATCGGAGATCCGCGACTGTGGCAACGGGTTCCTCGCTGGTCAGCGATCCAGTTCCGATGAAGCTGTCGGCACTGACGGAAGTGGCCGTGAGCTTCTATCTGCCAAAGACTCCAGGTCCCATCACCTGGCATCTGTCGGCGCACCGGACTAATTATCTGGCGAGCGGTGACGTGAGCGGCCAGATTGAATTGCCGCATGCGGCAACTGTCGGCTCCTACTATTTTCTTACCAACGTCGACGTGAAGGGAAAAGCGCTGATGGGAGCGGTCGTGACGCTTGGGGCCTCGATCACCGAGGGCTATAAAGCGACTGACTCGGCTTACGAGCGCTGGCCGGATATTCTGGCGCAGCGGCTGGCGAACGAGGGAATCAGGGTGGGCGTGCTCAATGAGGGCATCAGCGGCAATCGATTACTGCACGCCGGTGCGGGGTCGAGCGCCGAAAGTCGATTTGAACGCGATGTGGTCGAGCAGCCCGGTATCCGATGGGTGATTTTCGCTGATGACCCTATCAACGATCTCGGTTCGACTCGGCGTCCGCCGACGTTGCAGGCGCTGATTGAGGGCACTGAGCAGTTGATTGCAGCAGCCCGCATGAACCATATTCGCTTCTATTGTTCAACCCTCACACCGTTCGAGGGGGCCGGCTACTGGACACCGGTGGAAGAGGTCACCCGCGAGCGCTTCAATAGTTTCATCCGGGATAAGAGCAGCGGCTGTGACACTGTGATTGATCAGGATGAGATGACACACGACCCCGCTCACCCCACCCGATTTCTGCCGGCCTACGACAGCGGCGATCATCTGCACCCGAACGACGCGGGACATCGCGCGATCGCTGACGGCATCGACCTGTCGCTTTTCCGCTAAGAGCGACCTCGTCCGCGGACACATGTGTATACCCAAGGCAGCTTGGTCTTGGGGTCGATACGCTTCCACTCGATAAAGGAGTCCACCGGTACAAGGCATCGGCTATGCAGGAAAGCCTCGCGCCAGACATTGCTGTCCATGAGGCTCTTGCCGCGGGCATTGATGGTGTCGAGCCGGAACTTTTTGGGATCGGTCACATAGGGAGGAAGGAAGCGCCAGAACATCATATGAAGAGTTCTGGTGCCGGTCGTCTCGTCGCAGATGATGACGGGCTGTGTCGACTGCGGTGCGGCATCGTAATCAGGAGGAAAATCGAGGGCGAGGCCGTCGACATTCCCTAAATGGAAGGCCTCAGCAATCTTCTGTTTGTCGCTTCGTCTCTGGTAACGGTACTCACGTCAGGCAACTGGAAAGATGGAAGTGATAAAGCTTTTGCGACGCTGATAGCGGAGGAGTGAGGGAAGTGCGGGCTTTGTTCGTAGTTCCGAACAGACCGCGATGATGCGGCGCGATTCGGATGCCGTACCGGATCTTCGACAAAATCGGTCAGAGAGGGCGACATCCCGCGAGGGAAGTCGCCCTCTCGCTTTTGAAATTCATTTCCTGAGTTTCTGGTATTGCTCGTCGGTCAGTCGCAGCCACACGCCTCCGCGCTCATTCTCAATCGCGTGCTCGATGGCCTGCCGTCCTTCGAGGTTCATGAGGTAGCCGCCGCGCTCGGCGATCTCCAACAGTCTGGCAGGATCATCTAGCGTAGTGGTCTTTGGTGGCGGCGTTTTCAGGTCTTCCTCAAGAAACTGGCAGTACCAGCCACTGCGCTGGAAGAAGTACATATAGATGCGGTGCCTTGGTGCGCGGGCGATAGTGCATTTTGGTACAGAGTCGTTCGCCAGGGCGTTCTGGGTTGGGAAGGGGATGCCTTACATCCAGCGCAAATCTTGCTCGCGAGACGCATTCGTGTCGTGGAAGCTCTCTCGCCGCCCATGGGGAGAGTATAGGCGAAACTTCGGCGAAGGCGGATTGTGGATTGTCATCCCACAATCCGTTCCACAAAATGAGCTGTCTTGGATGGTCCGCTTGCTTGGGTAGCCCTCGCGGTAGTTGTAAGTCATTGAAAAAGCTAAGAGTGAATGGTTGACACAATAACGGTCAAAGATCGGCAGTCATGGCCACCCCGTCGTCCTACTGCTCATCTCTGCCCCTTTGAGAACAGAGGTACTCCGGGCTTCACAGCTGCCTGGTTAACGAGGACCGGCTGAGTGTGCCCAACAAACACGGATCGCGACCCCCTCAAGGTGCGAGTGTGCCCAAAATGTGCCCGACCTCCATTGACACCGAAGAATTTAATGAACCAACTGAACCTCGTAAAGAGCCTGTCTGTGCGGGCAAAGTGCGGCGGAACTCCTTTGGAATCAGAAGAGTTTCGCGGAATTAACGGGTATTGATGAGTTGACTCTTAATCGACAGGTTGTAGGTTCGATTCCTACCGCGTCCACCATTCCAGATCGTCAAAATATGAGCTGGCTTCCGCTTCGTTTTTTGGCGTTGCTGGTTTTACGCCCGGAAAGATTTCGCGGTCACGCCTCTGGCGCGCCCTCATAGACGGCAGAGTTTCCGAAAAGGCGCGCAAAATAGTCGCGCAGCTTCTGCGGCCATCTGGGATCCATGCACGGTCGTTCGACCAACAAAAAAAGCACAACCGATACGACGGCAATGGCAGGAATCTGGACCAGGCAGCGGCTAAGGAACAGCAAACCGTAGTTAGTGGAATTAAGTATCGCCACCTTGGCAGTAATTCGCTCCATGAGCGTCATAACTGGAGCATGCCATAGATAGATCGTGTAGCACATTCCGCCAGTAATAGCGATCCACTGAGTTCGCACAAAGGATCGCATGACTATCCCCTGATAAGCCGCGACATAAAGCAGCATGATGAGAAAGGGCAGCCAGACTTGCATTCCTGATGGGCCGGCGAGGAACACCAACGGCCATCCGATCAGACTTATCAGGTCCCATCTCCAATCGCTTTTTCGGGCAGACGCGGTAAGGAAGAGGTCGGCCAACAACAGCCCTCCGAGAAAAAATTGGACCTCGCCGGCAAGGGTGTCTTTCGAAATATTAGCAGCGATCTGCAATGTTCCCGCAGCTACGATCAGGGTAAGGAGTGTCAGGCGCCGCACGGTAGCGCTTCGGATCATGAAAATGCTGGCAATGAAAGGGGCGAGGATATAGAACTGCACCTCGATCTCCAGACTCCAGGCTACTGAATTGATTACGCTGAAGCTATGGAAAACCGGGTAGTGAATATAGGCGATACTCGCCAGCAGGTGAAGCAGGATATAGCCCCACGTTTGATGCAGCATCAGTACACTGGCGGTCGCCATGACCAGAAGATTGAGGATATAAGGCGGCTCCAACCGGGTGACCCGACGGAGAAAATACCGGCCCAGTGAAGGTGCTGGTTTGCCGAACAGGTGGTGCTCTGCAAAGGGACGCGCCAGGATGAATCCGCTGATCATGAAAAACAGTTGCACGCCGCGATATCCATTCAGGAAAGCCCGCGACACCAAAGCGTAATGGTTGGAAACCTGTGCGGAATTGTGATGTTGGATCTGGCCGGCGATATGAAAAAAAACAACGGAAACGATCGCAATGAAGCGGAGGCCATCCAGTTCCGGAATCCAGCTACCCGAGCTTGTCTGGCGGCGCAGAAGAGCCAAGGCGTTGAAACGTCTCATCGGGGGATGCTCCTCGTTGGAATAATCGATTCTGCCCGCATGGAAGCATGTAAGAAGTATATCTTGGCGGAAAGTGCGCGAGTGCGATAAGCGCCCATGCCCAGCGCAGACCTCGCTGTCGGCTGACGATCTTCGTGCGCAACTGGCCAAGCTCGGAGGGTCTGAAGAGAACTCTGACGCAAGTTGGATGGTTCCTACGGGAAAAGTCCCGGGGCCGGACTCGAATATGTCCGCAGGGTTCGCGACGTGAAGTACTATGAAACGATTCTTGATATTCTCGCCCGGCAGTTCGAAATGGCGAAGCTGGATGAGGCCAAGCAGGGGCGCGTTGATTCAAGTTGTTGATCCTGCGTTCCGCCTAACAGACGCTCGTTCTCGAAGCGAGGTCTCATAACGATGTGGCAACGATTCTGGAACTTTTCATTGGCGTTTGCGCGGCTCTATTTCAGGTGGGCTTATTAAACCTCAGGAAGGATCAAGAGTCATCACGGAAAGCTGAGCTTCTCCGCAGCGCCCTCTCCTTCACTAAGGCCCGATAGCGCGCAAGAATCCTCCGTTGCATCTTTCAGGCTTCCCCGCGGCGGCTCGCAATGACGCGACGCCCGGAATCTCCAATCTCGTTGGGCTGAGTTTTCCGGGACGAGGTCGCTGGGCCAAAGGCTCTTTGGACACGGCTCATTCCATGCTCTGTCTGGTTTCGAGACAACAAGGTTGCAAATAAGAGACCAGCGCTAATCAATGCCCGAGACATAGGTCATCATTCCCCATACGGTTTGATAATTTGTCTCATCAACTGTGACTGCAGTCGCTGATGCACTATCCTGTAGCAAGCGACACCAGTCGGTCGTACCCTATTCTCTGCGAACAGCGTCGTTCGACTGCGGTGTTTGATATGGGTAAATGCTGCCAGGACAGGCTGACACATATGCCTTCGACCTTACTGCATCCGGCTACAGGAGTCTGGTTCTGACATGGTTACAGTAACGGACCTATATGCGTCTGATTTCATGCATATTGAGGTTAACCTATTTTTTCTTCGGGTTTATCGCGAACATCTCAAGCAAGAAATCCATTTGTTCGCAGAGCGGAGGCATCTCGAGGCCCTAGCTCGAGCAGTACCGGTGGACGAGACGCACCGCTTTGGTTCTTTTCGACAAATCTTCCGATGGCACGCCCCGCGGGTTCTCTTGCGTGAATTCCTGACACTATTTCGCATTCTCCGAGTCGTTGTACACGCTCGAAGAAATAGGTCAACACTGCTCCACGTGCTCTGCGCATCGCATTTTGCGCACATTGTTTTGCGTCTCGTCCTAAAGGTCATCCCTGTCGGCTGCCCCGTTATCCTAGGTATTCATTCAGAACTGGAATCTCTTACTCGACCAGAAAAGAGGTTCTGGCTGCCGCAATTCTGGTTTCCAAAATCTCTACGAATTCAAACGAAGAACCTTTATCCAGTCGTCTTGGCAAAGAATATTGTTTGCCAAGCTGAAAAACGACAGATCTCCACGGCCAATTGGATTGCCATTGAACATCCCTACACGTTTCCAGAGATCGCCGAAAAGAATACGGGAAAGACTGATTGCTTTATAGTAGGGGCGATTGGTGCCGCAAGTTCCAGCAGGGGCACACATCACATTTTCGAACTGGCTGAAAGATTCAAGGAAGACATCGCTAACGGGCGAATCCGCTTCCGGATTATCGGAAAAGTCTTCCCGCCCCTCCTGGAGTACATAACAGCCGCTGTCGAGATCCCAAAGCTGGATGGCTTCACGGACAAGGGCGAGTATGATCACGCAGTAAGCGAGTTGGACGCCGTCCTGTTCTTTTGCCCGTGTGATTCCTACCAGCTGACGGCCTCCGGATCGATCTTTGACGCAGTTCGCTACAATAAGCCAATCATCGCTTACGACAACCCCTATTTCCGATCGCTTGGAAGGCTTGTCCGAGACGACATGTTCTCTCTTGTGCGAAACCTGGATGAGGTTGAGCACGTTCTGCGAAAGTGGCAAACGGATGGTCCACCACCATCGAATTGTCCTTATGAACAGCTCAAGTCCACGCATTCAATCACGGAGGTAACTCGCGATTTCTTGAAACAATTCAGCCAGAAATTGGACATCCGGGTGGAAATCTGAGTTGCGGCCACTGAGAATACGGCCGAGAATCCCACCCAAGAATATCGCTGCGGTTCGCTAGTAGACCGCACGATGACTGCTTTGAAATATAGTCTCAAACGGGTAGTACAGATCAGGGTAACTCGCCAAGAGCCCGCAGAACCGGATGCAGTAAAACATGCATGCAGATACGTATAGAGTTAGGAGCTGAATATATGACCTCCTTAGAATCAGGTGTCTCGAATACAGCCAGAGTATCGCGGAAACAGAAATAATTTCGAAGGACACGAAATAGACTGTCAGCCTATTGAAAATCTGAGAGCCGCTTTCCAGCACCATCGATGCAATTAAACCGAAAAAGGTCAGCTTGACCGATGCTAGTTCAAAGCGGGTCATTTGGTCTTTGCACTTAGACAGTACACCGGCGAAGAAAAGTAGGATAATGACTTTTTGCGCAATCGAGAGGACGGATATCCTTCCGCCGATTGTGTCTGCGTAGAATTGTGCCGAGGATAGCAAATCTGCGAGCCCTAATTGGGCCGCAACGATTGCTACTAACTTGTATAGAAGAAAATCCAATAGGATCCCGCCAATGAGAGCAACTAACACAAGAGTACGATAGCTTGCCATAAGAATGAGCGGTGCGAAAACGAAAACAATGGCGGTGCTGTGGAACAATGATGCAAGTAAGATAAAGAAAAGAAAAAGTAGAAAGCGTCTCTCGACGAGACAAGAAGCTGAGAGAATCACAAGCGACACTGCCAAGGTTTCTCGTGTCGGGAACAGATTTGCCATTGATGAACCAAAGAGCACCAAGAAGCAAACAGCAACATACGGCCTCTCACGAATCGGAGCCAATTTAATCACAAGCACAAGGAACGTGAGGATGAAGAGCCAAACGCTATATCCAATTCCCAAAGAATGAAGCAACCAAATGAGGAACTTGAACCCTGGCTCAAAATGCCAGTACGACATATAGTCGTGGAAGTCCCCGCCACTTTCGTAGAATGTCAGATACGATTCCCAGTCTGTACCGGTTGCCCACCGAATTCCCGAGAGCCCAGCGACTAGAAGGAGAAGAACCCACGGGAAGATGCGCTTGAACAGGCCGCTTGAGGCTTTCGAAATCGAAATTAAATATCCCGCGGAAAACAGAATCCAGAGCGCAAAATATAGCATTAGCTAGCCATCCGTTTCAGTGCCCGGTACATTCGGCGAAGACTACACTCCTGAAGCCTTATGACCGCCCGAAGCCATCTTTCTTCAATTCGACATTCTGCACGGTCTCTCAAGGTCCCGATGCTATTGTCATCGCTTCGGCCGGCCGGTTGTACCACAGTCGGACTCGTGAAATCGGCTTCGCCTTTGCCATCTATGGTCATCAGGCTGTTTACATTTTAGATTACTGATTTCATAGCCAGCGAGGGAGAATATCCCAAGAACGTTGGCACGTCATCGTGACCTGCCCCCAAAATCCGTACTCGTGATTCTGTAAATTTAGCCCGTCGCCGGAGCTGTGGGAAAGGGGGAAACGCCGCAGGTGTTTTCCAAGTGGGTGGAGCCCACGTTCTTTTTCATAGCTCTGGGTTTTGGCCACGGGCGCAAACTCGGCCGGGGTTCTGTAGTCGAGACTGCTGTGTGGTCGTTGCTCGTTGTACTCCCTCTTCCAGTTAGTTACCTTCCTGCGTGCGTCGAACGGGTTCGTGAACCGGCTGACCGGCAGGCACTCTTCGCGCAGTCTGCCGTCGAAGCTCTCCACATGCGCATTCTAGGTTGGCTTGCCAGGCTGAATGTGGCGCAGATCGATCTTCCACTCCAACGCCCAGGCTAGAAAATGACGATTAGTCAGTTCCGGACCGTTGTCACAGCGAATTGCAGCTGGGCGTCCGCGCATGGCGATGATCTCATCCAGCACCCGCGTCACGCGCCGGCTGGCAAATCCGGTGTCTACTTCCAGCGCCAAACACTCCCGCGTGAAGGCATCCACCACACTCAGCACGCGGATAGTTCGTCCGGCTGCAATCACATCATGCGCGAAATCCAGCGCCCACTCCAGGTTGGCGTCGGTCAGCAGCTGCCGCGGCGATCCGATGCGCGCACAGTGTTTACGCCTCTTCCGCTTCAGGCACAGCCCCGCTTCGCGGTACACCCGCCACAGCCGTTTGTGGTTCACTCGCTCGTCCTCGCGTTCCACCAGCACCTGCAATCTCCGATAGCCGTAGCCCGGCTTCTCCCGCAGCAACTCGTCCGATCGCCGCGATCGATACCGATAGCTCGACACCGCCATCGACATCAGCCCGCATACCCGGCGCTCACTGGCTGTAAAATTGCGACCGCAGCCAGGCAGCATCCGTCCTCCGGTCTACGATCTGAGTCCGTTTTTTGCGATGACCGCCTTCAGCATCTCCCTGTCCAGACTCAGATCCGCCACCAGACGCTTCAGACGTGAGTTCTCATCGTCCAGCGAGCGCAGTCGCGGTGCCTCGCTGACATCCAGGCCGCCATACTTCGCCTTCCACGCATAGATCGTCGCCGCGCTAACGCCGCACTCTCGGGCCACGTCATCCACCGTGCGTCCTGCTTCGACCTGCTTCAGCGAAGCAATGATCTGCACTTCCGTATGCATGCTCCTGCTCATCTCGCCCTCTCCTGAATCCGAAAATCATACTTCCTTCTGTGCGGATCCAGGGGGGGTAGGTCAATCGGATGCTGCATTACCTTTGGAAATCGGCTTGGGACTCTTCCATCGCAAGTGGGTCTCTGCAGTATTGTGTGCCAGTTGGGTTTTGAGCAACCTTGGACGGTTGACGCACACGGTCAGACGTCACCCCACGTTTGCCAACAAAGCGATCATCCTCGGGTCAGCGATTACGACTATAATCTCTTGAGACTTGAATGCATTTAAGACAAAAGCATGACGACGAGACATTGGGAGCCTCAATGGCGGCATGGCTGATGGGGCGAGTCTTTTGGCGAGCCACGCGCTCGCTATAGAGATAATCTCAACGTGACACGAGGACGCTCTGTATGAGAGCCGATCAACATCTTGTACAGCGGGCGCATCGATCGTGAATTCTCTGAAACGTCTTTGCCACTTTCTTGGCATTGATCGTGCGATCGGATTCACAGTCCTTGCGCGCGGTTGGACCATCTTTGGAGGGCTTGCAAATGTCATTCTGATTGCGCGATTCCTTAGCCCGTCGGAGCAGGGATATTACTACACCTTTGCCAGCCTAGTGTCCCTACAGACTTTGTTTGAGCTTGGGTTCTCGTTTGTGGTTCTGCAACTTGCCGCGCACGAGAGCGCCCACCTTCGGTTTGACACCGTGGGCATCATCGCCGGCGACGAACTGGCCCACTCGCGGCTTGCGTCCGTCCTCAAAACATCAGTTCGGTGGTACTCTTTTGCAGCAGTCCTCATGGCAATAGGCCTGCTGTCGGCTGGGCTGTACTTTTTCTCCATTCACGAATCCGCGTCTTCAGGCCCGGGTTGGAGGCTTCCGTGGATCTGTGTTGCTTTGGCGGCAACGCTAACGTTTCAGATGGATCCAGTGTTCTCCTTCATTGAAGGGTGCGGATTCGTTTCTCAAGTGGCCAGATTGCGATTGAGCCAGGCTGTGCTGGGAAGCCTACTCGCCTGGACCGCTCTTCTGCTTCACCACGGGCTCTTCGCGCCGGCAGCGATCATCGCTGGGCAGGCCACCGCGGGTTTGGTCTTTCTAATATCCAGACGTCGCCTCCTTCTTCCTCTCTTGCACCGGGAAACCGGGGGGCAAAGAATTAGCTGGAGCAGAGAAATTTGGCCATTCCAATGGCGCATTGCCGTGAGCTTTCTTTGCAGCTACTTTATCCAACCTCTTTTCAATCCGGTTCTATTCGCCTACCGTGGAGCAGCCGAGGCTGGACGGATGGGCATGTCTATGAGCATCGCGACGGCGCTGGGAACAGTCGCTTACGCCTGGGTCAACACGAAAGCGTCTCCATTTGGAGGTATGATCGCTCGCCGGGAATATGCTTCCCTCGACCGCATATTCTTCAGGGCTCTCATTCAATCCGCAATTCTGCTACTTGTTGGTCAGACAGGAGTCTTGCTGTTGTTCCTGACCTTACAGTCGTATTACCCCCGACTGACCTCGCGTGTCTTGCCAACGCCGCTCTTTGCTCTTGTCTTGATCACCACATTCTGCGCACATATTCTGTTCTGCGAAGCAGCCTACTTGCGCGCCCATAAGCGAGAACCATTTCTTGTATTATCGATATTGGTCGCCAGCCTAACTGCTGGAACGACGCTTTTTGCAGGAAAACTGTGGGGCGCTACTGGCATCGCAATTGGATATCTACTATGGGGTGGGATCTTCTATCTTGGATATGGGACCGTAGTGTTCGTAAAATGTAGACGAGTCTGGCACCAAATGCCATCGGAACCCTTACCCGAGCTTCAGAACTCGCCTAGATGACATCCATAGAAGGACCGACCTCAAACTATTAGTCGCAAGTAGGAATCAATCGAACTCATCACCGAGGTTTGACGTTATGCTTGGTGCAATTGCAGACAAGGCAGCAAAAAGGTTGGGGTATCAGATCTCTCGCGTCTCGACATCGGCCGCCACCTCTTTGCCTGACCTACCAAAGGAAATCCATGATGTAATTGACCGCGCACGTCCTTTTACTATGACGAGTTTTGAAAGGCTGGCTGCGCTATGCATGGCGGTGGAATACGTCAGCTCAAATTCAATCTCTGGCGCTTTTGTCGAATGTGGCGTATGGAAGGGCGGCAGCAGCATGGCGATAGCTCTATCTTTGCGCCGCCTCGGTCGTGATGATGCTGAGCTTTATCTCTTTGACACCTTTGAAGGGATGTCGCGGCCAACCGGCCAAGACGTTCGAGTTGCGACGGGAGAAACAGCAGAGCACCTTCTGGCGATGCAATCGAGAAACTCTGAAGTCTGGGCGCGCGCATCTCTTCAAGAAGTGCGACAGAATCTTGCAACTACGGGTTACCCGGGCAGTCGGATTCACCCTGTAAAAGGGCTGGTCGAGTCGACAATCCCAAATGCTGCACCTGATCAAATCGCACTACTTCGGCTCGATACCGACTGGTATGAGTCAACCCGGCACGAGTTGATCCATCTGTTTCCCCGGCTCTCGAAGAACGGCGTTCTCATCATCGATGACTACGGCCATTGGGCCGGCGCAAGGAAGGCTGTTGACGAATACTTTGAGGCGAGTAATATTCGACCATTTCTCTTTCGGATCGATGACACGGGCCGGCTGTACATAAAGCCCTAAGTGCAGTGTCACGGTCGCATCGCACGACTCAGTAGAATTACGACTTGTTGAACCGCAGTATCTGGACGCGTGAGACATGAATGCATTGGAGGATCTTCGTAAGCGAACGACGGAGCAGACTTTCGCTCCGGAACTACTCGGCGTGCTTCTTAATCCTGCTTGTATTATCCGTAGGGGTTTGTATACGGCAATTGCAGAATTTGCTCCTAAGATCCGTGGACACGTCCTGGACTTTGGCTGTGGATCGAAACCCTATGAGCATTTGTTTTCTGTCGCCGAGAGCTACCTCGGCGTCGATATAGAAGTAAGCGGACATACCCATAGTGATAGCAAAATCGACGTATTTTACGATGGCAAAAGCCTGCCGTTTGAAAACGGCCGCTTTGATGCTGTGGTTTCATTCGAGGTCTTCGAGCACATATTTAACCTCGACGAGGTATTGACTGAGATATGGCGAGTCATGCGCCAGTCCGGATATCTTCTTATCTCACTACCCTTTGCGTGGGAAGAGCATGAGATTCCTTACGACTGTGCGCGTTACACTAGCTATGGCATTTCGCGCATTCTGGAATGCCATGGCTTCGAGATGGTATCGATTCGGAAAACCACGACATACGTTTTGGCAATCTTTCAGCTCATCGCAGCTTATATATCGCGAGTGTTGCCAACGAATCGCTTTCTTCGCCTGACCGGCCAACTAGGGCTGATCTTTCCCTGTACGATAATCGGCTATTTCTTGAATTCGATCTTCCCGAAGCGGTATGAGTACTTTTGCGGCTGTGTAGTCTTAGCACAAAAAAAGAACTCTTTTGCTCCGGCTTGATTTAGGTAAAGAAGAGTGCTTAGTGGTGGTAAAGATTCAATGCATTCTTAGTGTAATTCGAAGTAGATTTGAACTGAACGCCTATGCGACAGATCGTCTTCTACACCGAATCACCAGCGATGGGCGGGCACGAGAGAATGGCGATCATGGCGCATCAGGCCATGATCGAACAGAGAGTTGAGGTCAAGATCGCTTGGCTTATCAACGCGCGTAATGAACGCTTGGCGGCTGAATTGGCGTCGGCTGCCCTGCCCTATGCGGTCATCAACTGTGACCATCCTTTTGACGTACGCCGTCCTTCATTCCGCGCACTGCGACAGATCATTTCGGTAGCGCGCCAGTTCACGAAGTCACCGCCAGATCTCGTCGTAATTCTTCAGGGCGGCATTGTCGCTTCCTATGGAGCCGTGCTTGCAGCACGACTAAGCGGTAGGCAGTTTTGCAGTTATATCCCGATGGCGCAACGTTCAACGGAACTTGTGGCCTACCGATTTCCGCGAATCTGGAATGCGTTGCGGTCGATCTTTTATAGGCTGATCTCGAACTATATTACGATCGATGATGCGCAGGCTGCCAACATTCGACGTGAGAATCGTCGTGCCACAGTCTACACGGTTGAGAACTATATTCCCGTTCCGAATGTTGTGAGTGTTGCCAAGAAGGATGCGCGTGCGCGCTTGGGTTTGGCAGGGGATGCAAATGTCATTGCAGTAATTGGGCGTATTGAGTTCGGGCAGAAGGCCCAGAATTGGCTCGTCGAAGGGCTGGGGAGCGATCCTTTCCTGCTCGACAAGTTCCTCCTTTTTGTGGGCGAGGGCCCCGACTCCTTTCGTCTGCAGGAGATGATTGATCATGCTGAATATCGGGGGCGAATGAGAGTGATGGGTTGGCAGGCAGATATGGACACCATCTATGCCGCAATCGATCTACTCCTTGTACCCTCGAGAACAGAAGGCGTACCACTTGTGATGCTTGAAGCCTTGTCTCGTGGGATTCCTGTAGCCGGGACCGATCGCGATGGGATGGCGACGTGGCTTCCCCATGAGTGGCGATTTCCTTTCGGAGACATAGAGTCGATGAAGAGGGCCATTTCCAATGCATGGAACGACCGCAGTCTCAAATGGCGAGACATTGAGGACCATTTGCGGCAAGTGACAGATAAAGGGCGCTTCGGCAGGGCCTTCGGGGGGGCACTCATGGGATACTGTCACCCTTCGTGGCCAGTCCGTAAGCAGTGACGCCTATCAACCCGGCGAGGCCCAATTTGGATCTCGGGCTCATTGGACGCGGATTTTGCGTAACAAGCAATCGCGTGAAGCTTCTTTGCGCTAATTGGAGCGAGTCTCAAAGTGAAGATTCTGATTATAGGTGGTGCGGGTTTCATTGGTACACATCTAACGCGAGCGCTGTTGGCGGAAGGACATCACGTCCGTATCCTCGACAGCTTTGTTCCACAGGTACATGGATCACGCGGCGCGCTTGCGGTCGACGTTGCACGTGACGTTGAGCTGATTCGGGGAGATGCAGCAGATAAGAAGCTTGTCCAACTTGCCCTCAGAGGCATCGAATGCGTTGTCCAATTCGCGGCCGAGACTGGAACTGGGCAATCGATGTATGAAGTCTGCCGCTATCAGCAAAGCAATGTCGGCGGAGCTGCTGCATTGTACGAGGTCCTTGCAAAGACTCCGCAGCTCCGAGTGGAAAGGATCATTGTAGCGTCGTCCAGAGCGATTTACGGTGAGGGCGCATATAGATGCGACAAGGACGGTGTAGTTTACCCGCCGTCGAGGACCAGTGACGAAAAGCGAAGTGGCAAATTTGATCCCGCTTGCCCGGCCTGTGGCTTTGAATGCAGAACTATACCGACTCCTGAGATCGCACCTTTGCTGCCGTCTTCTTATTACGGCCTTACAAAGCAGATGCAAGAACAGACAGCCATCTTGTTTGGGCGAGCTTTAGGAATTTCTACATTTGCACTTCGGTACCAAAACGTCTACGGCCCTGGACAATCGCTCCAGAATCCATATACCGGGATCCTTGCGATCTTCTCTAATCTCGCTCGAACCGGAAAGAACATCTGTGTTTTTGAAGACGGCGCCGAGAGCCGTGATTTCGTTCATGTCTCCGACGTTGTTCGGGCGACCAAGGCTTGCATATTCACGAGCGTCAGCGGCCGTCATACTCTTAACGTCGGCTCTTGCGAGAGAACTACAGTCCTTGATGTAGCGAATCTGGTGAATCAGTATTGCGGCGGCCGTTCAATAGTTGAGGTTTCCGGGGCGTTTCGCGAGGGAGACATTCGCCATGGCATGGCTGACCTTTCCCAGATTCGTCAATTGGTCGGATACGAGCCGCAATGGAGGTTCGCAGAAGGCTTGCGGACTTTCTTGGACTGGGCGACGGAGTCCAAGCCGGAAACATCGGGATACGAACAATCGCTCGCCGAGATGAAGGATCGAGGACTCCTTCACTTACCGAGTTAGGGCCTGCTTCTCAAACCACAAGGGCTTGGGCTCCGGTTGTGTCAGCCGATTTCGCGTATGACCTGCCCCCTGGATCCGCACAAAACTGAGTATGATTTTCGGATTCAGGAGGGGCGAGATGAGCAAGAGCAAGCATACGGAAGCGCAGATCATTGCTGTGTTGAAGCAGGGAGAAGCGGGACGCACGGTGGATGATGTGGGCGCGTGAGTGCGGCGTCAGCCAGGCAACGATCTATGCGCGGAAGGTGAAGTTCGGCGGCATGGAGGTGAGCGAGGCACAGCGGTTGCGTTCGCTCGAAGACGAGAACTCACGCCTGAAGCGTCTGGTGGCGGACCTAAGCCTGGACAAGGGGATGCTGAAGGAGGCGGTTGATCGCAAAAAACGGACTCAGCTCGTAGACCGCAGGACGGACGCGAGCTGGCTTCGTTCGCAGTATGGAGCCAGCTCGCGCCGGGTGTGCGGGCTGCTGTCGATTGCGGGGTCGAGCTATCGGTATCGGTCGCGGCGATCGGATGAGTCACCGCGGGAGAAGCCGGTGCGACTGGCTAGGGAGAAGCCGCGCTACGGCTATCGGAGATTGCAGGTGCTGGTGGAACGCGAGGGCGAGGGAGTCAACCACAAGCGGCTGTGGCGGGTGTATCGCGAGGCAAGTCTGTGCCTGAAGCGGAAGAAGCGCAGGCACTGTCCGCGTGTCGGATCTCCGCGGCCAGTGTTGAGCGGCGCCAACCAGGAGTTGGCCCTGGACTTCGCTCACGATGTGCTTGCGGCTGGATGTGTGATTCGCGTGCTGAGCGTCGTTGATGCTTTTACGCGGGAGTGCCTGGCGCTGGAAGTGGACATCGGCTTCGCCAGCCGGCGCGTGACGCGGGTGCTGGATGAGGTCATCGCCATGCGCGGACGCCCCGGTGGCGATTCGTTGTGACAACCGCCCGGAACTCACCAGTCGTCATTTCTTGGCCTGGGCACTGGAGTGGAGGATTGAGTTGCGGCACACCCAGCCCGGGAAGCCAACGCAGAACGCGCACTTAGAGAGCTTTCACGGCCGATTGCGCGAAGAATGTCTGCGGGTCAGCTGGTTCACGAACCTGTTCGATGCACGCAGGAAGATAACTCACTGGAAGGCGGAGCGCAACGAGCAACGACCACACAGCAGTCTCGGCCGCTACAGGAACCCCAGCCGAGTTTGCGCGTGTGGCACTAACCCAGAGCTATAGAAAAGACGCGAGCTCCCCTCACTTGGAAAATGCCTGCTGCGTTTCCCACTATGGAATGGTCCGCCGCCTGTACCATCCGGACGATTATCTGAGCTGGCAGGAGGTTTCACCATGGAGATTTCGACGATTGGCATCGACCTGAGCAAGACCACCTTTCACTTGATTGGCCTCAGCCCTCGTGGTGAGACTGTGCTTCGCAAGAAGCTCTCACGGAAGCAGCTCCTGATTTACACAGCAACCCGCAAGCCGATGCTGATCGGGATGGAAGCCTGCGCAGGTGCTCATTATCTCGCTCGTGCCCTTCGGGATCAGGGGCACGATGCCAGACTCATGCCCGCGCAGTATGTGAAGCCCTACGTCAAGACGAACAAGAACGACTACCTAGATGGGGAAGCGATTGCGGAAGCCGTGCAGCGACCAACGATGCGTTTCGTCCCAATCAAGAATGACGAGCAATTGGATCTGCAAGCGCTGCACCGCGTGCGTGATCGCTGGGTTGCGAGAAGAACGGCTGTGATGAATCAAATACGCGGATTCCTCCTGGAACGTGGAATCGCCATTCGTAAAGTTAAAGCATGAGTGGGATGAGCTTGAAAGGAAGATCGAAGAAGCGAGCGTCGAACTGGCTCGCATCGCGAAGGAAGATGATAGCTGCCATCGCTTGATGGAGGTGCCGGGCTTCGGGCCCATCGTCTCGACAGCACTGGTTGCGGCGATCGGTAACGGCATCAGCTTCAGAAAAGGACTGGACCTGGCAGCCTGGTTAGGACTGGTTCCGCGACAACACTCGACAGGTGGCAAGACCAGACTGCTGAGTACCTACGGCGTATGATGCTTCACGGCGCCCGATCCGTGGTGATGCAGATGGAACGAAAGCCTTCCGCTCTCGGCGAATGGCTGACCAGGCTTTCGGCACGACGCCATCGCAAGGTAACAGTAGTCGCCTTAGCCAACAAAACGGCTCGAGTCGCATGGGCTATTTTGAGCAAAGGCACCCACTACTGCGCACCTGCTTTCGTGGCAGCCTGAATCGGGCTTGGAAAAGACGCCCGCAGTACGGGCTTGGAAATCGCTTCGCGATTCCACACTTTCCCAACCCTCCGACGACGAAGTTTTCCTCTCAAGTTTGCGAGACAAATCGATGTGTGAGTGAGCGGTCTCAACCGGCGTTGCTCAAGCCTCTGTGGGAATGAGAACCTTTAGGAGTTCGACCCACTTTGTAGACAAGCGACGCGCGGACTCCATTATGGCCAGGAGCTCAGCTCCACAAACAGGCCGGATACATTTGCGCAGATCCAAAACACTCACCACAAAGATTTAGCTTGCAATTTGACGGCGGACCATACATTCCCATAGGTCCGACGACGGGTTAAATTTACAGGGTCAACTATGCGGGGTTAGGGGGCAGGTCATACGCGAAATCGGCTGACACGGCAAACAACGGGCTCGGCCAGACCACATTCACGGAAACGTTAGCACCCTCGAGCACGCTTTAGTCTTTCTTGGTGAGCTGAGGTCAAACCAACTTGTAATAACCTCCACTGACCGAATTCAAGTCAAGATGCGCGAAGAGTTTTCTGCGTTATCTGCTTCGAGAAAGGCCGCTGAGGCCTGAACGACTTGTTCAACCGTGATTTGGAGAATGCAATGAGCTTCACGAACAGAGCAAGTTGGATCACAAGGTGAAAGTGCTCGCTCCGGCTGTAGAACGCAAACCCGAGGCCCGCACGGACGAAAACGACCTGGGGAATTCGGATGCTCGTCTCGGCGGCTGGAGGGAAAGGGGCTAACAACCACGGTCGGCGTGCCCAATCCTCCAGCTATATGGGCCGTACCCGAATCCATTCCTAGGAACAGACTCGCCCGAGCCAAAAGAAGACTCAGCTGCCGGAGGTTAGTTGCGCCAGCAATTGAAACGGCATACGCAGGTGCAAGTTGCACCAAATGTTCACTAATTGGCGCATCCGACGCGCCACCAACGATATAAAACTTTAGCGAATACAATTCGTGAAGTCGGCGCATCACCGCGGCCAGACGCTCTGTCGGCCAACGGTTGAAGGGTCTGGTGGCTCCCGGAGACAACACCGCATACCGCGAAGAGCTTTGTGAGAATTTGAAAATCGAACTTAGCCTCTCCCATTCGGAAGCGGAAGCATGCACGAGGTTTAACAACGGTTGGATCGGGCGGCTCACTACAGAGTCATCAGCATTCCGGGGCCCCGCAAGGCCTGCTCGATCAAGAAGCCTAAGGTTGCGAATCGTCTCGTGCTCACCTTCGCCACCGACGGCAACGTGGGTCAAGAGCTTGTCCAGTCCCGGATCCCCTTGGTCCACCGACGCAGCGTAGCCAACCCGCATTCCGGCGCCGGTCAGAAAAGCAAGGTAAATCGCCTCAGAGGTCATAATGGATCCCCATCGAGCTGCCAGAGCCAGATCATAATCGAAGGACATGATTTGTCGTCTATAGAACAAAAGATTTCGAAAGAAGCGGAAATAGTATCCAGCTATGCGTACCCGCGCATTTTGAGAACCGCACACAAAAACCTTGTGCAATCCCTTGACGCCGTCAAGTAGATCGCATGCATTGCTTCCAACCACAACGTCTATCTCAGCCGATGGCCACTCTGCTCTTACTCTCTCGACCAGCGGAAGCAGAAGCACTAAATCGCCAACGCTGGAATAAGGATGGGAGATGAAGACTCGTTGGACAGAAGATCCGCGCGCGCTGGCCGGCCGGCGAAGTAGACCAGACTTGCGCAACAGAATAGTAAGTAACAAAAAACAGCGGGCGGATATCGGAAAGGTAAGAATCCGCTTTATCATCTGATTAGTTTTGCGCCGCATGAGAACTCTAGGTCTGCAGTTTTGGTGCACCCGGGCCTTTGATTACTCGTTTGTCGCGGCTCAAGTGATATTCGGCCAGCTTGATCCAACAACGTAGCTTCAGGGCAAGGCGAACAAGCGCTTTTTGAATCGGGCTCTTCCCAAAATAGTCGTAGACATCGTTGAATTCGGCAAGAGCGCGATGGAGCTCAATGAGCTTCTCTCGGGCCATTTGATTAATGCTTTGGCTTCCGTAGTGAATCACTGAGGCGCAGGGCGTATAGTAGACGCGATAACCCTTTCGTTTCAACATAAGGTTGTATGCGAGGTCCACCTGAAAATGCGGGAAGCGCTCGTCCAATAGTCCCGCATTTTCCCATGTTTCCCTGCGAATAACGAATGCTGTGGTTCCGATGCTGTCTGCGACCTGTTCAGCATCATAGTCGAAATTAGATGCGTAATATTCTCTGGACACCTTTCCATTCGGAAAATAGAAATGGAAATTGAGTCCTTGAAGAATCATCGTTCCAAGGCCTGCAAATCGTCTAATACAGCTCTGGTTCGATAAATCCGGATTCAGAAGGCGTGGGCCACATGCAGCGGCATCCGGATGCGTGTCCATAAAATGGACTAGCTCCCTAAACGCGTTGCTCACAAGTTTTGTGTCGCTGTTGAGGAGGCATGCGTACCGCGCCTTAGACACCCGCATCCCGTGATTATTGTTTTTTGCATACCGCTGTCCTACTTTGTTTCGTATAAGGATGACGGAGGGAAATATCGTAGCAACCATTTCTGCGCTTCCGTCAGATGAATTGTCATCAATGCAGATGATTTCAAAACTAATCCCCGCGGTGTACTCATAAATTGACTCAATGCACTGATGCAGGAGCTCACGTGTGTTGTAGTTTGCAATGATTATTGTGATGTCCAGCATCAGACAATCTCCTCTTGGATGTCCGTTAATTCCCTCGACTTGACCAAGTGTGCTGGGATTCCTGCAACGATTAAGAGATCCGGAACGTCATCAAGAACAACCGAATTCGCGCCGACGATGGCTCCATTTCCAATGTGGATGCCGCCAAGGATTTTGCATCCAGCACCCAAAATGACCTCATTCCCGACAGTCGGTCGTATGTCAATGTTCCACGCCATATCAGCGTATTTCGCACCAAGCGTTACATTCTGAAAGACGGTTACGTTCTCTCCAAGCCTTGATGCGCCGATCACAGTACCCGTCGTATGCGGAAGGAAAAGGCCGGGACCAATTTCGCACTTCGTGGCAACATCGATTCCAAAGAGGAGAATATTCGAATAGGCCATAATCTGAGCGAGAATGGTTAGGCGGCAAGCCTCAAACAGGTGGGCAGCTCTAATGATAACGAGCGGCAAGAATTTGGGATGGAGGCAACGTGCAAAAATTCGCGCCAAGTTGGCACGCTTCGATGTACCGCAAAGCTTATATTGTCTTTCCAAATCAGCGCGGAGGAGACTCAAAACAGTCATCTTCTTGATTGCTCCTGCTTCGCCTCGTTGATCCGGCGCACGTACGCCGCATTCCAAATGGCACTGGGACGATCTGTGGTTGCTAGAGTATACAGGAGTTGCCCCGCGTCTTGAAATGGGACGCCGGTGCATTGGATACCTCGGCAAGAACCGTGACTAGCACGCTGGCGCAAGTCGATGCATGGATGGCACCGGCTCCGCGGCTTCTTAAGCGCTTTTACCATCAAAGCTCGCAAAGCTCAGTATGTCCTGAGTTCTATGGGAAGAGGTTGGTCGATTCAGATCCGGCCAAGTCTAGCAATAACGTCGATGATTTGGAAGTCCCCCCTCCGTGACATTGTCGCAAGGTCGAGGGCCACAGATTAGGGTCGAGGGCCACAGATCGGGCCGAATTCGCAATCAGGGTAACTGATGCCTATCGCCTTTTGGGTTTTCTGGTCGTGGTACCTCTTTTGCGGGCGCGAGTCACGCCTCCTTTCCGAGGCGTCGTTTCCAAACGAAGCGAACGCTACTGCCCACAGCGTACAGAGCCTCTTCGTACTTGCTCAAGCAAAGCCTTCAAGGTTCGTAGCGTGGCGCGATGCTTTCCCGTGCGGATGGAGCCACGCGCGCCCAGCCCCGCATTTCATCTTACCGCACCGTTCGCTTGGACTTGGGCGCAGTATCGCGGTGACGATGTATTGGACATCCAACGACCGTGGACAAGTGCAATGCGGCTTCGCGGGTAGCCATCAGGCCATCATGCACAATGTCATCTAGCATCGCGATCCACACAGATTATTTGAGAGACCGTTTTTCAGTTTCGGCGAAAGGGGGAACCGCATAGGTAATTGCCAGGTAACAATGTGATCGGCTCCGGGAAGGTTAGACCAGATGAAATGTCATAATGAATGTCACGATGGAGGAGTCATCAGATTCGCTGTTCGATTACGCGTTGGATCGGCTATCCGCTGAGAGGCACTTATCTCGGATCGACTGCAAGATATGTGGAAGCGCTACGCAGCTCTTCGACGTAGTTGATTTCAAGAAGTGCTGCAACGTCAGCCTTTACCCAGATGGGCTGGCTGGTATTCCTATTTTCTACCGTTCCTGTATTTCATGCAAATTCATATTCACGACCTTCTTCGATGAATTTACTTCTGAGCAATGGCGCGCCTATATCTATAACGGAAAGTATGCAGAAGTAGACCCGGAATACCAAGACATTCGACCACGTCGAAATGTATCCGAAATCGAACTTCTCTTGGCCGGAAAAGAGAACACGACCATTGCACTTGATTACGGCGGCGGAAATGGTCTGACTGCGATGCTGCTTCGTCAGAAGGGATGGAACTATGATACTTATGATCCTTACGGGCATTCTGATCTTCAGCAAGCGCAAATAGGGAAGTACAACTTCTGCTCAGCATTTGAAGTCTTCGAGCATTCCTCAGACCCCGTCACCACTCTTTCTGAGATCATCCGCATGACATCCTCTGACCGCTTAATGATCTGTATAGGAACGGGCGCTCACGATTCGGCGGTACGATCCGCTAATCGATTGGCTTGGTGGTATGCAGCCCCGCGTAACGGTCATGTCTCTCTCTATTCTCGTCGCTCACTGCAATGTCTTGGGCAACGTTTCGGACTGAGCTATGTTTCTGTGTCATCAGGAACCCACCTCTTACTTAGAGCAATCTCGGAACGCGAAGCCAGAATTTCCCTCTTGCGAGCGAAACTACTGGGACGGCTTAGAAGAACCCTCGTGGGACTCAGATGAAGATTCTCCGATACTTCGTGAGGATTTCGAAACTGAGCCTCTAATTCCGCATAAGAAATCCAGCCAATCTCGCCCACAGCCAATTGACAGATCCCATACTTCGCCACGGCGCTCAGCTGGGTTTTCCTGTCCCCTGTGTCAGATCAGAGTCCGAAACCCTCAGTTGCAAAGCATCAAGGATGGGCACCTTTTCTTCCGATTGTAATTCAATCTCTGATGTAAGACCAACCAGCAACTCATCGCGATGAATGGGCACGGTACCAACTTTGCTAACGACAATGCCGGCTGCGACATTCGCTAGCTGAACCGCAGTCTCGATCTCTAGTCCCCGTGAAATCCCAAGAGCTAGGGCCGCAATGACGGTATCGCCGGCACCAGAGACATCGAAGACCTAGCGAGCCGTCGCGGGCGCAATCAACCTGGACTCTTTGCTCCGGATGGCGATATCCCTGTCGCTGATGGTGGCGATGAGGCAATCGAAATTGAAGCCTGGAACCGAAGCCTGTCCAGCAGTCAGAACCTGATCGATATTCTTCGATGAAATTCCAGTTGCCGCCGAAAGTTCCGAGAGATTTGGACAAAATGGCAGTCACGCCACGATAGCGGGAAAAGTCGCGTTGCTTCGGATCGACTAGCACGGGAATCCGACGACTGCGCGCCATTTGAATTGAACGCTGGCAGACCTCCTCAGAGAGAACGCCCTTTGCTAATCGGAAAGCACGACCACGTCTACATCGGCCATAGCGGTCCTGCAGTTTTGCAATTAGAGCCTCATAGGCTTCGCGAGGATAGCCATCGGTCTTCTCGGTATCAAGCCGGAGCATCTGCTGGCTTCCGCCGAGAATCCGAATCTTGGTGGTGGTGGGATGATCATCTACTTGAATCAATTCAGGTCTCGACGCCGGCCCTCTGCAATAGCTGCGTCAACGCATGACCGTTGCCGTCTTGCCTAACGAATCCGAGAAGTGTGACATTCGCTCTGAGAGCGGCGATATTCATAGCAACACGCCTGCGCCGCTTGGCTGTTCACTACGCCTTGAGGCCTTCACGATTGGAACCGGAGCTTCGGGAGAGGCTCGGCCCACTTCGCCCAAACATACTGATCCAGCATCAGATCGCCGACAACAAGCACATGCGAATCAGCCCATTTGTTTTCAAGAGTGCGAACAACTTGGTGTAAATTCTGAATCTTCACAAAATGGTTTCCTCCGTGACCGAAAACCCAAAAACTAGACAGGCGGGAAGTAGAGAGATCGCAACCTGTCGTGGTTCCCTGAAACAGAGAGAGGGAGCCGACAGATGGCGAAGCGGGGACATAGCGAAGAGGCGATTCTGCGGGTGCTGCGGGAAGCAGAGTCGGGCGAAACGGTGGTTGAGGTCTGCCGGGAAGCATGACATCAGCCAGCAGACATTTTACCTGTGGAAGAACAGTATGCGGGGCTAGGCCTGAACGAGTTGCGCGGGCTTCGGCAGTTGCGCGAAAAGAACGGGAAGCTGAAACGGCTGGTGGCCGACCTGGGCGCTTAAGAACGATTAACAAGTGTTAACCCTATGGGGCATCCCGTACGAGTCGGCTAAGATGTTTGTTATGGCGAACGTCGACAAAGCGAAAGAACTCGCCGCGCAGAGGAGTCTCGAATTCGTCGAGGACGGCATGGTTGTGGGGCTGGGATCGGGCACCACGGCCACGCACTTCATCAAGTTGCTCGGTGAACGCGTGAAGCAGGGCCTCAAGGTTCGCGGCATCGCGTCGTCTAAAGCAAGCGAAGATCTGGCCATCGCTCTATCTATTCCCGTAATCGATTTTCACGTCAGCGCTGAGATCGACGTGGCTATCGACGGCGCGGACGAGGTCACGCATCAGCTTGAACTGATCAAAGGCGGCGGCGGGGCGCTTCTTCGCGAAAAGATTGTGGCCAGTGCTGCAAAGCGATTCGTTATTGTGGCGGACGCAAGCAAGCTCGTGGACCGGCTGGGGAAATTTCCGCTGCCGGTCGAAGTGATCCAGATGGCTTCGCCGCTGGTTGCGAAGAAGCTGCGGGGACTTGGTCTGAGCCCGACGGTGAGGAAAGTTGCGTCCGGCGCTGACTTCATCACAGATGAAGGGAATCTGATTCTCGATTGCCACGGTGGAGAGATTGATGACCCGCATAAGCTGGCAGCGGAGATCCGGCAGATTGTTGGAGTCGTCGAGCATGGATTGTTTCTTGGCATGGCCGAGAGAGCATTGATCGCGGGCGACTCGGAAGTCACAGAACTGACGCGCTAATCTGTTTCGCATCGAACTGGCCCGTGTTGACGATCAGGGGCGCTCCCGCCAATGATATTGAGCATGGGCCATTTGGTTACGAATGCTCCAGTCTGGCTGGCCCATCAACTGAACAACCTGATCAAATCCGACAAAGGAACGAGCAGGAGTGCGGGCATCCTGGCAATTTCTGCCTGCATGATGGCGGTAACGAGCTGCCACTCTTCGCGACATCCGACGATTGCGGTCATACCCCGCACGACTGCCTTGATCTTGTGGGAGGCCGAGCACGCAGGCGCCGAATTATCTGCAAAGCGGACCGGCTTCAACATCTACTGGAACGCTCCCACCAGCGAAGACGATGTCGACAAGCAGATCGCGATCATCAAACAAGCGGTCGATCGTGGAGCGGAAGGACTGGTTCTGGCGCCGGACCAGGCGCTGGCGCTCATGGGTCCGGTGCGTGATGTGATTGCGCGCGGCATTCCCACGGTGGTAATCAGCTCGCCCCTGGCGATACCGCCGGGCGGGAAGCTTTCCTACATCCTCAATGATGAAGACGAGACCGGCCGTCTGGCTGCGGAGAGAATCGGGAGCATTCTTCATGGCGAAGGTTCGGTCGCCATCCTTGGTATTGATCCCGATGTGACGGGAATCATTCACCGCACGCAGGCGTTCGAGACGAGCCTCGCGGCGAACTTTCCACGCATCAAGATTGTGGATGAGCGCTCCGGCGGCTTCAACATCACGGAAGCCCAGGAGATCACAGACGATGTGCTGGCGAAAAATCCCCAGATAGATGCAATTCTGGCGCTGAATTCTTCCGCAACCCGCGGGGCGTTCATTGCATTGGAGAACAGCCATCAGCTAGGCAGGATCAAGCTCGTGGCTTGTGAACAGGAGTTGATCCCGCCACTGGTTACCGGTGAGATCGACTCCATCATCGTTGAAAATACCTACGAGATGGGCTACCGCGCGATTCAGCTCATTGCAGCCCAGCGCCGCGGAGAAAAGGTGCCTGCCGAGATCAAGCTGAATCCCAAGCTGGTTACACGCGAGAATCTCAACACGCCTGAGGTGCAGCGTATGCTCACGATGAACTGGAGAGCGTCAAATTGAGAATCCCGGCTTGGCTTCGCGGCCGCTTTGGCGTGGCGATTTCCGCCACCGTGGCTGTCTTCGCAATAAGTGGAATATCGATCTACCTTCGCAACGGCCAGTCTTGGAAGCTGCCTTACCGCGACTCCTTTGCCACAGGGCAGGCCGACGAGTGGACGGCATTTGGAGGAACCTGGCAGATCGCCGATGGCGCGATGCGCAACGACTCTGACGAGCGCGGCGCCAAATTGATGACTGGGTCTCCGGACTGGAAGGACTATTCCTTCAACGCCGATGTGGAATTGCTTGGAAGTCCCGGAGATGCCGGTCTCATCCTGCGCTCCAGCGATGAAGAGCAGGGTGTGGATTCCTACCGGGGCTACTATGTCGGCTTACGCAATAACGACGGAAATCTGATTATTGGGTTTGCCGATCACGGCTGGATCGAGTTAGCAGGGGCACCGATGCCGGGTGGCGTACATGCTCTTCGCTGGTATCACCTGACGGGGTCCGTCCACGGCTGCCAGATCACCGCATACGCCAACGAAATTCCGGACGGAATGCAACAGACCGTTTCGTATACCGACAGGAACTGCCTGACCAGCGGGCGCATTGGTCTTCGCTCCCACTCTTCCGGCGGAGCATGGAAGAACCTTGCCGTATTGCCGCTGACCGGTGCCCTAACGATCTCTCACCAGGTTGAGCCTTACCATGCACCGCGCGACCTGCCGTATGCCGTCGATGATCCGGTGATGCAGAGCCGCACCCGTCCCGAAGACCCAGGTGCTGCTTCGGCCGCGGATCAAGCTGCCGGTCGCGCCGCTGAGGCGGCCTCGGAATCCGCGGCTGACGTCGAAAGCATCGGCAGCTTGCGCATGATTCGCACTAAGGGGAGGCATGCTACCGTTCGTGGCACGGTGATCCTCACGCGGCCCCAGCTTTATGTAGAGGACGCTACCGGAGGAGTCGCTGTCCTTAGCTCCAGCCCGCCAAATCTGAAGCTTGGCGATGAAGTCGAGGTGTCGGGAGAGGTCGAAGTGTATGACTTCAGCTGCATGTTGCGCAATGCAAGCATTCGACTCTTGTGGGCTCATGCTCCCGCACCGCCAATTGCCATAACCGCCAGCCAGGCAGCGACCGGCGCTTACGATGCCAGGTTTATCGAGGTTGACGGCCTGTTGTTGAACAAGGACAAGGGTCCAGACAACACGCTTCTGCTGGCTATGAAGGCGAATGGCCAGTCGTTCCGCGCCATCGTAAATCCCAGCCGCGGTGACGCCATTCTGGGGTATCTGAACACGCAAAGTGTTCTTCGACTGCGCGGTGTCTGCGTGGTCGACCCGCAATTTACGCATAACCTCACGCCATTTGTCCTGCTGATTGCTTCGAGCGACGACGTAGAAGAGCTGGCTGGACCTCCGTGGTGGAGCGGGCGCAACCTGGTGATCATCGGGCTTGTGACCATGACGCTGGCGCTGCTCGCCTACATGCTCTACCTGCATGCGAAGCATCTGCGCCTGCAGGCCATTGTTGAGGAGCGCGAGCGGATTGCGCATGACATGCACGACACGCTGGCGCAGAGCTTCGTTGGAATCGGCTTTCAATTGCAAGCGATCAGCAACAGCATTCCTGAAGACCTGCCGGGCATCAATCAGCAGCTCGACCTCGCCTGTGACCTGGTGCGGCACAGCCACGAAGAGGCGCGGCGCAGCCTGTTGACCCTGCGACGTGAGTTCCTACAGTCCGAGACACTCCACTCCGCACTCAATGCTTTTGCTTGCAGGATGGTAGAGCATGGCTCGGTCAGCGTGCGTCTCACCATTTCCGGTGAAGACACCTCTACGCCATATGCAGTGAAGGATGCGTTGTTCCGCATTGGTCAGGAGGCGATCGCCAACGCTGTTCGGCACGGAAGGCCATCGGTGTTGCACATCCAGGTCAAGTACACGAGTGAAGCGATCAACCTGCTGATCGAAGACAACGGTGCCGGCTTCAACCCGGGCGACGATCTGCGCGGATTCGGCCTGACTGGAATCCGCAAACGCGCCGATGCCATTTCCGCGGTCGTCCGCATATCGAGTACTCTGGGGCGCGGGACGCAGGTCTCGATTATCGCCCCGCTCCCGTCCAGGCTCGGTTGGCTGAATCCCGATAACCACCTTTGGCAGTTTGCGAAGGAAGCGACTACAGATGCAAAAAGAAGAGTCCGCAAAGATCCGTATTCTTATCGTCGATGACCATCCCGTAGTCCGCACCGGACTGACCTCCATGCTGGGCACGCAGGCCGGCTTCGAAGTGGTCGGCGCAGCATCATGTGGCGAGGAAGCGCTCGCTCTGGTAACTCGAACCGCACCCGACGTGATGTTGATGGACTTGCGCATGCCGGGCGTGAACGGCATCGATCTGCTGCGTGCCCTGCAAGGATATTCCGACCCGCCGCGCGTGATCGTGTTGACCAGTTTCGAGACCGACGAGGATATCTATCGTGCCGTGCAGGCAGGCGCGCACGGTTATCTGCTCAAAAGCACAATGCAGCAGGAGATGGTGGCGGCGATTCACGCGGTCCACCAGGGTAAGCGCCACATTCCGCCGCGGATTGCCGCGCGTCTCGCCCAGCGCATGTCGCGTCCGGCATTGACCGCCCGCGAACTTGAGATTCTGGAAATGCTGGCCAAGGGCCTGACGAACAAGCAGATTGGCACCGTATTTCAGATCAGCGGCAACACCGCGCGAAACCATGTAAACAGCATTCTCGAGAAGCTCGAAGCTGCCGACAGAACGGAAGCGGT
Source organism: uncultured Acidobacteriaceae bacterium (assembly GCA_963721995.1). Classification (GTDB taxonomy): domain Bacteria; phylum Acidobacteriota; class Terriglobia; order Terriglobales; family Acidobacteriaceae; genus Silvibacterium. Next base: position 8,455 of record CAVRNK010000088.1, on the reverse strand, counting down.
GTCTACCGCCATCCAGCAGGGCATCATCGACATCTCCAACTAGCGCGATCCCGCCGTTGCATCCATAATTCCTCGCGTCGGCGAGGCAATCCGTAATTTTCTACCAATCCTGGATACCTATCTGGTCCATTTGAACCAATAACTTGGTGCATCTTACTCATGCGCTAGGTTGCTTCAGGCTATAGCCTCACCAACGTCGCGAAGCAGGCTTAGGCAGGCCCCCACCAGTCTTGTGTGCCCTCCCCAGGGGGTCTTTCTGACTCTCCTGCTTTTTCAAATGATCCCGCGAGCATTAACCTAAGGCTGGCACGATGACCCTGTTGAGAACCGCATCTATTGCTCTGCTCGTCGCCTTTTCCTTCCTTGCCCCGTTTGGTGCGCAATGCCAGGCCGGCAGCGACACCTTCACGAACCCGTTGCTGCCGAGCGGCGCGGACCCGTGGGTGATTGCGTGGAGGGGCTACTACTACTACATGAACACGACCGGGAAAAATCTGACGATCTGGAAGACCAGGGATATTACCGATCTGAAAAATGCAGAAAAGAAGGTCGTCTGGACGCCACCGGCGTCCGGCCCCTACTCGCATGAAGTCTGGGCGCCCGAACTCCATCGCCTCGACAACAAGTGGTACATCTACTTCGCCGCCGATGCCGGTTCGAACGAGTCACATCGCCTGTGGGTACTCGAGAATGGCGCTGCCGACCCACTCGACGGAACCTGGGAGATGAAGGGGAAGCTGACCGGCCCGGAAGACCGCTGGGCAATTGACCCATCCGTTTTCGAAAACAAGGGCAGGGCATACGTCATCTGGTCAGGATGGGACGGACCGACGAACGGCATTCAGAGGATCTTCATCGCCCTACTGAAGAATCCGTGGACGCTCGGCAGCAAGCCGGTCGTGATTTCGTCACCGGAGTTTCCCTGGGAGAAGGTTGGAGATCTCACTGTGAGGAACCGGATTGTGGCGATTCCTCACGTCGACGTCAACGAGGGCCCGGAAATCCTCCAGCACGGCGGTAAGATCATGCTCATCTATTCGGCTAGCGGATGCTGGACAGACTACTATGAGCTCGGCATGTTAACGGCGTCTGCCGACAGCGATCTTCTCGACACTTCGTCGTGGAAGAAATCTTCAAAGCCGGTCTTCTGGCAATCGCCGGAAGCCGCGGTCTATGGGCCCGGTCACAATACGTTCTTCAAATCTCCGGATGGCAAAGAGGACTGGATTCTCTACCACGCCAATTCAGCGCCGGGCGAGGGCTGCGGAAGCTTCAGGTCACCTCGCGCCCAGCCTTTTAAGTGGAACGCTGATGGGACGCCCGACTTCGGCAGGCCGATCCCGCTGAGCCAGCCGATCCCTAAGCCTTCGATGTAGGCATAAACGCAGCGGGAATCGTTACTGCGGCTCTTTTGACTTGGCTCCGTATAGCTTTTCGCTGGTTGCGAACTCGGCCTTCGCGCGATCGACCATTCCCGCAGTCCGGTAAGCCAGGCCCAGTTCGTAGTGCAGACGCGCTTCGTCAGGACTGAGCGTTGCAGCCTCTTCGAGTTCCGCAATTCCGGGCCTGGTCGATCCGGTGACGCCGAGCGCGCGACCCAGCTTTTCGTGGCAGGCTACGCACTTTGGCGCAATGGCAACCGCCTGCTGCAGGACAGGCACCGCCTCCGCGGCACGGTCGTGATCAAGCAGGAAACCGCCGTAGTTCAGGTAGGGCCACTCGTCGGTATGCGGAGTTTCCCGGGCCAGGGTCACAGCCATCGCAAATGCCCGATCAGCGTCTGCCGGACGATTTTCGGCGTCGTAGGCGAGCGCGAGGTTCTCCGCGGCCTTCACGTTTTTCGGTTCGATTGCGAGCACCTTTTGAAAGGCTCGTTCACCGTCGCGGAAACTACTCTGCGTGTAATAACACCGGCCCAGACTGTACCATGCATCCGCGTTTCCCGGCTCGAACTCGACGGCCTTTTCAAGCCAGCGGATGGCGTCGGGATAATCATTGAGGAGCACATAATCAAGGCCCACGATTTTCAGGTCGTCGCCGCGCGGCGTGGCCAGGCGCGCGGCCGCCGTGTATGTAGTCAGTGATTCGCGCGGCTTGTTCTCCCGTTGCTGAACAAAGCCAAGCATGAAGAGCGCATCGGCGGAGCTCGGATGAAGCTGTGAGTAACGGGTGAGAGCGGCCTCGGCTTCAGGGAATCGTTCGAGATTGGCGAGAGCTTTACCTTCGAAGAGCAGCGCATCGCTGCTGCCGGAATCCTGCTCGGCGGCGCGCGCCATCAGCGATGCGGCATCTTCCCAATGATGAGCCGCGAACGCAGCCCTGCCCTGCTCGTAAAGCGAGGTACTCTGCGCCCGGGATGGCGATTCCCACGCAAATGCGAGCAGGCCAACAAAGATCAAGAGAGAGGCTTGCGTGGCCGCCCGGCCGTTACGTTCAACCAACATCGCTATTCAGTATAGGTCGGAGATGGTCTAGCGTTGCTGGACGCAAAAGGCTATGCGATCCACCGGATGAATGGCAGAGTAAAATTCCGAACAGCAATGACGTCTCGTCCTATCGTGATTCTTTCGTGCCGAATGCGGTCTTCCTTGCAGGGAAGAGTCGCCAGCGATCTCAAAGGATTTACCGCCCTTCTCGCACTCTTGATGACCTTTTCAAGCGCGCTGGCACTCGCACAATCAAGCTCTGCGTTGCAGCTGGAGGGAACCACAATCCGCGGGACCGTCCGCGATTCGACCGGTAAGCCGGTTAGTGACGCCGTCGTTCGTCTTGAACAGAACGGTATCTCCTCCGTTGTGACCACAGACTTTGAAGGCGTTTACGTGTTTCCTGCGATTCAAGCTGGGACCTGTGTCATTAACGCTCAGAAGTCCGGGCTGCGCAGCCGTGCGGTCACGGTTCCCGTTGTGAAGCAAGGGAATGAGTCTCAAGTCGACCTGGTTCTCGAATTGCCGAACGATCAGAAAAGTCAGGCCGCGGCTCCACAGACTTCCACCGACGCCATGGCATTTGCAGACAAGCCGAATTTTACGGTGGCCGGCATCACCGATTGGACGGCGGTGGGTGGACATGGATCGGATGCCAGTCTGCGAACCAGTGAAGCACTGGCGCGCGAGACCGCCACGCTGAAACCGAACGAAAAGGCGGCAGGAGTTTCGACATTACCAGGCGGCGGTGCCGGCAGCGCAACAGAGACCAGCTTGCGGGCCGCTGCCGCTCAGTCGCCAGGGAGTTTCGAAGCCAATCATCAGTTGGGTGAATTTTGCTTTCATAAGGGCAGTTATCGAGAGGCCATTCCGCCGCTCGAAGCTGCTTACCAGATCGATCCCGCGAATCACCGCAACGAATACGATCTCGCCCTGGCTTATAAAGAAACGGGAGACTATGGCCGGGCTCGTGAACACATCCAGAAACTGATCGCGCAGGAAGATAATGCCGACCTGCATCGAGCCTTGGGTGGTCTTGACGAGGAATCCGGAGATTCGTTGGGCGCAGTTCACGAGTACGAACAGGCCGCGCGCCTCGATCCCAGCGAGCAGAACTATTTCACGTGGGGCTCAGAACTGTTGTTGCATCGCGCGGTGTGGCCTGCGGCCGAGGTCTTCAGGAAGGGATCTGAAGGGTACCCGAAGTCAGCCAGAATGCTGGCCGCGCTGGGCGCCGCTCTTTTTGCCAGTGCAAATTACAGTGAGGCCGCGGCGCGGCTCTGCGAGGCTTCCGACCTCAATCCGACAGATCCTGCACCCTATATTTTCCTGGGTAAGATTGGCATGGCCGCGCCGGAGCCGCTGCCCTGCGTTGAATCGAAGCTACAGCGCTACAACCAGGAGCATCCCACAGATGCCCGCGCCAAGTATTACTACGCGATGGCAATTTGGAAGCGCCTCAAAGCCTCAGAGAACACGCCGAATGCGGAGCAGGTGGAGAAGCTGCTTACACAAGCAGTCACGCTGGACCCCAAATATGATGCCGCCTACCTTGAGCTGGGCAATATCTGCTCTGACCAGCGAAACTTCGAGAAGGCGATTGGCTTTTACCTGAAGGCAATTGAAGCCAACCCGCAATTGAGCGACGCGCATTACCGCCTGGGCGTGGCCTACGAACGAACCAACGAATCAGCGAAGGCCAAGCAGGAATTCCAACTGCACGACGAAATCGAGAAGGCACAGGCGGCGGCTGTCGAGCGCCAGCGGCAGGAAGTCAAGCAATTCATGGTGGTCCTTCAAGGCCAGCCAGTTGTTCACTAATTCATTCAACGATGGCAGCTCTAGACGAAAGACGATCGATAGGAGACTTCGGGATGCGCAAGCTTTTGGCTATGGTACTTTTGCCAGTGATGACTATGTTTGCCGGCGATCTCCCCAGCAAAAAATATCTGAACCTCGCCACCATCAAGGTCATGGTTGCGGCCGCGGAAGCCAAAGCTAAAGAGCTCAATGTCTCAGTAACAATCTGTGTCGTGGATGAGAGCGGAAATCTTCTCTTTCTCGAGAAGGGCGAGACTGCTTCGCTCAATACAATTCAGTTCGCACAGAAGAAAGCGCGGCACGCCGCCTTTTACGGCAGCCCGTCAAAGGACGCGGCGGACACCGTGAAGAATGGCAACACCGCGGCTATGGCGTTCCCTGAATTCTTCCCTAACCAGGGAGGCCTGCCAATTCGCGTAGACGGGCAGCTGCTCGGCGGAATTTCGGCTAGTGGCGCGAAGTCCGAAATCGACGAACAGGTCGCGCAGGCAGGTATTGACGCCCTTCTGAAGAAGTAGAGTTACGTCGCTCGACGCTTGGCGGGCGCGACAATGCCTTCGCCTTCGCGGATGGTGAGTATCTGGTTCGCCTTCACGTTCGTGAACCGCTCAATCTTCTGAGTAGTCGGCCACTTCACTTCAATCAGATCTACGCTCTCAGCCTTGCCGAGGCCGAAATGGAGCCGCAGGTCGCTTTGAGACATTACGCTCGTTCCACTGTGGACTTCGTCCATCTGCGCATGCTTGCCGGTTGCCACTCGGGCGCGCGCTCCAATCGCAGTGCGGTTGCACTTAGTCCCGATGAGCTTCAGCTTGATCCAGTTCTGCTTGTTGCCGCCGTCATTGCGCAGGAGCGACGGCGGATCATTCATGTTCAGAACCAGCACATCCATGTTGCCGTTATTGTTGTAGTCTCCGAAGGCCGCGCCCCGGCTCGAGAAGCGCTCGCTGATGCCCGGCCCCATCTCTGCCGAGACGTCCTTGAAACGGCCATCGCCCAGATTCCTGTATACCAGTCGCGGATTTTTGTACGTCTGCCCGAACTTGTAGTTGTCGATCTCCGGATAGACATGGCCGTTGATCTGGATAATGTCCGGCCAGCCGTCGTTGTCATAGTCAACGAAGCCGCAACCCCACGCCACGTAGTTGCTGTTTACGCCAATGCCGGACGCGAAAGTGACGTCGCTGAATGTTCCGTCGCCATTGTTGTGATACAGGTTGCAGGTGTCGTCGGCGAAGTTGGTCTTGAAGATGTCGAACCAGCCATCGCAGTCGTAGTCGGCCACCGCAATACCCATTCCTGCCTGTTCGTGGCCGTTATCGTTGTAGGCGCAGCCGGCCATCACCGCGATGTCGGTAAATGTCCCGTCGTGATTGTTCTTGAACAGGATGCTTGGCTCCGAGTCGACAGCGACATAAACGTCGGGCCACCCGTCATTATCGAAGTCGTAGGAAACCGCCGTGATGGAATAGCGCGGGCCCGGCTTTAGAATGCCGGATTTCTCCGAGACATCGGTGAAGGTGCCGTCTCCATTGTTGTGGTAGAGGATGTTTGTATCGCCCGGAAGCCCGCGCGGGCCGCACATCGTTGGGATGCCCTTCCACTGGCAGAACTTCGTGTCGTTCGGAGGAGGAATTGTCGTAGGGTCGAGCTTGATGTAATTACAGACGAACAGATCAAGATGGCCGTCGCGATCGTAATCGAGAAAGGTACAGCCGGCGCCCCAGCGATATTGCTCCTGGTACAGGCCGGCCTTGCGCGTGACGTCGGTGAAGGTGCCGTCTCCGTTGTTGTGGAAGAGGACGTTGTGGCCCCAGAAGCAGCAGAAGAGATCATCCCATCCGTCGTTGTTATAGTCGCCAACGCAGACGCCCGTTTGCCATCCGGTACGTCCCAGTCCTGATCTTTCGGTGACGTCGGTGAACGTTCCGTCGCGATTGTTCTTGTAGAGGTGAGAAATCGGCGCCTTCCCTGCGGGCCAGTTAGCGTCGAGGCGATCGCCATTCGTGAGATAGATGTCCAGCCAGCCGTCGTTGTCGTAGTCGAAGAATGCGAGCCCGCTGCCCTTTGCCTCGATGATCGACCGTTTGTGTTCCACGCCTCCCCACACGTTTGGGATCGTAAGCCCGGCTTGCTGAACCACGTCGACATACTGGACCGCAGACGGCGTACTCGCGACCGCAGCTTCGACCAGCGCCGGATTTCGCCACTTCCAGAGTGGAGTCGTCAGTGTCTCCAACAAGGTACCGCTGAGCAGGAAAAGGGATGAGCCGAGGAAGCGCCGCCGAGGCAAATTCATAGTCATTGATTGGGATTATTGAAACAGATATTCACCGCGATGGCACGAGAGGGAATTTGCGGGGGACAATTCCAATTCCTTCCTTCACGGCAATGATCTTATCGATCGGAACATTAGTCAGCTTGTCCACATGGCCGCTGGGCCAGGTGATAACGAGTGAGTCGATTTTGGTCCGCTTGCCCAGACCGAAATGAATGCGCGGATCGTTGGCAGACATATAGCTCATTCCGCCCTTGGACTGCTCGACATGAGTAACGCCTTCTGAAGTGAGCTTCAACACCGAACCGATACCGTCGCGGTTCGACTGCGTGCCGATCAGCAGCACTTCGAGCCAGTGATTTGCGTTGCCTCCATCGTTGCGAAGAAGCTCGGGGTAATCGCCGCGCACATTCACGGCAATATCGATGTCTCCATCGTTGTCGAAATCTGCCGTAGCCAGGCCGCGACCGGCTATGGGGCGCATGAAGTCGGTGCCGAGAGCCTCTGAGGTCTTTTCAAAATGCCCCTTCCCCAGGTTGCGGTACATCAACAGCGGTTCTTTGTAGGAGACTTCGCTGTGGTAGAGGTTCACATTGTCCAGCATTGCTCCATTGAGTTGCACGATATCCGGCCAGCCATCGTTGTCGTAGTCGAGAAACTTCGCCGCCACTCCACTCAGCAACACAGCCTTGTTGCCGATTCCGCAGCTATATGTGTCGTCGGTGAACGTTCCGTCCTGATTATTGTGATAGAGGCGGTTCAACTCGAAATCAAGATGGGTGATGTAGACATCCATCCAGCCGTCGCCATCCACATCCGCGGCGTCGATGCCCATGCCGGCCTCGTAACGTCCATCCTCGCTCGCTGCCAGCCCGGAGAACAACGAGAGATCCTTGAATGTCCCGTCGTGATTATTCAGGAACAGAAAATTCGGCCACGTATCATTGGCGATTGCAATGTCTGGCCAGCCGTCATTGTTGAAGTCTGCGGTGACCACGCCCATTCCTTTCGATTCGGGCAGACCCACGCCTGATTTGTCGCTCACGTCAGTAAACGTGCCGTCGTGGTTGTTGTGGTACAGCTTCGTCTTTTGTCCTTTGTAGTTGTTGGGATTGCAGTAAGAGCGATAGCCGGGTGCGCGCTCACCGCACCAGAGATTGTTCTTCGGACTCCACTCGATGTAATTCGTAACAACCAGATCGAGATAGCCATCCTTGTCGTAGTCGAACCACGCCGCGCTGGTTGACCATCCACCCTCATCGGCGACTCCAGCCTTGGCAGTCACGTCCGTGAAGGTTCCATTGCCGTTGTTGTGATAGAGAATGGCGCGGCCGTAGCCAGTGACGTAGAGGTCCGGATAGCCGTCGTTGTCGAAATCCCCCACCGCCACGCCCTGTCCGTAATGTCCCTCGCCACCCACACCGGCCTTTTCGGTTACATCGGTGAATGTGCCGTCTCCGTTGTTGTGATAAAGCGCCGATCGCAATGGATGTGGCGGCTTGTAAATATCCGTTGGGCCGGACTGGACAAAGTAGAGATCCATCAGCCCGTCCTGATCGTAGTCAATCCATCCCACGCCGGTTCCCATCGTTTCGAGGTAGTACTTCTGGTCGGTCTGCGTCGAGTCCTGTTGGAAGGTAATTCCGGCGGCCTTGCGAATGTCGGTGTAATGCACGGGAATCGGCGCTTCGTCCTGCTTGGCCGGCTGCTGAGCAAAGGGCGAGGAACAAACCAGAAGTGGCAACAGCCCGGTAGCGAGGCCGCGCCAGATATTTGCCGCAAGACTCGTCATGTTCTCAGAGAGTCCGATCCGCGAGAGCAAGCGCCACTTGCAGCAGCTGCTTCCGGTTGGCCATCGACATCGGTTGCTTGTCGAAGCCTAGTCGAGGTCGTGCAAGATTGATGAGGCTTATTCGGTGCGGAGAAACCA